>CAZDSU010000001.1:0-231088 GCA_964508135.1 uncultured Saprospiraceae bacterium
ATTGAGTTATTGGGATATTCAATCCCCGTTATTTCAATCATTCCGGCCACAAATTACGGGCTTGTTTTTTTTATACCCGAAAAGAATATTTGACACGGATTTTAGCCCGAATTACTTTTGTTTAAGGGGCTGAAGCACCCGTCTATTTCCAGAGAAAACTACACAAAACCTAGGCAGCCAATGAAAACTTACTCCCTCCAAGAGTACTTCTACTACACCCGTTTGGAACGCAATGCAGGCATCATGCTCTGCGTACTTTGTGGTGTGGTGTACGCCCTTCCGCTATTTTATCCCCTTTTTTCACCGCCTGCTGGTAAAACAGATTTCTCGGAGGCGCAGCGTATGGCCGCAGCCTTTACGCCCAACTCATCTCCTGGGGAAGCTGAAACGCCCTACGTTGCTTTCCGGGGTCGTGAAAACACCAGCCCACGGCAGCAAGTGGAGACCTTCGCCTTCGACCCAAATACTGCCTCCAAGGACGACCTGATGCGCCTCGGCCTCTCCTCCCGCACGGCTCAAACCATCCTCAACTACCGGGCGAAGGGCGGTCATTTTTACAAAAAGGAAGACCTGAAACGCATGTACACCATCCGCCCGGAAGATTACGAGCGGCTGGAGGCGTACGTGCAGATTCCGCCACGACAGGGCAATGGCAGGTATGAGGATTTTTCAAAAAAGACGGATAATCTAGGTGCTGTAGCGGCGACAAGCTTCGAGGAAAAACCATTTGCTCCGCAAAATTTCACCAAGAAAACGGCCACAGCCACGGTGGACATCAATGCCGCCACTGCCGAGGACTGGCAGCAAATCAGAGGCATCGGGCCGGGGTGGGCCAAGCGCATCGTTAATTTTCGGGAGAAGCTCGGTGGTTTTACTGCGCCACAGCAGGTGGCCGAAACTTATGGTTTGCCGGACAGCGTTTTTCAGAAAATGCTGCCGCAAATGCAGGTCGGCACACCCGTTTTTCGAAGGATAAAAATCAACGCTGCAACGCTGGACGAACTGAAAAAGCACCCGTACCTGAGCAGTTTTCAAGCCACCATCTTGTTCAATTACAGAAACCAGCACGGAAGCTACACCGACTTTGCCAGTGTTAAAAAAGTGAAGGCGGGCTTCACAGACGATGATTGGCGGCGGTTGGAGCCGTATTTTTCTTTTGATTAAACAGCGGACAAACCTTTGATTTTCATGACAAACTCCCCCGCCGACATCCCTGCCTCCTGCGCTCGAATGAACGCACTGCCCACCACCCCGCCGTTCAGGTATTGGCAAACGGTTTCAAAGGTTTTATTGTCAGAAATACCGAAGCCAACCAACACAGGGTTTTTCAGCTTCAACTTCGCAATGCGTTGAAAATAAGCCACTTGCGCCTCACCAAAGCCCCCCGCACCGCCCGTCGTCGAAGCCGTCGAAACGGCGTACAAAAATCCCCGGCTCGCCCCGTCCAGTTCCCGAATGCGCTCGTCGCTGGTCTGCGGCGTGACGAGGAATATGGGGCAGAGGTCGTTTTTTTCGAAAAACGGGCGGTAGTTTTTTTCATAAAACGCCAGCGGCAGGTCGGGCAGGATGACGCCGTCAACGCCCACTTCGTGGCATTTTTCACAGAACCGCTCCACACCGAATTGCAGCACGGGGTTCAGGTAGCCCATCAGCACCAGCGGCATTTGTGACTCCGAGCGAATGCCTTCGAGTTGGCCAAAAAGCTTTTCCAGCGACATCCCATTTTCCAATGCCGCATGGCTGCTCGCCTGGATGGTCGGCCCATCGGCCAGCGGGTCGCTGAACGGAATGCCCACCTCCACGAGGTCTGCCCCAGCGGCATCGAGGTCAAGGATGGTCTGGCGGGTGCCGTCGGGTGTGGGGTAGCCGGCGGTGAAATACACCGACAAGATATTGCGGTTTTTATGCTGGAAAAATTGTTCTAAGCGGTTCATTATGAAGCTTTTGCGAAAATGGCGTTAGACTTGAATCCCACCACCCATGAGCCTTTCTACCTCATCTTTCAGCTTGTTGCACTTGGGCAAATAATAAAAATAGGAGGCTGCCAAACCCAATAGGATTCCAATGAGGAAGAAATAGGGGATACGGAAAAAGCGCAAGGTGAAAATCAGTGCAATGGAGAAAATGGCTTGTGCGCCATTGCCAATTGGTGCCCACATCGGTACGACTTCTTGACCGTTCACGGTCCGTCGGATTTTAACCCGTACGTAATCGTCTTTTTTCACAATCAGCTCGCCCTGCTTCTCATAAACCTGCGTCAGGCCGCCCTTCATCAAGTTCTTGCGGATTTCATCGAAACTGTATTCAGGTGCGTCAAGTATTGTGTTTGACATTGGAGATTGAGTCTATTTTTTCAGATAGCCCTGGCAAGTAGTTCCTTCCTACTGAGCGTTGGCCCAAGCAGGCTTTTGCTTTTGCGCAGCAGGTCAAGTTCGTTTTTGCTTTGCACACTGAGCCAGAGGGTGGCGGAGATGTCGAAAATTTGCTCCAGTTTAAGTGCGAATTCCGGGCTGATGCGACGACGGCCCTTGAGCATGGCGCTAAGGTTGGAGTCTTCGATGCCGATGTAGGCGGCAAAGTCTTTTTTCTTGATTTCGAGGGCTTCGATGCACTCGGAGAGGAGGTTGGGGATGTCGTTGGAAAGTGGCAAAGCCTCGTTTCGAAGATAGCATCCCATTCGAAAACGGAGGTCTCTCAGCTTTGTGTCAGTTCGTTCCTCTTTACTCCTATTCTGCGAGTGCTGCTGGATAGTCCCTAAAAAGGCCTTCCAATCCTTGCTATTCAGGTCAACGTGACCAGTGCCCGCACCTTGAATGCCGCCTTCATTGACAAATTTTGTTTTTTTCATTTTAATCGTTTTCTGAGCTTTGCAGAAAAAGCTCCATTAATTTGATTCCTGCTGCTGGACTAAAGAACATTCGCTGCCCCATCGCCCATGTCGCACCATATTTCTTTTGGTACATTTCTATCAAAACGTTCTTGCTTTCAAAGGAAAGATAACCGTCAGAAGGCGGCTTGCCAATTTCCTTGCTCAATTTGCAGGCATATGTCAAAAGACACCCAGCAACAAAATCGAGCTGACCTTTTGAGCCGTAATTCTTAGGCGCTACTTCTAAGCAGTCCATATAGAGCATGCCACCATCCTGCAAGGTCAGCATCAGCATCCCCTCCACTTTTTGCGCCGAATTTTCAAGTGTGAGTTTAAAAAAAGTCGCACCTGATTTTTTGCCCAGCTCCCGCCAATTGAACTGCCACCCATCCTTCTTCAAAGGCATATCAGCAAGGCCGGCAGCCTTAATTTCTGCCGCTACGAGATTGCCAGTTTGGGTGTTTTTCACTTGGACTTTCATGTTGCAATTTTACGAAAAATTATCAAGAATTGATAATTTTTTTAAGGTAAAAACTTCGTGTAAGTGCTGAGGTCTTTATCCCCCCTTCCCGACAAACACAGCACCACAACATCCTCCTTTTCAAACATGATTTTCTCAAAAACCGCCAGTGCATGTGCCGATTCCAGCGCCGGAATGATGCCCTCCAGCCTCGCCAATTGGAAGGCCGCCGCCAGTGCCTCCTCGTCCGTCACCGGCACGAAGCTCGCCCTGCCACTCGCCGCCAATTGCGCATGGAGCGGCCCCACGCCGGGGTAGTCCAGCCCCGCCGAGATGGAGTACGGCTCCGTGACCTGCCCATCCCCGTTCTGAATCAACATGCTCAAGCTGCCGTGCAGGATGCCGGGTTTGCCGAGGGCGATGGTCGCCGCCGTCTCGCCCGTGTGAACGCCGTGGCCCGCCGCCTCCGAGCCGATGAGCCGCACCGATTTTTCTTCGATAAAATGGTAGAACGCCCCCGCTGCATTGCTCCCACCGCCCACGCAGGCAATGACCGCTGTTGGATTCGCAACGCCCTCTTTTTCAAGCAGTTGCGCCCGGATTTCCTCGCTGATGACCGACTGTAAACGGGCCACGAGGTCGGGGTACGGGTGCGGCCCCACGACCGAGCCGATGATGTAGTGCGTGTCAACGGGGTTGCAAATCCAGTCCCGAATGGCCTCGTTGGTGGCGTCCTTGAGGGTCTGGTTGCCGCTCAGGGCCGGCACGACCGTAGCGCCGAGCATCCGCATCCTGGCCACGTTGGGCGCTTGCCGCTCGATGTCGAGTGCGCCCATGTACACGATGCACTCCAGCCCCATCAGTGCGCAGACCGTGGCCGTGGCCACACCGTGCTGCCCCGCCCCGGTCTCGGCGATGATACGTCGCTTACCCAGCCGTTGCGCCAGCAAAATCTGTCCAATGGTGTTGTTGATTTTGTGTGCACCGGTGTGGCAGAGGTCTTCCCGTTTGAGGTAAATCTTCGTGCCATACCGCTCGGAAAGCCGCTTGGCATGGTAGAGCGGCGTGGCTCGGCCAGCATAGTCCTTCAGCAGCGCCCGAAACTCCGTTTGAAACTCTGTCGACTCGATAATGTCGAGGTAGCAGTTGCGGAGTTCCTCCACGTTGGGGTACAGCATTTCGGGGATGAACGCACCTCCGAACTGGCCGTAGAAGCCGTCGGGGTCGGGGGTTTTTAGACCTGACAGGTTTTTAAAACCTGTCAGGTCTGTCGTTGAATAGCTCATGCTTGAATTTTTTTATCAGTTCAAAATCTTTCAGGCCGGGTTCGATTTCGAAGCGGGAGTTGATGTCAATTATTTCAAGGCTGCCCCTGACTTTGCCCCTGACCCCTAAAGGGGAACCTAAAATGGGAAGTCCCAAGCTAAGATTCAACAGCTTTTGGAGTTCCGACGACTTAAAATCAGTGGGTTCCCCTTTAGGGGTCAGGGGCAGCCCGATGCCACCGCTCAGCACAAACGGCACTTCGCCCTCGTATTTCTCCAAAAGCCCCCAATCAAACGCCACGCCGTTGCCGCCCCGGTTTTTGCCTTTTGTGTCAAACAAAAACTTGTCGCAAGTGCCCACGTAGGCCTCCGTTTTTTCAAAATCAAAATGCTCGTCCACGCCAAAGGCTTTCCAGACTTCAAATCCGCTCATTTTCAGCAACTTGCAAATGTCTGGCGACTCCTCGCCGTGCAATTGAACGACTTGCAAATCAAGCGCTGCCGCAATTTTTTTCACCACCCCCACCTCCTCGTTCACGAACACACCGACTTTTTTCGTCGGGCCGGTCAGTTCCTTAACCCAATCCAAATCGGCCACTTCGCCCACGTAGCGGGGGCTTTTTTTGTAAAAAATGAACCCGAGGTAGTCCGGCTCCAGCGACAGGAGTTGGTGGACGTTGGCGGGGTGCTTTAGGCCGCAGATTTTTAGTTTCATGTTGATAAAGTTGATGGGGGTTGATAAGGGTTGATGGGAGCGTCGTCGTGAGGGAATATCAACCCTTATCAACTTTATCAACCTTTATCAACTGATTGACAAAATCCCGACACGCCTCCCCTGGCCGCTCCATTTTCATAAAACTTTCCCCAATCAAAAACCCCTGAAACCCCGCCGCCCGCAGCTCCAGCACCGTCGCCGGTTCGCTCAGGCCAGACTCGCTGACCTTCACAAACTCGTCGGGAATATGCGGCGCAAGTTCCATCGAGCGGCGCACGTCCACGCTGAAATCGGCGAGGTTGCGGTTGTTCACCCCGACAGCGTCCACGGTGTCGCAGATATGGCCAAGCTCGTTGGCTTTATGGATTTCGAGCAAGGTTTCGAGGCCGAGCGAGCGGGCGAAGCTGCTGAGTTGGCGCACCTCCGCTGGCGTCAGCACGGCGGCGATGAGCAGGATGGCGTCGGCACCGATGGCCCTGGCTTCCAGGATTTGGTACTCGCCGATGGTGAAGTCTTTGCGCAAAATCGGCATCTCATTCAACCCACGGGCGATGGTCAGGTCTTCGTTTTTGCCACCGAAAAATTGCTCGTCGGTGAGCACGGAGAGCGCCGAAGCACCCGCCCGCACATAGCCCGTTGTCACTTCCTCCACTGTCACGTTGGCGTTGATGATGCCCTTCGAGGGGGAGCGCCGCTTGTGCTCCGCAATGATGCCCGCCATGTCCGGCCTGCGTAGGGCGGCGGTCAGGCTGAGGGTTGGGCGGTTGAACAAGGGGCTTTTGACCAATTCGCTGACAGGAACTTGGGCTTGTCGCTCAGCTACCTCCTTTTTTTTGTGGGCAATTATTTTTTGTAAAACATTCATTGTCAAATATTTACTGCAACGAAATCAATTTTTTCAACGCCCCCAATGCCCGCCCGCTCACGATACTTTCGTTCGCTTGCGCAATGCAGTCCCCCAGCGTCGTTTCCGGCGAAAGGCATTGCAGCGCCAGCGCCGAGTTGGCCACCACAACCCGGTGCTGGGCGGGCGTTCCCTTGTTTTCCAAGACGTTGATGAAAATGTGCTTGGCTTCCTCCACCGTGTCGCCGCCGAAAAGCTCGGCCTCGGTCACTTCGCCTCCAAAATCGGCAGGGGTGAACGTCGCCTCGCCTCGGTTGCTGACGGACTTGGCGGGGGCTGTCAGGGAAAGCTCATCGTAGCCGCCCATCGTGTGGATAATATCAAATGACCTGCCGCTGGGTGATTGCAACAGGTATCCGTAGATTCTTTGAAGTTCAAGGCTAAAAACCCCCGTCAGTTGGCAATCGGGCCGAGCGGGATTCACCAGCGGGCCGAGCATGTTGAAAAAGGTCTTGATGCCGAGCGCCTTCCGCACCGGGCCGACGTTTTTCAGCGCCGGGTGGAACATCGGGGCGTGCAGGAAGCAGATGCCCGCCTCGTCGAGTTCATGGCGGAGGGCGTCGCCGTCGTTCTTGAAACGGTAGCCGAGCGATTCCAGCACGTTGGAGGAACCGCAGACCGACGACACGCCGTAGTTGCCGTGCTTGACCACCCGGCCACCCGCCCCTGCCACCACGAAGCTGGCGAGGGTCGAGATGTTGAAGGTGTTCTTGCCATCGCCGCCCGTGCCGCAGAGGTCAATCGTCTGGTAATCAGTCACTTCGAGTGGGATACAGAGGTCGAGCAGGGCTTGCCGGAAGCCGTCGAGTTCCTCCACGCTGATGCTCCGCATGAGATAGACCGTGAGGAATGCGGCGATTTGCGCCTCGTTCACCTCGCCACGGGTGATTTCCGTGAGGGTCTCGTAGGCTTCCTCACGGGACAGTTTTTGGTGCTCGAAGAGCTTGTTGAGGATTTTTTTCATTGAAATACAATTGATTTCTCTGTGTCCCTCCGTGTGTCTCTGTGCCTCCGTGTTGAGAAAAATTACACACGGAGGCACAGAGACACACGGAGGGACACAGAGTCAGGCTTGTAACCAGTTTTTCACCATGATTTTCCCATGCTCTGTCATCACGCTCTCCGGGTGAAACTGCACCCCCCGAACGTCGTATTTTTTGTGCGTCAAACCCATGATTTGACCTTCGTCATCCTCGCAGGTGAGGTCGAAGCAATCGGGCAGTCCGTGCTTGGAAACCACCCACGAATGGTAGCGCCCGGCAGCGAAGGTTTCAGGGATTCCACGGAACAGCAGCTCGTCGGCCTTGCGCACGTGCATCGGCGTGGCGACGCCATGGAAGACCCTCGAAAGGTTCTCCAATTGCCCACCGAACACCTCGCCGATGGCCTGCAATCCGAGGCAGACGCCGAAGATGCTCTTGGTCGGTGCCAGTTCCCGAATCAGGTCGCAGAGGATGCCCGACTCGGCAGGCAGACCTGGGCCAGGCGAGAGCAGAATCTTATCGTATTGCGCAGCCTCTGCCACCGTGATTTCGTCGTTGCGGAACACGTCGGGGCGGATGCCGGACATTTCTTCCACGTACTGGACGAGGTTGTAGGTGAAGGAATCGTAATTGTCTAAAACCAGTATTTTCATTGCAAAATGTTGATTGTCAAATGTTTATTCAATTCCCAGTTTCGGCCCGTTTCACCGCTCGCCGCAATGCGCCTATTTTATGGAACACTTCGGCTAATTCCTTTTCCTCCACCGAATGCTTCACAATCCCCGCCCCCGCCTGATAGTGCAGCGTATTGTTTTTGCTCAAAAAACTGCGGATAAGGATGGCGTGGTTCGTCTCGCCGCTGAAGGTAAAAAAACCAACGCAGCCGCCGTAGTAGCCCCGCCTGTTCGGCTCGATCTGGTCAATGAGCTGCATCGCCCGGTGCTTGGGAGCGCCCGACAAAGTGCCAGCCGGAAAGGTCTCCGCCAGCAGCCGCACAGGTGAAACGCCCCCCGGCAACTCGCCCGATACCTCCGAAACCAAGTGGATGACGTGGCTGTAAAACTGTACTTCCCGGTAGGTTTCCACTTTCACGTTTTGGCAAAGGCGGTTGAGGTCGTTGCGGGCGAGGTCCACCAACATGACGTGCTCGGCGTTCTCCTTGGGGTCGGCGGCGAGGGCTTCTGCACCGAGGCGGTCGGCATGGTCGTCGCCGGAGCGGGGGAACGTGCCAGCAATCGGGTTTATGAATGCCTTCCGGGACTTGACTGCCAACTGCCCACTGCCAACTGTGGACTGTTTTAACCGCACCTGTGCTTCAGGGCTGGAGCCGAAAATTTTATATCCGCCATAGTCAAAATAAAACAAGTATGGCGAGGGGTTCACGCTGCGCAAAGCCCTGTAAACATTGAAGTCGTCGCCCTGGAACTGCTGCGAAAACTGGCGAGCCAGCACGATCTGGAACACGTCGCCACGCTGGCAGTGGTGCTTGCCGAGGGTCACCATTTTCACGTAATCTTCGTCGGTCATGTTGGTCGTTTCTTCGCCAACCGTGCTGAACGGGAAGGTCGGAACGGGGGCTACTTGGAGTAGGTTTTCCAGTTCCGGCAGGTGGCTGGCCTCGCCGGGCAGGCTGTTTTCCAGCACCGTCATCTGCTGGTTGAAATGGTTGATGGCAATGATGAAACGGGGCAGTTGATAGCGAATGGTTGGGATGGCTCGCTCCAGGTTCACGGGGCTTTGGAGGCTGATTTTCTCAAAATGCTGCACGGCGTCGTAGGTGCAGTAGCCGAAGAAGCCGTTCATGCGGCGCTGCGTAGCGGCCTCGCTGTCGAGCTGTATTTTTTGAAAAAAATCGGACAGTGCGGTGAGTGCCTCGGCGTTGTTTTTTAGGGTAAAATGGGTGGCAGCTTCGCCGGGCAGTTGCTCCGTAACTTGCTCATTATCAACGATAAACTCCGCCATCGGCGACAAGCAGAGGAATGAAACACTGTTCTCGTTGCCGTGGTAATCAGAGCTTTCGAGGAGCAGGGCACCGGGGTAGCGGTCACGCAGCCGAAGGTACAGGCTGACGGGGGTGACGGTGTCGGCGAGGAGGACTTTGGTATGTGACTGGATGTGGTACATTTGAAATTGAGAAATTGGGATATTGAGATATTTTCAAACAAAAAAGGCCTGCCGTGAAGTACGGCAGGCCTTTTTTGCAACATCAGTTGTCAGCAGGACATGCGGCTATTCACAGAAACCAGGTTCTTTGAATTGCCACCACCAATTTTGTGCGGTTGCGCTTTGCTGAAATTTGGATGTTGAAGTCATATTTTGATTTACGTCAAAAGTTTTAACTGGGCACAAAGAAACGGGGAGTCAAACGAGAAAGTCAAGTGCTGGCCAAAAATTGCCAAAAATTTTTATTCCAAAACTACCTTCCCCGTCTCAGCATCCAGCGCTAATGTGCCAGCGCCCACGGGCATTTTCACCAAAACCTCCTTCCCGTTTTTCAACCTAATTTTTTGCTCGCCGCCTGTTTTTGTATGAAAAACCAATAGCCCACCGCCAGCGTAAACCACACCCTCGTCCGAGTACGAGTGTGCGCCCGAATCGGCCAGCAGGTAGCGCCACCAACGGGCATCAATGGGCGGGAGACCGAGGAACCACGCAGAGTGTGTTTCACTTTTTTTCTTCGCAATCACTGGACGGCCATCGTGCTCGTAATTGGCAATGACCGTAACGGCTGAGTCGCTCACAGCCCACAATGACGAGAGCTTGCCCCAAGCCGTCTGCCTCGGCAAATCGCCCACGGCTGCGATGCATGGCACGGTGTCACATTGCGTAGCAACCAACTGAAAACCAGTCACTTGCGATGGGCTGGAGCCGCCAAGTTGCCCCGGCGCATAGACCCAAAACAAATGCCGCCCGTCCTCCATCCATCGCTGCCGAATGGCCGCCAAATCCTTTTCCTCCAGCAGCCAGGTGTTTGCAAAAATGACCGCCTTGTACTGCGCCGGGTCGAGCAGCGGGAGGTCGTCCAGATGCACGGCGTCCCAAGCAACCCCAGCATAGCTCAGTGCCAGCGGCAGCCATTCCACCACCTGCGAACTGATGGTGCAGGAGTCCTGCTTGGTGCTTTTCAGGTGGTAAAAAACCTCGGTGTCATAGACCAGCAACACATCGGCGCCGCTCTTCCAAGGGCGATGCAGCAGCGAGTCGGACAGTGTTTTCAGGTGTTTGATGCTGTGCAAATAATCGGGGTGGTCCCAGTAGCCGATGGTGCCGGACTGGATGTCGTGCTCGTTGCCCCGGTGCAGGTTCATGCCGCTGGGACCGAAGTCGTAGAACCAAAGTCCAGCGCCCTTCGTGAGCGGCGAGAGCACGTTCCGCTCGATGGCGGCGAGGTTCTCCTGCACGTTTCGACGGTAGTTTTCGGCGTTGTCTTTACCATTCAGCACGGGAAAGGTGCGGCGGGGTTGTTGGTCGTACTCGTCGAGCCAGAGCTTGCCATGCAGTGTGATGGAGCGCACAAGGCTTCGGCTGCGGTACGGCTCGCCGGGGTCGTAGCCGTCGTCGGGATAATACACTTGCGGGCCACTGAGGTAATCAATCCATTTCGAGCGCAAAACCCGCTGCAATTCCAAGTGCCCACCCGCCGCCTGCCGGTTGAACATGGAAAAAAAGTAGCCATAAAATGCGCCGGTCAAAATCGGGCGGTTCCAATTTTCCTTGACGATTTTGCAAAAATGCAGGATGTCGTCGGCGACCAATTCGTGCTGGCAACGGTAGTAGTCTTGATTGCGGATTGTGGATTGCGGATTGCGGATTGTCCTTCCATTCGCCACTACCCGTTCTTCGGGGGTGGGGATAGTGGTGGTTTCAAAACTCGCCGATGGGTCATTCCAAGCATTGCGGAGCGCCTCGTCCGTGCCGTACTTTTCCATTAGCCAGCTTCGAAAATGCCGCTTCATCGGCTCGCTGAAATCAGCCTCGTGCTCGATGAAGCCCCATTGGTGCCACTCGCCGTAAACGCCCGCCGCCACGTGGATGCCGATGAGGGCGTCGCCTTCGTGCGTTTTTGAAAACTCCCGGCAGAACCGGGCGAGCATTGCGCCAGCATCCTCCCGCCATTTTTGCGAAGCAAAGCTTGCCCGCACGGGCAGCCCGGCATCGTCCTGCACGATGCGGCTGAGGCGCAGCGGCTCGAAGGGCTGGGCAGGTGTGCCGGGTTCGTATGCCACCTGCTCGGTGGGGTTTTGCGCCAGCCACCAATCGGGCGGGTTGAGGTGGAAGCGGAAGACGACCGCCGCACCGGGGCAGGCGGTCAGTGCGCCTTGTATTTGGCGCTTCGCAATGTCGAGGCTGAACTGATCGGGGCCAATCCAGACATGTTCCAGGAAGATGTCAAGTTGGAACAGCCGGATTCCCGCTTCGCAAAAATTGCGGAGGTTGTGCTGTGGCACCTCCTCCCACGACCAGCGGCCACCCGGCACATCGGTCAGGGCGTAGAAGACGGGGGCTTCGGGCTGTCCGTTGACGAAGATGGTGGGTTTGCCTTGGTAAAGTTGCACCTCGGCTGCTAACGGCTGTGGCCATGCTATCTTTTGAAAAAGAACAAGGGTGAATACAAGGGAAAGGAGCCGGTTTTGCATTTGAGAAAATATTATTTCTCAAAGATAAAAGCGCTGAGGCGTTGGTGAAAACAAAAGCTATTTTTGCGGCCTTTTGGCTTCATTGTGGTCGCCCAATTTATTGGGCTGACCGTGTTCCACGCACCGGTCAGCCCAATAAATTGGACGACCACAAGCAACTCTTAATGATGAAAAACGATACTTGGGAGCGCCTTCGTTCCGAACCGGAAACAATGGACTTGAACCTGTTCCACGCCCGCTTCGACCACCTGCGAAACCCCCGCAACGGCAAGGACATCCGCATTGTGACGCTGACTGGAGCCGACGCCGTGAACGTGCTGGCCCTGACCCCGTCGGGCAACGTCGTCATGGCCGACAACTTCCGCTTCGGTATCATGGCCTACTCCCTCGAACTGCCCGGCGGCCTCGTGGACAATGGCGAAGACCACCAGCACGCCGCCCAGCGGGAACTCCTCGAAGAAACGGGCTATTCCGCCCCCGACTGGTACTACCTAGGCTGCATCGCCGCCAACCCCGTGTTCATGGACAGCTACGTACACCACTACCTGGCCATCGGTGCCGAGAAGACGGCCAGCCAACACCTCGACGATGGCGAGGACATCCGGGTGCGGGAGCTGCCGCTGGAGGAGCTTCGCAAGATGTTGTTCAATGGCGAATTCCAGCACCCGCACACGGAGAGCGGGGCGCTGCGGGGGCTGGGGAGGTTGGAGCGGGGGCTGTGAAAATAGTGATGAGTTAGGAGTGTTGAGTTTCGAGTTGACCACTGCCCCAGATTTTCTACCTTTGTCCAAAACACGATCATTTTGACGAAATCCACCTACCCCTTTTTCCTCCTGCTCCCATGCTTTTCGCTGGCGCAAACCTTTAACGGCACCTTCAACCTGCCCATCCCCGACGACGGCACGGTGGGATACTACGAGCTGTCCGTGAGCGGCCTGCCTGTGCAAACCAGTGACAGTTTTGGGGTGGAGACCGCCTGTATCAACCTGACGCACACCTGGAACGCCGACCTCGTCGTCTCGCTCATCGCTCCCGACGGCACCGAGGCCGAGCTGACCTCCGACAACGGTGGGGATTCCGACGGCTACCTCAACACCTGCTTCAATGCCGGTGCAGCACAGGGCATTTGGGAGGTGGGATGGCCGTACACGGGCACGTTCAAGCCGGAGGGGTTCATGAGCGTTTTCCAGAATGGGCTAGACCCCAACGGCACTTGGCGGCTGAAAATCCGGGACACCTACCCCTTCGCCGATGCGGGTGAACTGTTCGACTGGAGCATCACCTTCGGGCCGAACCCACCGATACCGTACCCGTTCTTCTCGTCCACCTTGCCCATTTTGAAAATAACCACCAACGGGCAGGTTATCCCCAACGAACTTAAAATCAACGCCAACCTCCAAATCATTGACAACTCCACGGGAGCAGGCGGCCCCGGCCAGACCAACTTCGTGAACGACCCCGCCATGGGCTACGACGGCCAAATCGCCATCGAACAGCGGGGCAACAGCTCCAGCTGGATGCCCAAAAAATCCTACAATTTTGAAACGCAGCAAGCCGACGGCTCGAACTTGAATGCCGCCCTGCTCGACATGCCCGCAGAAAACGATTGGGCACTGCTCGCCAACTACTCCGACAAGACGCTGATGCGCAATTTTTTGGCCCAAACCATTTTTGAGAAAATGGGCCGCTACGGCCCCCGGATGCGTCACTGCGAACTGGTGGTTGATGGTGAGTACCGTGGCATTTACGTGCTTGGCGAGCGCATCAAGCGGGACAGCCAGCGGGTGGACATTGCGAAGCTCGAACCCGACGAAAACACGGGCGAGGAAGTTACAGGCGGCTACATCATCAAGATTGACTGGCAAAACGGCGCAAACCTCGGCGGTTTTTCTTCGCAATTTTTTCAAATAAACAACGCCAACAACCCGCTCTACTACCAGTTCCACTACCCCAAGGCCGACGAAATCACCCCCGCCCAAGCGGGATACATCGAATCGTATGTTGACAGTTTTGAAAGGGCGATGAAGGCCCCGTTTTTCCAAGACCCCGACCTCGGCTGGCGGCGCTTTGCCAGTGAAAAGTCGTTCACCGACTTCATCCTGCTGTACGAACTCTCGAACAACGTGGACGCCTACTGGCTGAGTACCTTCCTGCACAAGGACAAAAACGGCAAGCTAAAGGCCGGGCCGCCCTGGGACTTCGACCTCGCCTTCAACAACGCCGACTATTCGGACGGCTCCAGCACCTCCGGCTGGCGGCACGACTGGTTGGCCAACAACACCGACCTGCTGCCCTTCTACTGGCAGCGCATCTGGCAGGACACCGCTTTTGCGCAGCAAGCCGCCTGCCGCTGGCAAGAGCTACGGGAAGGGGCGCTGCATCCGGACAGCCTTCAAGCCATCATCGCTGAAAAAGAGGCGCAGTTGGAGGAGCCGCAAGCGGAAAACTTTACCCTCTGGGACATCATCGGGGTATGGGTCTGGCCGAACGTGCAGCCGCTGCCGCAGAGCTACACCGAGGAAATCGAGCGGCTGCAAGGCTGGGTGGCTGCTCGTGCCGCTTGGATGGACGCCCATTTGCCCGCAGGCGATTGCTCGCCCGTCGTGTCTGCCGTGGGAGAAGCGGAGGGAGGCTGGAGTGAAGCCAGCATTGCTCCAAACCCATTTTCCAGCAGCTTGCGGGTAAATGGCCCGGGGCGCTTCGACCTGCGACTGACCAACTCATTGGGCGTGGTGGTTTGGCAGGCATTTGACCTGAAAAACACGGCAACGATTGATGCGGAAACCCTGCCGCCCGGCTGCTACTGGCTGACGGCGGTGAGCGATGGGCGGGCGTGGAGCCGAATGGTGGTGAAGCAATAAAGTTGAAGATTTTGCGAAGCCAAAAAAGAAAACGCCACGGAAGCAACCTTGCTCTGTGGCGTTTTTTTATTGGTTCAAAATCAATTAATTCCTTACCAACTGCTGCACCACAACCTGACTACCATTGGAGGCGGCAAGGTGGTAAATGCCTTGGCCAAGGCCGTTCAACGGCAGCTCGAAGTTCAGCTTTCCAGCCGTTTTGGTTACCTCAAAAACCCGCACCTCCTGTCCGAGCAGGTTGGTCAGGCGGAGCTGTACGTCGCCAGCCCAGGTGTTGTCGAGAGTGACGGTGGCCGACTGCCCGGCGGCAGGGTTCGGGCTGACCGTCAGGATGCCGTCGTTGGACAGCAGCACCTCGTTAGCCTTGCTGATGAACTGGTTCTCGTAAGCGCCCATGTCCACTTCGTTGAGGCGGGGATTGCCATCAAGGTCGAGCAGCGGTGCGCCAGCATCTACACCGGCATCCACGGCCACGCTGTTGTTTTGCAACCTGAAATTGTCGTCGTCTGGGTCAACGAACAGGCCGTCAATATCGTCCACCTTCAAGTCCTTGGGGTGGGTGAGGAAGGCGTCGAAGGAGTCGTCGTCGAAGAGGTTGCCGCCGTTGGATGTAATGGTCGGGATGCCCGCCTCAATGGCGTAGTTGATGGAGCCGTCCTGAGCGAAGATGTTGTTCTGGAGAACGGTGTTCGAGAAAGACACGTCCTCGGCGCCGGTCCAGTTGCTGATGGCAGCGGCGTACTCGCCGATGTTGTAGGCGAAGGTGCAGTTCATGATGGTCACGTCCAAGGTGGTTGAGTCCACGTTGATGGAGATGGCACCGCCCCTGCCCGTTGGAGGTGTCGTACCTGCTTTGGCTTCGTTGTTTGTGAACAAGCAGCTTGTGATGGTGGTGTTGACATTGCCAAGGTTAATGGCACCGCCTTGATCTTGGGCTGCGTTGAAGTTGAAGATGCAATTAGTGACGGCAAGCAGTGCATCATTGTTCACACCGTTGTCAGCCATGAAGATGGCACCGCCGAAACCGTCAGAGACATTGCCCACGAACTCGCTGCCGTCAACCGTAAGGGGAGCATTGATGCCCGGTGTGTTGTTTGTCATGTAGATTGCTCCCCCATTCGAGGTCGCAGTGTTGCCCACGAACTCACAGTTGGTCACGTTCACGGGCGAACTGCTGGCCTGTGCGCCACTGAAAATGGCTCCGCCATTGCCCGATGTAGAATTGCCAATGAACTCGCAGTTGATGGCATTTACGGTGGTTAGGTCATTTTGGAGGCCCAAGGCTCCGCCAGCGGCCGTGCCGGTAGCTTGGTTGTTCAAGAAGGTGCAGCCCATGTAGGTCATCGTGCCACCGAAGCCGTTGTTGGCAACCCCACCGAGACGGGCGCAGGTGTTCCCTTCAAAATGGCAGTCCGTGACCGTGAACGTGCCGCCGTAGCCCGTGAAGGCACCGCCCCAGCCGCCAGAGGAGGCGGTTTTGAAGCTGCTGTTTTGGTAAACCACGTTGTCCTCAGCTTGGATGTCGTTGCGGATATGGCCGCCCGAACTGGCGGAAGTGTTGGCCTCAAAACTGCAATCTATCACTGTGTAGGAACAATTGCGGAACCTGGCTGCACCGCCAACGCCGGTCGTGTTGGAATTGTCGTGGAAGCTGCAATTTGAAATCACAAAATTGTCGGCGTTCGTGACGTTGGGCAAGCTGTCGGTGGTGCAGTAGAGCGCCCCACCGTTGACGGCGGAGTTGCCGGAAAACTCGGAATTGGACAGCGAGAGGTCGGTGCAGTGCGCCGCATAAAACGCACCAGCGTTGGAGGATGCCGTAGTGTTGGCATTGTTCGTGAACGAGCAGGAGTCCACGTCCACGCCGTCGCAGAAGCTGAGGTACAAGGCCCCAACGCTGAGGTTAGTGGAGAAGGTGCAGCCCTTGATTTCAGAACCATCGGCTGTCGTGGCCAGGAAAATGGCGCCGCCCGTTCCAGCGAAGTTGTTGTTCAGGTCGCATTGGCGCACCACCACGGGGCTAAGGGCGTAGATGCCGCCGCCGGTGCCAGCGGCAGCCGTGTTGCCACCAGCGATGGTGAACCCGTCAACCACTGCATCCGCAGTTTGCGCAGCGGCCACCGCCACCACGTGGGCGGCGTTGTCGGTGCGGCCAGTTGTAAAGTTGCCATCAATGTCGTTGCCAGCGATGTCGCCGCTGAGGCGGTCACGTTGGCAACTGGGTTGCGCTGGCCGAGGCTGGTCTCCGTGCCAGCAAAGCCGCCGTACAGCGATACACCGCCGGGCACCGTGAAGGATGCGCTCGCAGCGGAAGTGACGTAAGTGCCTGCCGCCACCCAGACCGCACCGGAAGTGGAGCTGGCAAGGGCGGTTTCAAGGCTGGTGTAGGCGTTCGCCCAAGAGGTGCCGTCGTTGGCGCCGCTTGCGTCCGATTTCACGAAAACCTGTGCGGACAGGCTCAAGCTGAACGATGCGAAAAGAAAAATGGAAAGGTAAATTTGCTTCATACTGGATGATTTTGTTTTCAAAAAAAATTGTTGTGAATCAAGGCGAAAAGGTAGGTCAAAGCTTTTGGACTATTTAGCTTTTGGATTACAAAAGAAGAATTATTCGCTTCGAAATTTTGAAATGAAGTTCATGCTGCCTTTGAGTGAAACAGTGGTTTGGCGTTGAGAGAGCGGGTTATCCAACCCGCTGGTTTGGGATGAAAATCAATGACCGAAACCCTGCCTACGGGACAGGTAGGCAGCGGGTTTGATAACCCGCTCTCTCATTTACTGGCGCATTGGTTTATATCCAAACCCTACATGAGCCAGCAATGAAATCGCTGCCGTAATATCAAAATGTCTTTTAAATCGCTGCGCTTTGGATAAAAATCGGCTTTGGTTCCTAAATTTACCCATCATGTGAATGATATATCAATTTCAAAAACAAATTCGAAATGCCAATCAACATCAACGACCCCCAAATCCAGCGCATCCTCACCCACCCGGAAGAAACCGACTCCGGCTGGCGGGCCGACCTTCAGCGCTTCGAGCAGAACGACTTGACGCTCGACCGGCGGACGGCGGCGGAAAACTCGGTGAAGGGACTCCAACGGCTGCTGATTTTCCTCGGCTACTCCACCAGCAGTTCCGGCTCCTACCTCATTGACGGGGACTTCGGGCCAGGCACCAACCGGGCCATTGCGCAGTTCCAGTTCGAACATGGACTGAACGCCAACCTGCAACGGGAAGCGCTCTGCTACGATTGCACGTTCAAGACCGCCTCCAAGCTCATCAGTGCTGTGCCCAATGAGCGGCTCAACCTGCCCACGCTGGAGCGGATGCTGGCCGTTGCCCGGCAAAACATTGACACCAACCAAGTAGCCTGCGGCGACTTTGAGGTGGCCATGTTCCAACTCGATGCGCTGCACAAACGGCGGGCGCTTTCTTGTCGGGAAATCAACCAGCAGTACGGCGCACAGGCCGTGGAGGCAGCCGCCCGCCTCAAAACAGAAAAGAAACTGGACATCCGACCGGAGTGGATGCTCTCCATCATCCGCAAAGAAACAGAGGGCGTAGTGCGGCCCAAGTTCGAGCAGCACATCCTCTCAAAATCGAACTTTAAAACGCCGCAGGCCGATTTAACGGAGCTGCGCTACCGGGCCACCAGCTTCGGGTTGGGGCAAGTGATGGGCTTCAATTTCGAGGCAGTGGGAGCGCCTTCGGCTAAGGCGATGTTCTGTAGCCCACTGGTGGAGCAGGTGCAGTTTGTGGGCAAGTTCCTTGCAAAGGGCGGGTCGTCCGTCCGGGCAGCACTGTCCAAAACTGACCCAGTGGAGGCCGACTTTCGGGCGGTAGCGAAGTTTTACAACGGGCCACTTTACGAGGCGAACCACTATCACGAGAGCCTGGCGAAGTGGTTTGCGGAGTTCAGGTCGTTTGGGTGAGTCAAGTTGATTATGGCAATAAGTGCTTGATAATCAAGTCCGTAGGACTTATATCTTTGTAGAAATGCCGAAAAATGCCCTTCGGCGTTCCATCGGAACGCTATCTAATTCAGATACCGCACCGATGGAGCGTTTCTAAATTCCCATAACTCACGTTAAACATGTAAAAACACGCCGTTTCTCGCTATCTCCCTTCCACTCCTCGACCACTCGCTCCACGAACCAACATAGAGCTTGGGGACTTCCATGCCCGCATGCGCTAGGGCCAGCAGGGTATGGCAGGCCGTGACGCCGGAGCCACAATGCACTACCACATGCACAGCATCACGGTCACCAAGGGCTGCCCAATATTTTGAACGTAGGGCTTCTGGGGAGAGAAAGCGTCCGGTTTCGTCGAGGTTGTCGGAGAAGGGGACGTTGATGGCACCGGGGATATGCCCGGCAACGAGGTCAATCGGCTCCCGCAGCCCGTCGTAACGGTCTTTTTCACGGACGTCAATGACCACGCAAATGCCATCTTTCGCTGCTGCTTCCACCTCGTCAATATTGGCCGTGGGCCACTTCCACGCATCGGCTTGCTCCCGCTCGACCATCGCCGAGGTCTCCGTACCGGCACAGGTCGGGAATCCGATCGCCAATGCCGCTGCCAACCCGCCATCCAGCACCTGCACCTGCTCCTGCCCGATGGACTTCGCCATCCACCAGAAGCGGGCGGCGGCGTTTGCGCCGTTTTTGTCGTCGTAAACCACCACCTGGCTTTTCGGCCCGATGCCCAATTGCGCCAGCAGCCGATTGAATTGCTGAGGGCTGGGCAAGGGATGCCTGCCGCCATTGGCTGGGTCGTCGGATTTCTGAGCCAAGTCCTGCTCCAAGTCCACCCAAAGTGCGCCTTGCAGGTGCTCGGTCAGGTATTTTTCCTTGGCATCGCTACCGCTTCGGGCGTCAATGAGGACGAGGTTTTTGTGTTGCTGGAGCGAAAGCAGTTCTGACGGAGTGATGACAGGTACCATGATTTAATTTGAATTTGAATTTGAAAAATGAATGACAATCAATGACCAACGCCCCCAGCTTTCCGCTCACAATTTCAGCAGAAACTCCGTGAGGTTGGTGCCCATTTCGAGGTCGAGCCTGCGACGCAGTCGGTAGCGGCTGGCCTCCACGCCCCGCACCGAGATGTTCATCAGGGAGGCGATTTCCTTGGTGGACAAATTCATTCGGAGGTAGGCGCAGAGCTTGTAATCATTGGGGCTGAGCTGCGGGTACTGCTCGGCGATGCGCTTGAGAAAATCGCTGTGTACCTGGTCGAAGTTCTTGGAAAACTGTGCCCAATCCTCGTCGAGGCTGGCGTCTTTTTCCATCATCCTGATGATACGCCCGATTTCTTTTTTTAGCGCTGGCTCCTGTTTTACTTGCTTTTCCAGCTTTTTGAGCGCCTCTTGGATGGTGTTCAGTATCTCGCTTTTTTGCACCAAGTGCATGGTAGCGGTGGCGAGTTCCTGGTTTTTGTACAGCACCTCAGCCGCTAGTTTTTCGTTTTGCAGTCGGTCAATGGCCTCTGCCGACTGTCGGGCCAGCAGTTGGTGCTGTTCCTCCCGTTGGTGGTGGGTTAGTTGGAGGTCACGCCGCTCCTGCTCGAACCGTTTCCGTTGACCAATCAGCGCACCGCCGATCAGGCCCATCATCAGCAGCCCGTAGATGCCGAATGCAACGGGGCTGGCGTACCAGGGCGGCCTGATGATAAAACTGTAGGATAGCACGGCGCTTTCCAAGCCGTGGCGGTTTTTGGCCTTGAGTTGGAACGTGTAGCTGCCGGGGCGAAGGTTGTTGAAAACCAGGCTTGTTTCCTTGCCCCAGCTTGACCAACCAGCCTCTGCTCCTTCCAGAAAATGCGAATAGGTAACGAACTCGCCCCCCTTGAAATCCGTGGCCGAGAAGATGAAACGCAGCGCATTTTCATCATTCAATAGTACGGGCGAGACCTTTTTTTCTTCGTTGAAATCATGTCCACCAAACAGCAGGCTGTCGCCTTCGTTCTCCAATCGCACCTCGTGCAGTACCACTTGGATGGACGAGTCCTTGGTGGCATAGCCGATCGGGTCGAAGTGGATAAACCCCTGCTCGGTGGCAAAAAAGACATTGTGCTCGTCCACGGGAAGGATGAACTCGAACCCGCCCACCAGCTTGCCAGACAATTCTGGAATGGGCAGCCGTTCCACCTTTTTTTCAACGGCATTGTCCTTCACCAACAGGACGCCCACCTCGTTGTCGGCAGCGTACCAGATATTGCCAGCATCATCTTGCCGGAGGTATTTCACCCTGGTCTTTCCACCAAAAATTTCGTTGAAATTCACGTTTGGTGCGAAGCGCTGTTGGCTTTCATCAAAACGAAAAACCCCCTTTTCGCCAGCAAAGACAAGGTTATCGCCAAGCTTGTACACGTAGTTGTTGAGGTCGGAGGGCAAGCCGAGCTTCGCACCGAAGAAATCAACATCCACGGTATGCCGCTCCGAATCAGGCTTCAGGCGGTACACGCCCCGGTAGGGGTGGCTCATCCAGACATGGCCTGTCCCGTCTTTTTCCAGTACCCTGCTGCTCTCGGTCAGCCCCTTGAGCGGGGCGTCGAAGGCCCAGATGTTGTTGGTTTTTTTGAAAAAAGCAAGGCCATTGTAGTGCCCAGCCAGTGCTGTTTCGTGGTTGAGCAAAATGAACTTCCAGATGCCCGAGAGGTCGGACAGTTTTCGGGCATTGGTGCCCTGCACGGAAAAAGCGCCTTCGTGGTGGCCCATCAGCAGCTCGCCCCCCAAGCGGTTCAGGCTCCAGACCTGGCCTTCCGAGTGGCCCACGAGGGCGAAATTTTGGTTCTCCTTCGGGTGGTAGTAGGGCTTCCAGTCGAGGGCGTAGAGGCCGGTGTTGGTGCCGAAATAAATTTTCCCGTTGAAAATCTCCACGGCGTAGCCGGTACCTTCGAGTTCGCCGTCGGGGAAGATGGTCGAGAACGGGGAGCCGATGTCCACGAGGTCAATGCCATTGTCGAGGCCGAGCCAGAGGTTGCCGGAGCCATCGGCAGCAAGGCTGAGGATGGTGTTGTTTTGGAGGCCGTCCTTTTTGGTCAAATGGTGGAAAACACGCCGTTGGCGGTCGAGCACCACGAGGCCGTTGTTGGAGGTGCCGAGTGCGATTTTGCCATCCGGCAAAAGCCCGGCGCAATAAATTCGGCTTTCTGCCAAAAGTGGGTCGTGGGGAGTTCGCCAAGGCGCAAAGTTGCCGTTTGTGTAGCAAAAAATGCCGCTTTTTATAGTGGTAATTAGCTGTGTATCAGCTTGGTAGGGTAGGATGGCGGTGATGATGGCATCTCCCATTTGAGTAGGCTTGGCGAGTAGGCGAAAGTCCTTTTTCTCGAAAACATACAGGTTCAAATCGTTGTCCTGCACCAGCACTTTCCCCTCAAAAACCCCCATGAACTCGGTGGTTTTTCCGGACAGCAGTGCCGTGATTTTATCATGGTGCAGCCAAAAAACTTGGTTGTTGCTCCTAAAAAAAACGCCCTCTTCCCTGACGAGGATATCCCAGACATCGCCAAAGTTCAAGTTGCTTTCGGGTAGCAATGGCTGCAGGGAATGGTAGGCCAACCTGCCCTGTTTGTCGGGCGAGAAGTAGCCAAAATCACCCTGCCCACCCACGTAAATCCGGCTATCGTTGCCCATTTGGACAGATCGCACGATGGTGCCGTTGTCGAGCGGGTGCAGGCGCCAGTTGTTGCCGTCGAATTCCAGGAGTCCGTTGTTGTTGGCGAAGTACATGACGCCCCGTTCGTCATGCGAGATGTCCCAGTTTTGAGTGCCTGCCTGATAGGCTTTTTTGGTAAAATGGCGGATGGGCGGTGAGCCCAGGTTGAGGTTCTGGCCGATGAGCAGGCTTGGCAAAATAGCAAGCGCCAACACGAGGAGCCGTAATCCAAGTGGGCGGGGAAGGTTGTGTATATGTCGGTATGAATTAATCAAGGTTTTTCAAGCCTGGTTGCAGCGACGAAAGTAGTCAAAAATTGTTGCTGCCGTAGTATTGCCGTAGTGGCGTAGTGCGGAGGCGCAGGTTTTTTGGTGGATTGTAAGCCCGTGCAGTAGCCTTATGGTAGTGCTTTTTTCACCCAAGTGGCATTGTTGCAACTACATTTGTCCTTGAATCAGATGCGAGGTGAAACAAGGGTCGTCAACGTGCAAGCTGGCAACCGCATCGCGACGAAAAAGTTTGTGAAACAGTAAGATTTTATCTCCCACCGATTTAGCCGATTCTCGCAAGCTCAAACAGGCGAGCATTGGTGAAATCTACAGGTGAAATCAAATATGGTGCAGGTACTTTCCTGTGCCGCTTTCCTATCCAAAAAGTTATAGCATGAAAATCCTAATCAAATTATTCGCCCTACTGCTGCTTGGTACGGCAGCCAATGCCCAGAAAACGGTTCGAGGCATCGTAACCGACGCCGCCACTGGAGACCCGCTAATCGGTGCCACAGTCTTGGTCAAAAACACAGCCGATGGAACGGTCACGGAACTCGACGGCAGCTATGAACTGAAACTCGAAAACAATCAAAACACCTTGGTTTTTAGCTTCACTGGCTATCTCGAAACTTCGATAGAAGTGGACGGCAGGAGCGAAGTCAACGTCATACTGGAGCCAAGTTCCACCTTGCTGGATGAGGTGGTGGTGGTGGGCTACGGCGTTCAAAAGAAGAGCGTGGTCACTGGCTCCATTTCAAAAGTAAAGGCCGAGGACCTGGAAGACATGCCCGTCACCCGTCTTGAGCAGAGCTTGCAGGGCCGTACTTCTGGCGTACGGGTCACTTCAAGCTCCGGGCAGCCGGGCGCTGGCGCAACGGTTCGCATTCGTGGCACCACGACCATCGGCGACTCCAACCCGCTCTACGTGGTGGACGGCGTACCCATCGAAGGTGGCATTGACTACCTGAACCAAAACGACGTAGAATCCATCGAGGTGCTGAAAGATGCAGCTTCGGCGGCCATCTACGGCGCACGTGCCGCCAACGGGGTCATCATCGTGACCACCAAGCAGGGCCGCTCTGGCACGATGGAAGTCAACTACGCCGGCTACTACGGCACACAAAACCCATGGCGCAAACTCACGCTGTTGAACGCAACCGAGTATGCCACTTTGATGAACGAGGCTTCCGTCGCCGCCGGGCAGGGCATCCTTTTTCAAGACCCCCAATCGCTGGGCGAGGGCACGGACTGGCAACAGGCCATTTTCAACGAAAACGCCCCCATCCAAAACCACGAACTAAGCCTTTCCAGTGGCAACGAGCGCTCCACCTATTATACTTCCTTTGGCTACTTCGACCAAGAGGGCATCGTCGGGAACAAGGACGACAGCCGCTACAAGCGCTTCTCCGTCCGCCTGAACTCAAGCCACAACGTGACGAACAAGTTGAAATTTGGGAACACCTTCGGCTACACGAGGGTGGTGTCCAGCGGCGTTGCCGAAAACACGGAATTTGGTTCGCCGCTTGGCAGGGCCATCAACCTCGATCCCATCACGCCACTTTACGAAGACGACCCATCGGTGCTATCGCAACCCCGCTACGCCAACAACTTTGACGCATTGGTGCGGAACAAAGAAGGCAGGATTTACGGCATCTCCGACATCATCACCTCCGAAATCCTGAACCCCGTGGCGGCGCTGGAAGTGGCGCAGAGCAAGGGCTACGCCGACAAGTTCGTCGGGTCGGTTTTTGGGGAATGGGAAATTTTGAAGGGCTTGAAATTCCGCTCGAACATCGGCACCGACCTTGCCTTTTTTGGTGGCGAGGGCTTCACGCCGGTTTACTACCTAAACGCCACGAACCAGTCGCTGGTCACCAACTACGGGCGCAGCTTGGGTCGTGGATTGGTTTGGAACTGGGAAAATACGTTGAACTATGATTTCACCGCTGGTGCACACCAAGTCACGCTACTTGCCGGAACGGCAGCCAAAAAATCTACCGGTCAGTTTCAGGCGGGCAACGTCACCGACATCCCCGTGACCCGGCTCGAAGACGCTTCCCTGCTCTTCGCCACCGACCCGGAGAGCCAGACCTTCTATGGTTATGAGTATGAAAATACCTTGGCAAGCTACTTTGGGCGTGTCAACTACAATTTCGATTCGAAATACTTGCTCACGGCGCTGTTGCGGGTGGATGGTTCTTCCCGTTTCGGCTCGAACAACAAATATGGCATGTTCCCATCCCTTTCGGTGGGCTGGGTGCTGACGGAAGAAGATTTTTTTCCAAAAAACAATACCGTCAACTTCTTCAAAATCAGGGGTTCCTACGGTGTGAACGGCAGCGACCGAATCGGCGACTTCCGCTACGTCTCGACGGTGGGCGGTGGCCGCAGCTACACCTTCGGCGACACGGAGCAACTCATCAACGGCGTGAGTCCAAACGCCATCTCCAACCCCGACCTGCGCTGGGAAGAGACGACGCAAACCAATATTGGCTTCGATGCGAAAATCTTCAAAGGCGTCGGCGTTACCTTCGATTGGTTCAACAAAACCACCACCGGCATGTTGCTCGGTGTGGAGGTGCCTGCCTACGTCGGCAATGCTGGCCCCATCGGCAACATCGCCAAGCTGGAGAACAAGGGCTACGAACTGGAACTAAGCTACGGCAAGTCGTTCGGTGGCTTTGACGTTGATTTTTCTGGCAACATCTCCTACGTGCAAAACAAAATCCTCGACCTCGGCGAAGACAAAACCTTCCTGCCGGGCTTGCAGCGTTTTGGCCCGCAGGGTATCGAGTTGACCCGTACCATCGTTGGCCAAGCCTACGAGTCATTTTATGGGTATAAAACCGATGGCTTGTTCCAAAACCAAGCGGACATCCAGAATTACACCAACGACGATGGGATTAGGCTGCAGCCCAATGCCCAACCCGGCGACATCCGCTTTGTGGACGTGAACGACGATGGCGTGCTCAACGAGGACGACCGCACCATCATTGGCGACCCGACGCCAGACTGGACTTATGGCTTCAACATGGGCTTCAAATACATGGGTTTCGACTTGCTGCTGTTTGGGCAGGGGGTACTCGGCAACGACGTTTACAACGCCACCCGCCGCTTCGATTTGCCGAAAGCAAACTTCACCGACGAGGCGCTGGGCCGATGGACGGGCGAGGACACTTCCACCGACTTCCCACGCGTGACCCTCAACGATGGCGACCCTTCTGTAAGCAACCAGAACCTGACCCGCAGCTCTGATTTTTGGATACAAAACGGCGCATTTTTCAGGGTGAAAACCTTGCAGTTGGGCTACAACCTGCCGACTGCCGTGGCCAACAAGGCGGGTATGAAAAAGGCGAGAATCTACGTCTCCGCCAATAACCTCTGGACTCTCACCGCCTACAAGGGCTTCGACCCAGAAGTGGGCGCTGGTGCTGGCGTGGACAAAGGGATTTACCCGCAGCCGAGGTTTTTCTTGATGGGCGTGAATGTGACTTTTGGAAAATAAACCGGATTCCCGAATTCGGGAAAACCGCAAAAAAAATTCAACATGAAAAAGCAAATCTTCTCAAAATACTACCTGCTGCTGGCCGCTTTGTTGCTGGCCACTTCTTGCGGCAAGGACTTCCTCGAACTGGAGCCGAAGGGCACTTCGCTGGAGACCAATTTTTACAAAACAGAAGCTGAGATTTTCCAGGGACTCGTGGCTACCTACGACGTGCTGGGGTGGGAGGGCACCGATGGCTGGAATATGCAGCTTGGCCTCCTCAACGCCGCCTCCGACGACTGCTATGCTGGCGGCAGCGATGCCTCCGACCAGCCCAACTGGGTGGCTTGGGACAATTTTTCCCTTAACCCGCTGCTCGGCCCGCAGATGGGGCTTTGGCGGAAATACTACTCCGGCATTTACCGGGCGAACTTGATTTTGCAAAAAATCGAAGAGGCACCAAGCCTCTCCCCAGTCTTCAAGGCGAGGACCATTGCGGAGCTGAAATTCCTGCGTGGCTCGTTCTATTTTGACCTCG
This sequence comes from uncultured Saprospiraceae bacterium, assembly GCA_964508135.1. Taxonomy (GTDB): domain Bacteria; phylum Bacteroidota; class Bacteroidia; order Chitinophagales; family Saprospiraceae; genus UBA6168. The sequence goes on from CAZDSU010000001.1 coordinate 26,643, forward strand.
TGCGCCTCTTCGGAAACGTACCGATTTTTACGAGTACCATTTCGCCGGACGATATTTCTTCGGTGAAACAAGCAAGTCCAGCGGAGGTCTTTGCGCAGATAGAGCAGGATTTGACGGATGCCAAAAACACGCCCGAACTGCCTGAAACCGTGCCGCCCGCCGAACTTGGGCGCATCACGCACGGTGCAGCAGCGGCGTTGTTGGGCAAGGTTATTTTGTTCCAAAACGACAATGGCCGGATGCTCGAAGCTGCCGCTCATTTCGAGGAAGTCATCAACTCAAGCAACTATTTTCTGGAGACCAACTTCGGCGATATTTTCAAGCAGGAAAACGAGTTCGGTCCCGAGTCGGTCTTTGAAATCCAGTATGCCAGCAACCGCCCCGGCGACTACGGCTGCTGCTTCAATTCCGGCCCCGTCAACAATGCCACCGAGGGAAACTACAACATCCAGTTTTTCGGGATGCGGGACTACTCCGGGCCGTTGTATGCGCCGGGCTGGAGCTTCTGCCCCGTTTCGACGGAGTTGGAGGCGTTCATGAAAAACGACCCCCGCTACCAGCACACCATCATTGACGGAAAGGCGCTGAAACAGGGTGGGGCATCTTATACGACTGGCTTCCAGAACACCGATTTTTTCATCAAAAAATACGCTCCCATCGCCGCCAACCAAGCGACCGATGGCGAAACCGCCTTGGCCTGGGGCCAAAACATCCTGGTCATCCGCTACGCCGACGTGCTGCTCATGGCCGCAGAGGCCATCGTGCGGGGTGGCGGCAGCGAGGGCACGGCCCGCCCATACCTGAACGAGGTACGTGCACGTGTGGCCCTTCCGGCCTACGACGGATCCATCACGGGACAGGCTTTGCTCACCGCCATTTACAAGGAACGCCGCCTCGAACTTGCGACGGAGGGCCAACGCTTCTGGGACTTGGTTCGGACGGGTGGTGCGAGTGAGGCGTTGCCTGGGTTTGTAGTTGGCGTCAGCGAGTATCTGCCCATCCCGCAACAGGAAATCGAATTGTCACAGGGGGCGCTGGTGCAAAACTTTGGGTACTGATTCCTGTTTTACTTTTGTACTTTAGCATGGGAATTTGTCAATCATAAAAATTGAAGACTAATGCGCAATATATCTAAAACAATATCCTTTCTTTCCCTAGTGCTCGTCACATCTTGCGGTAGCAAGAATGACGAAGGCAATCCGATTTTGCCATTGCTCAGTGCAAACTCGGTCAGCAAATTTGAAGGCGACGACGCCAGCAGCAGCTTCGACTTCAAAGTCCGCTTGGTGCCATCCAGTACCAAGGATGTGTCGGTTGATTATGCTACTAAGGATAAGTCCGCCAAGGCAGGGGAGGATTATGTCCATACGGTTGGGCACCTCAATTTCGCCGCTGGCGAAACGGAGAAAACGGTGTCCGTCACCATTGTTGCCGACACCTTGGGCGAGGGCGACGAAGAATTTGAGCTGGTGCTTTCCAATCCAACTAATGCGCAGGTTTCGGCCTTGCCGGTGTTGGGTACTATCCGAAACGACGATTCCTCCGTGCCGGGCAATATAGATGGTTATACCACGCCTGAAAGCTATGCTGGCTACACATTGGTTTGGCAAGATGAGTTCAACGGTACGACCATTGACCCCGCCAACTGGGTACACGAAACCGGGCCAAATTGGTTCAACAATGAGTTGCAGAACTACACCGACCGGCCTGTAAACTCGTTTATCGCTAACGGGAAACTGGTCATTGAGGCGAAAAAGGAGAATCTTGAGGGAAGGGAATATACCTCTGCCCGCATGAAAACGGCTGGGTTGCACGAGTTTAAATATGGCCGCATTGACATCCGGGCAAAACTGCCCTATGGGCAAGGTATCTGGCCTGCCTTGTGGATGCTCGGCAACAATATAGATGCCGTAGGTTGGCCAAAATGCGGCGAGATTGATATAATGGAACTCATTGGCAAACAGCCATCTACGCTCTATGGAACCATCCATTGGGACAACAACGGCAGCCATGCCGATTATGGCGGTTCAACGAACTTGACCAATGGCATTTTTGCGGATGAGTTCCATGTGTTTACCATCATTTGGGACAACCAGCAAATCAAGTGGCTGCTGGACGATGTGCAGTTCCATGTGGTGGATATTACACCCGCTGGCTTGTCTGAGTTTCACAATGATTTTTTCCTGATTTTCAACGTGGCTGTCGGTGGCGACTGGCCCGGAAATCCAGATGCTACTACTGTTTTTCCGCAGCAAATGCAGGTGGATTATGTGCGGGTTTTTCAGGAGTGAGCACTTATTTCATTTCATCCCCGCCACCCGAATCGCCAGCGGTGGCAGTCCCGGCAAGTTGCTAACGGGTTTGTCCAAATAAAAATACGCCGTGGCGCAGTAGTCTTCCGAGCGGTAAAAATTGACCCAGCCATCGGGGAAGTTGTCGTCCGACAGCTTGGGCGCATTGGGTTCCAGCAGTTTGATGCAGCCCGCTTGCACGTTCACGGTGACGGGGATGAGCGGCGTACCAACGGCCACCATTTTCCGCACATCGTCCCGCATGTTCCCGCCGAGCACTTGGATGGTAGCCCGCATGTTTTTTTGGAAAAACAACGCATCGTCGAGGTGGAAACGGTAGAGCGACCACTGACGGGTGCTGTCGTTGGCCACCGGGCAGCCCTGCGTCCGGTTGATGAATTTGCCCAGCCCCCAGCCCGACCCCACGTAATCCTCTGCACCCGTGCCAACAATGGTCGGGTACTTCCCGTCACCATCGAGATAAATCTTCACCTCGCCCTCACCCCACCAGCTTTTGCCGTACTCTGGGGCGGTGATGAGTCCCATGTTTACGCCGAGCAACCTACCCCGTCCCGCCACGTTCGGCAGCAGCTCGAAATCCTTGCCGAGCGTGGTCTTCAGCTCCCGCCGCCAGTGGCAGTGGAAGTAGAGCGCATCTGCTGGTAGCGACTCAACCAACTGAAAATCAACGTCGTAGAAGAAAAGGTCGAGCCGCTTGGCCGAGTCGTTGGTGACCACGATTCGTGCGCCCTTGCGGAACGGCATCGGGATGAAGCAGTTGAACGAGCGCCCCTCCGGGCTGCTGAACAGGGCATTTTCGAACGGCATCGCCTGCCCGTGCGAGATGCTAAAAAAGTCGCCGAGCGGCACGCTGACGGCGGGCTTGGCCTCCCCATCCCAGAACATTTCAAGGCGCAACGAGCGCAGCATCTCCGGGCTGCGGTCGTTCACCGTCAGCCATATTCGCTGCACGATGCCCGTGCCGCTCACGTCGAGCAGGGTGGCGCTGGCCCCCGCTTCTATCGGCTCGAAGGCGTGGCCCTTGGCGCTTTGGTTTTCCATGCCGCCAGCGCCGGGAGTGGCCTTCGGGTTCTCGAAAGTGGCCCAACGGGGCTGGTCGGTGCGGTGCTGGTAAAGCGCTTGGGCGTGAAGGTTTAAGGAAAAAAGGAGGAAGGGGAGGAGGATGAGTTTGTTCATATTCGGCGTTTTGAATTGATTTTGGTTAAAGGTAAAAACTTCTTCAAAACTGGGCGTGAGGGCAGGTGGTGAGCTGGCAAGGAAAACCTTTTATTTTGGCTCATGCTGGGTCAAAGTGAACGCTGATGCACCTGTAACGAGAGAGCGGGTTATCCAACCCGTTGCCTCATAAATTGGCAACATGACCACTGGCCTGCGGTCGAAAATCATTGTTTTTGGTGCCCTTGGTTTGGAAGAGACATGAGGTGGTGGGTGGCGGGTACGAAATGCTTGATTTTGGCGATATTTTCACCAAATTCAATCAGGCGCTTAAGATGGAATTTTTTCCAGGCTAACCCCGTTCCTCCCACCATCTACAAGCAAAAAACGTCATGGAATCCCGCAAATATCCTCGTACACTCAATCAGCAGTAATTTCTATGACTATAGTTGTGACTGGCATGAATCCTGCAATTGAAAGGTATTGATTATCAACTATTTACAATATTATTTTAAGGAACAAGGCACTGGATAGACTTTCTTTCTAACTTTGTGCTTTTGCAAAATGAACAGGAAATATCTCAGCCGTACACCATGGAATTACGTAATCATAAAGACTGGGACAATCAAAATGGGTTACTTTCGGTAAGCCTGGAACCGCACACACATGTGGAAGAGAGCCGTATTTTTGTCTTGTTAAATGGGAGTACAGGTAATTTTTGTTTGGATTATAGCGAGGAAGATTTTAGTCAAGCTACGGCAATCCAAAGAGCATGGTCATCTGATACTGGCTACTATGTCAAGATTCTGCCAAATGACTTGGTGACTTTGGTTCGTTGGTGGGATGGCCATGCCGAAACCCTTCCCGGGAGTAAAATCACCGAAAAGCCGGAACGCTTTTATAAGGCTATCACTAAAAATCATCCTACTACAGGAACAATTATCTCATTTGCTAAAGAGGCTTTTATCAAGTTACGAAACTGTGTTCAAGAATCTGAAAATGGTCAATTCTCTTTACGAACTTTCATGTACCTATTGGCGGCCTTAGAAGAAGGTGTTGAAAAAGCTACAGATGTTAATAAGCCTCTATGGCATCTTGAAGACTTTGACGTAAACTGGATTTCGCCACAAGATTGGGAATGGCTTTACACTGCATTTCAAAAAGGAGGCCTTAGCAATGGAGTGTCTATTCGCCCACTTGTAAGCTTAGTTTTACGTCATGCTTCTAATCGATTGTTTCAGGAGGCTCACCGTGAAGCTACTCGAAAATCTTTCCAGCTTGCCATGTTTGGAGGTGCTTCACGAAAATATGATGGGGATGTTTCCGATGGGGCATTTTATACACCTACACCTTTGGTAAGGACAATTGTTCAGGAGGCATTGTGGGCTTTAGACAAAGCAAAGGCGCTAGGGGAAAGAGGAAGTCTTAGAATTTTGGACCCTGCATGCGGATCAGCAGAGTTTTTAAGAGAAGCATTGCGGCAATTGAAAATGAATGGGTACTCAGGCGGTCTCACAATAGTTGGGTGGGATAATTCTGAAATTGCTTGTGAGATGGCAAGATTTGTCTTACACTATGAAAACCGTACTGAGTGGGCTGGTGCTGTCAATATAGAGGTGACAAACAGAGATTCCTTAGAATACGATTGGACACAAGAAACCAAATTCGATATTGTACTGATGAATCCCCCTTTTACTGCCTTCGAAAATTTGGGCGATAAGAAGATATTGATTCAAGACAACCTAAAAGGGTTTTTCAAACGACAGCCTGACGCAGCAGCCCTTTTTTGGAAGAATGCTGCTGAAATAGTGGCTGAACAAGGGGTATTAGGGTTAGTATTACCTCATTCTTTGTTGGGGGCAGAAACTTATGCACCATTAAGGATTTACCTTAAAGAAGAATTGGGCTTTGACTTTTCATTGATCGGAAGATTAGGAAGCGCTGGTTTGTTTGAAAAAGCAATGATAATCCCCAATGTTTTAGTTGGGACTAAGCAAACACCTTCAAAGGCTCATACTGTACTATGGACTGATTACCAACAATCCTCTGTTTATGAGGCTTTACGTGAGTTACGCAAATACCGCCTCACTGACATACCTACCCCAAATGTCTCCCCTTCTTATAGTATTTACGAGAATGAGCACCTCACAAATGAAAGTTTTGGCCACAATTGGACTGTGCGTTCGTTTCAAGTTTTTCGATTAGCAGAAGAGTTGGAAAATTTTGATACAGTTGGAAAAATATTTAACGTTACTCAAGGTGTTATTGCCGGGAACAATTCAGCTTTTTTATTAAAGAAAGGAATGTGGGAGTCTCTTCCAAAAAATGAACGCTCATATTTCCGCCCATGCATCATGCGTGATAGTATTAAAGATGGGAGATTGAATGATAGCTATTACATGTTTTATCCTTATGGAAAACATGCTATTGAGACAGAAGAAGAACTTGAAAACAAAACCTCGATTTACTATCAAAAATATCTACTACCAAATAAGTCAAAATTACAAACAAGAAGGGGACGAGAGATTAAGTGGTGGAAACTAAACGAACATCGCCCATGGCAAGTAGAACCTTTACCAAAACTTATATCAGCTTATTTTGGAAAATCTGGTTATTTTGCTTTTGATTCTAAAGGTGAATACTTGGTTGGGCAAAGTTTTGCATGGCTCCCCAAAAAGGAGGCATTGTCAGAAAAGCACTTCCAATTTGCTTATTTAGGGCTTCTACATGCTCCAATAATCGACACCCTTTTAGAAATGGTGTGCAATGTTTTAGATGGTGGATACTTCGACTTGTCTAAGCACTATGTTGATAAAATGCCCTTACCAGATTTGACAAAGGTCAGTTACGATACTCTAACTTATTTGACAACCACTGGTGAAAAAATACACAAAGGTGAATCCATAGACAAAACTACCTTGAATCAGGTTGTGGCAAATTCCTACGGTTTGGATATTGAAAAAATCACTTTCTCGTGACATGACCAAACAAAAAACTCCCCAAGCTATTACTATTGCTAATAAGGTTTTAGGTAGGTTCCTACATGAAACGAACCCATTAGCAGACCAAAAAAATGGTACTTGGAAGCTCCGAAACATTCATTACTCTAAACTGACACAGGATGATAAAGGAAGGGAATATTTGCTTTGGCCAATTCCTACTATTCAAGAATTCAGTGAAAAGTCTTTACAGTACCCTTTCTATTTGGGCTTCGCTTTAGAGCTCTTGCCAGATGACAGTATCAAAGAGATTAATATTAAGGTATTTCGAGAAGTTGTAACTCAATCCTATAACAATGCCTTTATTCCTACTGAACTTTTACTTCGGGCAGAGTGGAGTAATACAGAGGTAGACGAGGAGGCTACCCGTGTTCATGCGCAACCACATTGGCATATCCACTCCTATCAAGTTATCGACAGAATGGGACATTTGCTACCGGAAAAACAGAAAGCCATACTTGAACTTATAGAAGGTGAGCAGCAAGATGTTGAATCTATACTGGAAGAAATGGATGAAGAGGTTGCAGTATCTGCGGGGTCAACTAAGGAAATAGCTGAATTTCCAATGTTCCGTTTTCATCTTGCGATGGTTGCAGATTGGCATAATAAAGTAAAAGACAATCGAAATAAAATTTTAGATCAAGCAACTTTGAGTACTTGGCTACCTCAGTGCCTTGATTACATCAAAGACCAACTTGAATATATTTTGAAAAAATTGCCACAATAGAGAGACAACTCTGTTAATATCGGTGAAAGTCTGTAATCCCTAAGCGAGACTTAACTTGATAATAAACTGACGGGGTTATCTCACCACCCCATACACCACCGCCCTCCCTTTCCCCGTCCGCTCAATCAACCGCTCGCTTTCCAGCAAGGTAAAATCCCGCTGCAAGGTATACAGCTTGTCCAAATCCTGTCGCAATATGTCGCAATTCCCTCACACCTCCGGCTTAAAATACCGCACCCCCCTTCCTTCTCCGACCCGCACAATCAAGCGCTTGTCTGTCATGGTTTTCAACTCATTCTTGAGCGTACTCAATGAAATATCGGGAAAATGAAATTGAAGTTCAGAAACCTGCATGGCCCGATTGGCTGAAAGCAAGTCAAGGATGCGCTGCTGCCTATCGCTGACCATGCTGCTGATACCAGCATACAATTTCCGCTTTTCGTTTAGTCGGTGGATGATGGCTTCCAGCCCGGTCAGGAAAAATACCGTCCATTTTTCGATGTTTTCAGCCTCCTCGCCACGGTTTTTCTGCCCGTCCGTCAGGGCTGTGTAGTAGCTGGATTTGTACTCCTCGATATAGTTTTCAAAGGAAACGTACTTGACAAAATCGTAGCCGTTCCTCAGCAACAGCAGGGTGGTCAACAGCCTCGACAGCCGTCCGTTGCCGTCTTGGAACGGGTGGATGGACAAAAACTCGTAAACGAAAGTACCGACGACCAGCAAGGGGTGGATTTTCTTTTCCTCAAATTGGAGCGAAGTCCAATCCAGCAAGGCGGTCATTTCGCCAGGTGTCAGGTGTGGCAGGGTGGTTTTGAAAATGACCTGCTGCGTGCCACCGGGTGACGTTGCAACGACTTGGTTGCTCAAGTTTTTGTACTCGCCCCGATGACGTTGGTCTTTGGCGCTGTGCCGCAGCAACATGCCGTGCAGTTGTTTGATGAAGTTCTCTGTGAGGGGGATTTCCGCAAAGCTATCGAGTACTGTATTCAGCACCTCGTAATACCCAGCCACTTCTTGTTCGTCCCTTGAATGCAGTTTCGTGACCTGCATGTTCTTCAAGAGCAGCTTGATTTCCTCATCCGTCAGTGTCGCCCCTTCGATACGGGTGGACGACCCTGTACTCTGAACGGTTGCTAATGAACGTAGTTCTTTTAGCACGGCCTTATCCATTTTCTGCGCCAAATCCCAAGTCCCCTTGAAGCTTTCAATAGCCGCTATTTTTTGCAAGACAAGCTGCTGCGTATCAAAATCGAATTGAAGTTTCCGTTTCATTTTTGGCTGATTTTTAGCCACAAATTAAACGATTATTTTTCGGATTAAACGATTTTTGACCACAAATTAAACGATTCAATTCGCCAAACTACCTCCCCCGCCTCCCCTACTTCGGATTATTTGCCTTCCACCGCAATCAAAAATTCCTCCTTGTACACCCTGCCGATTGGGATTTCCAAATCGCCGATTTCAACATCCTGCGCCGTATATGCGCTGATTTTATCCTTGGCAACGATAAAAGATTTATGCACTTGGATGAAACGGTCTTTGGGCAGGTCTTTGAAAAAATTGCCGATGGACACTTTGGTGATGATTTTTTGAGCGGACAATACGATTTTCACATAGTCTTTTACCCCCTCGATATAGAGAATATCGTTCAATGCTATTTTAATGGTTTTTCGGTCAGCTTTTACAAAAATATACGAGTCCGTTTGAGGGCTTGGAGCGGTAGTATGCGACAGCTTTTGTTCGAGGAATTTTTCGATGGCTTTGATAAAACGCTTAAAAGGAATGGGCTTCACCAAGTAATCGAGCACGTTCAACTCGAAGCCTTCGACCGCATATTCCCGGTAGGCGGTGGTAATGATGATTTCCGGTTTGTTTTGGATGGATTCTATGAGTTCCAGCCCAGTTATCTCCGGCATTTGTATGTCGAGGAAAAGCAGGTCTGGCTGGAGGAGCTTTATTTGGGCAAGGGCTTCCAAGGGGTCAGTGGATTTGCCGCAAACCTCAAACTGGCTGAACTTCGACAGGTGCTGCTCAATGACGTTCAACGCCAACGGTTCATCGTCCACGATATAGCATTTATACTTTTTCATCCCTGAAATTTATCTCCAGCCCGACGCTGTACTTATCGGGCAGGTCTTCGATTTTTAAATGATGGCGTCCAGGATATAGCAAAATAAGCCGTTGCCGAATATTCTCTAGCCCGACACCTCCATTGACATGGGTGTTTCCCTTGCCTTTTTTCTTGCTATTCGAGAGGTTAAAAACGAGTTTTTTATCGTCTGCGTGGAGGTCTATTTTTATCCTAAACAGACCGTCCGAACCTGGCCCGCCGTGCTTGAAACAATTCTCCGCAAAGGGCAGCAATATGAGCGGTGCCACTTTTATGGCGTCGTTTTTAACTGCAATATCCGATGCTATTTTCAATTTTTCGCCGTACCGCAATTGCTCCAAGCCCATGTAATTTTCGAGCAGTTGCACCTCTTTCGACAAGGCTACTGTGTCCATATTGGCCCTATAAACCAAGTAGTCCAACAATTCGGTGAGCTTCAAAATGCTGTCGGCGGTCAGGTCTGATTTCATCAGGGCGAGGCTGTAGATATTGTTGAGCGAGTTGAACAAAAAATGGGGATGGAGCTGCCCCTTGAGGAGCTTGATTTCGGCCTCGGCTTTCGCTTTGACCAATTGCTCGTTGAGCTTTTGCTTTTTGCGATAATCGCCGATAATATAAATGCAGACCGCCAGCGCAATGATGGAATAATCCCGGATAATGTTTTTCATCATCTTGGATGCGGGCATTTTAAAATACCGCGCTTCCTCCAGGTAATTCACCAATTCTGCCCATTTTATCCTGGCAAAAAAGACAAACACCCCTACCACCAATATCCAAAAAATGAACAGATACCACCTGTTTTTTTTCAAAAAATGGGGAACGACATACAGCGCAATAAAGTAGGTGGCCAACATCAATGCTGGCAGTGACAAGAAGGTAGCACGGAAAAAACGTAAGTTTTCATCCGGCTGCATGTGCATGAGGTTGGCAAAATACTCCGATGCGACATACAGCATCCAAAACAGGAGATGAATGGATGCCTCCCTAAAGTTTGCCAGATGGATATTTCCTTTCATTTTTCGATCAATTGTACTTTTTGGCTTGCAAGAAACACCAATAATTGCAAGGCGAAATGCCAAAGTATAGGAACGACGCATTGCGGTAGAGCAACTACGGACTACCTGCCATTTGCCTCAAAAATGGTCGTTGTTAGCCCTTGCCTTGCAGTTGGTCTACTTCTAAATTTTTGACCCCAAAACGGGGATAAGTTTGCATAAAATTTTATTCACCAAAAATTAAAAGTCATGAAAAGTACCATCAAAAATTTCCTGTTTTCAGCCGCCGTACTGCTGCTTACTTGTTCCTTCGTCGGAAGCCCCATTTCTCATGTGGAAAGAACGCCGAAACCTACCTTGAAATCAGCGCCCGTCGGCGGAATCTATGTCGTTTTCGCCGGGAAATTCGGCGGGAACGTCAGCAAAAAGGAAATAGCGAGCCAGCGGGAATTAAAAGTCGAGGGTTGCGACATCGCCAATGCCGCCCGGATTTTCCAATACACTTTGGTCACCACCAAAAATGGAAAAACCAGCTCCCTGCAATCCAAATCGAACGCCCTGACCCAGGAAATGATTACCCAACTGAAAAGCCTTGCGTCCGGCGACGAATTCGAGTTCAAGCAAATCAAAGCCTACCTTTCCAATGGCAAGGATGTGGTAGATGTTCATGCAAAAAAGTATGTCGTGGTGTAAACGGCGACTGATGTAATGCCTGAAAAGTATCCCGAATCTTCCGTGATGGAAAGGTTCGGGATTCTTTTTTAAACTTCTCCCACTGCTTCGAAGCCTACCACGCCACCTCCACGCTTTCCCCTTTTTTCACTTCCACTTCCCAGCGCCCGCCGTCCCCACTGACCAGCCTCGCCGTGCCGCCCATCCTCGAAAAAACCTTCACTTTCACCACTTTGCCGTCCTTCCAATCCATGTCAATCACGAAGCCGCCACGGGCGCAAAGGCCCTTCATCGAGCCGCTGCGCCAGGCATCTGGCAGGGCGGGCAGCAGGAAGATGCTGCGCTCGTCGGATTGCACCAACATCTCGGCCACGGCAGCGGCCCCGCCGAAGTTGCCGTCAATTTGGAAGGGCGGGTGCGCATCAAAGAGGTTGGGGTAGGTGCCACCGCCCCGCTGGTAGTCGGTCTTTTGGCCGTCCGGCGGCACGAAGCGGAGGAGTTCCCGGTACATTTTATAAGCCCGGTTGCCGTCGTGGAGCCTCGCCCAAAGGTTGATGCGCCAGCCCTTCGACCAGCCAGTGGTCTCGTCGCCCTTGATTTCGAGCGTGCGCCGACAAGCATCGGCCAGCGTGGGTGTACCCGCTGGCGTGATGTGGTGGCCGGGGTGCAGCCCAAACAGGTGCGACTGGTGGCGGTGCTGCGGGTCTTCGTCCTGCCAGTCGTAGTACCACTCCTGTAGTCCGCCCGTCCTGCTGATTTGATAGGGGTAAAGTTGCTCAAGCGCCACCTCCAATTGCTTCCGAAAATCGGTGTCCACGTTCAGTTTTTTCGCTGCCGCAATGTTCTGCTCAAAGCACTCCCGAATCATGGCGAGATCGGCGGTACTTCCGTAAAACGTGGCCCCGTGGTAGCCCACTGGCGTCACGAACTTGTTCTCTGGCGAGGTGCTGGGCGAGGTGACGAGGTGCTGGCCGGTCTTGTCCTTTATTAACCAAGCGAGACAAAACTCGGCAGCGCCCTTCATCAGTGGGTAGCCTTCTTTTCGTAGAAAAGCGGTGTCCTGCGTGAAAGTAAAATGTTCCCAAAGGTGCGTCGAGAGCCAAGTGCCGCCCATGTTCCAGTTCGCCCAGACCGGGTCGCCCTTGCCGAAGTCGCCGACGGGGTTGCTCATCGCCCAGATGTCGGAATTGTGCGCAGCGCACCAGCCCTGTTGCACCCCGTAGAAGGTCTTGGAGGTGACGGCCCCCGTGCTCGCCACGTTTTTGATAAAGCTTAAAAGCGGCGTGTGCAGCTCGCTTAGGTTGGTCGTTTCGGCCAGCCAGTAGTTTTCCTCGGCGTTGATGTTGATGGTGTAGTTGCTGCTCCAGGGTGGGCGCATGTACGGGTTCCAGATGCCCTGCAAATTAGCGGGCACGCCCGGCGTTCGGCTGCTGCTGATGAGTAGGTAGCGCCCGTACTGGAAGTAGAGGATTTCGAGGTTTTTGTCCTCCTCGCCCTTTGCGTAGCGCAACAGCCGCTCGTCGGTGGGCAGGTTGGGAGCAGCCGTTTCGCCGAGGTCGAGTTCCACCCGCTTGAAGAAGCGCATATAGTCCTTGCGGTGGGCGTCGAGCAGGGCCTTCCACGGTTTTTTACTGGCGTTATTGATTTGGAGCGTTGCTAAGGCCTGTTCGTTAACCCCTTCTGTGGCTGGGTCTTTGTCGAAGCCGTTGAAGCTGGTAGCGATGGAAATGAGGACGAGCGCTTCAGTGCCGCCCCGAAGGCCAACGGTGCCGCTCGAACGGCTCACCTCCCCGTCCACCACGGTTTTGATGTAGAAATTCGCCGAAAACCTAGTCCCTTTTCCTGGCTCAAACCGCACGGCATTTTCCATCTCTCCCCGGTAGCTCGGCTCGGCGTGTATGGGAGCTTGGCCTAATACAGTTGTCATCACGTCCGAAGAGGTTTTCTTAAACCACAATTGGCTTTGGAAATCAATATCAAAGTTCAGCCCCCCCTTTTTGCTGCTAGTCAGCCGGATGACCATCACCGAATCGGGGGCGGAGATGAAATATTCCCGCTGGTATTTTTCGCCGTTCACCTCGTAGCGCACCGTGCTCACGGCCTGCTCGATGTTGAGTTCCCGGTAGTAGTTTTTCACCTCGCCTTTTTCATGAAAAAACTGGAGGTACATCGTACCCAGTGGTGCGTAGCTCTGCGAGAACGAGCCTTGCAGGTGCTTGTTCAGCGAGTCGGCGGCGGCATAATCCTCGTTGGCCAGTGCCTCCCGGATGGCGGGCAGCCATGTGTGTGCGTCCGGGTTCCTATTGGCGTCCACTGGCCCACCCGACCAGAGCGTGGCATCGTTGAGGAACATGGAATCCACCCTCACACCACCGAAGACGGAAGCGCCCATTTTGCCGTTGCCGAGCACGAGCGTTTCCTCGAAGAACTCGGCGGGGCGGTCGAACCAGAGGGTGTGGGTGGATTGGGCGTGGGCGAATTGGCCGACGGCGACGAGGAGCAGGATGAATGAGACTTTCATGTGACGGATTTTTTGGTGAAGGTAAAAATTGCAAGGATTCGGAGAGCGTCAATATCCACCAAGGAAGTCGGGCAGTAAATCCAATGTGCACCAATCTTCATCTTCAAAATGCGCTTTCAAACGTGCATCAGTAGTGACAATCAGCTTTACTTCCAAGATATAGGTCGCTGCTTCAAAGAGGTACTTATCGCTGCCAAAATTGCCCACTAAAAGTTTATCCTCGACAGAATCAGGCAATTCACCTACCTCATTGTCCCATACTCGAATGCAACGATTGCTATCTTCCAGTACCAATTTTATGAAATCTCGAATAGGCTTAACGATATGGTATTCTTTCTGGAAGTCGTTGGCATAGCGATAAATCTTGTAAATAAAAGGCGAGGGTTCTTTGACAACTATCCGGTCTCCTTTTTCAATAAAGCGCTGCAAAAATGCCTGCAACTGCAATTTCTCTTCCCTGCTTGCAGTGGGCCTGAAATACTCTGGAAGCCATTCGTTGACGACTAAATCCATATCAATCAACCAGTTTAAACATGGATTTCAAATCGGAGAGTTCGGCCTCATAAAAATGCGAAAGCCCGCCTTCCACCTGACCTTTTTCATTGACTGTCTGAGGTTCGATTTTTGTACCGTTCTCCGTCATGGTGAGGTGGTATATCTTCACGTCATCAGGTTTAATTTTGCCTTGTGCTACATTTGCGAGAAGTGCTTGCACGAAATGCTCGCTGTGCGTAGAAACCAAAAATTGATGCTCGGCCATATCTGTCACAATGCCCACGAAAGCATTTGCCAGCTTGCGCACCATGCTTGGGTGCAGGTGTATTTCTGGCTCGTCAATGCAAGTGAATGATTTATTAAACTGGAATATTTTAGCGAGTATGGTGACCAACTGGTTGGTACCCGAGCCTTCGTTGACGAGAAAATTGGATTGGCCCGTTTTAGTGTTTTTTGATTTTAAACTAAATAAGCCGGGAGTACCGTTGGATGGCAAGTCTATTACTCTATCGGCAATTTCTTCTAAATAAAAGTTAACCATGCCTAAAGTATTTGCACGATTTTCGGCTTTTAACATGGTGGCAATTTCTTCTTCCGTGTTGATAATACCCGTCATCGGAACGAGGTTGTAATAAGGTTTGGTAAAACCTCTCGAAACTGGTATAAAATCAGTCATTGCAAGTGCCTCAATTGGGCTTTGTAGCCCTTGACTTAATATGAAATTTTCGTCTTCAGTGAATGAGGATTTTATGTCAAATTTTACTTGAAAGCCATCCCAATTGAAATTAGAATTTCCCTTGCCACGCTTTTTGTATGCTATTCCTGATACTTTTCTACTACCTGTGTATGGTAGTCCAATATCTATTGACGCATTACCCTCCATTGTGTTATTGTAAAACGTTAAATCAAGAAACGTGCGACCATTTCCTAACGCAAGTTTATATTTAGTTTTACCTTCTCCATATTCATCCGCATCAACCGTTACCCCTATTTTGATAAAACCAGATTCAGGGCTTGGTGTATAATCTTTTGACTTCACTTCCTCAAATCCCCCCAAATTAATAAACGGCAACGCAAACAACTCTTCCAATGACTGATTCGGGTTGAACACAAAATCCTGCAAAACCATTAACCCGTATAAGATGCTCGACTTCCCGCTGTTGTTCGCCCCGGTCAGCACCGTGATTTTTCCCAAGTCCAAGTTTTCATGTCGGATGGAACGGAAGTTTTCTATGTGGATTTTTCTAATCATCGTATTGTTTTACCATTTTCAGGTTCTTGATGCACAAAGTTAGTTCATTTTAGACCACCTTTCCTTCAAAAATCTTTGCCTGCACTATCAAGCACCACCTCATACCTCGTACTCCTCCCTCCGCCAACAACCCTCATTACTCCCAACTGCTGCAACTGCTGCAAATCCCGTGTCGCTGTGGCCTTCGATGCCCCAGTGATGTCGCCATATTTCCGAGCGTTCATACCACCCTCGAAGCCTGCTGCACCCTCGTCGAGCATCCGGCGGACTACCTTCAACTGGCGCTCGTTCAACTGCCCTCGGAAGCGGTTGAAGAATTGTGCTTTTTTTGCGATGAAAAGGACTTCCGCCTCGGCATCCTCCAGTGCCCGAAGCGCGACTGGGATGAAGTATTCGAGCCATTTGGTGATTTCGTTGGATTGCTGCGCTCGCTCCAGTGCTGCATAGTAGGCTTTTTTGTCTGCCTCGATGACACGGGAAAGGCTGAACGGCACGGGAGCGCCTAGCCCCTGCGATAGGGTTTTTTCGGCTACCACTCGACCGATCCGTCCGTTTCCATCCTCGAACGGATGTATGCTCTCGAAGTACAGGTGAGCAATTGCCGCCCGCACCAACGAGGATTTGATGTCAGCCTTCTCGGATTCGTTGAACCATCTAACAAATTCCGACATCATGCCCGGCACTTCAACAGAGGGTGGCGCTTCATAATGTACTTTTTCCCCGCCCATCGCACCCGAAACGACTTGCATTGGTTCGCTGTGCTGCCGCCAATTGCCCAAGTTGTTCAGGTCTTTTCGATAGGAAAGCAAGGCTCGGTGCCAATCAAATAGCTGCTGTTCGGTGAGGGGTACATCAAATGAATTGCGAGCCTCGGCCATCAACTGACCGAGGCCAATGGCACGAAGGTCGTGCACGTTTTCAGGTGGTTTGCTCAAGCCAAGATGGTTGCGGATAGAAGATTTTACGTCTGCCCGAGAGATGAATTCGCCCTCAATTTCGGAGGTTTTCAATGCTTCCGCTGTCATCATATCCACGGCGACTTCACTTTTCAGTGCCTCCGGTAAAGCTCTTAGGATGCCGCTCAGGTACGCTGTTTTTTCCAAATAGCGGAGCAAATACGCATCAACACTCAATAGGTCGTAATGGAAATCCGGCCAATCTTTTTGTTGCCAGTGGTATTGCATGAGCCGATTAAATTTTTATTCGGCTCAAATATACTTATTTATTTGAGCCGATTAAGCACCTTATTCGGCTCAATCACCAGAAACCATCCCAAACTTAATTCTAAGCTGCCAGAGGAAGCCATGTGAAATGCGGTAATGCCTTCCGAATGAAGGGCAATCCCAAAGTTTCCCAATAAGGATTTCATTGCAGCCCTGACTCCATCAAAAAATCATCTCACCGCATGACTTTCACCCTATGCTTTCATCCCAGAAAATGAGAATTTGCCTACCCAAATGATACCAGAAAAATGAGGCTCAGGTTCTACTTTTTCGCATTGTTGCTGGGGCTTCAACCAACGTCCCTCCAAAGCCAAGCTACTTGGCGGTTGGTGTTTATGCCGGGGGTAGGCGTGGCTGTGCCTTCCCCACTAACCATACGCCAAGAGGGCTTTTCCGACTTGCGTTTCTGGACGGATTGGAAGACCGAATCCCTCAAATTCCCCATCTACTACTCCTATCGCCTGTCGAGGTACGAAAACGGGCGGGGTTGGGAGGCGGAGATGAACCACTTGAAATTGTATGCCCACAACCTGCCAAGCGAAGTTGGGGCGTTGTCCATCACGCATGGTTTCAACCAATTGTGGGTAAATCGGGGGTGGCAAAAACGCCATTTTATCCTGAAAACAGGCGGCGGTATCGTCATCGCCCACCCTGAAAATACGGTGCGGGGCAAGCAGTTGGACCAGCGAAAAGGCATAGGCGAAACCGGCTATTATATCGCTGGTCCAACTGCCGATGTGGGGGTGCAGCGGCTTTTTGATTTAGAGAAACACTGGTTCGTGTCTGTAGAAGTAAAAATGTCTGCCGCCTATGTCATTGTACCCATTGCTGATGGAAGTGCGAATATGCCACTCCTCGCCTTCCACTTGCAAGTGGGGCCTGGATTTAGGTTGCAGGCGAAAAGGTGAAATCCAACTATCAACACCCCCGCACCGTACCCCCATAAACCATCCCATCCACGACGATCAACTCAACAAAGGATGCCTCCGGCCGCGAATAAACTTCATTCCACTGCTCGCCAGTTGAGAGCAGAACTCCAAATGGTTCAGAAAAGGAAAAATGGTAAATATCCTTCCAGCTTTTGCCCCAATCTTGGGACATATAGATGCCATCGGATTGCGAGCGCATCAAATTATTCCCTATTTTGACGATATCGGACACATGGTTGTCATGCAAAACGCCATCTTGAATTGGCTTCCAGGTTTTGCCCATGTCTTCTGAAAGCGCCAGTCCTGCACCCATGTCTATTGCGATGATTTTACCGTCCACGACTGACAATTTAGACACCTTGATTTCCCGGTTCACCACGTTCCAGGTTTCGCCGTTGTCGCTGGACAAAGCGATGCCCTCATAGGTGCCTGCCACGAAGTTGTTGCCTACTTTCAACAAGCCACTCGTCTGCGGCTTGTTGGTGATTTGTCGCCAAGCTTCCGTGCCATCCTTCAAGCCGAAGAGGCCACGGTCGGTGCCAATCCAAAGTTCGTTGCCCGTGCGCAGGATGGACTTCACCCTTTCGTACTGTAAGTTGTGGTTGAGCGATGCCCAGCTTTTCCCCTGATAGGTACTGGCGAAGATGCCCTGCTTGAGTATGCCCGCATAGATGACGCCCTCGGCCACATATAGACTGGTGATATGGTTGCTGGGCAAAGAGGTCGTATCAAGCTGCTGCCAGCTCATATTGCCGGGGTCGCTGAGAAAGACCCCGTAATTGGCGGTAGCAAGCACGAGTTGGCTGCCCATTTTGTCCAATTGCGTAATCATCAGGTTTTCGGGAAGGCCCTCCCCGATGGGCGTCCAGGAGCGTCCGTGGTCTTCGGAGCGGAACATGGAGACGAGGCTTTCGGGCCTTACGGCTTTCTTATCGGAAGCAGGTTTTGTGTTCATCGGTGCATTGTAGCAGCCGGCGAACAGGAGGAGGATGGGCACTAATTTGTAAAACATGGTTTGAATTTTAAAGCAATTTAAGTGAGGGTTTTCACGCAAAGGCGCTAAGATTTCACGCAAAGACGCAAAGAAAAATGAAGTCTAGCTTAGCGTCTTTGCGTGAAATCTTAGCGTCTTTGCGTGAAAAAATCTCTCTATGAAAAATCTCATTTCACCAAAATTTCATTGTGCGGCAGCGCATATTCATCATTCATGGTGAGCAGCACGATGGAATCGCCGGGGCGGCATTTTGCCAACACTTTCTTGATGTCCAACTCCTTGTAGGTATTGTCCGAAAAGGACATCAAGGTCTTTGTGTTGCCATCCCGGATGGCGATTTTGAAGTCAATTTTTCCAGTGGGGAAGCTGTTTTCGGGGGAGAGGCTGGCGGTCTGCACGGTCAGTTCGCCACTTGCCGATTTTTGGAGTTCACAGTGGCCTTGGTCGGTGTACTCGTTCACCACTATTTTGTTGTTCAAAAAAGCAGCGGAACAATTGGTGAAAGGATGTTGCCCGAAAGCGCTTGAAGAAGCAACGGCGCAAAAGGCCACGAAGAAAAGCATTTTTGCAAAGCTCATTTTCTGATTAATTTGTTTGTGAAAGAATAGATGACAAACCTATCCCCTATTTGCCCGAAAGGCGTAAAACCCCTGTAAAACAGTGTAAATGAAATGTAAAACCCTGTTTACCACCATTTGTATGCTTATTTTTGGGCAATGAAAAATTCTATCCGAAGCATAGTGCTTCCGTTGTTTGTACTGCTGGCAGGATTGCTGGCAGTGCAGGGCATGGGCTGGATTGGGAAACCCGATGCTGCTGACGACCGCCAGTTCTCTCAAAAGGTCAACCTTGCCTTGCGTCAAGCCGCTGACCGACTGTTCGACCTGGCTGGAGACTCGACCAGCACCATCCCGCCCGTGGAGGAATTTTCCAATAGTGAGTACCTGCTGCGGCTGGAAAACAATATCAACTACGACAGCCTGCCTATTTTGTTGGAGGCGGCGCTTGGGCAATACGACATCCACGAAAAATACTACGTCAGCGTCAACGACTGCCTGAACAACCTGCTGATGCTCGGCTATTCGCAAGAAACACTGAAGGAAGGCGAACCACCCTGCGGCGGGCGGGAGCAAAAGATTGGCTGCTACAATTTGTCGGTGGTGTTTCCCGGCAGGGCAAAAAAGGAAGCCGGGAATGGATGGGTTTGGGCAGGACTTTTGGCGCTTGCTGGATTGACTTTTGCGGCTCCATATTTTAATAAAGTGCTGAAAAACAAGCCGGTGCAGGCTGATGAACCCATTGTGGAAGCGACCAGTTCCTCGCTCCTTCACTTCGGAAATTCCAGCTTCGATTTGGCGAACCAATACGTTCAAATCGGCGACCTGCGCCAGCCGCTCACTTTCCGGGAAGCCAAGCTGCTCCATTTTTTCGTTCAAAATACCAATCAAGTATTGGAGCGGGACGCCATCCTCGCCGCAGTCTGGGAGGACGAGGGCATCATCGTGGGCCGCAGCCTGGACGTGTTCGTTTCCCGCCTGCGCAAGATTTTACAGAAAGACCCAACCGTCAAGATTTCCAATGTACATAGTGTGGGGTATCGGATGGAAGTTCCGTGAAACTTAATGCAAAAAGCGCAATATGGGCATACCCGATATGAGGTTTCATAGGCATTGCCCATTCGCTTATATACTTTGCTTGCAATTTGGGAAACAGACCAAGCGGAAATGCTGGTAACTGGCGGGAAGGTGGGTTTGCAACGCTGAATAATTCGGTTGATGCAAACCGCTAAGGCCAGCATCAACCGAAAATATTGCTTGAAAAAATCAATTCAACCTATATCCTTGCAAACTGGACTGTGTCAATTGTTCAATTCTAAACGATTCCGTAGTTGCTTCATAACCAACCGACATTTCCGGTGTAGCATTAAAGTTCTCCGTATTGTTGCAGCCAGAGCCGTTGCTCAGGTTGTTGTTACAGCCGCCCTCATTATGATTGTTATTGGGTTGAATGACTGGGATTGATTTGTTTATGACAAGTATTTTATCCGTTCCATTCTTATTGATTTCATAGGTAAACAAGGCCTGTGGAGTATAGCCATAATCAACTCCTTTTCCATTTTCAAAAAACATGTAGCCTTCCGTTTTTTCACTGGCATCGGGGTATTTTAGGTCATAAGGCACTCCTGTGACGATATCGTTGTCAAAATCCAAGGCCCAATGCTGGTACAATGGGGCCATTTCAGGAGATTGAAGCAGCGACTCTTCTTTTGAGCAACTAAAGAGGAAAAACACGAGGAACAAAGCGGCAATCGAGTATGGATTTTTCATGTTGAAATAAAATTGAGCGAAAATTGAAAGTTGTGATTCATTCAACAAATATAACTTGATGGGAGGAAAGATTCCAAAATAAATTTCCCCTTTCCTTTGAAAAGAAGTGATTTAATAGTGCATTTAGGCATTTTGCCCTATGTTGCTTACCCTGAAAAACGCCTCTGCCTTGTAGCTACCTTCGAAGACCGCTCACCCGCTCACCCTCTCGCCCGCTAAAAAAGAAACCATTCTTCGAACATGTGGGAACCCGGCCCTGTTGATAATGATACCACACACTTCAAGCACCGAGAATCCTAGTTTGTTAACCAAAATCGAGTGCTATGAACTTCATGCAATTTTCAAGGCTTGCCTTGCCCATCCTTCTTTGTGGCTTCTTCATCCAAGCATCTGCACAAACCGACAAGACCAACCACCCCTTCTCCTGGAAGGAATCAACCGACCCGTGGTACACGTCGCAGGCATACACTTTCAAGTACGCCGAAGACCTCACTGCCAAGGGGCTAACCACCAAAAAGGGAGCAACCGACCGTGGCCCGGTTTGTACCAAAGCCTGCAACGAAACGACCGCTCCTGGTGCCTGCACCGAAACCTTGATGAGGGATAAATTCAAGGCCATTGAGCTGTCCGGCTTCAACTTGCCACGTGGCTACAGCGGGGTAGAATATGTGACATTTGAGGTGCAAACCAATGGGAATGTGTCCAACTACCAGGTGGTAAAGCAACCTGTCTTGTGCAAGCCCTGCATACAGCAAGCAGTCAATTTGGTGGCATCGCTGGACGAATGGTATCCCGCTATTCAAGATGGGATAAGGGTCAAGAGCACGGTGATGGTGCCCGTCTTTTTCAAAACGGATGTGGTACGGCATCAAAATTAAGCTTGTGGCTCATGTCGGCATAGCATGACAGCCAGGTGGTAGGTGTCTAGATTTCTGAAATCTTTAAGATGTGATGTACGACAGCGGGGAGTCGAAGAGGTTGGCGAGGCGGCGAAGGGAAGAACTGGTTTTAACTGGCATTTAGGTTATGTTTTTGGAAAGAACAGGCGGTCGTTGAAGTGGAAAACATGTACGGATTTCGATATGATTTTGTAAAAATCAGGATGAAGTGGATTTACGAGTAGATTATCTTCATCAAAAATAACAGTGGAAGGAACACGAAGTAAAAGTGATTTGCCCTGCTTAATCCACTCACTACCAATGACTTGTGTTTCAAATTTTGAATCTCTCTCGTAGAGATGTCGGAGTTTTCTACGTGTTATGCCCAGTTTTGTAAATGGAAGAATTGAAGGTGTAGTGGCTTTCAGTGTCAATATGCTGTACTCGCCTTCGCTTGGGACATCGGAAATGTGGACGAGGTTTTCCAAAACTGCCAAAGCCCTACTCGATGTTGTATATAGCATTGGAACGCCTTTCTTATTCCATCGGCCACCAAACGTTCTTGCTCCTGTGCCAGTAAGGTCATGGATAAAAGTGGTTTTTGAAAGCCTGTGAAGTTCCATCAGTAGAATATGCCGTGTTCGATTCGACCAAGTTCATCAAGTATCATTTCGATTCCCGTGATAGTGTCTATATATTCGATGGGTTTTTTACCTTGGAAGGCACCGATGGGTGTGTTTAGCCAGCGTTTAAATTTTTCTTCGTTTTCGAAGACTTCGGTACCACGACTAGATAGTTCTGCTAGCTTAATTATATGCTCAGAAGTTCTCTTATCCAGTAAAATATCCGATTCTTTAACTTCTAACTTATCCTCAAATTTTGGTAGTTGATTTAGGTCAGTGAAAGGAGTTAACTTATGTTTTTTTGTGACCGGACTTTTTTTGCCATAATTTAGTAAATTAGTCTGACCACCTACATTCTTGGGAAAGACAACTCCACCAATTGGTTCCACTCCCATTGATTTTCGTGGGGTGAGTGATTTATAAGTATAAACCCCCTTGCTTGTTTTGATGTAACGCAAAGATAATGTTTGTCCAAATGGAATGTCAAGCAAAGCTGATAATCGCTCGTCGCTTAATTCGAAAAACTTTGCAACATGAGACAATGCTCCTACCCCAACGCCCCTCTTTACTAAGTCATTTAATTCTTCCTCATTCCTAGGTAGCACACCTACTACATCTTTGCCTCCTAAAAAAGTGGCTAATCCTTCATAAAAATTTGGCGAATAACTCATTTGATGTTTTTTTTCAAAATTAAGGCTTTCAAGCGATTCTCACAAGAAAATGACCTGAAAGTCCTATTTTTATCTTCCTCACATCTCCAAATCCCCATTAACCTCCTCCTCCCAAGGCAGCCCATACTCGCCGAGCTTCGCCAGGAACGGGTCGGGGTTGAACTGCTCCACATTGAACACGCCCTTGCCCGTCCACTCGCTGGTGAGCATCATCATGGCGCCGAGCATGGCGGGCACGCCCGTGGTGTAGCTCACGCCCTGTGTGCCGGTCTCCTCGTAGGCGGCCTTGTGGCTGCAGTTGTTCCAGATGTAGTAGGTCTTCGGTTGGCCGTCCTTGATGCCACTGATGCGGCAGCCGATGCTCGTCCAGCCCGTGTAGTTGGTGCCGAGGTCGCCGGGGTTGGGCAGCACGGCCTTGAGGAATTCCAGCGGCACGATGTCCATGCCTTTGAAATTGATAGGCTCTATGCCCGCCATGCCGATGTTCTGAATCACCCGCAGGTGCGTCAAGTATTCCTCGCCGAAGGTCATCCAGAAACGGGCACGTTGGAGGGTGGGGAAGTGCTTCACCAGCGACTCCAGCTCCTCGTGGTAGAGCAGGTACGACTGCCTCGGCCCGATGTTCGGGTAGTTGATGGCCTTGCCGATTTCGAACGGCTCGGTCTCCACCCACTGGCCATCCTGCCAGTAGCGGCCCCGCTGCGTGATTTCCCGGATGTTGATTTCCGGGTTGAAATTGGTGGCAAACGCCTTGCCGTGCGAGCCTGCGTTTGCGTCCACGATGTCGAGCGTGTGCATCTCGTCGAAGTGGTGCATGGCCGCACGGGCGGTGAAGATGTTCGTGACGCCGGGGTCGAAGCCACAGCCCAGCACGGCCAGCAGCCCCGCCTCCTTAAAGCGGTCGTGTAGCTTCCATTGCCAGGAGTACTCGAACTTGGCCACGTCCTTCGGTTCGTAGTTGGCGGTGTCGAGGTAGTTGACGCCCGTTTGCAGGCAAGCCTCCATGATGGTGAGGTCCTGATAGGGCAGCGCCACGTTGATAACCATCGCTGGTTGGAACTGCCGGATGAGGTCGGCCAATGCGGGCACGTCTTCGGCGTCAATGGCGGCGGTGGTGATATGCTGGTGGCCCGTTGCGGCCTTGGCCGCTTCGGCTATCACGTCGCACTTGGATTTCGTGCGGCTGGCCAGCAGGATTTCACCGAAAACTTCGGGGTGCTGTGCGCATTTGTAAACCACGACCCGGCCTACGCCGCCTGCACCGATGATTAGGACTTTCTTTGACATGTGTCTTGAGTTATTGAGTTATTGGGTTATTGAGTTATTGAGTTATTGGGTAGCGGACAACTTGAAACTCCTTACTTGAAACTCAAAACCTGTTATCCGGCAAAAGTACCATTTTGATAGAAAAGGGCGGGGCGGGGTCATTTATGAGGTGTTAATTTTTTTCGCAGCTGACAAGGTGGAAAATGGTGAGGAACACGCCACTGATTTCATGGCTTTGGAACGGGGAAAAAAACAAAAGGCTAAAATGTTGATTTCCAACATTTTAGCCTTGCTGTTTCTTTTGTGTGAGACCTTGTTTGTAAGTGAGTTTGAGACTTTTCTTCTTTTGTGAATGAGACCTTATTTGATATTGAGACCTTGCCGTTTTTGTGAATGAGACTTTAGAACAACTTTCCTTTAGACTTAAAGATTACTTCGATGCCAATGAGGAGTTTTCAAGCATTTCCTCCAACTCCGTGCTGTAATTGCGAGCGTAAGTGTAGTAAGCCATGCCGCCCTTCGTGCCGAGGTCAACCATGCCGAGGTCGTTGCCCGGGTTGCTACCGTAGGAGTTTGGCGTCATGAACGGGTCGTACTCGTTGTTGAAAAGTGCGATTTGGCCATTGAAAGCTGCATCGGTAGTAAAGGTGAAGAGCAGTGTCTCTTCGTTAGGGAACAACTGGATACGAGGGTTGTCAACCACAAAACCAAAGGAGACATAAGATTTGTCGCTGGCTTCTGTCGGGGCATCAACACGTGCGTTCTCGACCCAAGTGCCAGCCAGGTTTTTGAAGTTGCTGTAAGCGAAGTTCGTTGGCGTAACCAACGTCACTTGGCCTGAGCCAGTCTGCGTCTTGCTGGTCGGTGAAATCGTGAAGTCGGGTTTTACGAAAACACCGTAGGTAACGTTATCGGAAAGGAGTTGGATTTTGAATTCGAGGCTGCTTTGGAAATCGGAAGACTGGGCAGAAACGATGCTCGTTGCGAAGAAGGCCAGCAGGCAGATTGTAAGTGTATTGAAAGTTCTCATGTTCTAAAGTTTTTGTTCGATTGACTAACTAATTTCGTTCGATGGTACAAATATGCTCCCCGGTGTACCCTATTTTTTGCCCTTATTTCAAAAACTGTGACAAACAAAACGCACGAACTACGAACTGATTTTCAGTAAATACAGGAGGTTTTGCCAAAAAACCGTGAATAAGTCCTGTCAGGCTTTTTTCAAAAAGCCTAAAACTTCCCTTGCTTGGTTCAAGTGCCGCTCCTCGTGCGCCACGAGGATGTCGAATGCCTTGCCAATTTTATAAACAATAAAGCGGTTGGCGGGCGAGGAAATCACCGTGCCGTCCTCCACCAAGTCGCTGCTCGCAGCTATTAATCCAGCTAGTTCCCGATGGTGGTCCACAAATACTTCTACGATGTCCCCCCACACCTCGCTCTGCTGCGGCTCCCAAACTGGAAAGGTCTTGATTTTCTTCTTCCGCTTCGGTTCCACGCCTTGAAGTATAAAATCGCCGAACCAGTTGACGAGGAACGGTAACCTGCCCGTCCACGGCGTCCGGTAGGTACCCGCCCGAAGCTGCTCCACCACCGGGTAGTAGCTCTCGTTCACCACTATAATATGGTCAATCACTTGCCCGATGCTCCAAGTCGTGGCGTTCGGCTTGCGGTTCAGTTCCTCGGCAGTGAGGCTGCCGAATTCGTCCGTGAAAGTCTTCGAGAGCTTTTCGAGTGCTGAAATCCAGCCATTATTTGTTTTCATGCTTAAAATTGAATAGTGCCACATCCTAGCCAATACGCTAACCCGTCAATCAGCCAATCAGCCAACTTGCCGTCAATTGACCAAAAACACCGCATTGCTGAACAACAATTTCCCCTCCTCCCAAAACGACCTAAACAGCGGATTGTCCACCAAATAAACAACCTGTCCGCTGCCCTTCCGCTGCACGGCGAACACGGCGGAGTTCTTCAACTGCTTCTTCACGTTGGCTCCGATGAAGCCGAGCGACAGGTAATCCTCCTCCAAATAGCCCACGTTCCAGGCATCTTTCAGCAGGTCGTAGCGCAGGCTGCTCGTTTTCAACGAAAAATAATAGTCCTTCAGGCCAAGTGCAAGCGGGTGCGACTTGTCCATTTTCACCCGCACGACGGCACCGGGGTTGAAGTCGGAAATGCTGCTCCTGCTGCGGTCCTTGAACAGCGCTGTGCGGTGGTCGAGTGCAAGTCGGTCAGTTTCTGTCAGCATCGAATCCTTGTCCGCTGTCTTGGCGAACTTGGCCAGGTTGAAGCCTTTTTTCTCGGACAGTGCGGTGGTTGCATTGCCGATGGCTATGAGCTTGCCGCCGCCGGTCACCCAATCGCCCAGCTTTCCGAGCGTGGCATCTTCGAAGTCGAAACTGCCCTCTGGCAGCACGAGCACGTTGAAATCCTTCAGTTCCATGCCCGAAAGCTGCCCTGCATCCACGATGGTGGCCGGGTAGCTGATGTCCTTGTCGAAGTAAAACCAGACCTGCCCGAACTCGTTGTTCCAGGTTTTTTCGCCCGAAAGCACCAGCACCTTAGGCGGACTGATGAGGCGCATCGCATCCGAGCCGAGGTCATGCCCGGTCTCCACGAAGCCCGTCTGCACCGGCGTCACGGCGAGGTTCAGTCGGTTGGCAGCGTCCTGAACCGTCCTGTCGAAATCGGGATGCTTGCGGTTGTCGCCTTTCGTGACGACGAGCGTCCCGGCAGGCCAGTCCTTGCCATCTACCCTGAACGCCAACTCGGCGTAGCGGCACACCATGCCGTTTTTCACCACCTCAGCCAAAAAACGGGCGGCATGCATCGAGTTCCATGGGACGAGGTAGGCGTAGGGCGTGGCCGCCGTCGTGTTGTTTTGCTTCGCAAAATCGTACCCCTGCTCTGCCGGGTCAATGCGCAGCCGGACGGCAAAAGCCTCCAGCCCGTGCGCATGGAGCAGCGACCACGCCGTGATGTCGTAGGTGTTGGAGTCCACCATAGCGGCCTCTGGTTCGAGCAGTATTTGCGCAAACATGCCCTTGGGCTGGTAGGCGCTCACCACAAGGTCGCCTTTGCCTACGGCAAATTTGGTGTCCGCCTTGCCAGTCGAGTAATCGTAGCCACTCAACCCAGTTGGCACCTTGCCCACCTTCCCGTAGCGGATGCCGAGGCGGTCAAGCACTTCGGTGAATGCCTTGATTTTCGCTGCTGGGTTCGTGCTTTTTACCACAAACGACTTGTACTCGCCCGGCGGGTTGCTGCTGGAGCGTTTGTAAAAATCGGCGAAGTTCTGCACCAGCTGCCCTGCGTTTTTAGAGGAAATCTCGACCGTGGAAAGCGCCGTGGCCTTGTGGTGCGCTACCCGGTCGTAGAGCGTGAGGGTGTCACCGTTTGGGATGTTGATGGCCCGGCCAGCGCCGATGCCGCCCTGCTCATAGGTCATGCCGATGGCGCCGTTGTAGCAGGGATAGGTGTCGCCGTAGCTGGGGTACAGCAGGTCGAAAACTTCCTTAGTAAAATAGAGCCAGCCGTTGCGGTCGAAGTATTTCGCATGGTTTTTACCGATTTCCACCTGAAAATCGGCTTGCCATTTCGACAAATATTGGTGGTAGGGCTGCGCTGCTGGCGGGAAGTAGTAAGAATCTGTGTAGCCCTGCTCGTGAATATCGGCCACCACGTGGGGCAGCCAGTCGTTGTAGATTTTCAAGCGGTTTTGGGTTTCCACCTGCGTGCTCCAGGCCCAGTCACGGTTTAGGTCAAAGAGGTACTGGTTCACCCGGCCACCGGGCCAAGGTTCGTCATGTTCTCTGGATGCGGGGTTGGGGTCGGGTAGGGCGGGGCTAGCTTGGCGATACCAATCGGTGTATCGGCTGTACCCATCGGGGTTCACGCTCGGCTCGATGAGCACAACGGTGTTTTTGAGCCACTCAGAAGTCTCCAAATTCCTGGGGTTGGCGAGGTCGTAGAGCAGGGGCATGGACGCCTCGCTGCCCGCCGCCTCGTTTCCGTGTACACTCAGGCCGAGCCAGACAATGGTGATGGAGTTGGCGTTGTCGGCAGTACCGGGCAGGATGCCAGCGCTGCGCAGGTTGTTCTGCCGGATTTCTTCGATGCGGCGCAGGTTCTCCGGCGAGCTGACGATGGCCAATATTTGTGTCCGCTGTTGGTTGGTGCGACCAAATTCCACAAGCTTCACCCGGTCGCTGTTGGCGGCCACGTGCTGGTAGTAGTCCACCAGCAAGCTGTGCTCGGTGAACTGGCTGCCGATTTTGTGGGGCAAAAACTCGTCGGGGGTGAGGATGCGTGATTGGGCACTGGTGGTCACTGCGAGGAGGATCAACAGGGCGAGCAAAGGAAGTTTTTTCAGCATAAAAATTTGGTGCGCTTCGGAAAGCGGTAATTGATGTCAGCAAAAGTAGAAAACCCCGCAAAATCCCCCCGTCAAACTTTAGCTTTGCCCACAAACGAACAATTCCATTTTGGAAAAAATATTTCACAACAAAACCGTCATTGTCACCGGTGCCGGCGTGGGCATCGGCTTCGAGATTGCCCGGCAATTGGCAGCGCAAGGTGCTGCCGTCGTGCTGAACGACCTCGATCCGGAACTTGCCGCTCGGGCTGCCGACCGCATTGCAGGGGAGGGTGGTAAAGTGTTGCCCGTGTCGGGCGATGTGAGCGACCTCGCTGTGTTGCAAAGCCTTGTAAACGAGGCAGTTGCACGGTTCGGTAGTCTCGAAATCGCCGTGGCTAATGCGGGCATCACCACCTACGGCGACTTCTTCGAGTACACGCCGGAAAGCTTCCAACAGCTCGTGGCGGTCAATTTACAGGGTAGCTTTTTCCTCGCCCAATTTGCCGCAAGGCAAATGAAAGCACAGGGCAATGGCGGACGAATCCTGTTCATGTCCAGCGTCACCGGGCACCAGTCGCATCGGCACCTGGCCACCTATGGCATGACCAAGGCCGGGCTTGAAATGCTCGCCCGTGGCCTCGTGCTGGAACTGGCCCCGCACCAAATCACCGTGAACGCCATCGCTCCGGGTGCCACGCTGACCGAGCGTACCCTCCACGACCCCGGCTACACCGAAACCTGGGAGCACCTTACCCCCACCGGAAGGCCCGCTACCGTGGAAGACATTGCTCACGCCGCCTTGTTTTTGCTCTCGCCCCTGTCGGGGCAAATCACCGGGCAAACCCTCGTGGTGGACGGCGGTTGGACGGCAGTTAGTCCGCAGCCTTCGGAGGTATGAGGTATGGAGGTATGCGAGCGGCTGCCGCATTCATCATTTCACCATTTATCATTAATCATTAGCAAAATGCTGTACGAACAAATACAAGCCGCCGCCGCCTTTCTCCGCACCAAAACCGATTTTCAGCCGAAGGTAGGCATCATCCTCGGCACTGGCCTGAGTGGGCTGGCCAATGAAATCGAAGTCGTAGAAGCTATTGATTATCAAGCGATTCCGCATTTTTCGACGTCAACCGTCAAAGGCCATGCGGGCAAGTTGATTTTTGGAAAATTGGCCGGCGCAAACGTCGTGGCGATGGCCGGACGCTTCCACTTCTACGAGGGCTACACCATGCAGCAGGTCACCTTTCCCGTGCGGGTGATGAAGGCGCTGGGCGTGGATACGCTGATGGTTTCCAATGCGGCGGGCAGCGTCAATGCCGAAATCGAGGCAGGTGACCTCGTGTTCATTCGGGACCATATCAACCTGCACCCCGACAACCCGCTGCGTGGTTCCAACGACGAGCGCTTGGGCGTCCGTTTCCCTGACATGCTCCATGCCTACGACCCGGCGCTGCTCGACCTGGCCTCGGATATTGCGCAAGCAAACGGCATCCGCTCCCACCGGGGCGTGTACGTGGCCCTGCAAGGCCCCAACCTCGAAACGCCTGCCGAGTACGAGTTCATGCACCGCATCGGGGCGGACGTGGTGGGCATGAGCACCGTGCCGGAGGTGCTGGTTGCCCGACATGCCGGGATGCGGGTCTTTGCGGTGTCGGTGGTGTCGAACAAGAGCTACCCGATTTCCGCCATTCAAGGTACCTCGCACGATGAGATTCTCGCAGCAGTGGGCAGGGCGTCGGCAAGGCTGTCGCTGGTGGTGATGAAAATGCTTGGGAAATTGGGGAGTGAACCTTCGATTTCCAAGCTACATGCGTGACTCTTCGATTTCTAATTTTCACTCCCCCTGCTGTGTTTATCGTTTATTTTACGATGTTTGCAGAATAACGGGGCCGTCCCCTGAACGAGCGGTGACTTTCCGTCATTTTACACTCTGAATTTCAGCACAAGGGCGCATGGCTGGATTTGTCCGCATCGCCGTTGTGATATTTCATCAAAACAAAAAAACATTTGACAATGAGACCTGTCGTCATCCTTGTGATCGCAATTTTCGGCTTGATAGTCGCATTTTCAGGCTGCAATTCCTACAATCGCTTTGTTACCAAGGATACTGCCGTAGAGCAGTCTTGGGGCAACGTGCAGAGCGCCTACCAGCGCCGTGCGGACCTCGTGCCCAACCTCGTGGAAACCGTGAAGGGCGCTGCCAACTTTGAGCAGTCCACTTTAACGGGCGTGGCAGAGGCAAGGGCCAAGGCCACCAGCATCCAAGTGGACCCGACCAACCTCACACCTGAGAAATTGGCCGAATTTCAAAATGCGCAGAGCGGGCTTTCGCAGGCCATCGGCAGGTTGTTGATGGTCACGGAAAACTACCCCGAACTGCGGGCTACCGAGTCTTTCAAGGAGCTTCAAGCACAGTTGGAAGGCACCGAAAACCGCATCAAGGTGGAGCGTGACAAGTTCAACGCCACTGTTGCCGAATACAATACGGCGGTACGCAAATTTCCGGCTAACTTCTGGGCGGGCATCTTTGGCTTTGACAAAAAAGGCACTTTTGAAGCCGACCAAGGCGCTCAAAACGCCCCGAAAGTACAATTCTAAACAAGGTCTGAGACATGGGGTATGGAGGTTTGCGAAGCGCATTGCCTTAACATACCTCATACCTCATACCTCATACCTCCTCAATGATAGATTTCTTCTCAAAAGACGAAGAAGCCCGTATCGTGCAGACCATCTCGGAGGCAGAGCGGCAGACCTCTGGCGAAATCAGGGTACACATGGAGCGAGACTACGAGGGTACCATCCTTGGTGCGGCTACCCGCACGTTTTTTGCGCTCGGCATGGATCGTACCAAGGACCGCAACGGGGTGCTGATTTTCATCTCGCCGCCTAGGCATGACTTCGCCATATTCGGCGACCGGGGCATCAACGCTGTCGTTCCGCCCCATTTTTGGGAAGAGGTGAGAAACGTGATGCAACAAAATTTCCGGCAGGGCATGTTCGCCGAGGGTGTTTGCCAAGGCGTAAAAATGGCGGGCGAGAAACTCCAAGCCTTTTTCCCTTGGACGGACGGAGACAAAAATGAGCTGTCGGATGAGATTTCTTACGGGAAATGAGAGTTTGAGAGTTTGAGGGTTTGAGAGATTGAGGATTTGAGAGAGATACCCATTCCAAAATTGAAAAATGAAAATTTTCTTCAAAAATATTGCCCTGTTTTCCCTGCTTTTGCTACCGATTTTTACGGCAGCAAAAGAAGTGCCTCCAGCTCCCAACCCACCTCGGTTGGTCAGCGATTTTGCAGGTATTCTAAGCAGCGAGGAGGTACAGGCATTGGAGCAAAAACTGACGGCCTACGACGACTCTACCTCCACGCAAATCGCCGTGGTCATTGAGGAAACGCTAGATGGGGACGATGTTTTTGACTACTCGCTCCGGCTGGCAACGGCTTGGGGCATTGGCCGGGAGGGCAAGAACAACGGCATCCTCATCTATGTCGCCATCTCCGACCGCAAACTCTGGATTCAGACAGGCTACGGCACGGAGGGCTTCCTGCCCGATGCCCTTGCCAAGCGCATCATCGAGCGCATCATCACCCCCAATTTCCGTAGCCAGAACTACTATCAGGGCCTGAACCTGGCCACCGATGCCATTATCCAACTTGGCAATGGTGAGTACATTAACGAAGATGCCGGGCAAGAAGGCAATCTTCCCTTCCCTGTCATCCTGATTTTCTTGATAATTTTTATCGTAATCATTATCATCATCAGCAAGGGCGGCAAAGGTGGCGGTTACAATCGTCAGGGCCGCTATGATTCCGGTGGGGGCGGCTGGGTCATCTTTGGGCCAGGCTTCGGCGGCGGCGGCAGCAGTGGCGGCGGTGGATGGGGCGGCGGCGGTGGTGGCGGCTTCGGCGGCTTCGGTGGCGGTGGGTTTGGGGGTGGCGGTGCCGGGGGGAGTTGGTAGGGTTAAGTTTGCAGTTCGACAGTGGGCAGTTGGCAGTCAGTTTGACAGTTGTTTAGCAGCACACTCGTAGAAACGAAAATGGGTAGCATTTTAAAGGAATGCTACCCATTTTCATTTTACCAGCGTCAAGACTAGAAGACTGCTGGCTGACTGCCAACTGCCCACTGTCGAACTGCCAACTTGAAAAAACTGCAAACTATTTTTTCACCACCGTATCCTCCAACCGATTCGCCATACGCTGGATGGCATCAATGATGTTGTCCAATTGCGGCGGGTAGTCCACGTACTTGATGCCGAGGTTGTCTTGGCCCCAGATGGCGATGGTCACCATTTTTTTATGCTCACCGTATGTGATGGCGAGGCGCAGTGGGATGGGCGTTGGTTTGCCGCCCTTGCGTTTTTGGCAGCGCTGGTCAGGACAGTCGTAGGCTCGGTCAAAGTTGAAAAAACCTTGTTTCAGCACGTAATCGGCAAACATCTCCAGCTCTTGACGAGGTATGTTTTTCTTGGTGACAAGGAGGCCATTGTGTACGCTGTGAAACTCCTTGATGAGGCGACCGTCAGTTTTTATTTGGATAAAATCCTTGAGCACGGGGTCAATGCCGCCATAGTATCCGCCACCGATAAGCTCCACGCTGATGTACGTTGGGGGAGGGGCGGCGGGCGTTTCAGGCTTGCGGTTCTTACGTTTCAGCATGGCCAGCCAGTCCTTCTTTTTCTTATTTTTGCCAATGCCAGCACCACGTTGCGAGCTATCGCCGTCGGCCTCAACGAGCACTTCGGGCAGCTCGTTGGCCGGCTTCACGAAGGGGGCGTCCTTGCTGTCCACCCGCACAAAGTGGTACTGGTACCTGCCCTTGCTGTTCTTTTGCGTGAATTCCAGCACCAGCAAGGATTTGTTCAGTTGCACAATCTCAAATTTGTTGACGTGCTGGAAGCTGTAAAAAAGCGACCGCCCGTTCAGGCTCCAATTGCCACGGGTGAGCTTGCCGTTGAGGAACTCCTGGTAGGTATAGTCGTAGCGGAAGTAGAGGAAAAACTCGTAGGCTTTGTCGGCCTTGTGGATGATGGTGTTGGACTCGGCGTGCAGGGTGTACGTGTACCGCCATTTCGACTCAACAAACAGCCGTTCGTCTGGCCCATTGAACACAGCCCCAGCCTCCTGTGCGGTTAATTGCATGAAAAAGGTAGAGAAAAGGCCAATTACTGCCATTCGCCACCAAATTGCATTTCTCATGGTAAAATGATTTGTCAGTAATAATCGGGGGGAACATTGCAAAAAGTTAACCACGTTAACTTCCGCAAATTATATGATAAAATTTAGTAGAGCAAATTTGAGGCAAAACTTAACAATCAGGGCGGGGTAAAACAGAAAAATTATTGCTTTTGCGCTGTGCTTTCAGCAAAAACTGCTCCTGAAATGATGTGCCCATTGAAACTTGCCTTCTTGGCCGCACCCGAAAATTGGTACATTTGCGCCAAGCCTCAAGCCGAAAATTCAAAACTTCATACAGTTGAACCTTTCGCTCAAAATAGCCCGGCGATACTTGTTCGCCAAAAAATCCACGAATGCCATCAACATCATCACGGGCATTTCGGTGGTGGGCATTGCCATCGGCACGGCGGCACTGGTGCTGGTGCTCAGCGTGTTCAACGGCTTCGAAGACCTTATCATTGGGCTGTTCAGCAAGTTCAACCCCGACGTGAAGGTGACGGCCACCGTCGGCAAAACCTTCGAGCCAGACTCGGTGAAATTGGCGCAAATAAAGGCGCTTCCCAGTGTACTCCTTGTGTCCGAAACGTTGGAGGAAGTGGCGTTTTTTGAGTACGGCCAGAGCCAAGATTTCGGTATTGTGAAAGGCGTGGACGACAACTACCACAAGGTCAGCGGCATAGATTCTGCCATTTTTGAAGGGCAGTACCGCCTGACGAGTGGCGAGCGAAACCTCGCCGTGCTCGGCGGCGGTGTGCGCAGCAAGCTCCAAGTGGATTTGGACGACCCCTTCGGCCTGCTCAGTATCTACATGGCCAAACGGGAGAAAACCAGTGGGCTGGAGCAGCCGTTCAAGAAGCGGATAGCCTACCCCGCTGGAAGCTTCAAGATTCAACAAGACTTCGATAACCAGTACGTGCTGGTCTCGCTCGAATTCGCCCGGGACCTCATCGGAGCCTACGGTCAGGTGAGCGCACTGGAGATAAAACTCAAGCCTGACGCCGACCAAAAGCAAGCCATCGGCGCCATTCGGTCCATACTGGGCGAGGAGTTCCAGGCCAAAGACCGCTACCAGCAGGACGAAGCATTCCTCAAGCTGATGAACATCGAAAAATGGATGAGCTTTGCCTTGCTCAGCCTGACGCTGGTGCTCGTGGCCTTCAACATGATTGGCTCGCTCTGGATGATTGTGCTGGAGAAAAAAGCAGACATCAGTATCCTGAAAAGCATGGGCGCTACCAATACCTCGGTGCGCAATATCTTCCTCGGGCAGGGCTTTTTGCTTTGCCTGTTAGGTCTGTTTTCGGGCTTTGTTGTGGCCATTGCACTGTATGTTTTGCAGAAAATCTTCGGCATCGTGCCCATCCCGGAAGGCTTCGTGGTGGATGCGTACCCAATCAGTATGCGGTTGGTTGACCTGCTTGCAGTGGCAGCTGTAGTAGTGGCAATCGGAGTGGTAGCTTCCGTGCCTGCCGCCCATCGAGCCAGCAAAATACCAACACTGGTGCGGGAGGAATGAAACGATTTTTGGATTTCAGATTTCGGATTAGGTCTCTACCGAAATCCGAAATCCATTTATCTTTGCGCACTTTTACCTTTTTACTTTTTACTTTTTACTTAAAAAAATGGACGACTGGGAACTTGATTTTGAATGGCTCAAAGTGCGGCACCTGGTGAAGGATGCCCTCAAACGGGACATCTTGCCCGACATGAATGCTATTCTTTTTATGATTGGCATACAGGAACTTGGGCGCTGGAAGACCAACTTCACCAAAGAAGAAAAGCAGGATTTGATGCACATCGCTGTTTGCAGCTTGATGAGCTACGACGGGTATTACGAGTTCAAAGGCCGTGATGCCGACGGCTGGCCGCACTACGATTCGGTGAAACCATTTACCCAAAAAGGGGTGCAAACACAGGAAGTGTACATCAAAGAAAAAGTCATCCAGTACTTCCGGGAATGGCAGGCCGCACACGGCGAACCGGTCGGCCAAGTCATTGAATCACAGAACTAACAAACTGATTTTCAAATATTTACAAAAAAATCAAACATGAAAAAGCTCCTACTTTTATTTTCGCTGGCGCAAATAATCCTTTTGATGGGTTGCAGTGGCAACGGCCAAGCTGACGGCACTACCAATGCAGCGGCAGACAACACAGCAGCCGTGGCATCGGCCAGTGGTGAGGCGATGGTACTCATCGAGACTTCGCTCGGCAACATCAAGGTAAAGCTCTACGACTCCACGCCGGAGCACAAAAAGAACTTCCTGAAATTGGCCAAGGAAGGCTTTCTCGACAGCACCTTGTTCCACAGGGTCATTCCTGGCTTCATGATTCAGGGCGGCGACCCCGACTCCAAGCGGGCCATGCCCGGCCAACCGCTCGGTGCGGGCGGCCCCGGCTACACCCTCCCCGCTGAGATTGGGGCGAAGCACTTCCGGGGCGCACTCTCTGCCGCCCGCCAGGGTGACCAAGTGAACCCCGAGAAGCGGTCCAGTGGCTCACAGTTTTACATCGTGCAAAACGGCCCAGTGCCACAGCAGCAGCTCGACCAAATCATCCAATCCAAGGGCCTTCAGTACACCCCCGAAGAGCGGGACTACTACCTCAAAGTCGGTGGCGTGGCCTTCCTCGATGGTGATTACACCGTTTTTGGACAAGTGGTAGAGGGCCTCGATGTGGTGGACAAAATCGCCAACGTGCAACGTGACCCCCGTGATCGGCCCTTGCAGGACCTCTCAATGAAAGTAAAAGTGCTCAGTGAGTGATTGAAGGTTTGAGCTACGTTTCGAGATTATTCGCAGCCCGAAACGCACAGTTTTTCGAAATTCATCATTCCACCATTCATCATTCATCATTAGTTAAATGGTTCGTTTCTTTCAGTTTTTATTGGCCTTTGGCCTATCGGCAATGGTCGCTTCCTGTGGCAAGCCAATCGCTGATTTCACCTTTGCCGATGGCAACCACGTGGCGCCGGCTTCCGTGAAATTTGAGAACACCTCCCGGAATGCCAATATTTACGAATGGGATTTTGGCGACGGAGGCAAATCCGAGTTGGCTGCGCCAAACCATGTGTTTAACACCAGCGGAAATTTTTCAGTGAAACTGAAAGCGTTAAAAGGTAAGAAAGCGGCTGAAGCGTCAAAAAGGATACAAGTCACCGCTCCCGCCGCCTGCCTCGTAGAAATCGAGACGGAGTTCGGCACGATGACCGTCCAGCTCTCCAACGCCACGCCACAGCACCGCGACAACTTCCTGAAGCTGGCCGAAGAGGGCTACTTTGACGGGATGCTGTTCCACCGGGTCATAGAGGGGTTCATGCTCCAGGGCGGCGACCCCGACTCCAAAACAGCCAAGCCCGACCAAGCGCTCGGCATGGGAGGGCCAAGCTACACCGTTCCTGCCGAGTTCGTTGACTCGCTGGTGCACGTGAAGGGAGCGCTCTGCGCAGCCCGACAGGGCGACCAGGTGAACCCGCAAAAGCGCTCGTCCGGTTCGCAGTTCTACATCGTTCAAGGCAAGCCGCTGACAGTACAGGAATTGAGCATGATAGAAGCCGGGAAGGGTATTCGATATACCAAAGAACAGCGGGATGCCTACACCAGCGTGGGTGGTACACCATCCCTTGATAGGGATTATACCGTATTTGGCCGGGTGATAAAAGGGTTGGAGGTGATAGATAAAATAGCAGCTGCCGAAACCGACCCCCGTGACCGTCCGAAAACAGACGTGAAAATGAAGATTAGGGTTATTAAATAATTGTGAACGGTGAACGGTGAACGGTTCACAGTTCACCGTTCACCGTTCACAATTAATTGGTATTACATGCAAACGAAAAACATACTCGGCATTGACGTGGGCGCATCCGGCATCAAGGCTGCCATCGTTGACATTGAAAAAGGTGAACTGGTGACCGACCGGATTAAATTGTCCACCCCGAAGCCAGCCACACCCGAAGCTGTGGCGGCTGTTGTTGCTGAATTGGTGAAGCAAACGGGCTATACCGGTGGCCTCATTGGCTGCGGCTTCCCATCCATCGTCAGGAACGGGGTGGCGTACAGCGCCGCCAATGTTGACCCTGGGTGGATTGGCACTAACATCGAAACGCTGCTCGCTGTGGCAACCGGCAAGGAGGTGGTCGCCATGAACGATGCCGATGCTGCAGGACTTGCCGAAATGCGGTACGGCAAGGGCATTGGCAAAAAAGGCACCGTGATGCTCATCACCATCGGTAGCGGCTTGGGATCGGCGTTGTTCACGGACGGCCATTTGGTGCGCAATTCGGAGTTTGGGCACTTGTACCTGCAAGGCTGGCTTGCTGAGCACTACGTTTCCAATACAGCCCGGAAGAAGTACGAAATGTCGTGGGCTGGTTTCGGTAAGCGCTTCAACGAATACCTGCTGCACCTTGACCGTCTTTTTTCACCAGATTTAATAATCTTGGGCGGCGGCATCAGCAACGAGTTTAAGCTATTTTCCGAGCAACTCGACACTAAACTGAATGTCACGACTGCCGCCTTGTTCAACCATGCAGGTATCATCGGAGCAGCACTTTACGCTTACGAGGCGAAGTTTGGAGAAATTGAAACAAGTACTGCGGAGTAGATGGCAAGCGGTTGGAGCAGATTCTTGAACCGTTTTTAAAACATAAAGAAATGAGACTTTTAAAAATTTCCATTTTACTGATTTGCGTCCTTGCATTTGCATCAGCTTGCAAGGAGAAACCAAAAGGTGGCTACTCCACCGTCAAGCTCGACGATTTTTTTGAGTTGAAAATGAACCAGTCGGTGGTCATCGTGGACAACGACCTGAAGTTGACCTTCACCGGGGTTCCGGAAGACTCTCGCTGTCCAAAATTCACGAACTGCATTCAGGAAGGTCAGGTGAGAATCACCCTGTCGGCGGCCATTGCTGGCAAAAGCCAGGTGGTGGAGTTTTCCAGGAAGCCCTCCGACAAGGGCAACACCACGGTGGCAGTTGGCAAGTTCAAAATCCAGCTTTACGACGTGATGCCCTACCCAGAAAGTGGCAAGAAAATCAACTTGCCTGACTACACCGCCCGGATGACCGTGCGCAAAGTGGGCGGATAAGCTCCTGCGTTTGTCAAAAAGCCTCCCCCGTCTTGCTGACAGGGGAGGCTTTTTTAGTTGGAAAAGGCAAGACTGCTGCTTCTTAATCTTCTTTTCGCCCCCCGGATCGAGCACTTCGTCGGTGCAATCCATCTGTTTATCAAAAATTCCTTGCTAAAAAAGCTACCATGTATTGCATAGTACCTTGCAGCATATTAACTTTGCCCCATGAAAGACAATAGACAGGAGACTTTAGACATTAGTAGGCAAAAGCAGTCGTGAGTCTAAAGTCTATCATCTAAAGTCTAATTTCTAATAATAAAATGAAAGTTCAAGGACTCCTAGACAATACAACCCAGCAGATGCGGAAAGGCATTTTGGAACTCTGCATCCTCTCCATCATCTCCGATGAAGGAGAGGCCTACCCAACGGACATCATCAAGCGGCTCGAAAAGTCGGAACTGATGGTGGTGGAGGGCACGATGTACCCGCTGCTGGCCCGCCTCAAAAGCGTTGGCCTGCTGGACTACACTTGGCGCGAATCGGTCTCCGGGCCGCCCCGCAAGTACTACACCCTTACCGGCGACGGTAAGGAGTTTTTGGACGGCTTGGCCACCACCTGGCACCAGTTGGTAAATGCCGTCAGCAATTCAACTAAAAGTTTAACAGCTAATTGAAAAGTTCGGCAGTTCGACAGTTGGCAGGGGGCAGACAGCGCAGGAAGTTACCGGTGATTCTGCTCCAATTTTCACTAACGAAATCAATTTTATCTTACAATGACTAAGGTATTCAATATCAACCTCGGCGGCCTTCCACTCACCATAGACGAAGACGCCTACGAGACCCTCAGCAGCTATCTGAAGACCATCCACAACCACTTCCGCAGCTCGGAGGGCTACGAAGAAATCACCACCGACATCGAGGCACGTATGGCCGAGCTGTTCCAAGAGAAACTTGGCAGCCGTCCCATCGTCTCGCTGAAGGACGTGAACGGTGTCATCGCCATCATGGGCACACCGGAGGATTTCGGTGCGGAGCCAATGGAGGAACCTGCCGCCAGCGAGCCAAAATCGAAGTTCGGCAAGAAGTTCAACATCAAAACGGGCAAACGCCTCTTCCGCAACCCGGACGAGGAAGTGGTGGGTGGAGTTTGCTCCGGCATAGCAGCCTATTTTGGCATCGCTGACCCGCTCTGGGTACGCTTGGCCTTTATACTTTTCACCTTCACGGGCGGATTTGCTGTGCCACTTTACTTTATCCTCTGGGCCATTTTGCCGAAGGCAGAATCGGCAAGCGACAAGCTGGCCATGCGGGGCGAGCCTATCAATGCCAGCAATATTGGCAAAATCATCGAGGAGGAATTTGACCACGTGTCGAAGAAAGTGGTCGAACTGGGCGATGAAATAAAAGGGGAGTTCGGGGCAAAAAAAAAAAGTACGGGTTCGCAGCCTGATGATGTTTCGTCGTCAGCCGATGCGTCCACTGGCAAGCATCATTTCAGAGCCGCCGCTTCCGAGGGGATTCATGTTTTAAGCAGCATCATCCTTGTTTTGGGCGGCATTATCCGCAAGGTTTTTGAAACGTTGGTGAAAGTCATACGGCCCATTGGGTTCATCATCGGGGTGGCTTTGGTGGCCCTGCTGGTGCTGTTCTGGGTTTTTTCGGTGGGTGGACTGTTCATAGGGCTGCCGTTCGGGAGCTTCCTGCTGCCGGGTTCTTCCTTCATCACCACTTTGGGCGTGGTCAACCTCCTGATATTCCTGGGCGTGCCGCTGCTGATGCTGGCACTGGGCGTCATGCGGTTGTTCATGCGTACCAATTTCAAGCCCCGTTGGACGGCAGGTTTGTGGCTTTTCTGGGCGCTCAATTTGGTCAGCTTGGTGTTCGTTGGCACAAAAACGATGCGGCAGTTTGCACACGGGGCGGATGTTGGACTCGGAGCCAATACCGCCAACTTTGCACCGACCGATACCCTTTTCATTGATTTTGAGAAGAACCCTTATGATGATAGCTTCATGCGATTTGGGGGCGACCTGTACATCTCGGACAACAAGCTCATCTCTGAAAACATCCGGGTACGGGTGGAAAAATCGGAGAGCAACAAGCTTGAAGTTTTCCAAAGCAACTATTCCCGTGGAGAGGGCATGGAGGAGGGCCAGCAACTGGCCAACAAGATTGCCTATCAATACCGCATCGAGGGCAACCGCTTGGTTTTGCCACGTTTCTTTGAAATTCCCAAGGGTGAAAAATGGCGCGGACAACGGGTCAACCTCACCATCAAAGTGCCGGAGGGCAAATGGGTGCAGCACGGCAACGAGGTAAACTGGGATGACCTTGACCTTCAAGTAGATGAACAATATCCCTTCCCGTATTGGGAGAGCCAGTATGCCTGGAAAATGGGCCCGAACGGCTTGTTCAATCCTGAATATGCCAAGGAGCAAGCTGATAAAGAAGCACGTGACTTGACCCTGAGCAATTTCAGCAAAATCAAGCTGGAGGGAAATATCCGACTGAACATACGGCAGGCGGGCGAGTTCAGCTTCAAGTTCACCGAAGGCGGCGACCAAAACGATAAGGTGGACATCTCGCAGCAGGGCGACCAGCTTTTCATCTCGACCAAGCAAGAGCTGGACGGCGTCGTGGTGCTCGAAATAACTACCCCCAACCTCACGGAGCTTTACTTGGTCAACTCCGACGATGTTGCGCTGACCGACTTTGACCTCGCCAGCTTCCGCCTCGTGAACGAGGGCGAGGGGAATGTGAAGTTCAAGGCCAACGTGAACAACCTCGACGTGCAGCTCTCCGGCGACAACGAGCTGGAACTGAGCGGCAACTGCAACCACCTCAAAGCCGTGCTGGACAACGAAGCCCGCCTCGATGCCGAGCAGTTCTCGGTGCGGGTGGCCGACATCACCGCCTCCAACGACAGTTGGGTGAAAATCTCCGCCACCGACACCCTGCTCCAACATTTTGACGAGAGCAGCGACTTGGTTTCCAAGCTGAAAACCTCGGTGGTGATTGAGAAATAGTTATGAGGGTTTGAGGACTTGAGATATCAAGGGTTTGAGGGGTTTGGGCCATTGCCCGAACCCCTCAAATTTTTAAGAAATAATGAATATCGAACCATGAAACGAATACTAATCAGCTTCGCAATTGTTGCCGCTTGCGCAATGTCCGTCAATGCGCAGGAAGCCAGCAAGGAGGCACTTTTCCAAGAAATTTATGGGATGGACAGCTTGCTGTTTGCTGGGTTCAACAACCGGGACATAGAGACTATCAAGCACCTGTTCAGCGAAGACCTCGAATTTTTCCACGACAAAACCGGGCTAACCAACTACAACCAAAACATTGAGCTGCTGGGCGACAACTTCCGTCGGGGCAACTCGCCCAAACGGGAACTGTTGAAGGAAACGATGGAAGTGTACCCGGTGCCGGGCTACGGTGCGGTGCAGACAGCCTCGCACCGATTTTGCCACCTTGAAAATGGGGAGATGGATTGCGGGACGTTCAAGTTCGTGCATATCTGGCAGAAGAAGGACGGGCAGTGGAAGCTGGCGAGAATTGTCAGTTTTGACCACTAAATAAAAGCTAAGGCTTGTGAAAAGGGGGCGTCGAAAAGCACGATACAGAAAGTGACGAAGACTAAGTGCTCGTGGGTCAACGACACGGCGCTGCTCAAGTTATTATTGTCTTGACCTATGTCAGGGCGGCTGGAAAAAAGGTATCCAACTGTAACAAAAAGCCCTTGCTCACAAAGCGACAAGGGCTTTTCCATTTTTTCAAAAGATTTCAATGCCCCTCATGGCCACCCGCCTCCATGTCGTGCCCTGCCATTGGATCCACCCCCTTTTTGAACACTAGCTCGCTGTGCAGCAGGTAAGCCCCCGACACGACCACTACCTCGCCCGCCTTCAAACCCTCGGCAATTTCAGTAAAATCCCGGTTCGTCATGCCCATCGTCACCATGCGGCTTTCAAAAGCACCGGAGGCATTTTTAAGCCAAACCGTAGCGCCGTCTTTCCCCTGGATGAGCGCATTGGTCGGTACGGCAACGGCGTTTTTGACCTTGCCCTTCAGCGTTATCCAAGCCTGCATTCCTGGTTGGTACTCGCCGCCAGGGTTTGCGATTTCCACCCGAATCATCACGATTTTTGAAGACGCTTCGAGCGCCGGATTAACGAAACTGACTTTGCCCCGCAGCTTCCGTTCTGGGAAAGAAGGAATTTCTACCAGCGCTTCGTTGGTCTGGTTAAGGAAAGGCAGGTCGCTGACGTAGAGTTGCGCTTCCGCCCATAGGTTGTGGAGGTCTGCGATACGCAGCACGGGCGAGCCTTCCGCAACATAATCGCCCTCGGCTACACTTACCTCGGTGGCGATGCCACTGTATTTGCTGTAAAAAGTGAGGGTGTTTTTGGGTGTGCCACTTTGTTCTAGTTCTCCGATTTGTCGCTCGGTCATGCCCCATAGCAGGAGTTTGTTGCGGGCGGCATCGGCGATGCGAGCAAAGGTGGGGTCGGTGTCGGCGTAGCGTTTTTTGCTTTGCAGCGCCAGCAAGTAGTCTTGTTGCACCGAAGCCAACTCCTCACTGTACAGTTCAAAAACCGCTTGCCCCGCCCGAACCGGCTCGCCAATGTTGCGTACGAACAGCCGCTCAACCCTGCCTGCTATCCTCGCAGTGACCATGTTCACGAGGTTCTGATTTTCCTTCAAGGTTGCCGACAGCGTGATTTCCTTTCCGAGGGGTTGCAGGCCTACGGTATCAGTTTGGATGTTCGCCAACTGGATTTGACCCTCGCTCAACTTTAGCTCTCCCGCTTTTTGGTCAGGGTCAATTTCCACCCGCACCAAGTCCATTTTGCAAATCGGACAGGTGCCCGGCTTTTTTTCCATCACCTGCGGGTCCATCGAGCAAGTGTAATAAACATTGTCCGGCACAGCTTCCGGTGCGCTGTTATTGCAGGCAGCAAAGAGCAACATAGCCGCCAAACTTGTTTGGCAGGCTCTCCGGAAAAAATCATTTCTGAATAATTTCATGCTTGTATTGCGTTTTAAGTCAGCCAAACAAATTTGGCGGCTACAATGAGTTAGTTTGATTTGACAAAACTTTCGCTGTCCATGAGGAACTGCGCGTCGGCGGCAACCTCGTCCATTTC
This sequence comes from uncultured Saprospiraceae bacterium, assembly GCA_964508135.1. GTDB lineage: Bacteria > Bacteroidota > Bacteroidia > Chitinophagales > Saprospiraceae > UBA6168. Next base: position 70,538 of record CAZDSU010000001.1, read on the forward strand.
GGAAATGCCCGACCGCACCTCCAGCCAATCGCCGGAGATGCCGCCCACCTCGATTTTTTGGGTTTTAAAAACGCCGTCTTTTTTCAAAAAAACCACCTTTTGCCTACCCAAATCGAGGGCAGCTGTCCTTGGTATCCAAAGTCCAGAACGCCCGCCCGCCCGCACTGTAGCGTTGAGCAATGCGCCCGGCTTCAATTTGCCGCCGGGATTTTCGAGATAGACCCTTGCCCGAAGGTTTTTGCCGCCCGCTCCAAACTGTGGCTCGACGTAGTTGATTTTCCCTGAAAAGGGCTTGTCAAATGGCTCAATGCGGATGCTCGCTGTTTGCCCAACCTTGACCGCCGCAGCATCGGACGGGTAAAATTCGAGCAACGCCCACACCGTGGCCAAGCTTTGAACACTGAACAAACGCTGCCCTTTTTGAACGTACATGCCCTCTCGCAGGTATAGTTCGCCGCCGCCGGGAGTGGCGTTCGGAACGGGTTGTGCAGTAGCAGCTTCTGCGCCCATGTCCGCTCCAGCAGCAGCGGGCGCTGTCATATTGTTTTCAAAAACCAGCCCGTCGTAGGGGCTGAAAACTGGCAACGACAGGTTGGGCTTGCGGGATTTTTCCACCCCTTGAATTTGCTGGGAAGTCAAGCCAAGGAGCGAAAGTCGTCGGCGGGCATTTTCAATCAAAGTAGTGTTGGCAGCGTCGTTTTCCAACAGGAAAATCAAGTCCTGCTGTGCGGTGGCGATTTCTGGGCTGTACATATCGAGGATGCGCTGCCCTTTCTTCACGGGCTGGTACGGGTATTTGACGTACAGGCGCTCGATGCGCCCCCCGAACCGGGCGGAAATGGCCTGTACCTTGCGGGCATCATAGGCGAGGTAGCCCGGTGCTTCCATGCTGGCAGTGAGGGTTTTGCGCACCGGGTGGACGGTTTTTATGCTGCTCAAAACATACTCGTAGGTTGGCTTCAAGAGCATATCAAGGTCGCTGGAAAAAGTGTCTCCCGACGTGCCAGTCATTTCCTTTTTCACCAAATCCATTTTGCAAATCGGGCACGTGCCCGGCTCGTTTCGCACGATTTCGGGGTGCATGGGGCAAGTGTAAACGGCAGTAGAATCCTCGTGCTTCATGGTTGAATGGTCGTGCTCATCGGGCATTTCGACCGGCTTCAAGTCCATTTTGCATACGGGGCAAGTGCCAGGTTCGTGGTAGGTCTTGTCGCCCTCGCATTTCATCGGACATTGGTAGGCGGTGGCTTCGCCATGCTGCGAATGGTCGTTTTTGCAACCGAAAAAAACAAATAAAGCGACGGCAACGCCCCATCCAAGACCTTGGAGAGGTCGCATATTGGTAGAACGGTGCCAAACCGCAGCAACCCGACCTCGGAGAGGTCGAACGTCCTTGTGAATGTGCGACCTCTCCGGGGCCGGTGAATTAACGTATTTCCAGTTCTTTTTCATAAGCGGTTTTAGCTTGCAGTAATTGTTGAAGAAGGTCGAGTTGTGCCAGGCGGCTCATTTTCAGTTCCAGCCAGGCATCGAGCGCCATGAACAGTTCATCAGTGTTCTGTTCGTAGGCGAGCAGGGTGCTTTGGAAACGCTTGCGCTGGTTGGGCACAATGTCGTTTTCATAGCGTTCGATTTGGTTTTGCAGAGTCTGCATCATCACCAGGCGGTCGGCAAGCGCACCCCGGATTTGATTGGCAAGCGCCGCTTTTTCCCACTCGAATGCCGCCAGCCGGAAGTCAATGCCCTCAATATTGGCCTTGATGTCCTTGTTCGCCCAGGGGGCAATCGGCATGGTCACCATGCCCATGAGCGAGAACTGCCCAGGTTGACTGCCGAAGGTGAACATGTGGTCGTAGCGGATGCCAAACTCCGGTTTGAGTTTGGAGCGATTGAATTCCTGCTCCAGTCGGGCGGTGCGCAGGTTGGCTTCCACGGCCTGAATATCGCTTCGGGCAAGGATGTGGCTGGTGTCAGGCAGAATTGGCAGTTCCTTCCAGTATGACAAAAAAGCAGTGGTATCCACGTCCATATCCATTTCCTGTGGGAACTGCATCAAGGCTTCAAGCATCGTTTTTTGCTGCCGGATTTCACCTGCGTACATCGCCTGCATTCGGTCGAGGTCGGCGAGTTCCGCCTCTGCCTTGTAGATGCTGCCGAGCTTTTCCCGGTTAAATTTGAACCGCTCCTTGGCGCTGTCAATCATGAGGCGCAACAGATTTTTGCTTTCCTCCAGCACGGCGATTTTGCGCTTCAGCACCAGCCAGTTGAAGTAGGCCGATTTCGCTTCCGCAAAAAGCATGTTCCGCATCACGCCCTTTTCTGCCCCTTGCATCGCCGACATGGATGCCATGTAACGACCCTCGGCTTCCTGCATTTTCCGGTTGGGCAGCATCTGCTCGCCGGACACCATGAAGCTACCCATGCCGTCGCCGTGTGCCCCCTGATCGGTCCAGCGTTTTGGGTTGTAGGGCGTCATCCAAAGGCCACCACTCACCGTTGGTGGGGGCAATGTGCGTGTGCCTTTGGCATAGGTGTCGAGTTCCCGGATGCGGGCATCTGGGGCTTTCAAGGCCGGGTGGGTGAGTTCGATTCGGTAGAGAATCGAGTCGAGCGGGAGGAGGGTTTGGGCAGGCAGTTCTTTTTGAGATAGCGCCAGCCCAACGCACAACAAGCTTATTTTCAATATTTTATGATGTTTCATTTTTGATTTTTTCCGACCTCGGAGAGGTCTCATGTTGGTAGAACAAGACGCCCAGACCCAATTCCCGACCTCGGAGAGGTCGAATGTTGGTTGAAAGTTGGTTATAGAATATCGCCGACCTTCAATCCGGGATGAAAAAATCGAACATTTTCTTTTGCCCGATTTCTACCTCGAAATCTGCCAATATTTTCAAAAACTCCTTCTCGAACGTTCGTTGGCGATGATGTTCTTTTTGGTTCAAAATGTATTTACAAACGGCATCCCGATGCGTCCGGCTGTATGAAAATGCTCCATATCCCGCCTGCCAATCGAATTTGAATTTTGAAAAACGGTTTTCGTGGATGAAATCATTGGTGGCTTTTTTGATTTCCCGGACCAAATCGGACAATGCCTCGGCGGGTTTTAGTCCGAAGAATATGTGGATATGATCGGGCATTCCTCCAATAGCGTACATTTTATGCCCCCGTTTTTGGATAATACCTGTCGTGTATTTGAAAAGGTCTTCCTCCCATTCCGGTTGGATGAGGACTTGCCGGTGTTTAACCGAAAACACGGTTTGAATGTAGATTTGAGAAAATACGTCTGCCATATTGTTTGATTTTGCGAATTTACCATCATGCGAATCTACCAACATGCGACCTCTCCGAGGTCGGGGCGTTGGGGATGCCTGTTCTGCTACCAACATGCGACCTCTCCGAGGTCAAATTGCAGACTACCTTCCTGACCTCGGAGAGGTCGCACGTTGGAAGAAACGCACCATGAACCATTGTTTCCTGACCTCGGAGAGGTCGTATGTTGGTAGAATTGAATCATGCCCCCCCTTGCTTCCTATCTCGGAGAGGTCGCACATTGGTAAAAGCATTTTCCTACTCCTGCACATCATAAACTTCAATTTTTCCCTGCCTGCGCAATTCCCGCTCTTTCATCATTTCAAAAACGATGGGCGTCACGAGCAACACGTACAGGGTGGATGAAATGGTGCCGCCGATGAGCGGCAAGGTGATGGGCAGCATCACGTCGCTGCCGACGCCGGTCGCCCAGAGGATGGGGACGAGACCAAATAGCGACACAGAAACCGTCATCAGCTTGGGGCGAAGGCGCTTGGCAGCGCCCCAGATGACCCACTCCCGCAGGTCGGCATTCGTGATGGTTTCGTTGGAGTTGCCCTTTTCGGCGACGAGGCGTTGCATGGCTTCGTTGAGGTAAATCGTCATCAGCATCGCCGTTTCAATGGCCATGCCGAACAAGGCGATAAAGCCCACTGCCACCGCCACCGACAGGTTTACCCCATAAAAATAGACCATGTACACCCCGCCGATGAGGGCAAAAGGCACCGTAATCATGGTGGTGAGCGCTTCCTTGACAGAATGGTACGTGGCATACAGCACGAAGAAAATGATAAGCAGCACGATGGGCAAAATGAGCTTCAGCGTCTGGCTCGCCCGGATTTGGTTTTCCCATTGCCCACTCCACTCGATGTAATAGCCTTTCGGCAATTGCTTCCCGGCGGCGTCCAGCTTTTGCTGCGCTTCCTGCACCGTGCCGCCGAGGTCACGCTCCCGCACGTTGAACAGCACCGTGCCACGCAGCATGGCGTTTTCGGAGTTGATCATCGGCGGGCCTTCACTAATGCGCACGTCCGCCACCGCTTCGAGGGGGATGGGGCCGTAATTAGCGGTCTGCACTTGAAGTCGGCGCAAGTCGTCGAGGTTGTTGCGGAAATCCTGGGCAAAGCGGGCGTTGACGGTGAAGCGCTCCCGCCCTTCGACGGTGGTGGTCAGCACCATGCCGCCGATGGCGCTTTCGACGAGCATGTTCACGTCGTCTACGCTGAGTCCGTAGCGACCGATTTCTTCCCGTTTCACCACAATGTCAATGTATTTGCCGCCGGTGATGGGTTCCACGTAGAGGTCTTTCACGCCGTCAATACCTTCGAGTTCTTTTTTCAGCAACTGGGCAACGGAGTAGATTGTGTCGAGGTTTTGACCGTAAACCTTCAGGCCCACGTCGGTGCGGATGCCCGTCGAAAGCATGTTGATGCGGTTGATGATGGGCTGCGTCCAGCCATTCACCACACCTGGGATTTGCATCTTGGCATTCAGCTCGTTGATGATGTCGTTTTTGGTCAAGTCCGCCCGCCACTCGCTTTTCGGTTTGAGCAAAATTATGGTCTCGATCATGCTGATGGGCGAGTTGTCGGTGGCAGTATTTGCCCGGCCAGCCTTGCCCAACACATGACTCACCTCCGGCACGCTGGCGATGATTTTGTCCTGCACCTGCAAGATGCGTTTGACCTCCGAGTTTGAAACATCAGGCAGCGTAACGGGCATGAACAACAGCGAGCCTTCGTCGAGCGGCGGCATGAACTCCGTGCCCATCCGCAGCATCATCGGGATGCTGACCAGCAGTGCCACGAGCATGATGGCAAGCGTGGTTTTGCGCCAGCGCAAACAAAGTTTCAGGATGGGCGTGTAAATTTTTTCCAAGAAACGGTTGATGGGATTAGAGCCTTCCGGCTTGAGTTTTCCCTTCAAAATCAGCGCTATCAGCACGGGTGTCAGCGTGATGGCAAGGAAGGCATCCACCAGCAGGATAAAGGTTTTTGTCCAGGCCAAAGGGGAGAACAGCTTGCCTTCCATGCCCGTGAGCAAAAAGACTGGCAGGAACGAGGTGATGGTGACGATGGTGGAAAAGAAAACGCCAGGACCAACTTGCTTGCAGGCTTTTTCGATGACCGTGAGGCGCTCCGCAAAGGTTTTTGCCCACGTCGCTTCCGCTAGGTGTCGGTAGGCATTTTCGACCATCACGATGCCGTCATCCACCACCACGCCAATGGCAAGGGCGATGCCCGTCAGCGACATGATGTTGGAGGAAATGCCAAACGCTTCGAGCAGGATGAACCCAATTGCCACCGAGATGGGCAGTTGAATCAAGATGATGAGGGCGCTGCGCCAATGGAACAGGAACAATAGCACCACGATGGAAACGGCAATCATCTCCTCGGTGAGCGTGTTTTTCACCGAGCTGATGGAAGCTTCGATGAGTTCGCTGCGGTCGTAGCTGACCTTGAACTTTACGCCTGGGGGCAATCCCTTTTCAACTTCGGCCATTTTTATTTTCACGGCTTTGATGACGTTGTCGGCGTTCTCCCCGTACCGCATGACCACGATGCCGCCGACCACCTCGCCTTTGCCGTCCATGTCGAAGATGCCGAGGCGCAGGTCGCCGCCCATTTGCACATTCGCCACGTCCTTTATCCGTACGGGTACCGAGCCGTAATTGCCGACGGGAATGTTCTCGATGTCCGCCGTGTTTTTCAGGTAGCCCAAGCCACGCACGATGTACGCCATGTCGCTCATCTCGAACTTGCGCCCGCCCACGTCGTTGTTGTTGCTCCGGATGGCGTTGAGCACATCCATCAGTGGCACATTGTAATAGTTGAGCTTGTAAGGGTCAATGTTCACTTGGTACTGCTTGCCGAAGCCGCCGAACGACGCTACTTCGCTCACGCCGGGCACGGTTTGCAGGGCAAATTTGACGTACCAATCCTGCAACGCCCGCTGTTCGCCAAGGTCCATGCCGGGGGCGTCGAGGTGGTACCAGAAGATGTGACCGACGCCCGTACCATCGGGACCGAGGGAAGGAACAGCGCCTTCGGGCAACAGTCGCTGGGCGAAGTTGAGGCGCTCCAGCACCCTCGTCCGTGCCCAGTAGATATCCACGTTGTCCTCGAAAATGACATAGACGAAGCTCATCCCGAACATGGAGCTGCCCCGAATATTTTTCACCTTCGGAATGCCCTGGAGGTTGGACACCAGCGGGTAGGTCACCTGGTCTTCGATGAGCTGCGGGCTGCGGCCCATCCACTCTGTAAAGACGATTACCTGGTTTTCCGAAAGGTCGGGAATGGCGTCAATCGGGTTGTTCCGCACGGAATAGATGCCCCAAGCGAACAAACCTGCCGCCGCCATCAGCACGAGCAGGCGGTTGCGAAGCGAGATTTGGACTAGTTTTTCAACCATGGTTTATTGGTTTTCAGCGACAGCATTTCTTGATGAAAATCGCTGTTAGCACTTTTTTGAAAAAGGCAATTATCGTAGTCATTTTAGACTTTTTTGCAACGTGAATGCCAGCACCGCCTCAACATTTCCCCCATGAACAAGTCCTCCATTCAATAAGTAATGGTCAAACCTGCGCCTATTCCCATATCGCTATCGTAGTGGGTCGAAAGCCCCATATTTTTGCTAACGATGTAGCGGAACCCCGCCATGTACTCCTTGTCGGTATTCACCATGATATTGAAGCGCAACCGTTTGGAAATGGGAATATCCTCTCTCATCAATTGAAAACGGAATTTGCCGTCGCCGTCTATTCTTGCATCTGCCACAAACAACATCGGCAAGGTATAAGCGATGCCAATGACGCCCGTTTTGCGGTCGTTCTTGTTGCTTTTTTGCCCGAACATATTGGTTTCTTCGCTGCCAAAAAGGTTTGAGTCCCCATGCAGGTCTTCTTTTTTGAAATGATAATCAAAGCCTGCATAAACATAAAGCCATTGCATTTTGCCCAAATAACGGCCAAACATGGTTTCGCTTTCGTAGCCGTGCCTGTCGTGCAGCCCCAAATGCCATAAAGTGGTGAATTTCCAACGGGTATTCGCCAACATCGCCTCGCCGTCTGAGCCATTGCTTTCCAACCCAATATCAGCCATAAAATGAAATTTCCGGTCGTCGGCAAACAATTTGCGCTGCGCCAATTTCGGGTCAGGGATAAGCGGGTTGGGCGGTTGGTTTTCGTAACTGAACACCCTGCCCATGCCGCTCATCATGTGGTACAAGATATGGCAATGAAAAAACCAATCGCCTTTCACGTTGGCGAGGAATTCCACGGTGTCGGTTTCCATCGGCATGATGTCCAAGACGTTTTTTAGCGGTGCATAGTCGCCATGCCCGTTGAGCAACCTGAAATCGTGCCCGTGCAGGTGCATTGGGTGGCGCATCATAGAGTTATTGTGCATGATGATACGCACATTCTCCCCTTCTTTGATAAGGATTTTGTCGGCTTCCGAAACCACCTTGTTGTCCAAACTCCACACATAACGGTTCATGTTCCCAGTTAATTCAAAGCGCAGTTCCTTGACCGGTGCGTTCTTGGGCAGGTTGGTTTTGGTGGGCGATTTTAGCATCGCATAGTTCAGGGTCATGATGTCAGGAAGTGCGTTACTGTTGGATTCCTCCGCTGGCATTTCCATGTCTCTCATGTCGTGCGGCATGGCCTCGCCCGTTATTTCAGGATACATCACCGAATTCATATCCATTTTGTTGAGGCTCATGTTCATGCCCATGTCGTCCATATCCCCGTTCATTTTCATCATGCCATTCATCATTTTCATGCCCTCAAAATATTTCAACTTGGGCATGGGCGTGGTCAAATATTTGATGCCGCTGCCCAGGAAAATGGATGCTGATTTGGTGCGGTCTTCGGGCGTTGCCAAAAACTCAAAACTTCCATTGTCGGCAGGGATTGTCACGACCACATCGTAGGTTTCCGAAACGGCAATGATGAGCCTGTCCACTTCTACGGGTTCCACATCGTTACCGTCGCTGGCTACGACGGTCATCTTCCCGCCCCCAAATTTCAGCCAAAAATAGGTGGATGCACCGCCGTTCGAAATTCGTAGCCTGACCTTGTCGCCCCCCTTGAAAACCTCACCCTCCGCCCTCTCCAAAGGAGAGGGAAATTGGCTTTCGTTTTTTCCATTGATTAAAAATCGGTCATAGTACACGTCGCTCACGTCCATGGCGTTCATCCGCTTCCATTCGTTGGTGATTTTGGTCTTCAAATAACCTTGACTGATGGCTTCGCCATAACTCTGCGTCGTGCCTTTTTTGATGGCAAACCAGTCGGTGGCGTTGTGCAACATCCGGTGCACGTTTTCGGGATTGTAATCCGTCCATTCGCTCAAAACGAGCGGGATTGTGGGCAAATCGTCTATCCCCTCCCTGAAAGTCGGGTCGTTTGCCCTTTTGTTCATGATAAAAGAGCCGTACATCCCAATCTGTTCCTGCAAACCCGAATGGCTGTGGTACCAATGGGTGCCATGTTGGATAATCGGGAACGTGTACAAATGCGTCGTATGGGGCTTGATGGGCATTTGCGTCAGGTTGGGAACTCCGTCTTCTTTGTTCGGCAAGAACAAGCCGTGCCAATGCAGCGAGGTTTCTTCGTCCAGTTCGTTGTGGACATAAATCACTGCCGTGTCGCCTTCGGTGAAAGTGAGCGTTGGCATCGGGATTTGCCCGTTCACAGCGATGGCACGTTTGGGCTTGCCCGTAAAATTGACAGTCGTGTCCCGGATGTACAGGTCATAGCGGACGGTTCGGGGTGGCGCAACAATGACGACGGGCGGTTTTTTTGGCTCGACTGGCATGGCGGGGTTTTCCTTTTTTAGGCTGTCCATGCTGTCCATGTCCATTGGTTTTTTTGCCGGGGCATCGGTTTTCATCGGTGTGTGGTCCATTTTGTCCATATCCTTGACCGGGGCGTTTGCTTTGTCCTTTTCTATGGGTTTGGGGGCGTCGTGTTCGTGGTCATGCTGAACCTTGGGTGCGGGCTTCGGCTTCGGCTTCGGTTTCGGCTTTTTGCCCTTCACTTTTACAAGGTCCATACCACATATCGGGCAGGTACCGGGCTTGTCGTTGTGGATTTTTGGGTCCATCGTGCAGGTGTAGTACGAGCCGTCGGGCAGGGATTTACCATTGTTTTGGGCAAATATAGCTGAGGTGCTGAAGAAGAACAGGGCAAATACTAACGCGGTTAATTTCATTTTTTTAAATCTTTTGAAAATTTGATACTCATCCCAATGCGCCATCATTGACAGCACTTTTTGATGAACAATTTTTTGAAAAGCCATTTTAGAAATTTCATTTCTGAATGTCAATTTTTGGATGAAAGGGTGTCCCTCGCATTATTTGCCCATTTAATGATTGCATCCTTTTCCCCCGGAGAGAGCCGGGCATTTGTATGCATCAAAGTATAAGAGCTTAATGGCATGGCGCCATCTTCAATTTGACTGGCAATTGATTTCAGTTTGCTACCCTGCCGACGTTTCGTGAAGGAGCCGAAATCGCTGAAATTCAATTTTTCCTTGCCGTTCCGAACATGGTAAGCCATGAACCAACCGCCGGGCTGGATACTGGTGTACCACGGGTACTGGGTGTTGTTGCTGTGACAGTCGTAGCAAGATTTGGACATGATGGTTTGCACGTTTTCCGGCACGTATACCGTTTTGGAAATATCCGTGTCCAGAACCTGCCCGCTTTGATTGCGGGCAGGTTGGATAAACTGGATGATAATAAATACTACGCCTGCAACAAGGGCTATTTTTTTGAAACGAGCATTCATCACTTGATTTCTTCTTTCATTTTGCCGCATGTGAGCATCTTTTTCCCGTAGTAGGGATTTTTGATGTCTTTGGTTTCACTCAACCAAATGGCGCCTTTGCCGTCGTCGTACATTGGGCAAAAATCCTGGTACAGCGGTTGCCCGGCATCACCGAAGGCTTTGACCAAATCGTAAATATCCTTGCTCAACAAAGCAAAATGCCCTCGCTGGTGTCCGATGTTTCCGCCATTTGCCCCAATATGCTCTCCGTGTTCGATGGCAACATCCGCTATTTCTTCAAACGACTTTCTCTGGTCAGCGTTCAAATTGGCTTTGTTGAACCCTTTGAAGCTTGCCTCCAATGCCTTGCCAGCATCGGCTGCTTTTTCTGGGTTGTCGGCAGTAAGCGCATTCTTCAAAAGCAAGTAGTTGTTCACGATTTCTGTTATCGAAGCCGTGCTTTGAGCATCAGCGGTTGCGTCTGTCGTTTCCACCGCTAGCTCGTTCTGAGCTGTCTGCTCGGTTTTCGCAGCATTTTCATTAGGCGATTGACTGCTGCTGTTGCAAGCGGTAATTGCCAAAAACATGGTGCAAATAAGCATTACTGAATTTTTCATTTTTCTGATTTTAAAATTTTAGAATTGATTTTGATTACTTTAAAGACCTTTTTAGCAACTGTGCATTCACTGCCACCACCACCGTACTCAGCGCCATCAACACCGCCCCCATTGCCGGGCTTAGGGTAAAAGTCGGGTACAGCACCCCCGCCGCCAGCGGTATGGCGAACACGTTGTAGCCCGTCGCCCAGAGCAGGTTTTGCACCATTTTTCGATAGGTGGCCTTGCCGAAATTCACGAGGTTGGTCACGTCCGAAGGGCGGCTGTCGGTCAGTATGATGTCGGCTGTTTCTGCTGCGATGTCTGTGCCGCTACCGACAGCAATGCCCACGTCAGCCTGTGCCAATGCCGGGGCATCGTTCACGCCGTCGCCCGTCATGGCGACGAACTCGCCTTTGGCTTGCAGGTTTTTTATGATTTCTACTTTTTGGTGTGGCAAAACCTCAGCGAAGTAACCGTCCAAACCCAGCGCATTTGCCACTGCCTTGCCCACCCGCTCGTTGTCGCCCGTGGCCATGAAAACCTTGATCCCCTGCTTTTTTAAATCCTCGACGGCAGCTTTGGCATCCGGTCGGATCTGGTCGGCAAGGGCGATGAAGCCCACCAGCTTTTCATTTTCCAAAACAAAAACCACCGTTTCGGCTTCGTTCCCTACAGCGCTTGACGGCAGGGCGAGGCTTTTTTCTTTCAAATAGCCGGGGCTGACCACGCTGATTTTTTTGTCAATTTTGTCATTCCCGAAGGGAACCTGGCCCTGAATACCCTTCCCTGTTATCGAGGAAAAGTTGGAAATGGCGGGTAGCAACAACTTTTTTTCATTCGCTGCCCGCACGATGCCTTTGGCAATCGGGTGTTCGCTGTGCTGTTCGAGGGCGGCAGCGGTTGCCAGCAGGTCGTCTGCCGAAAGGGAACAGTCCAGCGGCTCGATCCTCGACACTCCGAACTTGCCCTCCGTCAGCGTCCCGGTTTTGTCGAAGACCATCGCCGTGATTTTGCGGGCGCTCTCGAACGCCGTCCGGTTGCGGATGAGCAAGCCCCGCCGGGCGCTCATGGCGGTCGAAATCGCCACTACCAGCGGTATCGCCACGCCAAGTGCATGGGGGCAGGCCGTCACCATGACCGTCACCATGCGTTCCAGCGCAAACGCCAGTCCCTGACCTTTTGCGAGCCAGACCGCCAACGTCGTTACGCCCACGCCAATAGAAATAAAGGTGAGCCAGCGAGCCGCCCGGTCGGCAAGAAGTTGGGTCTGCGACTTGGCATCCTGCGCCTCCTTCACCATCGTGATGACCTTGTTCAGGTAGCTTTCCTTACCGATTTTGTCCACCGTGACCTTCAGGCTGCCCTCGCCATTGAGCGCCCCGGCGATGATTTTCGAGCCGACCGATTTTTTCACGGGCACACTTTCACCCGTCAACATGCTTTCGTCCACGAGGCTTTCACCTTCCGTCACCGTGCCGTCCACGGGGATTTTCTCGCCGGGTTTCACCAGTACGAGGTCGCCGATTTTAAGCTCGTCCACCCGCATGTCGTGGAGCATCTCGCCGTGGTACATGTGCGCCTCGGCGGGCAGCATTTTCACAATCAACTCCAACGCCTTCGATGCTCCGGCGACACTTTTCATTTCGAGCCAATGCCCAAGCAGCATGATGACGATGAGCGTGGCAAGCTCCCAGTAGAAGTCCATACCCGCCACCAGCCCGAACACGACCGCCGTGCTGTACAAATAAGCGACGGAAATGGCGATGCCGATGAGCGTCATCATGCCCGGCGAACGGCGGCGCAGTTCGTCCACCAGCCCGGTGAGGAATGGCTTACCGCCATAAACGAAAATGATGGTTCCGAGGGCAAACGATACCCAGTTCCTGCCGGGGAAATCGAAGCTGTAACCGACAGCGTGCTGGAACATGGGCGAGATAAAAACCACTGGCACTGTCAGCGCCAGGCTCACCCAAAAACGGCGAAGGAAGTCGGCAATCATGGCTGAATGGTCATGTCCGGCGTGGTGGTCATGCGTAGGTTTTGGGCCATGTGCCTGATGCCCGGTGTGTTCACCTTTACTTACTTCTACTACGACTGCTGGCGTAGAATGATGGTGCGAATGGTTTTCCATGACGGATATTATAATTTTGAAGCCGGTATCAGCTGCAATATTTATGGATGAAAAGTGCTTTCAATAACTTTTTAAGAAAAGTAATCATGCATACAATTTAGAGTAGGAACAACATTGTCCCCGCCATGCCCACCATCAACAAATCCTCAACCAGCGTAATCGTGGACATCGGCAGGTTGAAGACCGCACCGAGGCAAGCGCATTGAAATTTGCGCTTCGCCAAAAGGCTCTCAATGACGCCTATCGTACTGATGCCCATGACAACAAACGTGGCGGCATTGGTGAAAACTGGTTGGAAGTCAGTTAAGTAAAGCAGTCCTAACGCCAGTTCGATAAACGGGTAAACATAGCCCCAACCCAGCCAGCGCCTTGCCACAATGTCGTAACTGCTGTATGACATGGCAAATGCGGGTACGTCGAGCAGCTTGAAAAACGAAAACACGAGGAAGAATCCCGCCATGAAATGCCGCATCCAGCGCATTCCGTCGAAGGTGTAAGCGGAAAATTCCACCAGCAACGTCACGCCGAGAATGAAGCCGAAGACCAACAAAATCGGTTTGTAGGTTTTCCAGAACGACTGTTTTTCCACCACTTCGACAGGTGGCGGAATCGGCTTTGCCACTTTCGCCGGAGCTTCGCTGATTTGGTACTTTGGGTGTGATTTCAGCGCTTCCTTCAGTTCCGACAGGCTGACGTGCCGCTCCATATCGAGCGAGGCAACGGGCGGGTCGAGGGAAACACGAGCAGCGGTGATACCGGGAACTTGTTCCAGCGTTTTTTTGACATTGGCGACACAACTGCCGCAGGTCATTCCGGTGATTGAAAATTCATGTGTCATGATTGATGATTTTTATTGAGGCAAAGTTGAGGGTAGCAGCGCCCGCAGGCAGTACAGGATTTTGGAAAGGATGTGCAGGATTTTGGGATTATACCTGGTCGAGGTGCTTGCGACCGTGCCCGTGGCTGCTTTTGAACTGCGTCGGCGTCATGCCCGTCACTTGCCGGAACTGGTTCGATAGGTGTTGCGAGCTACTGTAACCCAGTCGCCAAGCGATTTCGCTTAGGGTCAGCTCATCGTACACCAGCAGCTCCTTCACCCGCTCGATTTTCTGCGCAATGATGTACTTCTCAATCGTTACGCCCTCCACCGAGGAGAACAACTTGCTCAGGTGCGAGTAGTCCTGCGCCGTTTTTTTCGCCAGGTAATCCGAAAAGTTCATCGTTTCCGGCTTCTGTGATTCGTGGTGGATTTCCTGCACAATGAGGTTTTTCACCTGCCCGATAAGGCGGCTCATGCGGTCGTCGAGCAGTTCGAATCCTTCCGCCTGAAGTAAATGGCGAACCGTCCCCAGCAAGGCTGGGGACGGTTCGTCTTCGATGTCCGCTTCACCGAGCTGTATGTTTTTCACCTTCAGCCCAGCCGCTGTCAGCAGCCGCTCGACGGTGCGCTCACATCGGGCGCAGACCATGTTTTTGATGAAAAGAGTCATTGTAAAAAAAAACACGCAAAGACGCAAGCGTATGAGGTCTTCCGATAGTTATCGGAATTGCGCCCCTTCGCCTTTGCGTGAAATTACTTTGATAGCCGAAGCTACCTCAATTGTGGTGCATCACCGCCGCTCCCTGCTTCGACATGCTCCGGCACTCCTCCGCACAACGCTTGCAAGCTTCCGCACACGCTTTGCAATGCTCCAGGTGCGAATGTTTTTCACACTCGGCGGCGCAGGCGTCGCAGATGTCGGCGCAAATGGCGCACAACTTCTGGGCGTAGCTGCTGCCGAGGCTCATCAGTTCCGCCGCCGAGCGGCAAATGGAAGCGCATTCGAGGTCGAGTTGGATGCAGTGGGCAAGATTTTTTACATCTGACTCGTGTAGGCAAGAAGTAGCACAATGGCTACAAGTCGTTGCACATTCGTTGCATGCTTCGATGCAACTTTGAAATTTCTCGTGTGACATAAAACAACATTTTTAATGGTTAGAAACAAGAAGCCGCCGGGAATTGAATATTTTGAAAAACTGCCAAAGTCCCTCTGCACATCTTTGAATAATATCCGTTTTTAAAGTCTTCTCTTTCCTCCTCTGGCTGACGAAAAAACCCGTGAAGCCACTTGCCAGTGTCGCCAATCCGAAATGGGAAATGCCCGCAACAGCCAGTTTGTGTTATTGTCGTTTCATGCGCTTTAAGCTATTTAAAAGACAATCTTTTTTAAGTGGCGCTGATCATTTTCTTTTTCGGGACCAGTTGAATAACCCAAAAACTCCAAAAATGACGAGTAGCAGCAGGATTATCCACCAAAATAGGTGCATTCCCCAGTAAGCGTAATCTCCATTATCGTGCATCATAATTTTATGTTTTTTAAAAACTATTGTTTGATGATGTTATTTCTTATCCTTTCCCTCCATCTTGTTCATGTCCATTTTCCCGCCCTTCATCTTATCCATCATATCCATCATTTGCTGGTTTCCCATCATTGTTTTACACATGGAGGACATCATACTGGTATCGTTTTTACAAGCTTCCATCATATCCGCCATCATGCCTTCCATCATGCTTGGATTATCCTTCATCATTTTCATCATTGCCCCATGGTTTTCCATCATCGTCATGTTCATCTTTTCATTTCCCATCATCATCGTTTTACCGTTTTCGCTAACCATCATAGCCTCCATCATTTCATTCATCATCTCACTATCATTGGCAATGGAGTCCATAATTGCCTTTCTTGTTTCCTTGTTTGAAAGGATTTGTGTGGGGGTTGGAGCGGACTGACAGGATGCAAAGAGCGCAATTAGCGCAATCGCTAAACTGCCTTTTTGCAGCTTTTTTATAAAATTGAAATTGCCTTTCTGTTCGTTCAAATTTGACCTTACTGCTGTGCTTTTCATCTTCTTAATTTTAAAAATCCCGAAACTGACGGGGCAGGTGTGAATAAATTTCACGCTATAAAAGTAAGTCCCTTAATACCGGACAACTTTATACAATTTAGTAAATGAGTTACATGATTCACACGTTTATCCTGCATTGGATATGGACACTTCTTAATTCAATGCCCATGCTGCAAATTATTATTTACTCGTCACTTTTTTACCCCCAAGGCTTTTTCGCAGCAACTGTGCATTCACCGCCACCAACACCGTGCTCAGGCTCATCAAAACTGCTCCGATTGCCGGGGTCAAAACGAAGCCTGCATTGTACAAAACCCCTGCCGCCAGCGGAATGGCAATGACGTTGTAGCCCGTCGCCCAAAGTAGGTTTTGCCGCATTTTTCGGAAGGTGGCTTTGCCGAAAAGGATGAGGTTGGCGATGTCCTTCGGGTTGCTGTTGACGAGGATGATGTCGGCGGTTTCGGCGGCAACGTCCGTGCCTGCGCCAATGGCGATGCCCACGTCTGCCTGCGCCAGGGCGGGGGCGTCGTTCACGCCGTCGCCGGTCATGGCGACGAACTCGCCTTTGGCCTGCCAATCCTTGATGATTTCTACTTTTTGGTGGGGCAGCACCTCGGCGAAATAGCCGTCCAAACCCAACTCGTCGCTCACCGCTTTGCCCACCGTTTTGTTGTCGCCGGTCGCCATGAAAACCTTGATTTTGTTGTCTTTGAAAGTCTGGATGGCGGCGGCAGATTCCGGGCGGATTTCGTCGGCGAGGGCGATGTAGCCTGCGAGCTTGCCATCAATAATTACAAAAACCACCGTCTCGGCTGCGCTGCCGAAAGCGCCTTCGGGGAGGTCTATTTTTTCATCCTTCAAATAGCCGGGGCTGACGACTTTGACTTTTTTGCCCTCGACCGTTGCCTGCACGCCTTTGCCGGTGATGGCTTCGAAGTTTTCCGGCTTGGGGATTTCGATGCCCAGCTCCTTGATTTTTCGGACAATGCCGACGGCAATGGGATGCTCCGAACTTTGCTCCAAAGCCCCGGCTATTCGCAGCATTTCATTTTTGTCCAGCTCTGGTTGCACACTTTCAATGCGGGTGACGCCGAACTCGCCTTTGGTCAGCGTACCGGTTTTATCAAACAGCAAAACGGTTATTTTTCGGGACTCCTCAAACGCCGTACGGTTGCGGATGAGCAAGCCGTTCTGGGCGGAAATGGCGGTGGAAATTGCCACGACGAGCGGCACCGCCAAACCCAAAGCGTGGGGGCAGGAAATGACCATGACCGTCACCATTCGTTCCAGCGCAAACACGAAATCCTTTCCCAATGCCAGCCAGATGAACAGTGTGGCGAAGCCGACGGTCAGGGCAATGTAGGTCAGCCATTTTGCCGCCCGGTCGGAGAGGTTTTGCATTTTCGACTTCGCATTTTGCGCCTCCTGCACCATGGTGATGACCTTGTTCAGGTAGCTGTCCTTGCCGGTGTGCTCGACCTTCACTTTCAGCGAGCCGTTGCCGTTGATGCTGCCGCCGATAACCTTGTCGTTTTTGCTTTTTTTCACCGGCACCGATTCGCCGGTCAGCATCGCCTCGTTGAGGTAGCTTTCGCCTTCGACGATGATGCCGTCGGCGGGCACTTTTTCGCCGGGTTTTATTAAAATCACATCGTCTTTCGCCAGCGCTTCTAGCTTGACGTCCGTCACTTTTTCGCCGTCCATTTTGTGCGCCTCGGCGGGCATCATGCTCACCAGCAATTCTAATGCTTTGGAAGCGCCAAGCACGGATTTCATTTCAATCCAGTGCCCCAGCAGCATGATGACGATGAGCGTGGCCAGCTCCCAGAAGAAATCCTCGCCCGGCAGCCCGAACACCGTGGCGGAAGAGTAAAAATATGCCACTGAAATCGCCATGGCGATGAGGGTCATCATGCCCGGCGAGCGGGCTTTTATTTCCTCGAAAAAGCCTTTGAGAAACGGCCAGCCGCCGTAAAAATACACGATGCTGGAGAGCGCAAAAAGCAGGTACTTGCTGCCAGGGAATTGCCAATCAAGACCCAGCCAATGCTGAATCATTGGCGACAGCAGAAGGATGGGCAGGGTCAGCACCAATGCCACCCAAAACCGCTTTTTGAAATCGGCGATCATCATGCGGTGGTGGTCGTGCCCGGCGTGGCCGTGCGCAGGTTTTGAGGGCTGTTTTTGATGATTGGCGTGGTCGTGTTCGTCAGTGCCGTTTTTGGAAACTGGCTGCGACGCTGGTGCTTGGTGGTGGTGACTTTCCATGTTCATAATTTTTAAAATAAGATTAACAGCAGCCTTGTCCCTGCTGTATCGGCGGACATTTAACCGAGCCAAAACTGCAAAAGACGCAGCAATCACCGGGCTTTGGGCGCAGCATTTGGTGGCAGTTTTCGCACTCGTAAAAGAACTGGCAGGCATCCGTGGGCATGGTTTCCATTTTTTGAAAACCACACGATGGGCAGGTGAGCAGGCTTTGTAAAACGACCTCGCCTGAATGCTTGGCTTTTCTTTTTTGCCAAAATTGCCACCCAGCCCAGCCCGCCAACACAATGCCCAAAACCATGAGCAATCCGCTGTATTTTTCCAACCCCGCCGAAAACGCCGACACCCCAGCAGCGCCGCCCAAAGCCACCGCCAAAAACGGCAACCAGCAACAGCTCGTCGCCAAGAGGAAGGCAAAGGCAGAACCAAGCAAGGAATGTTGAATTTTCATCTCAATTACTGTTTTTGCCCTATCACAACGGAATCAGAAAGGCAATCTAAAACGGCGACGAAAACCGTTCGTCCGTCATGAAAGAAACGTCCGTCAGCGTCTTCAGAAAAGCTACCAAATCGGCTTTGTCCTGCGCCGAAAGCTGCAAGCCGGGGTTGAGGTTGTACTGCAACAGCGGGTCAACGGTCGGGGAGTTTTTCACCCCCGAATTGTAGTGCTCCACCACTTCTTCCAGGGTCGTGAAACGACCGTCGTGCATGTAGGGTGGGGTCAATTCGATATTGCGGAGGCTCGGCACTTTGAACTTCGCCTTGTCCGCCGGGTCGTTGGTCACCTTGAAGCGACCTTCGTCCGTGAAGTTAACCTCCTCGTCCATGCCGTTGTTCATGTAGCTGTCGTTGGTGAAGTTGAAACCGGCGTGGCAATGGAAGCACTCGCCGCCCTTTTGACCCGAAAACGGGTCGTACTCGGTGGTAAAAAGCACCCGCCCCCGCTCCTCACTGTCCGTCAGCGTCTCCGTGCCGGCTGTGTAGCGGTCGAATTTCGATTTATTAGAAATCATGGTGAATTCGAACTGTTCCATGGCCAGTCCCATGCGCTCCGATGTGATGATGTCGTCGCCGAACGCCCGGATGAACTGGTCGGTGTAGCGCTGGTCTGCCTTCAATTTAGCGACTGCGTTTTCCAGCGTCTCATTCATTTCGAGCGGGTCTTGGATGGGTTTGAGCGCCTGGTCACGCACCTTTGGCGAGCGCCCGTCCCAGAACATCCCGTTTTTGTGCCACGCCAGGTTGAATACTGCCATCGCCTGCCGCTTGCCCGGCAACTGCTCCACGCCGATGCTGAACTGTCGGATGTCGCTGAAGGCATCCTGCTGCAAATGGCAGTCAGCACAGGCTTGCGAGCCGTCCTTCGACAGCATTTTTTCGTAAAAAAGCATCCGCCCCAATTGCACCCCGGCGACGGTCGGCTTGTTGTCGGCAGGCAGGTTCGGGTTGGGAAAGTCGCCGTAGTCAAGGGCGTAGGGCGTGGGGTCATAGACAGCTTTTACTGTGTCGTCGTCGGGGTCGCAGGCAACCATCAGGGCTGCGACCGTGAAAAAAGTGAGGATAATCTTTTTCATAAAAACTGGTGGTTAAAAGGCAGGTTTTCAAGCAAAGTGTTACAATTCGACTACATCCCGCTTTGCACCTCCGCTTGAGAAAAACCGCCTATTGAACTATTATTTTTTGTGCTGCAACTTTTTTATCGCCGGAAATTTTCATCTCGAAAATGCCCGTCGGCAATGTGATTTCGGTTTGAAAAATATTACCTGCTACCATCAATTTATCCAGTAAAACAAGCCTTCCTGCCAGGTCGAACACTTCCAGCCGCAAGTGATCGCCAGCCTTCGCACCCCTGATTTCCACAAAAAACCGCCCACTGGAAGGATTGGGAAAAACACGGGCGGAAAAGGTATTCCCGACGGCATCCGCCACCGCCGAAACGGGCGCAAGCCCCTGCTCAACCTTTACCATTTTTCCCACCGACGGAATATCGTCCACCATGCCGAACAACATGTACCAGCCCGGCATCAGATGCAGGCTGTCGGTCGGCAGGCTGGCCGTCACCGAGTTGCCGTTTTGGGTAAAATCGAGGTCGAGGTAGCGGTTGTTGCCGGAATTCATGAAGTGAGTCAGCACCCCGTTCGACATCAGCACGACGCTGGTGAGCGCATTGGTTTTGGCCACATCGAACTGCACCGTGCCGCCTCTCAGAAATTCCGTCGTGTTCAAATTGCTGATTTCCGGGCGGACGCCACGAAACAAGTACGGTGGTGAAAACGCCTCAATCATGCTTTGCGGCGGCTCGTTGCCGGGAGCGCCTTCGCCGCCGACGGCGATAATCCTGCCGTCCGGAACGAGGGCGGTGATTGCGTGATATTCCCGCTCGATGTTCATTTTTTCCAGCCGCCGCCAGGCGTCCGTCGCCGGGTCGTACTGGTCGGTCAGGTCCATGTAGCCCCAGTTGTTGACGGGCGTAGGGTCGTTGGAGTCTTCTTTTTTACCACCCATGATGAGCACTTTTTTGTCGGGCAGCAACACCGCTTTAACCCTCGAACGGGTTGGAGCGAAGTTGGAGCGAAGCGTCCAGGTGTCATTCAGCGGGTCGTACATTTCAAGGTTGACGCCCGGCTGCCCCGGCGTGAATGACTTGTATCCTACTGCCAGCACTTTGCCGTCGGGCAGGTGGACCAGTTCGTGGTCGCTGTGGTCGCCATTCGGCAGCCGGTTGCCCTGCACGAAATCGGCAGCCAGTTCCCACTGCAACGTTTCGGGGTCAAAAAGTTGTGGCGGTCGGTGCGTCATCAATATTTTTCCGGTGAAAAGCGGCAGGATTGGGGAGACTTCGTTGCCAAAATGCACCGTGTCAGTGACGACGGTAATGCCAGTTGCAGGGTCAAAAACTTCGGAGGTTTTGGTTCGCATGGCATTGGGCAGGCTCGTGTTCAGGTCGCCACCGCCCACAATCAGCAATCGATTGTCGTAAAGCGGAGCGAGCGACGGATACCAGCGAGCATCCAGCATATCTGGTTGATACTGCCATAACTCGGTGACCGGGTCTAAGATTTTGACCTTTTTAGTGGCGGGACCATAGCCATCTTCCTCCAGGGTGCCACCCGCAAACAAGACTTGCCCATTCAGCAGCAGTGCCGGAGCCACGCAGCCTTGGGCAAACATGCTGCCCTTGGCAAAGCTGGTGTCGTTCTCGGTTGGCACGAAGTAGAACGGATCCTTGGTATCGTGGCAGTAGTAAAGGCTGCCATCGGGCATCAACACGCCGAGGTCGGTGCCACCGAGCGCCTCTGGCGATTGCATGATGATTTCCCAGTCGCCGGTTTCGGTTTCGGGCAAGAGCGTATCTTTAAATATATAGGTTGTACTGGGATTTACCGTCAAGTTCCTTTCTACATATTCCTTTCCAGCTTTTGCAATGCCATGTTTGTAGGTAATTGTTTCCAAATTATTGAAAACATAGCCACCATTGACATCTGTCCTGGCTTCATAAAAAATCGTCGTATCGTTGTTGAAAATCGTCACCCGTGCGTCGGCGACGGGCGCACCAATTTCGTTGATGACAGAACCGATGAGGGCTTGGGCGGTCAGGTTGACAGCGAGCAGGAAACATAGAATTGTGAAACAGGTATTCTTCATTTTATTTTATTGGATTTGTTATTCAAAAGGCAGTCATGAAATACTGCATGTAGCGTGAGACCTCACTCCCTGAATTTGGGATTGTTTAAAAAATCGTGGTCCGTCAGGGCTTTTAGGAACGCAATCAGGTCAGCTTTTTCCTTGGTGGACAAGCCCAGCGGTTTTATCAACTGGCTTTTGTGCGGGTGGTTTTTCCCGCCCGTATTGTAGTGTTCCACCACCGCTTCCAGCGTTGGCAGCGAGCCGTCGTGCATGTAGGGTGCGGTGACGCCAACGTTGCGCAGCGTAGGCACTTTGAACAGTGCCCGGTCAGCCTCGTCGCCCGTCAGCCGGAAGCGACCGGGGTCGGGGTAGTCTTCGTAAAGTCTGTTGTTTTCAAAGGCATAACTGGTGAAATTGAACCCACCGTGGCACTGGGAGCAGGCGAGTTTTTCACTGAAAAATAAGTCCTTGCCACGCTTTTCGGCAGCCGTCAGCGCCGAGTTTTTACCATTCAAAAACTCGTCGTAGCGACTGCCGCCGCTCAACATCGTCCGTTCAAAACAGCCAATCGAGCGGGTGATGACGAAGGCGTCCGGCTCCCGGTCGTAGGCTTGGCGGCTCAGTTGAACGTAACTGCTGTCCCGGTTCAGCCGCTCCGCAATCAGCAGGATGTTGAAGTCGAACTCGGCGTGTTCCTGGATGGGAACGAGGATTTGCATTTCCAGTGTCGGTACGCCACCCTCCCTCGTGTAGTAGGGGTGGTAGGTGACGTTGGCCAGCGTGGGCGCATTGCGTGTGCCGAGCCTCCCCTCCACCCCCTCGCTGAACTGCTTCCCGTCCGTGAACGCATGCTCCGGCAGGTGGCAGGAGGCGCAGGAAACCGTGCTGTCGCTCGACAGCACTGGGTCGAAGAACAGCCGCTTGCCCAATGCCCAGCGCTCCGGCGTCAGCTCGTTCCCTTCGGGAAAAACGGGCGCAGGAAAGCCCTCCGGCACGGCGAGCAACGGCTCGGCGGTCGGTTCGGTAGGCTCTTTTTCGCAAGCGAAAAGGAGCGTGAGGGCAAGGATGGGAATGAGTTTTTTCATGCGCTTTTACCGAATGGAGGGTGGAATTTATTCCGCCATGCCTGCACAGCGGCGGAATAAATTCCGCCCTCCATTCAGCCAAAATCTATTTCACCACTAATTTTTCAATCGCCAAAAACCTGTCCTCGCTAAATATTCGGGCGACGTAAACGCCTGACTGCCAATTGGTTTCCAACGAGACCGACTGCTGCGAACCGCTCAGTTCTTTCGTCAAAACCGTGCGCCCGGCGAGGTCGCTCACTGTCAGCGTCAGGTGCTCGAAGCCCGGCAGGTCGTATTTCACGACAGCATTACCGCTTGCCGGATTTGGCGAAATCTGGAACGAACCCGCCACGCCCGGCTCGGTCACGCCACTCACGATGGAGGGCGAAAAAACAAAGTTTTGCATGTTCCCAGCGAGCTTGGCGGAAGGGCCAGTGGCGGCATGGGAAATCAAACCGCCCTGCACGTTGACGTCCATGAGCAATTGGGCGTAGTCAGCGTCAACGTTGATGGCAAGGTGGTCGCCGTCCATGACACCGCTCACGGGGAGCGTAACGGTCAGGTAGTTGGCATCGTCCACCGTGTGGATTTGGAACGCATCGGGGAAGGTCGTGCCGTTGTTACTTGACGTGCCCTCAAAGCAGATGAAGCGGTAGCCAGCCGCCCAGCCCCAGTGCATGACGGGGTTTTGGGGCGCCAACGGGTGGTCGTTTGGATAGCTAGCCGGGTCTAGGTGGTTGAACGCAGGATCCACGCCGATGGAGAACTCGATGCCCTCGATGTTCGTCACATCGAAGCTGCCCAGCTCGAAGATGCTATCTTCTTGTGCCGTCACGAGCAGGTGCATGTCGGTCACGGGCGTCACCAGACCACCGTCGTGGACGATTTTGATTTCGGAAACGTAGTATTGCAAACGGGTGACTTTCACCAGGTAGTCGCTGGGCACGGTCGTCGCCGAATTGAGGGCAAATGGTTGGTCGCCCAGCTTTTGGTGCATGTGCAGCACCACGTTCATCTGGGCGCTGACGTTCTGGCTGAACATGGCTGCGAGGAGAAGGAGTAAAAATCCGTTCTTCATAAAAATTGGGTTTTGAATTTTGAAAATGGATGTCGTTTCATGCAAAGGCGCAAAGCTGGACGATGCCCCGATTTGCGTCTTTGCACTTTTTCATTAAAAAAACTATTGCTCCAGGCTCTCGCTGCGGTCGTACTGGCAGCAGCCATGCAGGTTGCTGTAAGCCGCTTCGGACGCCTTGAACTTCGGCGTGTCGTAGCCGCTGTTTGCAACCGCCTCCTGGATTTTTTCTACGCTGGTTTTCTTTTCCTTGAAAGTGACGGTCAGCGTATGGGCGTCCACGTCCCAAACAGCGGTTTTAGCGCCCGCACCGAGGGCGGCAGTTTGGATGGTTTTCTGGCACATGCCACAGTTGCCGAGGACTTTGAAGGTCTCGGTGACGGTGGATTTCTGCGCACTGGCGGCAGTTGCGAAAAACGCCAGCAGCAGCGCCGGAAGAATGATTTTTAGATTTTTCATAAAAGTTGAATTTGAGTGATTTGAAAATGTAGTCGCCAAATGGCTTTGGCGACTACATTGGTTATTTGACTTCCTTCAAGTCCATCCCGCATTTTGGGCAGGTGCCGGGCTTGTCGTAGGTTTTGTCGCCTTCGTCCTTCATCGGACACTGGTACACGGCGGCATGTTGGTCGTCGTGTTGCATTTGGTCGTGCTGTTGCTTGGAATGGTCTTCCCTGCAAGCGGCGAAGAGGAAAATAGTGGCAGCGATGCAGCCAACTTGAAATAGCTTTTTCATGGTAGAAAAATTTTAGTTTAAAAATAAGGAGTTGACCGAGGTTGGTGGTCTCGGAAATCAAGAAGTAGCGGAACGGTTTTATCCGTTTGGCAAAAGCAAAAAGTCCAAGACATAGCGCCTTTGGCATCCGAAATACCGTCGAAGTGGGAGATTTAACAGCGGAAAACTTGCTCAAAAATGAGCAGACTACGCCCATGAAGCTGTACGGGCGGCGCGTGTGGGTGGAATGAAGAAAAGGTGGAGGTGGAAAAAGGAAAAACGATTGCTTGGTTGGCAAGGACAAATACTGGAAGTGCAATGTCCAGTTTCTTGACCGACCAAGTTTGAAAATTTGCGAGAAAACTGCCATTCAATTGAACCAACGAAGTGTGGTTCTCACAGCAGGGCTTTGATTTGATGCCCTTTTTGCAATGCCCACTTTTTGGGGAATCGCATGACTTGTTTGCTTCAACTTTTTTACTGCAACACGACCGCGCAGGCAACAGCACGGACGACCATTCCTTCCCTTGCCCGTTACATACATGGGTAAAAACGGGCAATCCGATATTGGTGAACAATACCAAAAAGGCAAGATGATATGCTAAGATGCGCTTGGCCATAAAGACGTTGAACACGAAGATAGCTCACAAGTTGTAGTATTCAGAAAAAACTTCTTTTGGTAGTACCAGAAGGGTGCCTTGCCGTCTACTTCCGCTTCGTGCGGGAGTACAGCGTAATATCCTTCCTGAAAAGAAAATCCTTGATGACACCCGTCCAGGAATTGTAGGAGTGAAGGTTTTCGTAATACTCTGGCGCCAAATTTTTGAGCGCTGGCAAACGGCTACCCGGGATGGTCGGGAAGTCGTGGTGCTCGTTGTGGTAGCCGACATTGAAGGTAATGGCATTCAGCGGGCCGTAGTAGGAGTAGGTCTCCTGGCCTTCTTGGAACACGTAGTGTTCTGAGATGAAGTGGCCCGAAGTTGGATGCAGCCCCCCGGCAAATACCAGCGAAAGCAACAGGTACAGAGTTCCTTCCCACCCCGCAAACGGCAAGAAAACGGCCATTGCAGCTACCTGAAAAATGATGTTGTACACCTGCCATTTGTCCGGTTTCATGGGCTTGCCAAACATCGGGCGCACGGCGTAGAACACAATCTGGTTGAAGAACCACATGACTTTGCCAATGAATCCACGGAAGATTTTCGCTTCAAAAAGGGAGGGGATGTCCATGTCCTCGCCGTCCTTGCCCTGGTCCCAGTGGTGGATGGCGTGGTAGGTTTTGAAGGACATGGCGAAGGGGAATACAATGGGGAGGTTTGCAAAATAGGCCAGCAGGGTGTTGTGCAGCTTGCGCTGGAAGGCAAGGTCGTGGGTGATTTCGTGGATGGCCAAAAACAGTGCTTGGGCGATGGTAGCTCCCACCACAAACGTCACCAACAAAAATGCCCACCAAGGAAGGTTGTGGGCAAACACGGCGATGGTCAACTGTACAACCACCAGTGCCACGGTTACATACTTCAATTTGGGGTTTACCCCAAACAGCTTCGTCACCTCCGGGTGCGATTTTAAAATATCTTTTCTGCGCTGAAAGTGAGGCTCACGCTCATCTACCCAATAGAAATCCTCACGTGGTGTTGCTTCTGCTTGCGTACCCATTTTGTTTTACTTGATTAGTTTAAATTGGCCAAATCATTTTTGCTAGCCGAAACAGCCAATTCCAAATTGAGTTCAAAGGTACGAACTCGGCAATGAATCTTGAGATGACATTGCTCATTTATTGCGCAAGCACAAGGCAAGTTGTTTCCGGCTCGCAAAACTCAAAACTCAAAATCTGTTTAAAACCCCGGCGGCCTTCCCTCCCACCGCCTTTCCTCGCTGGGCGCTGTTTGCGGAGCAGTGCCAAAAACACGGATATTGTAGGTGAAGCTCAACATCACAAAGCGTTGGAGGGCGTTCGTGCGGCTGTCCTCGATGTAGGTTTCCGTCACGTTGCGGCTGATGTTACGGTTTTCGTTGAGCACGTCGTTGAGGGCGAGGGCAATTTCGCCCCGCTCGTTTTTGAAGAGTTTCTTGCCGATGGCCAGGTTCCAGAGCACATAGTTTTGGTCAAAACCAGCCGAAAGTCCGTTGTAGTATTGGTGAGCGATATCGGTCCGGAACACAAGCCCTTCATAAATTATCCAATTGAAGCGCAGGCTACTGTTTTGGCTGAAATACTCTGTGTTGCTGGCGGTTTGGAGCGAGTTGGTGGCCTTGTTCCAGCCGGGCCGCAGGCTGATGTTGAAGTCGAGCTTTGGGCTGATGTTGCTGGCCAGCGTGACGCCGGTGCTGATGCTGTGGTTGTCGGAAATATTATCGGAACCGTTCACGAGGCCGGGGGTGCGGCCGTAGTTGTAGGAAATGTTGAAGCTCAGGTTCGACTTGAAAAACTTGAGCGGGAAGCCGTAGCTGACGAACGAGCGCATGTTGCGGTAGCCGTCAAGGTTCACGGGTTGCCGGATTTGGGCACCTGGTGCCACGTCGAGGCTGTCGAAAAGTGGGGTGTCGCTGCCGGCGTACCAAGTGCTGTTGCCAATGTAGTTGCCCGTCAGGCCTCCGCCGAGCATGGCAAACAGCACGGTTGATTTCTCGGTGTTGGTGGCTTGGTAGCGCATGAACAGGTTGTGCTGGTAGCTCTGTACGAGGGCGGGGTTGCCAGTGCTGAGTTGCAGCGAATTGGAGTTGTCCACCACGTTTTGGAGTTGGCTGACCGAGGGCAGTTGGGTGTTCGTTCGGTAGTTGAACCGGATGCTGCGCTGCTTGTCGAGGTTGTAACGCAGGCTGGCCGAGGGCAGCACGTTGCTGAACGTGATGGTGGTTTGTTCCCCTTCGGGAAACACCGGCTGGTTGGCCAACTGCGACCACTGGTAGTTCGCCCGGACGTTCCAGTTGAGGTCACGGCCCTTGCTGAAGTTGTAGCCCGCCCCGCCCGACTGCGTGATGTAGTCGTTTGAAAATACATTGCTCAACGTCGGGTTTATCAAGCTGTAAGTTTGAGTAATGGGCCAAAAATCGTAGGTCTGCTTGTCCGATTCCTCCTGTTGGTAGCTGGCCCGATAGTTCAGGAGCAGCTGCGAATATTGCGTGAGCGGCTCGGTGTACTCAAAGTTGGCGGCCATGTTCCATGTGCTCGCTGTAAGTGAGGACTGCTGGTCGAGTGTGTCGAACTTGGGCGTTGGGAAGTAGTAACTATCAAACGACCGCTTGGTGCTGCTACCCGTTTTGGGGTTGTAGCCATTGCTCACATCCACCGAAAATGTGCGGCTCGCCTTGCTGAACTTGTGCCGCCAGAGGATGCTGTTGTTGAAGCTGAGGCCGTCGTATTTTGATTTGAAATTGTTGTCGGTCTGGTTTTGCAGCTCGGTGGCATTCGCCGTTTGACCGAAGGTGGAAGAAAATCCGTCGTTCACCTGCCAGGTGGCCCTTGGGCGGATGAGGATGGAGTTGGCACTGTCAATTTGCCAGGTTGCCCGAAAGTTCAGGCGGTGGTTGGTGTTGTCTGTCTCGGCGGTGTTGTTTTCTTCGTAAACATCGCCCAAACCTTCCTCGCTCACGAATTGCCGTGTGAGGTCCTTCAGTGATTTATTTTCGCTTTTGTTGAAAAAGTAGCTGCCCGTCACGTCCAGTTTTTCGCCCCACTTGTCCGTGTAGTTTACGCCGAAGGCGTGGGTAGTTGAAATGCCACCGGAGGATTGCACCAGAAAATCGGAAGCGCCGCCACCGCCCATACCGCCACGTCCACCGCCGCCTGGGCCGCCACGCCCGCCACCGCCGCCGCTACTACCCGTAACCCCGAGGATATCGTCCATGCTGAAGTTCTGTACGTTGATGTTGTTTGACATGCCGATGAGCGAGATGCGGCGATTGCCCTTGAAAATATTGGTGTTTCCGCCAGCTTGGTACTTGTCTTCCCAGCCGTAGCCAGCGTACACCTTGCCGAACTGCCCGTTGTTCATGCCCTTCCGGGTCACGATGTTGATGGTCTTGGTCGTGTTGCCGTCCTGCACCCCTGTGAACTGCGACTGTTCGCTCTGCTGGTCAAAGATTTGTATTTTTTCAATCAATTCGGCAGGCAGGTTTTTCAGCGCCGCCGATGGGTCATTGCCAAAGAAGGGCTTGCCGTCCACCAGTACCTGCTGGATGTTCTCGCCTTGGGCTTTCACTGTGCCGCCCTCGTTGGTCACGGTGGGCATTTTTTCAATCAAGTCCTGTGCGCTGGCGTCTTTCATCACCTTAAAGGCGTCGGCGTTGTACTGCACGGTGTCGCCGCCTACTTTGCCCATCACCACTTGCTCTTTCACTGTTACCTCGCCGAGCATAGTGGCGCCTGAGTTGAGGGTCAACGTGCCTAAGTCCATGTCCTTGTTGCTCACGGTCACCTCTCTTTTCAGGTCCTCAAAGCCAAGGAAGGTCACAACAAGAATGTAGCCGCCTTTTTCGACGTTTTCCAGATCAAAACTGCCGTTGACCGAGGTGGAAGTGGCAGTGGCCATTTCGCCCCAAGGGTATTGGAGTACAACGTTCGCTCCAGGTAAGGAGACGTTTTTGTCGTCAACGACCTTGCCCTTGATGATAAAGCTTTGGGCGCTGGCGCAAATAGCTGCTGCCAGGAACAGCAAGGTGATAGGTAATTTTTTCATGCGGCAAAGTTATCCTAATTCAACCTGCCCGTTAAGTGCCCCTGGCAATTGGTAGACGACACCCCCAAATAGGTAGACGACTCGGAGCGGACATAACGGGCTTTTTAAATAAAATAAGGGCAGCCGATTTCGCTGCCCTTATTCTATATGCCTGAATATTAATGCTATCAACCGTTACCGCCCTCAGGAATTGGTGCTGGAGGAGGTGGTGGTGGTGGTGCTTGATTATCATTTTTGCCTTTACCGCCCTTGTCTTTCTCCTTTTTGTCCAGTGGGGCTTTGTCGTCGTTGCCGTTTTGGCTTGGCCTCTCGTAGCCGCCTGACCCTCGGTTCTTCCATTGTTCAGCGGCAATTTTTTGCCAGCGATCGTACTGCTCTTGGGTAAGCGCGGTTTTCAGCTCGGCGTTTTGCTCGGTGCGGAGCGCATCCATGTTGGCCCGCATTTTTTCCCAGTCACCGTCAGCGTTGGCACTGCGGGCTTCCTTTTGCTTGTTGGCGTATTTCAGGTTGATTCCCTTGACCTTTTCGGCCTGTTTCGTGGATAGCGACAGGCTGTCCACCATCATTTTGCTCTGCATTTCGGCACGTTGGGTGGGGTCGCCGCCACGGCCACCACCGCCTTGGGCTTTGGCTGTCATTGCCATGATAAGCAAGAGCGCTGCTGTCAGGATTTTGGATTTCATTTTTAAGAAAGGTTTTGATAAAATTATTCAAACTGGTGATTTTCAATGCCTTTTGATTTTTTGTCAACAACAAAAACCATAGAAGCGATTGAAAATAAGACAATTTTCATTTCCAAATACCAAGGTATAGGTTTGTGTATTTTGGGTTGCATCTTAATTCTACTTTGTCACTTTAAGAAAAGCCCGAAGGGCTTAAATTTGAATAGCCCCCGATGCAATCGGGGGTGGTAAATTTCAACGGGAAACAACCCTGGAAGGGTTGAATTTATTTGCATAACTACACCATTCAACCCTTCCAGGGTTGTTTCCCGTTGTTTTTCACACCCCGCATTTCATGCAGGGCTATTCAAATTCAACCCTTGCAGGGTTTCAAAGCGAACAATTTTTAAAGTGACAAAGTAGAATTAAGACTTTCGCAAAGTGCAAAGGTTTCTTTCTTAACGGTTGTTTAAGGTTTTGAGCTTTCAGATGGGTGAAGGGATATTGCCTAGGTCGCAACTAAATAACCACGGTTCAGCTACATCTGCGTTTTTGGTTGGCAGTATCTCATGGTGTTGAGGAGATAAAAAAAGCCGATGGCCGGTTCGAACCGACCATCGGCTGATTATTTTAGTAAGCTTCCAAAGTGGAATAAAACGCTACGAATTTATTAATAAATCAATGATGAAGCTCTGCCAAGATGATGCCTAACGTGAATTGGTTTTTCACGTTTGCTGTACGGTTTTCATCCGGTTGCCAAGAAGTGTAGCCGGTTGAGTAGCGAACGTTGACAATATTTCCGTAACGCATGCCCACCTCGTAACGGCGGCTGGTATATGGGTAAGGCATTGCGCAGCGCAGCGCTTGACCTTCAGCGAAGGTAGCGATGTTGTAAACCGTAAGTGAGCCGGTGGTGAAGGCAAACCCAGCGCCAGCCTGTGCTCCAAGGCCAGTCATATAGCCTTTGTTGTGGCTGGTGAAGGGCGGTGCGTAGTCGCGGTGGGCAGGTGCGTAGGTGCCGAACTCCGTGCCGAGGCTTGTGATCAGGCGAAAGGATGTGTTGCCCAACTTGCCGATTCTTGGAGTGGCCATAAGGGCATAATCGCCGTAAAATAGCAGCGGGTTGAATCCTTTGCCCTCATCTGTTCCGCTGCCAGATGCATCGGCACCAGTTGGCCTTGCATTGCCGTCCATCCAGCTAACCTCCACATGCCAGCGTGCTTCAACTGGAAAGATTGGCGCATGACCGTTGCAATTAAGGACATCTTGGTCAAAACGGGGAACAGAACCAATTCGGGCGACCTTAGCATTTGCGCTGTATCGGTCATCGTAAAACTTAAGGTCTGCGCTTTGCGTGCCGAAGGCAAGCTCAAGGTCAGGAAAAAGGTTTACGTCAAATAGCTGATCCAAGATGTTGGCAAAATTGCCAGGGCCATTCGGGTCGCTGAGACTGCCTGCGATGTTGGCCGAGTCTTCGAGGAAAAGGTAACTCTCGTTATTAAGTGAATCAAAACCAATAATGGTGACATCCCAATTCATGGA
Organism: uncultured Saprospiraceae bacterium; assembly: GCA_964508135.1. Classification (GTDB taxonomy): domain Bacteria; phylum Bacteroidota; class Bacteroidia; order Chitinophagales; family Saprospiraceae; genus UBA6168. The sequence goes on from CAZDSU010000001.1 coordinate 101,873, forward strand.
ATCGAAAGAAAGGCTGTCGTGGTACTCCCCAAACAAGCCACCCAGAGAATCAAAATTATTGCCCAATATATCGCCTATCCAATCAAGTTCGCCCAGTAGGGTATCCTCGTCTGGTCCAGGAAGGTTGAAGCCTGGTAAATGGGCAATCAAAGAGTCCAAGCCTGAGCCAAGACCATTCAAGTAGGAGGAATCAAAATTGCCGGGAGGGATGGAATCGAGCAAGTTATTGTTCAATTGGTTGAAAACGTCATCATAACCTTGTTGATTCGGCGTCCAATTCTCATTCAATGAGTCCAAGTTGTTGAAGAAAAAACCATGAGTTCCTGAATCCAATTGGCCGAACAAGTCAGACAGCAGATCCACCTGTGCATTAGCTCGGTAACTATTGGTAGATAAACAAATCGCAAGGGCAAGGATTGTAAAAAATGATTTCATGCTGATTTAGGTTATTTCGACCTCTAAAAATAACGCTGCAATTCCTCAGCTTGACTGAAAAATTGATTGCTTTTTAAAAGGTCGGTATTTGAGAAAATAGTTGAATTACAAATTAACTACGCACATTCAATGTGAGAAACACTAGACAAATGAATCATATCGAATTGAATGGGTGATGGTATACCATCTGCTTATACTGAAGTAAAAAACCTAATTTGAGGCTTTTCCTAAGCAAAAAATGTTAGTAACCCTTGGGAAGAATAATAAAAGCTTAAATGTAGTTACAAAAGTAATACAATTCCGTTAAAAAAATACCTTAAGCTACATAATTTTTCTGTGAATAAATTATTTTGGATAAGTCGAGTTTCTATCCAGTATTTCTGCAGTTCATACCCTAAACTTCCAACTCAGCGAAAACAAGCCCAATTCAGCGAACGGATTTTCGTTTGGCCGGGTCGAACCTTATAGTTTTGGGATGAAAAAAATAATCGTCACGCAGCGTCTTCTTAAAAAAACCTGTTAGTAGGTTGGTCTGGAATCCCGAACACTTCGTAAGTGATGAAAAAAAGCAAAAATTACAGACACTTCCCGCGAACTATTTACAGATTGATGAGCTTTTAGGAGATTGCATTTTTCAAAACAAAAATCAAGTGCCGCTGACATTTCGGCGAGCAAGAAAAATAAAAATTACGGACATTGGGTCAATGATTCCTTTTCGTTTTGTTAGCGACAATACCCACACCGCAACATTGGAACAAAAACAATCACTGCCTGACCGCACCAAGCAACATTAAATGGACTTAATTTCGCTTCAACCAGAGTCTCGCATCACCGAAAAAACACCTACTCCTGTCTTCATTCCGGTCAAAAATGCCGTGATTTTGGCAGCAGGCAAAAGCTCCAGATTCAGGGAGCAGGGCGTATTGAAACCCAAAGTACTGATGAAAGTTGGTGGCCTTCGTTTGCTTGAGCGATCCATCCTCACATTACACGAAACGGGTGTTGAACACTTCCGCATCACAGTGGGCGCCTATCGGGAGCAGGTGGTCGCCGAGATGAAAAGTATTGAGCGGCTGCAAGGCATTGACATCGAGTACATCGAATGCGAGGACTACGAACTGGGCAACGGCGTCAGTTTTGCCGCAGGCGCAACGGGATTCAGCGAGGCGTTTCTGCTCACCATGTCCGACCATATCTTCTCACCGGACACGGTGCGTGACTTTATCCAAAAAACAAAACAGGCTCCCCAACTGCCGGCCCTCGCCTGCGATGCCGACCTCCCCAACGTCTTCGACATGGACGACGCCACCAAGGTGGCCAGCCGCAACGGCTTCATCCACAACATTGGCAAGGAAATCAAGGAATACAACTTGGTGGACACTGGGCTTTTTTATTTCCCGAAGGGCTACGGCAGTCAAATCGCTGAAAAGGCCCGGCAGGGTGCGCACTCTGTCAGCGGCATCATCCAGCACTTCATTGATGGCGACGGCGTACGAGCCGTGGTGCTCGACAACGCACAGTGGCAGGACGTGGACGACCCGAACATGAAGCGGGAAGCTGAACGCCGCCTCAAGCTGATGTTCCCAACGCCGGAAGCCGCCTCATTGCTCACTGGCGGTACTACCGTTCAGGTGGTAAAAACGGTCAAAAAAACACTGCCCTACTTATTGGGGGTTGGCATCATTGCTGCACTGCTTTTTTATGTGCCAATTGAACTCGTCGGCAACTCACTGGCACTAATTGGCGGGAAGGTGTTTCTTGTCTTCTCGGTGGCCATCCTCTGGATTGTGACCAACACGCTAGCCACCAGCACCCTAGTGCGCAACAAGGTGCCGTTCTTGGATTTGCTATACAACAACATAACAGGTGAGGCTTACAACACCATCTTGCCATTGGCCTCGTTGGGCGGCGAGCCTTACCGCATCCAACACATGACCAACTGGCTTGACTTGCACACGGCAAGCCGGGCGGTAGTGGTCGAGCGGCTTATCCGGGCCATCACGGGGATGCTGTTTGCGGCGGTCTGCCTCACGTTTACGTTGGCATTTGTTGACATGAGCAGTGCCGTTTTCACCACAGTGGCAATTTTGGCAGCGGTTCATTATGCCGTCAGCCTCGGCATCGTATGGCTTTCGTTGTCCCATGCCCCGTCGAAGGTCGTCACATTCGTTTTGAAAAAATTCAAGATGGTGGAGGAGTACCGCAGCGAGCCGATTCCGGCTGGTCGCTTCTTCGCCGCCACGGGATGGAAGTTCCTCAGCCGTATTTTCAGCCTCGTGGAGATGTACGCTATCTTCGCCATCCTTGGCTACGCCCCCTCCATGGCCGACATAATTACGATTGCTGGCGCAATTGCCGTCAGCGCTTCTGTTTTCTTCATGCCAGCGGGCCTTGGCGTAAATGAATTGGGCATTGCCTCCGCACTGACCATCCTCGGCTACCCAGCCGCACTTATCATCTCTTTCAGCGTCGTGCGCAGAGCCAGCGTCATCTTCTGGGCACTGCTGGGCGTGGCGCTCCACGCTACCGTTACGGTGGCGAAAAAACTGGCAGTTAGTAGAGCGTGAATAGGTGAGAGAAGTGAGTGAGTGAGCGGCATACGCTTCTTACCCTCCCACTCCTCTCACCCCCTCAGCACCTGTTCCTTCATTCCCTTGTATTCTTCTTCTGTTAAAATTCCCTGCTCCCGTAGGTCGCTCAGTCGTTTGATTTGATCAAGCAGGGAGGGCTTTGCAGTGGGCGTTTGCGCCAGCAAATCACGCGCTTGCTCAGATTGTGCACTGTGGAGTTGGTAGCCTTTTTTAACAAAATCCCGAAACTCCGGCTGGGTACGTAGGTAGGCAAGGCCCTCGTGCCGCTCGATCTTGTCGAAGTCCACGAACCCGAAATGCACGGCCTTCGTCAAGTGAAAAAACGCAGGGTCGGGGCGCTCGTTCAGGGAGTAGCAGCAGGCAAGGTTGAAGTGGACTGCGGGGTCGTCGTACTTGATGGTGAGCGATTTCTTAAAGTCCTCCAATGCTCCGTCGTAGTCGTAATCCTTGAACTTTTCGATGCCAGCGGCCTTCCAGGGATTAGGGGTTTCGGCGGGTACAGCGGCAGGCCTGGCCTGGTAGCGGGGAGCGGCTTCAGCCACTTGCCGGGGGCGGTTGAGGTAACGTTGGTTGTATTTTTCATTGAATTCCTCCTGCCCCATGGAGAAGAGCAGGACGGCGTCAATAAAGGACACGACGCCCATTATCATCACTACTGGGCCTTCAACTCTAATTGAAAACATAAAGAGCAAGATAGTAGCGATCAGGTAAAATTTCCCAAGCTTTCGCTCCCCAAGATAAAAGCGGTGCAGTCCGATTGGGCCAAACAGGAGCGCATAAATTCCAGCCGTGGTTTTGTTCTTCATCACTCAAAAAATTTGACCACCAAGTTAGGTTTTTCGCCGCAGACAGGCCGAAATCCCAACTTAATATTCTACTAGGCGTTCAAATTCATGGACAATCGTGCAACCCATCGTTTTTGCCCTTACTTTTGCAGTGCATTAGAAAAAATTGAAAAAAATACTTCGACATATCACGGTTTACCTGCTGGCTTCAACTGTTTTTGTAGCCACCACGGGACTTAGCGTACACCACCTGTACTGCTACTGCAAGGGCGAGATGGTCACGTCCCTCTTCCGTCCTGACGAGCCGTGTGAATTGTCTGAGAAACAATCGCCAGCCAAAAACTGCTGCAAGGGCAGTACCTGCGGCGAAATGGATGGTGAGAAAAAGCATAATTGCGCCGACTGCACCTCTGAGTTCGTGAAGCTGGACGCCAAGTACCTGCCCAGCTTTTTTGACTTGAAACTTCAAGCATTTTGTGCTCCGCAAACGGCGAATTTTACCCAACCCAACTTTATTGTTCTTGTAAAAAATGCCCTCCGCTGGCAGCAAGACCTGCCACCACCGCCTGCGGGAAAGGAGCTTTTGCCTTGGATACAATCCTACCTGTGTTAGTGCTGCTGAATTAAACCTGTCCGAATCCCTGCTTGCCGACAGGTAAGCGTTTAATTAGCAAAACCTGCGTTCCATCCAATCAAGTCTGGACGCACAAATTTCAACAATGAAAGCACTGACAACCATCATAATCCTGACCTCCATTGCATTTTCAAGCCTCCAAAGCCAGACCAACCGTCAGCTTTACGGCAACGTCTTCAACGAAAACGGCGAAGTGCTCATCGGTGCCACCGTACTTTGGGAAAGCACCGACATCGGCACCGTGACCGATGAGAAGGGCGATTTTTGGATTGAAAAACGACCCGATACGGCCAACCTCACCATCCAATACGTCGGCTACACCCCGGTCACCATCGAGATGTACCCGCACGAGGACACGGCGCTGATAAAAATCGAGGGCATCGCCGAACTGGAAACAGTGGTGGTATCCGAGCACCGGGGCGACATTTTCACTTCAACGCTCGACACCCGCAACATCGAGCAAATCACCTCCTGCGAACTCAAAAAAGCCGCCTGCTGCAACCTCTCCGAAAGCTTTGAGACGAGTGGCAGCGTGGACGTGATGCGCCAGGACGCCATCACCTCCGCCTCCGAAATTCAAATGCTCGGCCTTCGGGGCATCTACTCGCAATTGTTGGTGGAAAAGCGGCCTGCCTTCACTGGCCTCGGCAGTCCACTGGCACTGGAGTACATCCCCGGCACTTGGGTCAGCGGCATCCAGGTATCGAAGGGAGCAAGCACGGTGCAGAACGGTCCACAGGCCATGACCGGGCAAATCAACACCGAACTTGTGAAGCCATTTCAGGACAAACGGGTTTTTGTGAACGCCTTCGGCTCAACAGTTGGGCGGGGTGAACTGAATGTCCATTTGAACAAAAAATGGAACGAGCAACTCAGCAGCGGCCTGTTGCTGCACGGCAGCACGACCCAAGGCGAGTTTGACAAAAACAACGACGGCTTCATTGACCAACCGAAGAAGACAAGCCTCGTGGCGCTGTGGCGCAACTACTATGTGAGGGAAAATTACAGCACCCAGTTCAACGTGCAGGTGCTGGACGACCAGCGCCAGAGCGGCCAACTTACCGCCTTCAACGGCTCAACCGATGCCTACCGCATTGACCAACAAAACCGCCGGGTGGACGTGTTCGGGAAGTTCGGTTTCATCGGGTTCACGAAGCCGGAAACCTCGATGGGCTTTATCTACGCTGGCTCGCTGCACGACATGAAGAACGTGTTCGGCAATACCCGCTACAACGGCAAACAGCGAAATTTTTACGCCAACCTGATTTACGCCAGCTTCATCGGCACCACCGACCACAAGTTGAACGCCGGTGCCAGTTTCCAGTACGACGACTACGACGAGTACCTCGACGAGGCGGATTTCAGTCGCACGGAAGTGATGCCGGGCGTTTTTGGGGAGTACAATTTCACCCGCGACAAGTTTGGGGTGATTGCGGGACTGCGCTTCGACCACCACAACCGCTACGGACTGTTCGCTGTGCCGAGGCTCAACCTCAAGTACAATTTTAACGACAACACCATTCTGCGCCTGAGCGGAGGCAGGGGCGTGCGCACGGCGCAAGTTTTGTCCGAAAACATGGCCGTGATGGCCAGCAACCGCCAGTTCGTGGTGGACCAGTCGCAGCTCGATATTGAGGACGCCTGGAACGCTGGCCTGAACTTCACCAAAAGCTTCAAAATCGGCGGCAAGAGCGCCAGCCTCGTGGCCGACCTCTACCGAACGGAATTTGTAAACCAGGTGGTCATGGACATGGAGAGCGAGCAAGGCAAGGTGCTTTTTTACAATTTGGATGGGAAAAGCTACGCCAACTCGCTGCTGGTGTTGGGCACTTGGGCACCGTTCCAGGGTTTCGACCTGAAACTGGCCTACAAGCTCAACGACGTGAAAGTGACCTACAACCCACCATCCAGCAGTGGTGAAAACGACCCCATCCAGCGGCCATTGATGGCCCGTCACCGAGGCCTCGTGACCCTGAACTACGAGACGCCAAACGAGAAATGGATGTTCAACTCATACACGCAAATCACTGGTAAACAGCGTTTTGCGCACAGCCACGGCGTACCTTCCGAGCTGATAAAAGACTTCACAGGCGAAGCGCCGGCCTACGCCGTGCTGAACGCCCAAGTGACCCGCCGGTTCAAGAATATGGAGCTGTACCTCGGCGGCGAGAACTTGACCGACTACCGCCAGGAAAGCGCCATTGTTGACTGGCAAAACCCCTTTGGTGAGTACTTCGACGCCATGCAGGTGTGGGGGCCGCTGGTGGGGACCAGGGCGTATTTTGGCATCCGTTGGTGGATAGATTGAGTTCCAGCCATTGAAAGAATTTAGCGCAAAAGCGGCGGTATATCGGAGACGACATACCGTCGCTTTTTGTTTTTTGCCTACGGCAAATGCCAATTTTTTGCCACCACGATACTTGGCTGGCCATTTTTCTTATGAAAAGCAATACCTTTCGCCACACTAATAAACAGCCATGCGACAAACACTTGTACAAACACTTAATTACTTCTCCCTTTTTATCCTGACGCTATTATTTGGGGCCAACGACCTGCATGCCCAATACACTACCTTCGGCAGCGCCAACTGTGGCGGCTCCTGCTGCGAACTCACCCAAGACCAGAGCGGGCAAGCCGGGGCTATCTTCTCGGCCTCCCCAGTTGACCTCACCCAAGCTTTCAGTTTGAACGCCACCTTGGGTTTTGGCTGCAAGGACGCAAACGGAGCGGACGGCATCGTTTTCATCTTCGCAGCTGCGCCGGGACTGGGCGTTGGCGGTGGCGGCATTGGCTATCAGGGACTTCCCCAGTCCATTGGCATTGAAATGGACGATTACCAGAACGGTGGTTTTGGTGATCCCGCAACTGACCACATGGGCATCAGTTCCAACGGAAGTATGAACCACAACCTTGTTGGCCCCACCCCACTCCCCAACATTGAAGATTGTGGTTACCATTGCTTTAGCGTCAGCTGGAACCCCACTACCAACAACCTTTCCGCCACGCTGGATGGTACGACCGTAAGCTACGCTGGCAACATCACTGGCATCGTTGGCAGCTTGGCGTACTACGGCTTTTCGTCGGGCACTGGGTCTTTGTCAAACATCCACAACGTGTGTTTTGGCGCACCACCGCTCATCCCAATGACCGATGTGACCATTTGCCCCGGTCAAAGCACCACCCTCCAAGCCGATCCCAGCGGCTCCTCCTGGTCATGGCAGGCCAACCCAACACTCAGCGCCACCAACATCTCCAACCCAACCGCCACACCAACCTCCACCACGACCTACTACGTCACCATCAACTACGCTTGTGGCTACTCCAACACGGACGAAGTGACCGTGAACGTTGCCACGCCGCCCAATGCCTTGGCTACCAGCAACTCACCGCTCTGCGAGGGCGAAACCCTCCTGCTCAATGCCTCCGGCGGCGTTGGTTACAACTGGTCGGGGCCGTTGGGGTTTAGTTCGGGCCTCCAAAACCCGAACATTGACAACGTGGTGACCGCCAACGCCGGCACCTACACCGTCACTGTGACGGACGTGGATGGATGCACCGCATCCGCCAGCACACAAGTCGTCATTAACCCAAATCCAATCGTGGGCATCGTGGCGATCAATGCACCACTTTGTTCCAACGGGCCAATCGTCACCATGCAGGGCATCCCCGCAGGCGGTGTTTGGGGTGGCGCAGCCAATCCGCTCGGGCAGGTGGATCCCACTACCCTCAGTCCAGGCCTGCACACCGTCACCTACACCTACACCAATGCCAACGGCTGCACTTCGGATACCGAGACAACCATCGAGGTGGTTCAAGCTCCGGTTGTGCAGATATTCCCGGCGGGGCCGTTTTGCCCAACCGATCCGCCCACCTACATACTGGCCAACCCGTCTGGTGGTTTTTGGACGGGGGTTGCCGACCCGCAAGGCCTAGTCACGCCATCCGCACTGCCTCCAGGACTTCACGTAGTTCATTACAGCTTCTCCGACTTTTACGGTTGCACCGACGAGGATGAAATTTTTATCGAAATTCAGCCCAGTACACCTGTAACCATCCAGCCAGCAGGGCCGTTCTGCCCCGATGCGCCTGTGCAGACGCTCACCGCCAATCCGGTTGGCGGTATTTGGAGCGGCGCCGCAAACAGCAACGGACAGGTCAACCCGGCTGCACTTGGCCCTGGCATACACGAGGTTTATTACTTGTTCAGTACCGGCGGGGCTTGTCCCGGCACTGACACGATTGCTGTTCAAATTTTCACCCCACCCACCGCCATCATCAGCGGCAGTGGCACCATCTGCCAAGGCAGCGGCCAGAGCGTCAACCTGACCATCACGACCACTGGCACTGGGCCATTCTCTGTCACCTACGTTGTCAACAACCAGAACCCCGTAACCCTGACCCTCCCCGTCGGCAGCACCACGATTCCCGTTTCAGCACCTGGCACCTACATCATCACGGACGTGGTGGACGCAAACGGCTGTCATGGCACGGGCAGTGGTTCGGCACAAGTGCAGGTGGTAGGTTCACCGACCGTTTCCGGGCTTGATTTCACCTGCAACGGCGACAACACCGCCTACTCAGTCACCTTCGTCGTGAGCAACGGCGACCCGTCCACATACACCATCACCGGGGTCGTGCCGGGCGTCTTCACGAATAGCCCGCCGTACACCTTCAACAGCGGCCCCATCCCTAACGGCGCCAATTACAGTTGGGTGGTAAACGACACCAACAATTGTAATCCCGTGACGCTGTCCGGCAGTTTCTCTTGCCAGTGTACCACCGATGCCGGAACGATGAGCGGCAATGTGCTTTCGGCCTGTGTAGGCAGCACGGTGACCGCCACCCACAACGGCGACGAGGTGCTTGACGGCAACGACAGCCTTATTTTTGTGCTGCACAGCAGCAATGGGAACAGCCTCGGCACCGTGTACGGGAGCAATGCCACGGGACAGTTTGGGCTAGTGCCGCCGATGGTGGCTGGCACGACCTACTACATCTCCGCCGTGGCTGGCAACGGGTTGGCCAATGGCAGCGTTGACCTCCTCGACCCCTGCCTTTCGGTGTCGTTTGGGCAACCGGTGGTGTTCAATGCTTTGCCGCAGGCCAGCATTTCCAGCAACCAAGAAATCTGCATGGGCGAGGCTGCGACCATTGCGTTTGCCATCACGGGCAATGCCCCGTTTGACGTGGTTTACTCGGATGGTTCGCAAAATTTCACCCTCTCCAATATCCTGGCGGGGCATACCATGAGCGTCTCGCCAAGCACCACAACGACCTATTCGCTCGTTTCCACCACAGACAACAACACCCCGGCCTGCTCCACCAACGGCGGTGGCAGTGTGACCGTGACGGTGTGGCCTCATACGCTCACAACGCAGACGCTGAATATCTGCGAAGGCGAGTCCGTAGTATTGGGTGGTGCTCCGCAAACGATGCCCGGCAACTACACTGACTCGCTGACCACCGTTCACGGCTGCGACAGCATCATCGTCAGCACGTTGATTGTCAACGACTTGGACACGACTTACCTCACCGAAGCCAGTTGCAACCCCGCCAATGTGGGCACTTTCATACAAAATTTGTCGAACCAAAACGGCTGCGACAGCACCGTGATTTTGACCGTTAGCTTTTCGCTGACGGATACAACGCTCGTCAGCTCGACCACCTGCGACCCAGCGGCGGCGGGCGTTTTCACCCAAATACTAACCACCCCGGAAGGCTGCGACAGCACTGTGATTGAAACCGTGGCGCTGCTTCCGAGCGACACGACGCTGCTTTTCGATACAAGCTGCAACCCAACAAACGTGGGCACTTTCACACAAAATTTGACGAACCAAAACGGCTGCGACAGCACCGTGATTTTGACCGTTAGCTTCTCGCTGACGGACACAACGCTTGTCAGTTCGACCACCTGCGACCCAGCAGCGGCGGGCGTTTTCACCCAAAATCTCACGACGCCGGAGGGCTGCGACAGTACCGTGATTGAAACCGTGGCACTGCTGCCAAGCGACACAACGCTGCTCTTCGACTCGAGCTGCAACCCGGCCAGTGTCGGCGTTTTTGTGCAAAATTTGATTAACCAATTCGGTTGTGACAGTACTGTGGTTCGCTCCGTGAGCTTCTCGCTGACAGACACCACGCTCGTCAGTTCGACCACCTGCAACCCAACGGCGGCGGGCGTTTTCATCCAGAACCTCACCACACCAGAGGGCTGCGACAGCACCGTGATAGAAACGGTGGCACTGCTGCAAAGCAATGTCATCAACCTCAACAACACCTCCTGCGACCCCGTCAACGTGGGCGTTTTTGTACAAAATTTAACCAACCAGTTTGGTTGCGATAGCACAGTCACCACCACCGTAACGCTGTTGCCGAGCGACACGACGACGCTGTTAGACAGCAGTTGCAGCCCACAAGACACGGGGGTGGTCGTGCAAATTTTCTCCAACCAATTCGGTTGCGACAGCACGGTCGTCACCATCACCACGCTGGTGCCACCATCGCAATGCGGTGTAGTGGCCTCGCTTACCGGCAGCACCATCCCCTGCGGCGAAACGACCGGACCACTCACGCTGACCGTCACGCTCGGCGAGCCACCGTTCAACTACGCTTGGACAGGGCCGCAAAGCGGCTCCGGCACGGCAGCACAGGTGAACGTGCCGCAGGTCATCGGCAATTTGCCGCCCGGCACCTACTCGGCGACGGTGACGGCGGCCAACGGACTGACCACCACGGCGACGGCGGTGATTGGCCAAATTTTCCCACCAACGCTGACCGCTCAAGTCACCTCGGACTACAACGGCGAGGATGTGAGCTGTTTTGGGGAAACGGATGGTAGCGCTTCGGTCTCGCCCGTTGGCGGGCAAGCACCGTTTGGTTTTGTTTGGTCAAACGGGGCGAGCAGCGCAGCAGCGACCGGCCTCGGCACTGGCAACTACTCGGTAACAGTGACGGACGCCAACGGCTGCACAGCTTCCAACAGCGTGACGCTCAACGGCCCTTTGGCACTTGAAATCACGTTCAGCGTGAACGACTTGGATTGTTTTGGGCAAAGCGACGGTACTGTTTCGGTACAGCCGAGCGGCGGCACACCGCCCTACGCCTACTCACTGGATGGGGGTGCTCCGCAATCGGCGAGCACGTTCACGGGGCTGCCAGCTGGTACTTTCGAGGTACAGGCGACGGACGCCAACGGCTGCGAAACGGCTGAATTCATTGGCATAAATGCCCCACTTCCAGTGGATGTGGAACTGGGCGACGACCTCTTCATCGAGTTGGGCGACCAGGCGGTGCTGAACGCCATCGTCAGCTTGCCGTTCGATTCGGTGGCAAACGTGCTGTGGCAGGGGCTTGACTCGGTGGAGTGCCCCGGGTGTTTGGCGCAGCCGATTGCGCCGCTTTTCACCACCACTTATGCCGTGACCATCACCGCCGAAAACGGCTGCTCGGACAGCGACCAAGTAACGGTTTACGTGGACCGAACTCGCCATGTCTATGTGCCAAACGCCTTCTCGCCCAACGGCGACGGGGTGAACGACCAGTTCATGATTTTCTCGGATGTGGAGTCGGTGAAGCGGGTGAAGTCGTTCCTGGTGTTCTCCCGCTGGGGGGAAACGGTGTTTCAGTACTTTAACTTCCAGACCAACGACCCCGCGTACGGCTGGAACGGCGAGCACCGTGGCGAAGCGCTCGACCCGGCGGTGTTCGTCTGGTTTGCGGAAGTGGAATTTGTGGACGGCGAGGTGCTGCTGTTGGAGGGGGATGTGAGTTTGGTTCGGTGATTTTGGATTGACGATGGGAGTGTTAAGAGAATTTTTTGTTGCCTTTATTTCAGGCGTACATTGCACTAAATCTAAATTTCTTTACAAAACACACGCGAGGAGGATTGGAACGCGGATGACGGGGATTGGGCGGATGAAAACGGATTTAACACGTTGTACGAGAAAATCCGTTTTCATCCGCCCAATCCGCGTCATCCGCGTTCCAATCCTCCTCGCGAAGTATGCCAATTAGTAGCAATCATGCAGTTGATTTTTTTCTTAACACGCTCAATTGACGAGTGACGAATTAGGATATCATCTCACGATATTGCCAAACCGCTCATTGAAACCAGCGATGCCCTGCAACCCACCCGTGTGAACCAGCACGATGCTTGCCCCTTCGGGGAAAAAGCCTTGTTCGGCCAAATCCACGGCAGCAAAAAAGGCTTTTCCCGTGTAAATTGGGTCGAGTGGGATGCCCGTTTTTTCCTTGAAATCGTTGATGAAGTCAATCAATTCGGGCTTCCATTTGGCGTAGCCTCCGAAATGAAAATCGTCCACGACGATTGCGGATTTCGGATTGGGGATTTCGGATTGGGAGAATAGGCATTTGGTCAGCAGTTTTTCCACCTCATTTTGTAAAAAACCTCCTTTCAAAACGGAAACTCCGATTGCCGTGCCCCGCCCCGCAAAGCCGCTCACGATGCCCGCCAGCGTTGCGCCCGTGCCACAGGCGGTAATGAAAAAGTCGGGAAGGTGTCCAAGCTGGGCAGCAGTTTCTTCCACGATTTCCCGACAGCCGGGCAGGGCGAGGCAGTTTGCGCCACCTTGCGGCAAAACAAATGCGCCCGCTGTGGAAATTTTCAGGTGCTGAAGCAGTTCGGTTTCGGATTTATTTCTCAGATTTGCCCTGCTTGTAAAAAACAAGTCCATTCCACACTCCTTAGCGAAGCCCAATGTCGGATTCCGCAGTCCGATTTCTTCACCACCGACCACACCCAAGGTTGAAAATCCGAATTCCAAGCCAGCCGCTGCCACTGCTGCGAGGTGATTGCTGTATGCCCCACCGAAGGTGATGAGCTTGGTCAAGCCGAGTCGTCTTGCTTCGAGCAGGTTGTGCTTGAGCTTGCGCCACTTGTTACCAGAGACATGCGGGTGCAGCAGGTCGTCCCGTTTCACCAAAAGGCGAAGGCCACGCTGCGCAAATGCCCGGTGCCCCACCGTTTGCAGCGGCGAGGTCGGATGGTTGAGCAAGGCGTCTAAATTATTCATCGGAACGAAAAAAGATTAATCTAAGCGAACAAAACGTTAATTGAACCTATCGAGATAATCAACGCATTGTATTTGGCTCTTTGTCCAAGAAACCAAATGAAGTCGCTGGTTATTTCAAAGTAAAAACTCCCCCGTTTATGAAAAAGAAGCAGCAGGATAAAGTACAAATCGTTGCGAAGCCGTCCGTTGAAAACCCAAAAATTGAGGCAAATTCTACGAAAAACAACGATGGCGGTTATATCTGGCTCGTCTAAACATGCTGGCAAACAAACACATCTCCCAGACCAATTGCGCGTAGTTTACCTAAACCTGCCGCTTGAATTGATCAAAATCAGGGCTTGGCCTCGGCCAACGTCCTGATTTTTTTTTGGTCGCCATTCGGCAGAAGCATTTGGTTTTTCCTACCTTTCCTGCCTGTTTCACCACAAAATAGACTGCAAAAATGGCAATGCTCGAAGTAATCGCCGGAATGATTTTCACTTTCATGCTCCTCAGCCTGTTGGGCACCACTTTCAACGAACTGGTGTCGGCCTGGCGAGGTTGGCGGGGCTTCTACCTCGAAGAGGCCCTCAAGCGGCTGCTGGAGTACAAGGACAACCCAGCGGTGTTCAACAAATTCAAGCAGAATGCGATGTTCCGGCAGTTGATGCAGCACAAGGCGCCGTTGCGGGTTTCGCAGGCACCGGCCTACCTGAGCGCAACCAATTTTTCCTCCATCCTCGCCAACGTACTGAAAAAGAAAAACGAAGTGGTGCAATCCGTTGACGATTTCATGCACGGACTGCCCGAAGACAGCCAACTGCGACAGGTATTGGAACAGTTTAAAGAGGAGGGCCACACTTCCGTGGACGCTTTCAAGTCCAGGCTGCAGGCTTGGTTCGACGACGTGATGTACCAATCCAGCGGCTGGTACAAGCGGCACTTGCAGTTCGTGACCTTTTTCGTGGGGCTTGGCATCGCCATCGTGCTGAACGCCGACAGCTTCCAGATATACTCGCACCTGACCAACAACGCTGCCAACCGCCAGCAGCTTTCGCTGTTGGCCACGGCATTCGCCAACAAAAACGAAACGCTGCCCATGCCATCCGCCCCATCTGATTCCTTGAGCGGCAGCGAAATAAAAAATGAACTGAAAAACTTCGTGAACCAGCCAGCATTCAAGGAGGCGTCCAACATACTTGGCCTCGGTTGGAGCCGGAGCGACTTTTTCGTGGCTCCCAGAACCTGGCTGTTGCGGCTGTTGGGCTGGTTCATTACGGCCTTGGCCATTTCACTTGGTGCGCCGTTTTGGTTCGATGTTTTGAAAAAAATAATCACCATACAAAGCACCGGCTCGATGCCGAGCGGTACCAGTGGAAGCGCGCAGGTGATAATAAATACTGGAAGCGGGGATGTGAAGAAATGATTGGGAATCAGGAAGTAGTAACTGGGAATTGGGCGACCAATTCCCAGTTACTCATCAATAGAATCCAACCGGTAGCCTTCGATGAGCGCAATTATTTCCTTCGCAAAATCATCCGTCTCGGCGAAGCCGTCGGCTTCGAGGGCGAGCGCCCAAGCCTCGTAGTTCGCACCTTTCAGGCGGGCGAAGTTCTCTTTTGCAAACAGGCTAAAATCACGGAAACTGGCCCAGGCGGAGCTGTACTTGCGATAGGTATGGCCCTGGAACTCCCGGCAGGCACCGTTCCAGTTGGCGTTGCAGGGCATGGCGAAGTGGTTGTTGACATCGAGGGCGATGTCCCGCTTCCCGGCGGCACTCTGGTACAGCGACACGGCGAGGATGATGCTGGCCGGGATGCCATAGCGCTTTTGCTCCTCTCGTGCCACCTTTGCGAAGCGGGTCAGGTAGGTGTGCTGGGTGGCTTCATCAATGCTCGAAAGCGCTGTGGGACGGTTGCTTGAAAAGCCCGGCAGGTTGATGGCGGGAGCTTCCATACGGCCCATTTTGGGTGGTAGGCCAGCGGTGATGGCAGCAGCATCCGTGATTTTTTCCTTAGGCTTTGCGATGGCGTTTTCCTTGCGGAAAATCGGCTCGTCCATGCGGACTTGCAAGCTGAGGTCCTTGCGGAACCAAGCCAGTAGCATCAAGGCCGTGATGGACAGCTTGAACCAGTTGTTTTTTACGAAACCAACAATTGGGCGAAGGGCGGTTGTATTTTTCATGGCTACATCGGTTTGAACATCAATGAGCCACAAATTTAAACAATTTGTTTTTAAAACACAAATTGTTTTTCTATTTTCACTTTTTGAATTTATCCTAATTTTGCTTTATGGCAAAAACAACTATTTACCTTGATACATCTGTCATAAATTTTCTCTTCGCCAGCGATGCGCCGGAGAAGCAAGAAATTACGGTTGACTTTTTCGACAATTTCGTAAAAACGGGAATTTATGCCACTTTCATAACGCCTTATGTATTGGCAGAAATTAATCAAACCGAAGACGCTGCCAAGCGTAAGAAATTGATAGATGTTGTCGAAAATTATCCGATAGAATTACTGGAAGTTGACAAAGCGCAAGAAGTTGGGCAACTTGCCCAAAATTATTTAGAAAGTGGAGTCATTCCAGCAAAAAAACTATTTGATGCGCTTCATGTTTCCTTTTGTGTTGTTTACAACATTGATTTTCTGGTAAGTTGGAATTTCAAGCACTTGGCAAATATTAACAGGGAGCGTAGGGTTTTGGCCAAAAATTACGAGCTTGGCTATATCCACCCACTTCGAATCATCACACCAACTGAATTAACTGGATATGGAAACTAAGATTTCAAAATCACAACTGGAAGTCTGGGAATGGAAAGAAAAGGCTTACAATAAAGTAAAAGACTTGCCCATAGCCGAGCAGCTGAAGGCCATTGACAAGATGGCGAGAAAGGAATTCAATAGAATCAAGTTCAAAAAGGATACGGCAATTTCCATAGCCCAAGCTGAAAGGGGCGAAGTCATTTCGCAAGAAGACCTAATCAAGGACTCAGAAAATTGGTAATATTGAAGTTCAACCTGACTGCCAACTGCACCGTCTCGAACTGACAACTTCCATCAATCCTCCTTCACGTCCACCCGAATCCTATCCTCCCGATTTGCCAGTTCCCAGGTCGTGTAAAAAATCAACCTTCCAATCTTCTCCATTTTCTCAAACATGATTTTGTCCACCGTGTCGCTTGGTTGGTGGTAGTCCTTGTGGACGCCGGAAAAGTAAAAAATGGACGGAATGCCCTTCCTCGCAAAATTGTAGTGGTCGCTGCGGTAGTAAAAGCGGTTTGGGTCGTTCTTGGCGTTAAAAGTGTAGTCGAGGTCGAGTTGGGCGTACTCGGCGTTGGCCGCCTCGTTGATGTCGTGCAGCTCGGTGCTGAGTCGGTTCGAACCGATGACGTAGATGTAGTTTGGGTTGCCATCATGCTTGGGGTCGGTGCGGCCAATCATGTCCACGTTCACATCGGCCACCGTGTTTTCGAGCGGAAAAATCGGATGCTCCGAGTAGTATTCCGAACCAAGGAGCCCCTTTTCCTCGCCGCTCACCAGCAGGAACAGGATGCTGCGGCGTGGGCCTTGGCCGTCCTTTTTCGCTTGCGCAAACGCCTGTGCGATGTCCATGACCGTGCTGCTGCCAGAGCCGTTGTCGTCGGCACCGTGGTAGATGGCGGGGCCTTTTTTGCCAAGGTGGTCGTAGTGGGCGGATACGACGACGACCTCGTTTTTCAATCGTGGGTCGTTGCCTTCGATATAGCCGAGCACGTTGGAGCCGAGCAGTTGGCGCTTGTTTTTCTTCTGCACCATGCTCAGGCGACAGGGAAAATCCATGTGTGCGGGCTTGCCGGACTTCTTGATGCCGTCCCGCAGCTTTGCGAATTTCTTCATCTTTTTGCCCACAATCTCCTTAGCCAACGTGCTGGAAATGAACATGTTGTTGGTGTAACGCCCCTCTGGATTGCCGCCCTCGCCCATTCGCATCTCGCTGTTGAGGAGGGTCTTCCTGGCCTCGCCCACCGTCTTTTTGATGTCCGCATCAATGAGCAGCACCGTGGCGACGCCGTGCTGGTGCGCCACTTCGAGCTTTTTGCGCCAGTCAGTTGACCAAGGCGAAAGCTCCGGTGTGCCGGTGAGCCAGGAGTTGCCGTACTTGTCCACGGGTTCGTCCATGTAGATGAGGATGGTCTTGCCCGTGAGGTCTTTGCCATTGTAGTCGCTGTACTTGGGGTCGTCAATGCCGTAGCCGAGGAAGATGACCTGGCCTGCGGCGAAGCGCTCCCGGTTGGAATTGGCGCTGGGGAACGAGACAAAGTCGCTCAGGTGGCGATGGCTTTCACCGTTGATGGTCAGCTCGATTTGGCCGTTGTCCCAGTTTTCGGCGGTGAAGGCGATGTTTTGAAAATAGGTGCCACTATCGCCGATGGTCGGAAAGCCGAGCTTCTCAAAATGCGCTGCGATGAACTCTGCGGCCTTGCGTTGGCCCTCCTGCCCGGTCTCCCGGCCCTCGAACTCGTCGGAGGCAAGCACGTTGAGGTAGTTCCTCATGTCCTCGGCGGTGATGGTGGCCGCGTAAGGGGCTGCATTGGCAGTGGCCGTGAGCAGAGGATGGTCGGGCGGTGTGGTGGCTAGTTCGGGCGACAGTTGCGCCAGCAAAACAAAGGATGCAAAAACGGACAATGCCGTGGCGAGCAGGTATTTTTTCATTGAAGAAGGTTTAGGGGTTTAGAGGGTTTAGGGGGTTTAGAGAAGTTCGTACTAAAACCTCCTAAAACCTCCTAAACTTTCTAAACCCAATCGCCAGATAGACAGTGTGAATCTTGGTTTTGTTGCGTGGCTTGCGAATTTAAGGCCATTTTGTGGGCAGGGGTTTTGCATTTGGGGTAAATTGCGGCAATTCTTCTCAACCTTTAAACCTGCATCATGAAAAACCTCATCGCTTCCTTTCTTTTCCTGTTGGTTTCCAATTTTGTTTTTGGGCAAATTGAGTGGGTGGGCAACCACGACTTCTCGGAAGCGGCCACCGACATCGTGCGCACCTCTCAGGGGCAATACGTCCTTGTGCATGGCGATGGTAGTGGGTTCACAGTGCTGGACACAGATGGTACGGTTATTTTTGAAAAACTGCTGAATGTGTATCAGACGGAATACTATTCTATGATTTCCGATGTCGTCGAGTTATCCGACTCGTCAATTGTGCTTACTGTTAGTACGATAGACTGCGATGTCCTTGTGGACAGGTTTTACAGGTTTGACAAGGCTTGGAATGAAGTCTCACCTTATCAATATGCCTATTCCACTGCTGGGCCTGCCGCAGTGCTTAACGACAACACCATCGTTTTTGGGTACGAAAATGCCAATTCCCTATCAAAATATGATAAATATGGCAACGAGATTTGGCAGGTTAGTTTGTTCTTTCACAACATTACCGATTTGATAGTCATCCCCGACGACACCATTTTGGTGGCCACTATGAATGGCCTCCACAAAGTGACAACTGATGGCGTGGTTGTCGAGGCGTTTACAAACCTGGTTTTCGACCGCCTCGATCTGCTGCCAAACGGCAATTTTTTGGCTCAAACCAATGACCTGCTCCTGCTGTACGAACTCGATTATACCCAATTGGCTTCCTTCCAATTGCAAGGAGACAGCATCGTAAACCTTGCCTTTGACGAACAGGCCATTGCCGTGCTTTCCTCCGATTCAAGAATCATTCGTTTGGACAACAACCTGAACCAAATAGGCCAAACTACCCTGACAGGCCACAATCAGGTTTTCACCACCCTCGAGATGACCGAAAATGGCTACTTGGTGGGTGGCAGCGAGAAATATGGTAACGACCAGCATGGCAACAAATCGGCCTTCATCAAGGAGTTCACCTTGGATGGGGCAACAGCGATCACAGGCAAGGACGCCGCCTTGAATCAAGTCAGCGTGACCGGCCAAATAACGGTCTTGCCGCAATGGTATCCTACCCTGAAGATGACCGACATCCTATTGACCGTCGAAAATATGGGCACAACAACCATTGATGGGCTGCAAGCTAATGTGGAGTTCCCAGGTGTTCTTTGGGGCGAGTGTTTCCCGCCTCAGACCTTTACCAAGCGGTTTGGCAACCTGAACCTCCAGCCCGGCGCTGCCGCCACGCTGGTATGGGACAGCCTTTCCGTGCTTTTCGACAGCAACCCAACTGGCAACCAAGTTGAACTCTGCTTTTGGACTTCCCTCCCCGACCACCAACTCGAAACCAACAACGACAACGACGTTAGCTGCACCGAGGTGCTGGTAGCAGCCCACGAGCCGTTCCCCATCAGTTTCTCCCACGCCTTCAATGCCGTGGCCGACGTGCTTTTCCTCGAAATGCTGACCGACGTGGACTTCGACAATGCCAAAGCCAATATCTTCAATGCCGCCGGGCAGTTGGTACATGCTGAAAACATCACGTCCAGCTATCAAACCTTGCAATTGCAAGATTTATCCGATGGCGTTTATTTTCTGCAAATCGTGTCCGGGCAGCGAGTGGGATGGGGGAAGTTTGCGAAGTTTTGAATTTAAATCCTTGAATTTCATCAACCGAAAAAGTCCAAATCATGAAAAAGCTATTCACTTCTATCTCCTTTTTGCTGGTCTCAAATTTTGTTTTTGGGCAAATTGAGTGGGCCTCCACTGGCACTAAATGGTGGTACTATTTCAAATTCGACAATGCATCGCCCATGATAACTGAAATCGAGTCGGCAGGGCAAGCCACAATTAGTGGAAAGAATTGCAAAATCATTACAGCATCTGACTTGTGGAACACGGATACCATTTACACTTATGAAGAAAATGGAAAAGTGTACAATGCAAGTGTCAGTGACGCCATATTTTTTCAACGATATGATTTCAATGCAGAAATCGGAGACTCTTGGATAAACACGGGTGGGGCGTGGGGAAACGACACATTGACTTTTCATGTGGGCACTATTTTCAACATGGTGGTTGACGGAATTTCTTTTCAATTACAAAATGTAACCACAACTCGCCTCTCGTTGCCGGATAATAGCGCCTACGAATGGGTAATCGTCGGCATGGGAAGTAAGGAAAGTTTTGGACCGCCATATCCTACTGACCTGACAGTAGAAGGTTTCCCAGGCTTGGGATGTTTTCGTTCCGTGGAAACTGGCCTGATTAGCTTGGACAATATTCTGGATTGCCACGAATTATCACCAGTTGGCTTTGTCCATGAAAACAAAACCAGTCTCAATATTTTCCCCAACCCCACCTCCGAACACACCACACTCTCTTTCACCTTGCCATCTGGTACACTTTACAGCGTCCAAATCTTCAACAGTTTCGGCCAAAAAGTGCAGGAACACCAGCTTCCAATCGCCTTGGAAAGCTTGTTGATTGATGACCTCCAAGCCGGTCTTTATTTCGTTGTTTTATTATCCAGCGGCCAGCCAATAAAAACCAAAAAACTCCTCCGCTTTTAATCGGTTTCACCTACATTTGGCCTACACCACAAATGGCCATTTACCGTTCATCATAAACCACTGAAAACATGTATTCATTCACCTACGGCGGCAAAAACGGCGAAACCTTCCAACTTGCCGAAGCCAAAGACCTCATCGTGGTGCGCACCGTCGGCGACGCCCCGCTTGAAACACTTCCCCTCTCCTCCCAGTCCCGTGACATCGTGCCGAGCCTGCTGCCCATCGCTGCCTTCCCGGAGGCCAACGTGATGGTCTATCGCTGCATCGCCACGGAAGAAAAAACGGCCACGGCCATGCGCAACGCCGCCCGTAAAAACCTCTCGCAGGAGGACGGCGTCCGCTTCGCCGGGCGGGTGCTGAAAGACCCAGCCACTGGCAGCATCGTCGTTTACACCGAAAACATTTACCTCCAATTCAAGCCCGATTTGCTCAAAAAAGATTGCGCAGCAATCATGAAAAAATACGACCTGAAAGTCAAGGAAGACCTCGGCATCACCCCCAATTCCTACTTCGTGGAAGCCCCAGAGGACACTGGCCTTGGGGTTTTTGAGCTGGCGCAAAAGCTGCTCGCACTGCCCCAAGTCGAAGCCTGCCACCCAGAGCTGGTGCGGGAGCGAAGGTTCAAGTCCGTACACCCGATGCAATGGCACCTGCGGGAGACACAGGTCAACGGCGTCTCCATCAGCCAGCACGCCAATGTGGAGGCCGCTTGGGAACTCAGCCGGGGCGCTGGCATCACCATCGCCGTGCTCGACGACGGGGTGGACACCTCGCACCCGGAGTTCAAGGACAAGGTTGCATTCCCCCGTGATACCGTCACCAACACCGACGATGCCCAGCCAAAGCACCCCAGCGAACGCCACGGAACAGCCTGCGCCGGGGTGGCCTGCGCCAGTGGCAGCGGCAAAGCCAGTGGTGTAGCGCCCGATGCCAAGCTCATGCCCATCCGGCTCGGCAGCATCGGCAGCATCAGCGAGGCCAAGTCGTTCAAATGGGCCGCCGACAACGGGGCCGACGTGATTTCGTGCAGTTGGGGGCCGGAGGACGGCGCTTGGTGGAACGCCAACGACCCACTCCACACCAAACAGGCCCGCCTGCCCGACAGCGCCAAGGCCGCCATTGACTACGCCGTGGAAAAGGGGCGGGGCGGCAAGGGCTGCGTTATCACCTGGGCCGCCGGCAACGGCAACGAGGACGTGAAGTTTGACGAATACGCCAGTTACCCGAAGGTCATCGCCGTGGCCGCCTGCAACGACAACGGGCGGCGATGCGTGTACAGCGACTTCGGCGATGCGGTCTGGTGCTGCTTCCCCAGCAACGATTTTTTTGAGCCGAGGCTCAACCCCGACCGACCAAAAACTCCCGGCATCTGGACGACCGACCGCACCGGGAAGAACGGCTACAACAGCGGTGGCATCAATGCCGAGCACCTCGTTGGCGACGTGGACGGGCAGTACACGGCCACTTTCGGCGGCACGTCGAGCGCCTGCCCCGGCGTGGCTGGCACGGTGGCGCTCATGCTCGCTGCCAATCCCGACCTCACTTGGGAGCAGGTGAAAACGGTCATTCGCAACTCCTGCGACCGCATTGACGAGACGATGGGCGCTTACGACGCCAATGGCCACAGCCCGTTCTACGGCTACGGTCGGCTGAATGCACAGAAGGCCGTGCAGAACGCCATCGCTGCCGGGCAACCGAAGTCCGATGCGCCTGTTTTTAAGTTAAATGGCTTGGCTCAATTCAACAAAACCATCAATACTCCGCTGACGAACGATGTGGCCGTCGGCGAATTTGCTGTGCCGGAGCGCCTACTGGGGCTTCAACTGAGCTTGGAGCCGTTCCATCCCGACTTGCACGTTTCCTACAAATTGATGGTGAAAAATATGGGCGAAACCGCGCCCGCAACAGATGGTGCTGTCGCAAAAACGGCGGACAAGCGGCGTTCCGTGGTGGGCATTTCTATCTCGCTGGATGGCCTACTTGCCTCGAAATTAAAGGTAAAATATGCCGTGAAACTGAAGGGCAAAGCCAAGTGGGTGGAAGCGGAAAATGGGGCTTGGGCTGGCAGCGGCGATGCGAAGAAGGGGGCGACGGTGGAGGGGGTGCGGGTGTGGATTTGAAAATGAGGTTGAAGGTTTTTTTTTGAAAAAACCTTTAACTTGGTCAAAAAATTAAGGCATGAAAGTTTTAGAAAAGAAAATCACTTACCAGGAGTTCCGTGAAATGGAGTTCGACGACTCGGATGATGCTTGGTACGAATTAATAAACGGAAACCTAGTGAGAAAACAATCACCCACACTCGACCACCAACTCGTTTCAAGAGAAATTGGGTTTGTGCTTACTGCATATTCTAAAAAGACACGATCCGGCCAAGTGCTTTTTGCCCCGATGGATGTCGTGCTTGACGACAACAACGCCTACCACCCTGATATTTTTTTCGTGAAAAAGGAACGATATTTCATTTTTGACGAAAAGGAAAAGGTGGTGATTGGTGCTCCTGATTTGGTGGTTGAAATCCTCTCTAAATCCACCGCTGCCGACGACAAAGGTGATAAACGAGACAACTACGAAAAATTCGGTGTCCGAGAATATTGGTTAGTTGACCCAATTAGAAAATCTATTGAAGTTTACGCTTTGGTGAACGAGCGGTTTAAGCTCATTTCTTACCTCGAAGAAAACGGTGTGCTAAAATCTTCGGTGCTGGAAGGGTTTGAAATGGACATCGAACAGGTTTTTTCGGAAGCAAAAATCAGTTGATTTTTCACGCCCGCAAATCCACCTCAAACAAGTCCCTCGACTTCCACCAGACCACGCTGACGATGGCCAGGGAAAGCGCTCCACCCGCCACCACCGAACGCACCGTGCCGAGCCAACTGGCCGCCATGCCCGACTCGAAAGCCCCCAACTCATTGCTGGCACTGAGGAAGATTCCGTTCACAGCACCCACCCTGCCTCGCATCTCGTCAGGCACCACCAACTGCAAAATCGTGTGACGGATGACCACGCTCACCGCATCGAATGCCCCGGTGAAAAACAGCGCCACAATGGACAGCCAAAGGTTTTTTGACAAGGCAAAAACGATGGTGGCTACGCCAAAACCGGCCACTGCCAAGAGCATGTTGCGCCAAGCCTTGTCCATGACGGTAGTGCGGGTGAGCACAATCAAGGTCAGCACCGCTCCTACCGATGGGGCAGCCCGCAGCACTCCCAACCACTCTGGCCCCACCTTCAGGATGTCGTGGGCGAAGACGGACAAGATGGCCACCACCCCACCGAACAGCACAGCAAACAGGTCGAGTGAGATGGAGTAGAGCAACATGCGGGTGCGCCCCACGAAGGCGATTCCTTCCCTGATTTTTTGCAAAATATTACCCGGTTCGGGGTTTTCCACCCGACGATCTCGGATGAGCAGCAGGAAGAAGGCAACCAGCCCAAACAGGCCAATCACGACCAAAATGGTACCGCTGAACCCAGACCAATTGTACACAAAACCGCTGATGCCGGGGCCGATGATGGTGCCCGCTTGCCAACCGGCACTGCCCCAGGTGGCAGCGTTCTCGTAGGCGGGGCGGGGCACGAGCAACGGCTTGAGCGAGGAGGCCGTTGGTGAAAAAAAGGCGTAAAACCCGCCCGTGGCCGCCACCACAGCATAAATCACATACTGCAAACTGCGGGCAGAAGCAGCGTCGGTCAGGTTTTTTGACACAAAAAACAAGGTGAGCGAGCAGGCCGCAATGCCGCTGACGCTCAGAAGCAGGATTTTTTTCTTGCTCAATTTGTCGGCGAGGTGGCCGCCCAGCAGCGACAGCCCCATGAACGGAAGCGCATACGAAAGCCCCACGAAGGCGATGGATTTGGGGTCGCCCGTCAGCTTGTACAACTGGTAGCCGATGATGACTTCCTGGATGAGGAAGGCGACTGTGAACAAAAAATTCGCCGCCATGTAGTACCGGAACTCAGGGTAACGGAAGGCGAGAAATGGGTCTTTTTTTTGCACGGAAATTCTTTGGTTGATAAGGGTTGATAAAAAGGTTGATGAAGGTTGATGGGGCTGTCGTTGTACGAGAAATCAACCCTTATCAACTTTCATCAACCCTTATCAACCCCACAGAAGGGGCGAAATTCCCCAAAACCACGAAATGTGGCGGTTTTATTTTTAGGTCTTAGCTTTGCAGCCCGAAATGTCGGGCGCAGTGCGGCGTGTTGTTTTGTTTGCCGCTCGGGCAACGCCTAGGTTGCGACGGGCGTTTCTTGAAACAAAAAATACCGGGTACAACGGGCGGCGTATAAATGACGACCTTAACAAACTTCAAACTTTAAAAGCTTTTTGAAACTAGAACTAAACTACAAAGCATGAATTTCAACCTTGTTTTTTTGATGAAAAACCCACGTAGAATGCGATTTTTTATAAAAAATGTGGTGGCGATACTGGTCGTTGCCACGCTCGCAATCGCCTGTGACCGGGAGGTGGAACCCACCCCAGCCTACCTGACTGTGGAGCCCTTCGAACTGCTTTCCACCAACCCTGGCATGCACGGCAGCGTGTCGCACAAAATTACCCACGCCGACATGTTCATGTTCGACAGCACCGAAAACAGGAGCATCCAACTGGGCACTTTTGAGCTGCCGACCACTATTCCCGTGCTGAACACCGGCAAGTTCAGCTTGAACGTGGACGCCGTCATCAAGGCCAATGGCAACTCGTTTTACCTCCAACCCTACCCGTTTTACAAGCGGTTCTCGACGCCCATCAACCTCGCCCCGAACGCAGACGAGACCGTGAAACCCACCACGGAATATCGAGATGAGGCCATATTTGAGTTTGTCGAGGACTTTGAAGAAAACGGCGTTCTGTTCAGCGTAGACCGTGACAACGACGACCTCACCGCCCTCTCCCATACCAACCAAGACGTCTTCGAGGGGCAGTATTCCGGTTTGGTGACGCTCGACACTGCCCATCCGGTCATCGTGGCCCAAACGGCAGACCTGTACAGCATCGAATTCAGCACGGCTGGCAAGGTTTACTTGGAACTGAACTACAAAACCGATGTGCCGCTCGAATTTGGCGTGGTGGCCGTTGAGGACAACGGCTCGGAGGGTGACATCAACTTCGAGTTTGTGGTGCTGGCAAAACCTGAGTGGAACAAAATCTACTTCGACCTCACCGAACTGGTCAGCACTTCGACTACCAGTCGTTTCGCCCTCATCTTCCGTGGCGGCATCCCCATCCAAGATGGCAAATACACCCTCAACACCGCCGAAATTTTGATGGACAACGTGAAAATGGTGCATTTTTAATTTAGGACATTAGACGGTAAACTTTAGACTTTAGATGGGGCTGCTCATATTGGCATACCTTGAACACGGGTCTAAAATCTATCGTCTAAGGTCTAATGTCTATCATCTATCGTCTTCATGCCCGCTACCCGCACCTACCAGCTTTTCGATTTCCTTGCAGCCATGCTGGCTTGGGCATTGTTTTTCCTCTACCGCAAATGGCTGGAAGGCATCGCACCGAGTTGGGCAGCGATGAACGACCTGAATTTTTTCTACGGCATTTTCATCATCCCGGTCGGCTGGCACCTGTTTTACTCGTTGTTCGACGACTACCGGGACGTGTACCGGATGTCACGGCTAGCTACCTTGTCACGCACATTTTTCCTCACATTTTTCGGAGTGGTGTTCGTGTTTTTTACGCTCATGCTCGATGATTTCGTGCGGGACTACACCACGTACTACACTTCGTTTGGGGTGCTGTTTGGGTTGCATTTTTTGCTCACAGCCACCCTTCGCATGGTGTTGCTGACCCGTGCGCATTGGCGTTTGCAGGCGGGGCTGGTATCCTTCCCGACCCTGCTCGTCGGCGATGGCGAACGGGCCGCCGAGCTTTACCAGGAACTGATTTCCATGAAAAAACGCCCCGGTTACCGCTTCGTGGGCTATGTTGGCCTCACGGAAAACAGGCCACCCTTCGGCCACCTGCCCCGCCTCGGCACCCTGCCGGAGCTGTCGAAGGTCATTGCGGAGCACCAAATCGAAGACGTGCTGATTGCCATGGAGCCGGAGGAGCACGTGCGCCTCACCGACACGCTCGACCGATTGTTTGATTTTGGTGAAAAAATCCACATCAAAATCATCCCCGACATGTACGACAGCCTGCTGGGCAACGTGCGCATGAACGAAGTTTACGGTGCCGTGCTGCTGCAAATCAGGCAGGAGCTGATGCCCAAATGGGAGCGCCTCGTGAAGCGCATGATGGACGTGACGGTGTCGCTGGCGGTGCTGGTGGGGCTGTCGTGGCTCTACGCCTACGTGGCGCTGCGGGTGCGGCTGAGTTCGGCGGGTCCGGTGTTCTTCCGGCAAGAACGGGTCGGGCTGAACGGGCGTCCGTTCCACCTCGTGAAGTTCCGCTCGATGCGTACCGATGCCGAGCAGGAAGGCCCACAGCTCTCGCAGGACGATGACCCGAGGGTGACCGCCTGGGGCGCCACCATGCGGAAGTACCGCCTCGATGAGTTGCCCAACTTCTGGAACGTGCTCGTGGGCGATATGTCGCTTGTGGGGCCGAGGCCGGAGCGGCAGTTCTTCATCAACCAGATAGTGGAAAAAGCGCCCCACTACCGCCACTTGCTCAAGGTGCGGCCCGGCATCACCAGTTGGGGGCAAGTGAAGTACGGCTACGCCTCCAACCTCAACGAGATGCTCCAGCGCCTCCGCTTCGACATCCTCTACATCGAAAACATGTCGCTGGTGCTGGACTTGAAAATCATTTTTTACACGGTGCTGGTGTTGGTGAGGGGAGAAGGGAAATGAGGAGTCAGATGCTGGCCTGCCTAGTCAAACTTGCCGACCCCGCCCGATAGGCTCAACCTGCCAGCTCCCAATAGCGCTACGGCCAACCCACCAAGCATCAGCAGGACGTTCAGTTCGATAAGCCAGCCCCCAAACTCGTTGCGCTGAAAGGCGATGTCACGGTGCACCACCAAGATGGTCATCAACATATTGAAGGCCAAGACCAATCCTGCTGGTCTCGTGAATTTGCCAATGATGATGAGCAGGGGCGCCACAAACTCCCCGATATGGGCACCGTAAGCCAGCCAACCGGGCAGCCCCGCACCTTCGACAAGGCCGATGGTGCCAGCGGCGCCGCTTTCAATCCGGCCAAGGCCATGCAGGAAAAGGACAAGTCCGACCCCAATTCGCAGTGTCAATTTGCCGAGGTCTGGGTGGTCAAGGATTTTTAGTTGGTCCATTTTGCTTTGTTTTTTGCCACGAATAAACGAATTTTTCTGAATTACTGGTCACCGCCAATCAACCGGATATCAAAACCGTGCTTGCGTTGGTACGTCCCGAAAATATCCCGCACCGTGTCCAGCCCCTCCTCGCCGAAGCAGCCCACGCAGACCGTACCACCACTGCCGCCTCCCGTGATTTTTGCACCAAAAACGCCGTTGTCGAGGCCATACTCCCGCACCATTTCTACCAGTTCATCGGTGTGTGCATTGCCGAGGCCGACGGACGTGTAGCTGGCGTGGGACTGGAACATCAATTCGCCAAGCAAGCTAAGTGATTCATTGTCAATCTCTTGGGAAATAATCTTGCCGAAGCTCCTGACCCGGAAGTTTTCATGCACAGGGTGTCGGGCGCAGGATTTCACCCAATAAACTTTGTCGGGTTCAACCCTCGTCATGCGGTCGCCCGTATCTCCGTATTTCTCCAAAAACTGGCTACCTCCCATAGTTTCCGGCAAAATGGGGGCGCAGTTTTGCTCAAAATCGGCAGGGGAAAGGTTGCACAGGTAGCCACCAAATTCCCGTCCAAGCTCCGCCTCGATGATGCGCACGCCCATGAACGCCGCCGTGCGCACCTCGCCGTAGCTGGCCCCGCTCACGGCGTGCCGGATGCCGCTGTCAATGCCCACAAACCGGATGCCTGGCGGCAGTGGCAGCGGTGCATGCAGGTAGTCGGGCTGGCATTTGATGGGCAGCAGGTGGCCGGGCAGCCCGTGGCAGGAAGCCAATTGGTCCATCAGGCCGCAGGGTGCGCCAACCACTTGGTTCTCAACCATTTGCGCCAACAGGGCCATCTCCGTGCCGTGAAATTGTAGGTCAAAAAGCTGCGCCAGCGCCCGTATCGTGGCCACCTCCAGCGCCGCCGACGAGGATACGCCCTTGCCGATAGGCACATCCGATTTTACCCAAAAATCGAGACCCTGCTGGAGTTGCAAACCCTTCATTTTCGCCAAAACGACCAAGCACCCAAGCACGTAGGCCGCCCACTCGCCAGCTTTTTTTTGTTTGAAAAAATGCTTTGCAGCAGCTAAGTCCAACGGTAAGTCATTGATTTTCAATTCGATAACTTCGGCAGCATCGGCACTGGCCACCCGCAGCAGGTCGTCGTCGCGGTGCCCCACTTGCACCGTCGCCTGCTCGGCGATGGGCATTTGCAACACCCACGAGCCGGAGTAGTCGGCGATGCCGCCCATCACATCCAATCGCCCAGGGGCGCTGCCGGTGAAAATATTTTGAGTCTGGTTGAAAATCATGGTTCGTTAGAATATTTGGGTACGGGGGCAAAACTTAACCGCCAAATTTACACGGTTTGCGACCAAAACAATGGCAATCAAAATTAACTCAAATTCAATTTCGGTTGATGTTTTACTCTTTTGGAGCGGCCTATTTTAGGTGCGCAAACCCTGAAACTATGGAACCCAAAACCTGAAACCCATTTCATACCTTTGACGCCAACCAATCCTGACACGCCATGCCTGACAAAATCAACATCGTGCTTGCCGACGACCACCGCAGCTACGTGGAGGGACTGACGGCGCTGTACCGTGACGACGACCGCATCCGGTTTTGTGGTCATGTACATGTGCCTGGCGAGGTAGCTGAGGCAGTGCGCACCCACCAGCCTCAGGTCGTGCTGATGGACTACAGCTTTGGGGAAGGCCAACCGGACGGCATCGAAACCGCCGAACAACTGCTGCTCGAATTCCCGCAACTGAAAATCATCCTGCTCACCAGCTACGACGACATCCCCATCGTGCAGGCCGCACTGAGCAAGGGACTGAGCGGCTACCTGCTCAAGGCCCGCAGCCGCTCCGAAATCAAGACGGCCATCGAGGCGGTCGCCGCCGGGTTCGAGTTGGTGGAAACGGGTGTGCTCCGTAAAATCATGGAAAAAGGCCCCTCGAAGCCCCGCACCGACGCCGACCCCAACTCCGACAAAGCTGCTCCGCTCACGCCACGTGAGTTGGAAATCGCACTGCTGGTGGCTGAGGGTCTGAGCACCCAAGCCATGTCCGAGCGGCTGTTCCGCAGCGTGAACACCATTGATACCCACCGGAAAAACATCTTCAGCAAGCTGGACGTACACAATGTTGCGGAGCTGATGAACTGGCTGCGGGGAAGGGGGCTGGTGTGATAGGTTTAACCCCAATCCAGTTTTTAAACAAAAACACCAAACAACGATGGATTTAACTAAAACACACGGTTCCGAATACCACCATTTGGTGGATAGAATCACCACCCGATTTAAACACGGACAGGCTCAAGCGGCCTATGCGGTCAACGTACAATTGCTGGAAACCTACTGGCAAATTGGGCAATATATCGTGGAATATGAGCAGCAGGGAAGCCTGAAAGCAGAATATGGAAAAAAGCTGCTCGAAAACTTGTCAAAAGACCTCACTGCCTTGCACGGGAAGGGGTTTAGTCTGAGCAACGTCAAACGGATGAGGCAGTTTTATTCCCAGTATCCAATTGGTGCGACAGCGTCGCACCAATTGAGTTGGTCACATTTCGTTGAGTTATTGAAAATTGATGATGAGCTTGAACGGTCATTTTATGAAAAACAAACCATCAATGAAGGTTGGAATGTCAGGGAATTACAACGCCAGAAAAGAACCTCCCTTTTCCTCCGCCTCGCTGCTTCCAAGGACAAAGAAGGCATCCTCAAACTGGCAAAGCAAGGCCAACTCATCGAACAGCCTGCCGACCTTATCCGAGAACCCTACGTGCTGGAATTCCTGAACATCCCAGAACCCTACCACCTTTCCGAAACCGATTTGGAAAAAAGGCTGATTGACAACTTGCAGCATTTTTTGTTGGAATTGGGCAAGGGCTTCGCCTTCATCGGCAGGCAGTACCGCATCACCTTGGGCAATCGGCACCATTTTATTGACTTGGTCTTCTACCATCGAATCCTCAAATGCTTCGTGCTCATTGACCTGAAAAGGGAGGAAGCCGGGTACGAGGATGTGGGGCAAATGAATATGTACCTCGGCTTCATGGAAAAAGAACAGAACACCGAGGGCGACAACCCGCCCATCGGCATCGTACTGGCCCGCCACAAGGATGAACTGTTGGTGGAGTATGCCATGCACAATATCTCTTCGCAAATCTTCGTCAGCAAGTACCAATTATGGTTGCCCAACAAGGAAGAACTCCAGCAATTGGTGCTGAGGACTGGGATTTGAAATGCTGTTACCAAAACAAGACGTCCCCAATTCATCCTTCCAAACTCCTCCACGGAATCTCAATCGTCGTCAAGCACCCTCGCCCCGGTGCTGTCTCCATGTTGAACTTGCCGCCGAGGGCATCCTCCACCCGGTAGCGGATGTTGGCGAGGCCGATGCCGTCGGAGACTTGGGCCAGCGTCAAATCAAAACCTTTCCCGTTGTCCTCCAGCGTGATGAGCAGGTCCTGCTCCTGTCGCACGAACTGTAGATATGCTTCGGTGGCGGCACTGTGCTTGAACAGGTTTCCGAGCAACTCCTGGGTGATGCGGTAGAGATAGACCCGTGCCAGTTCGTTCAGGTGGTCGAGGTCGGCATTGTTGTAGAAGCTGATTTTGAGCTTGGGGTCGGCAGCCTCCATCCGGCGCACGAGTTGCTCAATGGCAGCCAACAGTCCTTGTTTGTGCAGGTGCTTGGGCATGAGGTTGTGGGCGATTTCACGCAGTTCCTGGTGCAGGTCGGCGAGTTCCTGCACCACTTCGCCGAGGGCGGGGTCGTTGTTGCCATTTTCCCCCGCTATTCTTTCCAGTTTGAATTTTGCTGCCGCAATGCTGCCGCCCAGCCCATCGTGCAGTTCCTGTGCGATGCGGCGCTGCTCCGTCTCCATGCCAAGGCCGAGGGCGTTGAGGTTTTTTTTGCGCTGCTCCACCAGTTCCCGGCTCATGCGCTGCCGCTCGGCGAGCATGTTCTTAAAGCGCTTCATGCCGATGGCGAGCACGATGGCCATTTCCACCAGCAGCCCAGCCATGAGCACGAGCGGGGTGTGGAAGGTGATGAGCAGGTCGTTTTCCGCCAGCGCCGTCTGGAGCGAGAGCGGCGGCACCAGCTTGAAGTTTTCGAGGCTGGCGTAAATGACGTTGAAGCCGTGGATGAGGAAGCCGACCATCAGCCAGCCGGGGAACATGCGGTCGTTGCGGAGGAAGGCGGTGCCAGCCAGCCAAAAGAACAGCAGCACGGTGACGATGTACATCACGCTGTGAAAATAGGAGAACAGATGCGCCGCAAACGGTGGAAGCAGTGGCAGGAACAAGGCCACGGGAATCATTGCGCCAGCAACAAACGAAACCACCCGCAGTGCTGCGTGGTGAATCGGGTACGTACGCCGGGTGCGGAAGTGCGCCATCACGAACATGGCACCAGCGATGAGGTAGGCGTTGGCAAAAATGGGCAGGGAGATTTGCTGCACATACGGCCAATTTGGCCAGAGGATTTGGTAGCCCAGGCCGATGTCGGCAAAGATGTAGCCGCTCACCAGCAGCACATACCCGAAATAGAACCAGTAATAACGGAAGCGGGTGAGGTTGATGGCAAGGCCCAGCATGAGGAGGTACACGATGATTAAGCAGAAAAACACGATCAGGATGAGCCGCTCGGTGCGGTCGGTCTTGACCCTCGCCTGGGCATCGGAGAGGAACAGGTTGAAGTCGGTGAGCGAGCGGTTGTAGGGGATATTGATGAAGCAGTGTACGGTGTCGCCTGCGCCGATGCGGATGGTGTCCCGGAGGTTCCAGTGCTTTCGGCCATCGAACGGGTGGTCGCTGCCCACCGTCACCGTATCGAGCACCTCGCCGTCGTGAACCTGATAGAAACGGACTTCGCTGAGGTAGGGGTTGGCGATTTCGAGGATGAGCTTGCGGTCGGTGGTGTCGGTGAGGTCGAGGCGCAGCCAGTACGAGAGCTGCGAGAAGCCGAACCGGAAGCGCTCCTTTTGCCAGGGCTTGAACAGGGTGGCTGGTGCGAACATCATCTCGCCGATGTCGAAGGTGTCGTGGTCGCTGAGGTCGTCCTTGAGGATGCCCACCTCGCCGCCCTCGCCAAGTACGATGGCACTGCCACTAAGCTGCACCGTGCGCAGGCTGTCGTTGGCGATGGCGGTTTGCGCCAGCAGGAGGAAAAGGGGAGGAAGTATTATTTTTTTGAAAACGGACATTTTGAAACGATGAATGATGGCAAACTTGGCGAGCAGCTCTCGCCCGAAACACCCCTGACCCCTAAAGTAAAGGGGAACCTAATCAGCTATTGTCGGAAGTTAATCCACGACATTGTTGTTTATGGTTCCCCTTCAGGGGTCAGGGGTCAGGGGTACTCGCCACGCTCCAAAGTAACGCAAAAAAAGCCCGCCTAAATTCGCTTGCCCACCAAAATGCCGGGATGGTGTGAGCCGCTCTCACCTTTTTCCGTGAGGAAAATAGCCATTTGGAACTTGAATTTTAACAGCACTCACCGATGCACGTGAGCACTCACCCGTTCGGGGCATTTTGGCCGAATCACCCGATTGGGTGTTTCAGGCGGGGCGGTGGCGACCCCATCTTTGCACCAAGCAAAACGAAGTACGGGGCTTTTAAAAACAACATTTTCAAAGCCTCGCTTCCAAACTTTTAAAAAGACAAATCATGAAAAATCTATCAATCGCCATCGTCATCGCAGCCATTTTCTTCAGCAACGGTTTAACTGCACAGCAGAATTCGAAAAAAATTGGAGTGACAGCGTCGCCTTTTCAGGCGTTCACCAAAACGGGGGAAATGCAGCTGGGCATTGAATTTCCAGAGACCGTCAAAGGCGCATGGGAATTGAACCTGGGCTTCCGGTTCAAAGGCTCCGATAACCCGAAAGAATCGCCGTATTTCAACCAGTTGTTCAACCATACAAGCATTGGGGAGGTAAACAAAGGCGTTCAGTTCTTCTTATTCCTCCCAATCCCGGTTTCAGGGAGAGATAAGGACTGGACCGAAAAACAAGTACACCGAGACTACTACACCAACCGCAACATCTTTGCGTCGGCTGGCTACAAATTCTATTTGATGCCCATTCGCAGCAAACATGTGCAAGGCGGCCTGTATCTGACGCCCGGCCTCACCATTGGCAATCGCAACGTATCGGAATACGTGTATGCTACTGGCCAAAAGGGCTATGTCACTGTTCTCGACAAGGATTGGTCGGATGGTAGTGATGGATGGGGGCCTATCATTGGGTTCGTGGGCACTAAGAAATTGGTACAAGAAGACGTCTATGATTTTTCCCGACTTGAAATCAAGCAGTACTCAAGGAGTTATGTGCAGCCATATTTGAGGTTGGGTGTTCAGGTGCCTTTCGGCAAATGGGTTTCCGTGGACTTGGGTGGGCAGGCCACCTTACAGGGCAAGCATGGACAGCAGGTGAACGGTGGTGATGCCCTCATGCTGGAACCCACGGTAAAGTTGGGCGTGTGGTTTTGAGGTTGCTCATCCGACCAACCAAGTCCGCAACGAAAGCCTATTTTTACCTCCTAAATCCTTTACCGTGAAAATCAAGTTCCAACTGATATTGACATTGTCCATCGTGGGCCACCAGGTTTTGCTGGCGCAATTGCCCTACACCCAAAAGCAGTTCACCGTTTCCGTTGAAAATGACATCCCCTACGGCACGGCCACCACCTTTGCCGGAGGCACAGAAAGCCTCGTGCTCGACCTCTACAAGCCCGTCGGCGACGACAACTGTCAACGACCGCTGCTCGTGATGGTGCACGGCGGGGGCTTCATCGCTGGCACAAAAAACGACATTGACGTGGTGCAAATCTGCCAGGAAATGGCCGCACGGGGCTACGTCACCGCTTCCATCCACTATCGGCTGGGCATGCACCCCACCAACTTCTACGTACCTTACGCATTCTGCAACGACTGGCTCAATCCCATCGGCATGGACAAGTGCATCTACGCCTCCGACACGTTGGAAATCGCTCGGGCGCTTTACCGGGCCACGCAGGACGTGAAGGGCGCCATCCGATTCCTCAAGGGCAGGCACGGACTGGACTCCACCGATGTACACAGTGTTTTCGTGGGCGGCTCCAGCGCCGGGGCCATCACGGCCATCAATGTCGCTTTCATGGATTTGCCTTCGGAAAAACCGCCGTTCACCGATGCGCAGACCGATGCTCCTCTCCCCGACGACGACCTCTCAAGCTGCGTCCCAGCCCCCGCCAACCGCTCCCGCCCCGACCTCGGTGGCATTGAGGGCGACCAAAACGGCAACAGCCATGACGCTACGGTGCAGGGCGTGGCCGACTTCATGGGCGGCATGTTCGACCTCGGCTTGCTCGCTGGCCCTGACACCCCCGCCATCTACGGCTACCACCGCACCGACGACCTGGTGGTGCCCAGCGCCACCGACCGACTGTTTTTGCTTTACCCCTACTGCCTCAACCCCGTCAACCTCTGCCAGCCGCTGGCCACTCGGCCAGTCATCCACGGCAGCGCTTCCATTCTCTCGGAATTACAGGGCATGGGCAGCAGCGCACCGCCTTTTTTCAACGACATCCTCACCAGCTACGGCCCCGCCGATGGCGACGACTGCTTCGATGCCCCGCCTGGCCACAGCATTGACAACATTCCGCTGCGCTGCGAAAATCTAAGCGGCTTCTTCGCTACCATCATCGCCGCCAACGGCAACGACCCGGCTGTGAACCCTTGCGTGAGCGCTACGCATTTTGCCCAACATGAAATCAAGCTGAACGTCTATCCGAACCCGGTGGTGGGTGGCGAGTTGAACGTGACTTGCACCAATTGCCCTGCCGAAGCAAGTCTTCGGCTGGTGGATGCGATGGGAAGGACGGTAGCGAAGCAGCATGGAAATCCTGCTGAATTAAACTGGAAACTGCACGACGTAAAAAAGGGCGTATATTTTTTGCAAGTGGCATCACCCACGTGGAGCGAGGTGTTGCGGTTAAGGTTTTGAAGGAAACGACGGACGAAATCGAGGTTGGACTTTTGGAGTTCAAACAAGGAGTTTAGCGAAGGCAATTTAGGAAAATGAAAATTACAACAGTTAACGCAATTGAAGGTCAAGGTCTTTACCCTCGAAGGCGAGCTGTTCGTTCCACTAAAGGAGATCCCCATCATCGCCGCCAACGGCAAGGACCATATCCTCATCACCAACGACCTTGGCGAGGCACAGAAAAAGCCCATCCCCTTCGGCGTGTACGACCTGAAGTGCAACGTGCCTGGCTACCTGCCCTTCCTGCTCAAGAAATATAAAATGGTGCGAGGGAAAGTGAATCGGGTGGAGGTGGTGCTGGTGAGGGAGGGGTGAAAAAGCATTTGGTTTTGAGAGTTAAAAGGGAAGCCCTGCGCGGGAACGTGGGGCTTTTTTTTGTTGAACTAATTTTCAAAAATTCCATTTGCCAGCAATTGAATCCTATCCTTACCTTGGCGGCTTCAAAATAAATATGGGACGTTCAACAGTACATTACGCAGACAACAAGACCAACAATGCCCTCAAGCGGCTGCACAACAAGCTGCGACCAGCAGGTACGCCCGTGCAGCGGGTGGAGTATATCATCGAGCTGCTTTTGCTCCGCATTTTTGAAACCAAAATCAAGCAAGATGACGAGTTCAAGCCCTTGCGGAAACTGTTCTCAGAAAGCTATAAGTGGCAGAACCCAAAGACAGGCAAGGAAGAATCGAACGAAAACCGCTTGTTCTCCTTCTTGCCCTCGGTATCCAATGACCAGATTCTGTCGGAACTGAACGACAATTTCTTCCCCTTCTATTCGAGCATCCTGCTCAGTGCCCGCAAGGTATTCGAGGGGAACTTGCCGCAAAAAGTGCAAGACCAATTGGTACTGATAGAGGAGGTGTTCAGCAATTCCAATTTTACCAACAATGTTGGCAGCGGCAATTTGGGCGAGGTCATCAGCATCGTGGCCAACGACATCGAGGAAAGCCGCCTGCTGAAAACCGACCTGCTGGGCGACGCCATTGAATCGGCACTGAGCGAGACAGGCGGCACCAAGGATGTGGGCCTGTTCCGAACGCCCGACCATATCAGGCAGTTTATGACGGCGCTGGTGGAACCCAATTTTGACGATACCATTTTTGACCCGGCCTGTGGCACGGGCGGGTTCCTGTTCGATGCCTTTGAGTTCGTCATGCGGCGCATAGACCCGGAGCGGTCGTGGCCGGGCGAAAAGGCCAATTCGGAATTGAGCGCTTGGTTCGACGAATATTTCAAGTTCAACCAATTGGACTTCCCCAGCATTGACCAATCTACCCGGTTTTACCGGAACGGCGTGACGGGCATCGAATACTTGGGCATGATTCGCAAGATGGCCGCCATCAATTTCTATATCCGTGGCCTGAACCCCGCCAATATTGAGCAGGGCGATTCACTAGCAAAGTACCGCCCCATCACCGATTTTGAAAGCAAAAGCAAGATAATCGCCAATCCGCCCTTTGGCGCAGAGCGTGACCAAGAAGCATACCCCGATGTTTGGAACGAATACAGCAAGGAGTCGGAAACCACTATCCTATTCGTCAAACTGATGTTCGAGCAATTGCGACAAGGCGGCACCTGTGCCGTGGTGGTATCAGAGGGCTTCCATACCTGGGACCAGTTCAGCGCCCGTGCGCTACGCAAGATGCTCTTGGAAGAGGCGCAACTGAAAGCCGTGATTTCCCTGCCACAGGGCCTCTTCGTGAGCAAGGGCGGGCAAGGCCCAAAAACCAGTATCCTGCTCTTCGAGAAAGGCGGCACCACCGACTGGGTCTGGTTCTACAAAGTGACCAACGACGGCTACACCATGGGCACCAACCGCAGGGAGCAGCCCGACAACCAACTGGTGGAATGCCTGACGCTCTTCCATGAATACGTGAAGCACGGCAAGCAACCGCCCGAATCCAAGCACCAGTTCTGCATCCCGGCGGAATGGATGAAGACCCTCGACCCCAGGGTGAAGGAAAAGATACGCACCGACACCCGTGCCGACATGGCCGCCAAGGGCAAAACAGAGCGGGAGAAAAAAGCCGCCGACCTCGACAAAAAGATATTGGCCAAGAAGCTGACCGAGGCCGACAAGGAACAGGATTTGAAAATCTTTGACCAATCCTTGGAGAACCGCATACAGAACGAAATCGCCAAGCGCATAGACAAGGCGCACCTCTATTCCTTCAACCTCGCCAACTACAAAAGCAACCTCAGCGATGGGCAAGTGGCCGAATGGCTGGCCACCCTAAAGCATATCAGCCCCAACGGTGCTACCACCGTGGAGGAGGTCTATAAAAAGCTGAAAAACGGGAAAACGGAAAACGCACTGCCCTATCTGGTGAAGCTAAACCCCGTGAATGCTTTGGAAGCGGATATTGCGAGGGAGTATTTGGGGAATTTGGGGGGTGAGCAGCTTGACAAAAGAAAGGAGTTTAGCGGTATTTACGAAATCCTAAAGTCAAAAGTCAAATACCCAATTGATAAACTTGAAGGAAAAGTAGCTCCGAAATTCGTCAAAATAAAAAAAGACAATTACGATGGTGAGACGGAAATCGTTGACAAAATATCATTCAAGGATGGTAAAATCCATTTCCGTGCAGATAAAGAAACAGGCATGGATTTGTACCAAGCCGAAAAGGGTGATTTGGTTACTTCAAAAATCAACGTCCACCAAGGAGCTTTGGCATTAGCTGATAGGAAATTAGTTTGTTCAACACATTATCAAGTTTACGAAATAGACCAAGCACAGATTTTGTCTGAATTCTTGGTAATCATGTTGCGGAGCAAGCAGTTGCAAGAACGTGTGAATGAGATAAAAAATAAGGGTATCAAGAATGAGCAGGGGGCTGAGTTCCTCTTATCATTGAGCATTCCGCTTCCTTCTCCCGAAGAACAAGCTGCCATCGTCGCACAGATAGAAAAGCAGAAGGCAATTATTGAGGGAGCGGATAAGGTGTTGGGGAGTTGGATGGTAGATTTTGATTCATTGCTTACAGCATATGATTTCTCTCAAAAGCCAATTACTGATTTAATCCTTGATTCGCACTATGGTACGTCAGAGAAAGGTGAATATCAGAACACTGGTTATGAAGTTTTAAGGATAGGCAATATTGGTTTTTGTGATTTCAAATTGGACGATTTGAAAAGAGTAGTTCTTACGGAGAAAGAATTTGAAAAGTACAAGCTGGTAAAAGGAGACTTTTTGATTGTTCGTTCCAATGGAAACCCCTCGCTTGTTGGAAAATGCGCAGTTTGGGACTCAGATTTGCCTTATGTTTACGCTTCCTACTTGATTCGTTTCCGCTTTGATTTGGATAAAATCGACCCAAAGTATGTCATGTATTACCTGATGAGTCCAGTAGGCAGGGGGATGTTAAATCCACAAGCAGGAGGAGGAACTTACAATATAAGTGCGACGGATTTTAAGAAAGTACAAATCCCGTATCCAAATCCTGATGCCCAACGCCAAATCGTAGCCAAATTGGACGCCCAAATGCAAATCCTCGACGGCCTCCGCCAAATGAAAGCTGAGGCGGAACAGAAAATCGAAAAGCTACTGGCAGAAGTATGGGGCGTGGAATACACTGCAAACAATAACGAAACCACCAAAGACGAATGAGAGAGCGGGAATACCCACCACTGTTGGCCAGCGGGTTCAGCGATATAGCAGAAGCAGATTTGCACGAGGTGTTCGTGAAGCCCTTCACCTACGGTGCCGAAGACCACCGGAACAACCTTGTGATTGATTTCATAAGGTTCTTGAAAGAATTCAAGACCATCAGGCTGCCCGCCGAGGTATGGATAGATGGTTCGTTCGCCACCCATGCCCCCGACCCCTTTGATGTGGACGTGGTGTTTTATTTCGACCCCCGTGACGTGGATGCCTTGGAAGGGGAAACGAAAGCGAAGTTCGAGCGTTTATTCCAAAGCAGAAAGTTCATACTTGGTCTGTACAAAGTAGAGGTACATTACGCAGTAAAAGGAAATGAAGCGGACTATGCGCAGTGGCAAAGGACTTTTGGCACTTTCTACGACAACGAAACACCGAAAGGTATATTCCGATTGAACTACTGAACCCAAAGGCATGAAAGCGACCAATATCTCCACCGCCATCCAGACGTTTGAAGAAACCCTTCAACGCTATCGCTCGGAATTGGACAAGAACCCGAAGAGTACCTTCTATTCTGGCCTCGTGAAGAACACGGAGGAATATTTGGATGAGCTGCGCAATGAATTAGACAAGGCCAAACAGCAAGCAACGGCAGCCTCGCCGCCCGCCGCCAAGCCCAAGAAGATAAACGAGGCGACTTCCACCGATTTGCCCATCATACAGCGCCTCGTGAGCGAATACGGCTGGAAGGTTGGCGATACGCTGCTCTACCAACAAGAATACTATTTGACGGAAGGGCAACAGCGGGAGTTCCCCGGTTTCAAGTCCATCAAGCCGGACATCGTGCTGCAAGACTTGAACGGCGACGTGGTAGCGGTCATCGAGAATAAATTGGAAAAGGAAAGAACCGCCCTTCAAAAGCTTCGGATGCTATATGGTGCGGTGTTGAAGCCCCGTTTCCTGTACGCTTGCAGCCCGGAGCGCATCCTATTCTACGACACGGCTTGGAAAGGCTTGGATGCAGGGGAGTTCAAGCAAGTGACCACCTTCATGACCCTGGAGGACATGAAGCTGAAAATAGCACAGCAGACCAAGATAGCCAATAACCGGGAAGTGGTCATAGATACCAGCATCGCAGGCGGTTATGACCCGACCGTGGGCAAGGAGCGGTATTACCAGTTGGAATGCATTAATGCCGTCATCAGCAATTACAAGGCGGGCAAACAGAAAATGCTGATACACATGGCCACGGGCTTGGGCAAGACCCGAACGGCAGTGGCGATGGTGAAGGCGCTATTGGGTTATGGGCTTGCCAAGCGCATCTTGTTCATCGTGGATAGGCGGATGCTGGCGAAGCAGTCAATGGACGATGGATTTTCGCTTATCAGCAAAGAGCATCCCAGCAGTTGGATAACCACGAGCAATTTCAAAACGAGGCGGCACGCAAACATTCACGTTGTCGTCATTGACACACTGGAACTGATACACAGCGACCTGCCCTCCAATTTCTATGATTTAATCATCGTGGACGAATGCCATCGGAGCATCAACGTTAACAGGAAGCTGATATTCGACCACTTCCTATGCCCAAGGCTGGGCATGACCGCCACACCGAGGATAGCCGTGCCCAAAGAAGGGGCGGAAGTGGACGAAGAAGACTTGGCCATATTGGACACCTATAAGTTGTTTGGTTGTGAAACGGGCGAGCCTGACTATAAATTCGACATGGAGAGGGGCATCAACGAGGGCTTCTTGGCGCCGTACAAGCCTGTCGAATTATTGACATCGCTTATTAAAGAGGCGGAGTTAGAGGGCGTGGAACTTGACCATGTGATGGAGCCGCAAGCAAAAATGATTATTCCGCTTTCTGTCGAAAAGAGATTGAAGCTGGAGCAACTCAACCGCAAGTTCATTTCCGAAGAGAACTGTATGCGTGTAGCGGAAGAACTCAAAAAGAACACACAATATGGAGAGAAAGTAATTCTGTTTGGCGTCAGCCAGGCACATTGTATCGAATTGGCAAAGGCCATCAATACCGTTTTTGAAAATGATAATGCTGAAAAGCCCTACTATGCCGAAACGGTAATTTCAGAGAACAACGAACTGAACGAGACACTAAAGGCGTGGTTCAAGAAGCCCTACCAGAAGCCTTATATTGTTGTATCGGTTGATATTTTGAGCACGGGGGTTGACATTCCCTGTGTGCGGTACATTGCATTTGCCGCCTTGACCAAATCGGTGGGCAAGTATATTCAAATGGTGGGTAGAGGCACGAGGCTCGACCCGAAGTCAGGCAAGTTCAGTTTCACCATCCTCGATTTTGTCGGCCTTTGCAAAAGGATGGAAGACAATGGCAAGGGTACGTTGAAGGAGAACAGCAAAATCGTAAAGCCCGGTTTGAGGCCGAATCGTGGTGGCACAAAGCCAAGTGGCGAGTATTTCCTGATAGACAACCCTGATCCGGCTCATTTGATACAACGGGTGGAAATCCACGGCGATTCTATTGAGGTCAAGGACAATATACCCATCGAAGAGGCCAAACGCATCTTTGAGGAAGAACTGAAAAAAACCCAAGAACCCGTGATGGTGGACTTGAAGGCCAAAGCTGAAGTGGTAGAATACCAGCCGACAGACTTGGAAATAGAGCGGTTCATCCATTGGTTGAGCAAGCCCAATACGTTTTTGGACGAAGGGCATTTGCAGAAGATGTATGACTATCCCGAAGGCTCGGCTTGGGATTTCTTGCTACATGCTTTGGGCAAGAAGCGGATACCTACCCCAAAGGAGCGCATCGAAAAAAGCTACCTTTCCTATGTCCATACTTATGATTTCAATGACGAGCAAATCGTTATCCTGAAAAAAATCAAAGAGGTGTTTGCTGCCAACATTGCCAGTAGGCATGTCTTAGACGAAAAGGAAATCTTTGGCAACCCAATCTACGAACGTTTAATAGGTTCCTACGAAGACATCAACAAGAAGTTTAATGGCAATTTTGGGGTTGTCATTAACGATTTGAAAAAGACGTTTGGGAATCGGGCTTTTGCATAAAAATTGAGCGATACGATTGCTTGGAGCAATCGTATCGCTTCAACCATCACCATGCCAAGCGAAATCCCTCATCACTCCCACCATTTCAACTGCTCCAAAAAGGCCCGGTAATCGGCCACGAAGGAGGTGCCCATTGTTGCACGAAAAAGGAAGGAAAAGAAAGCGGCGAATCTTTGCCGCAACATTCCTTATTTTTACTGCTTCACTCAAAACATGGTCGAAAGCTGCTGCGAAGTGACCTGCCGGTTTCGGGCATGTTTCTAAAACCGTTGAAAGATGAAAAACTTCTTTTGGCTCATCGCCGTAGGTGCGGGTGGCGTAGGGTTCCGTGTCCCAACCCCGCCACGAAGTTTGCTTTGAAGAATCTTATCGTTTACCAACCATGAATAAGTGAAGAACATGGAGAAGGATGGCTATTCACTGCTTTCACTATAATTCCTTATTTTGCAGCCAAATCAGCATTACATGAAAACGAATGGAACGTTGTCAAAAGAAATAAGACAGGCAGGAAATTCGCTGGCGAAAAAATTCAAAGCCAGTCAAGTCATCTTGTTTGGCAGCCATGCATACGGGCATCCTGGTGCGGATAGCGATGTGGACATCTGTGTCATTTTGAACTTTGCTGGCAAGCGGAAAATTGAGGTCATGCGGGAAATAAGGCGTGAACTGGCCGATATTATTT
Organism: uncultured Saprospiraceae bacterium; assembly: GCA_964508135.1. Taxonomy (GTDB): domain Bacteria; phylum Bacteroidota; class Bacteroidia; order Chitinophagales; family Saprospiraceae; genus UBA6168. The sequence continues at coordinate 145,384 of CAZDSU010000001.1, forward strand.
CCAGCCCATTGGACATTCTAGTTTACAGTGAAGGCGAGTTTAACGAAAGAGCTGTTCTCACCACTACCTTGGAACATAAAATTTTGACCCAAGGAATCAAAGTATATGAATAATCGGGACATCGCCCAAGAATGGTTTAAGGTCGCTGAACTACTATCTCTAGCTTTGTCCCAATACTACCACACTAACCGAAACCCCACCTCATCGTCCTCCGTATTTGCTTTTTTGGCGTCCCGGTCGTAGGTGCGGGTGGCATAGGGTTCCGTATCCCAGCCGCCGCCACGGACTACACGACGGTTGTCATCGCCATCGAGCCAGGCGGAACCATCGGTGGGGGCGCCCTCGTAGTTGTTGTGCCAGAGGTCCTGGCACCATTCGGCCACGTTGCCGGACATGTGGATGAGGCCAAGCGTGTTGGCCTTGAGGTTAAAAACGTCAATCGTCCGACTCCGGAAAATACCAGCCTCCACAAACTTCCTGTTCGGCATGTCGTCCGAGTTGAAGTTGATGTTGCCCGTTTTTGCCGTGCTACTGCCGTCACCAAATCGAATGTCCTTGCCACCCTGCCTGGCGGCATATTCCCACTCGGCCTCGGTGGGCAGGCGGTATTTCCCGCCCGTTAGCTTGTTCAGCTTTTTGATGAAATCATGTGCTTCGTTCCAACTCACCCTTTCCACCGGGCAAAGGTCGCAGTCGTTGAACTTGCTGGGGTTGTCCCGCTGGCCCATCACGGCTTTCCACAATGCCTGCGTCACCTCGAAACGGCTGATGTTGAAGTCCTCGATTTTTACTTCGTGAGAAGGTTCGGCGAATGCCGCACAGCCTATCTCCATTTTGAGATTGCAGCCCATCTTGAAGCGCCCGCCTTTTACCTTCACCATGGTCGTGGGCAGCCAATTGATGGGGTCTTCTTTGGCACTCAATCGGTCGTCATATTTGATGACCTTCGGCTTCGACGGGTCATCCCCTGCTGGTGGGTTGGACGTTGAGCTAGGCTTGCCCGGATTGGGGTCTGGGTTGCCGCCACCCGCATTTGTCGTTGTTGGGTTGGTTCCGGCCGGGTCAGTGGTCTCAGTGATGGCCGGGTCGGTGACTGTTGTCGCTGGATCCCCTTCCTTCTGATTTAAAGTTGGGTCGCCCTGCGGCAATTTCTCCTCGCTCGTGTTCGGTGGGTCGGTAACGCTCGAATTGCCCCCGTCCCGGTCCTTCGTGACCCACCTGTCAATTGGTTCGATTTTGTGCTTCGTTCGATAAGCGGTAATGACCGAATCCAGGTTGACTTTTGGGATTTTTTTGGCGGCCAATTGCCTTGCGTTTACCTCAAATTTGCTGTTCTTGTACTTTGCCAAAAAGGCAATCAACAGTTCAGGCGAGCTTTTATTGATGGCGTCCTCATATTCCTGCGCCTCTTGCGCTGCGATTGCATCGCCAGCACCATCGCCATTTAGGTTGAAAACACCAAGGTCTGCTTTTGGCCAGAGCAGCCAAATCAAAATGGCCAACAAAGCCAAAATGACTGCCCAAGTGAGCAGTTTTTTGGGTGGGCGCTTGCCTGTTTTGTCGCCTTCGGTAGCTGGTGCGGGCAGGTCGGTAAGGGCGAACAGGATGCCCGCCTTGCGTAGCGTATGGTCGCCCGCTTCCTCTGGCACGGGTTCACTGGTGACAAGGATGGTTCGTTCAAGGGTGATGTCCTTTTTGCGGTCTTTGCCGTCTTCGTAAACGATGAGGGAGATTATCAAGGCCAACGGGTAAGTGCCGACGTCGAGCGGTTTTACGAAGAAAGTCCATTCGGTGTATTCGTCCTGCACGAGGAACTGCTCCGGGGTGGAGCGGCTGGAGATTTCAAAATACTCGCCATCGCCTTCCTCGTCCACTAGCTTCACCTCCATGTTTTTGGACACTTTCAGGGCTTCGATGACCACGTCCACGGTCGTGTCGAGGGTGTCTTTGAGGAATGCCTCGTCGTAGGCCACCCGCACGATGCACTTCGACTTTTTGAGGTGCTGCATCTTGTCGGGGATGCGATAGAGCACACCACCCATGTTGGCCTTCTTGGCCGCTTCGAGCGAGAAGTCGCTTTCTACGAGATCGCTGACAAAGGCAAGAACGTCGTATTGGAGCAGGTTCTGCTGGTGCAATTGCTGCTCCAGGGTGATGATGCGATTGCTGAGTTGGTTCTTGATTTCATTGTTCCGAGCCTTGAATTGTACCAGGGTATTGAACTTGGGTACATCAGGTGGAAGTTGCGCCTCCAGCTCCTTCAAGACATCGTCTATGCCTTGGTCGGCGAGTAATTCCCTTAGTGTTTGTTTCAGTTTGGCAATGTCCAGCATAACAGGTGTTGGTGTTTGTTTCTTTAATATGTCACAGTATGTGATTGGGGGGAATCGGTTGTAAATTTAATAATTTTTACTAGATGCCCTTTTTTTATCCAAATTTAGTGCTTGCTGGGACAAGCTAGGAGTATGGATTTTATAGGTAATCGGATTTGAAATTATAGCTGGGGTAGGCCAATTTACCGCCTTTTTTGAGAGGCGGGGTTATCGAGCCCTGTTGATTGCACACAGAATAATTCATTGAAAATCAGGGGTGTAGCCCCGGCTCCGTTTGTAGCAGTCGGTTCAAGAGGACTCCCAAGGGGCATAGCCCCGGCACGAAAAGCCATGAAAATCACCTGGGTCGGGGCTACGCCCCTTAAAATTGGGGGTGGTTGCCGCACCTACAAACAGGGCCGAGGCTACGCCCCTAATTCTGTGTGCAATCAACAGGGTTCGATAACCCCGCCTCTCAAAAGCGCTCGGCATTAATTTTCAAAGCGAGTATTTTTATTGCGCCCAGGCGCTATACCATTTGGACTTGTCCAAGGACAATGTTCAAAAGACTTTGCGATAAAATAAAAAACCTACCCCGCCTTTGCCGTACCTTTGTCCGCCCGTTTTCCGAACGGGCATCAATCAAAACCTGCAAATACCCATCTTTCAATGGACATCAACACCTTTCGGCAACGGTACAAAGAACTCACGGACACCGAGCAAATCATCCTTAAACTACTTGCGATAGCCTACGAACCTATCACCCAAACTAACTTGGTCCACCTGCTGAAGGAGTTCGACGTGCGAACCGAACGGGGCACGCAAATTAATGGCCCGCAGGTAAAAGAGTACCGGGAACTGCTCGATGCCGGTGGCTGGTTGGCGCTTGGCCCAAAGGGCGAGATGATGGTGGCTGAGAAGTACCGGGAGCTGGTCATGCGCATGGCCGTGGTGGACAAGAAGTTCAAGGGCTACGTTCGGCAAATCCAGCAAATGCTGCCTTACCGGGAGTGGATGTGGGGCCCCCGCAACTTCGAGGTGTGCATACGGGAGCTGCGCATCGCGCTGTACGAGGGCAACCTGAAACGGGTAGAGGAAATCACCGGCGACCTGCTTCGCTTCTTCCAGGCAAAATGGATAGAGAGCAATTTTTTCAAAAAATTCTTCTCCCCGTTCGATGCCGAGTGGTTGGCCACCTTCCCCGAAAGCATCCAGGGCATGGCCCTCGGCCAACTGATTGACGACAGCTTGCTCCTCCTCGAACCCGTTGGCGAATACGTTGAATTTCTCGAAAAAAACGGCTGGCTGACCGACAAGGAAAGGAAAAGACTGGGCCTCTCCATGCTGTCGGGGCTACTGCTGAGGCAGGGCCGCTTCGACGAGGCACTGAAGAAGGCCGAGCAAGAACCAGAGAGCTTCGGAAGGCAGTCCCGCATCGGCGCTGCCCTGTTTTTTAAAGGGGAAAACAGCTTGGCACTGCGCCATTTTGAGGAGGCGCTGAAAGCGTTCAGGAAGGATTTGGGGCTTCGCAAAGGCACCTTCCCCAACCTGCTCGGCGTGGTGCACATCCTCGCCATTTTGAAGGAAAAAGAAAAAGAATACCTCAAAACTGCGGAGAAACTGGCCGAAGAAACACCGTCCAACCCGCAAAGCATACTGTTCCACTACCTAAAATCCGGCATTTACTACCAACTGAACCGTATCCAAGAGGCCACTTCCCTCTTGAACACGTTGCCAGACTCGCCACTGGGCTGGATTTTCTTTGGCGCAGCCCACCAATGGTGCGACCATCCGTTCATGCCCGGATACCTCCCAATATTGAAGGACAAGTTGCACCTCGCCACCAAGAACGGCTACCGTTGGATAGAAATGGAACTGGCCGCCGTGCTCTCGAAAATTGATTTTTTGGAAAAAAGCAAGGAGGAATATGCCGAACTGGCTGCCTCGCTCGAAGAGTCGCTCGGCACGGAGAGCATCGTCCACCTGTTCCCGAAAACAGAAAAATGGGAGCGCTCGCTGGACGCCCTGCTGCACCTGCAACCCACCAAGGGCAAAAAGGCCGCTGGCGCCAAGGACGAAAAGCTCACCCGCCTCGTCTGGTGGGTCAATTTTCAGCATAGCCAGGTGCAGCCCGTGGAGCAGACCCTCGGCAAGGGCGGCTGGTCGAAGGGGCGAAACGTGGCGCTCAAGCGCCTCAAGGAGATGCAGGTAGAAAACATGGCGGACCAGGACAAAGCTGCCGCCCGGGCCATCAAAGTCTCCAACCACGGGTACTACGGCGGCGTGGAGTATTATTTTGAATGGGAAAAACTGATGCCAGCACTGGTCGGCCACCCGCTGCTTTTCCTCCTCGAAAACCCCAACATCAACATGGAGCTGGTGGAGAAAAAACCGCAGCTCTTGGTGGAGGAAAAAATGGACGGTTACGAAGTCAAGTTCTCCCACGACTTCAAAGCTGCCGGGTTGCAGCTCGTGCGGGAGACGCCCACCCGCTACAACCTGCTCAACGTCACCGAGCAGGCCGCCGAAATCAACCGCTTGCTCGACTACGGCAGGCTGCACCTGCCAGCCAAGGCAAAAGGAAAGCTTATCGAAGCGGTGGGCAATTTGTCCAGCATCGTCACGGTGCAGTCGGAGGTGGGCGGCGAGTCCGTCAACATCACGACCATCGAGGGCGACGCCACCGTGTTTGCACACCTGCTGCCCGTTGGCGACGGCTTCAAGATTGAGTTTTTTGCTAAACCATTCACCACCGAGCCGCCCTACTTCAAGCCGGGCGTCGGGCGGGAGAACGTGATGGCCGAGGTGAAGGGCTTGCCGACCAAGGCCATTCGGGACTTGAAACTGGAAAAAGAGAATGCCAAACGGGTGGAAAACGCCTGCCCCACTTTCCAAAAAATCCCCAACGAAAACCGGGAATGGTACTTCGAGGACACCGAGGACTGCCTGAACGCCCTGCTCGAACTCGACCCGTTGCGGGCGGCGGGCGAAGTGGTGATGGAGTACCCCAAGGGCGAAAAACTGCGCATCAGCGGCCAAATCGGCTTCGACCAGCTTTCCATCGGCATCCAAAAAGACCGGGACTGGTTCTCGATGACGGGCAAGGTGCAGGTGAACGAGAACCTGGTCATGGACTTCCGCCAACTGCTCGACCTGTCGCAGAACGCCAAGGGGCGGTTCGTGGAACTGAGCGACGGGCAGTTCGTGGCCATCACCGCACAGTTGCAGCGCAAGCTGGAGGAGCTGAACAATATTTTCAACAAAACAAAAAACGACCTGAGATTCCACCCGCTGGCGGCGCATTCGCTGGAGGATTTCACCGGGCTGCTCCACGATGTGACGCTGGACGCCGCCTGGACGAAGCAGCTTTCCCGCCTGCGGGAGTCCCGTGAAATCAACCCGAAACTGCCGTCCACGCTCAAGGCAGAGCTGCGCCCCTACCAGGAGGACGGCTTCCGTTGGCTGTCGCAATTGGCGTACTGGGGCGTGGGTGCCTGCCTCGCCGACGACATGGGCCTCGGCAAAACCGTGCAGGCGCTGGCCCTCCTCCTCGACCGGGCGAAGCAAGGCCCAGCGCTCGTTTGCGCTCCCGCCTCCGTCGTGCGCAACTGGTACCACGAGGCCGTGAAGTTCGCCCCGACGCTGCGGCCACTGGTGTTTGGCGAAGCCGACCGAAAGGAAACGCTCGACAACCTCCAACCCTTCGACCTGCTCCTGTGCAGCTACGGCCTGATGCAGCAGGAGGCCGAACTACTCACCGGAACGCATTTCACGACCATCGTGCTGGACGAGGCGCAGGCCATCAAGAACCGGGCGACGAAGCGCTCGCAGACGGCCATGCAGTTGCAGGGCGATTTCAGAATCATCACCACCGGCACGCCCGTGGAGAACCACCTCGGCGAGCTTTGGAACCTGTTCAACTTCCTGAACCCCGGCCTGCTCGGCTCCCTCGACCGCTTCAACGAGACCTACGCCGTGCCCATCGAAAAGCTGCAAGACCGGGAGCGGCGAAACCAACTCAGGCGGCATATCCAGCCGTTCATCCTGCGCCGTCGTAAGAATGACGTGCTGGACGAACTGCCCGAAAAAACGGAAATCACGCTCACGGTGGAGCTGTCGCAGGAGGAGCGGGCGTTTTACGAGGCGCTGCGCCGCAAGGCCATCGAAAACATCGAGGGCGGCAGCGCCGATGGCGGCGACCGTCGTTTCAAAATCTTGGCGGAACTCATGCGGCTGCGCCAAGCGGCCTGCCACCCACGGCTGGTGTCGCCGGAAAGCACATTGTCGAGTAGCAAGCTGAACCTCTTCGCCGAAACGGTGGAAGAACTGCTGGAGGGCGGGCACAAGGCGCTGGTGTTCAGCCAGTTCGTCAGGCACCTGAAAATCGTGGAGGAATGGGCGCAGAAGCAGGGAATCAGCTACCAGTACCTCGACGGCAGCACCCCGCTGCCCATGCGTGACAAGGCCATCCGTGCCTTCCAGTCGGGCGAGGGCGACCTGTTCCTCATCAGCCTCAAGGCGGGCGGCTTCGGCCTCAACCTCACCGCCGCCGACTACGTGCTGCACCTCGACCCCTGGTGGAATCCCGCCGTGGAAGACCAGGCCAGCGACCGTGCCCACCGCATCGGGCAGCTTCGTCCGGTGACCATCTACCGCCTCGTGGCAGAGGACACCATCGAGGAGAAAATCGTGAAGCTCCACGCCGACAAGCGGGAACTGGCCGACAGCCTACTGGACGGTACGGAGGTGAGCGGCAAGCTGAATGCGGAGGAGTTGCTGGCGCTGATAAAGGGGTGAGGGGAATGGAGAATTGAAAATGGAGAAATCGGAGATTCATTCAAGTAATTGGGGCGTAGGCTTCAACTTTAATTCCCTTATTTCGCTGCCAATTCCACTCGGGCAACGTCGAGGAACTGCCTGTTCAGGTGCTGGAAATCCTGGTCGGTGGTGAGTAGGGTCAAGCCGAGAACGGAGGCGGTGGCGGCAATCCAGAGGTCGTTCTTTCCCATGTTCCGGGCACTCATGCCGAGCGGGCGCTCTGGCAGTCGGCCTTGGCTAAAGGCATCAATTTCGGCGTAACGAAGGATGATGCTCTCCACATGGATGTCTGCAATGGGAAACCGTTGTACGAATTGGAGCAACTTGGCGATTTTCGGAACGCCCCAATGGTTTTGGGTGGCAATTGAGCGAATTTCGCCGATGGTCACAACGGACAGCACGGAAGTATTGGGAGCGGCAAGCGGAGCAAAATCCTTGTCTATTTGGGCGACCAGCCCTTGATTTGCCCGCAAGTACAGGAGAAGGATATTTGTGTCGAGGAGATAGTTCATGGCCTCAGCATCGCCAAAAGTTCTTCGATGGGTTCTTGGACGTTGATTTCAGCAATCAGCTTGTCCATTGCTTGGCGGTCAAAGCCTTTGAAGTTTTGTTCCGAAAGCAACGCTTCCAGTGTCAGTGTCTTGCGCAGCGGTTTGATGGCACTGGCCGACAAAACACCGGGTTCCTCCAATTTTGCTGCCAGTTCGTCGGGCTTGCCAACTTCCTTGGCGGGGGCTTTCCCGTTCCGGGCAGCCATTTTCTTGGCTGGAACCAATTGCAAGACCTTGAGCCGCTCCAAGTTGAGCAGCAACGACATTGCTTCTTCCTTCAATAGTTCTACGGTGACGGTCATGGCTTCAAGATTTTTCCAAAAGTACGAGTTTTTTGAAAAAATGGGGCGAGGGGAGATGATATTTTCTGATTTCCATTTCCCAGAAAAAGGACAGACTTACAGCTGCTCAGAAATCTAAGGCGACGATGGCAGGTAAAAAGATTTTCATACCTGCCCTTGGTCTGATTTAATGGGCTTTCTCATCCAATTAACCACTCGGCATTTCTCCAGCTTTGGTTAAGGCGTTCCCAGTTCTATCAACAAGTCCTTGAATTGCTTCGGGCAAATAGCACCTCCGAGGTCGGAGAATTCTGCTTCAACACCTTATTCGCCCAAATTGTCAAAAATCCTCCAAACCGCCATTTCCATTTGGCTACCGCAAAAAATCGCCTTAGCTTCGTTCCCCGACCAATTGACTGAATGACACCTTGCCTGCATGGCCACCTGCTGTGCAAAAACTTATTTTCAACCGATTACACACAAAAATTATCCTGTGATGAAAAAACGCTACCAACTACTCATCTCTCTCTTTGTCTTTTGTTTTTCTTTTCAAGCTTCCCTTTTTGCACAACCTGGCCAAGGTGCCACCATTGTTGGCCCAACGACGCTCTGCTTGGGAGGGTGCGGCACCTACGAGGTCGTGTCCGGTGACTCGTCCGTAGTCACCTTTCAGGTAGTATGGGGCGATGGGTCAGGTACCATCGTCGGTGATGGCAACCCCTTTGTTTACTGCCCTCCAGCTAGCCTTAATGGTACAGTGGTACTGTTTGCAACTGGCTTTATTGCCGACCCAAATGGTGGCAGCTTCCAGTTCAACGTTGAAACTTTAATCACCATCACCAACGGCCTCACCCCCACCATCGTCCCCACCATCGCCTCCTGCCCGCAAGACAGCAGCAGCCAGTATGCCTGCGAGAAGATTTGTGCCTTCGGCACTGCGGTGTACGAGGTGACGGGCATACCGCCCACCACCCCCGTCACTTGGTCGGTGAGCGGGGCGGAGAACTTCACGCCCAGCGGCAACTCCGTGCTGGTGGAGTGGGGCGCACCTGGGCAGGGGCAGGTGAGCGTGGTGGCGGGGGGGAGTAGCGGGCCGAGCGAGCCGTTTCAGATTTTTTGTGGGCAGGGATCCGGACCTTTTAACCCACCAAGTGAAACAGCCTATATTAATATGTTAGGGGGTATGCCACCTTACATTATTGACTACAGTTTTAATGGCATTCCGCAAGGGAGCTTTTCCTTTCCCAATAATAACTTTACCCTAGCCAATGCACAGATAGGAACTTACACATTCACAGTTATCGATGCCAATAGCCAGACTGACCAATGCACTACGACTATAGTTGATAACAATACACAAGATTGTTGGGTATCCGCTTACCCGCAATTTATCATTCCGCCGTCCAGCGATTTTAACTGCGATGGGATAATTCTGCTTGCTGTAGTTGGTGGATTCCCACCTTATCAATTTCAATGGAGCAATGGAGTTTCATCCCAACAAGATTTGAGCGATGTCTGTTGCGGCACTTACTCCGTAACTGTGTCAGATGCAGCGGGGTGTTTTTCATCAACTTCCATTATCGTCGCCTGCCCCGACTCAACCACCACCTGCTCCGGCGAAACCTCCCTTTGCGTTGAAATCCTCGAAGAACCGGAAGCGCATATCGGTTCGCTGCCGCTGCCACAGCCCAACGGCACCATCGCCATCTGCCAGGGGCAGACCATTTATTTTCAAAACAACAGCCTCAACGCCACGAGTTACGTCTGGGAGTTCGGCAACCCCACGGGGGCAGGCGGTAATACCTCGACGCAGTTTGAGCCGAGCCAGACCTACAATGTGCCAGGCAGCTACATCGTCTCGCTCATCGCCCGGAACGAGTGCTACTGCTCAGATACGACCTTCGTCGAGGTGTACGTCATCGCCGCCGACGTGCCGGAAATCAACTGCACGGGCACCATCTGCGAGGGCGAAACCGTCACGTACAGCACCAACGCCAACTGCGGCACCTACACCTGGGTGCTCACGGGCAGCTACAACATCCTCGACGGCGGTGGCCCGACGGACAATTTCATCACCGTCGAATGGCTGACTGGGCCGGAAGGCACCATCTCGCTCAGCGTCAGCGGCTGTGCCGGAACGGTCTGCACCCTGCCCAACGTCGTGCCCATCCCCATCGTCAGCGACAACGTGCAAATCCAAGGCCCCGACAAAGTCTGCGAGGGCAGCACCGAGGAATACTACATCCCCGACTACGCTGGCACGAGCATCAACTGGACAGTGCTCGGCAGCGGCAACATCACCGACGGGCAGGGCACCGAGCGCATCACCCTCAACTGGTTCGGCAGCGCCAACCTCGGAAACCCGCAACGGGTCATCGTCGAGTTCGACAACTGCTACCTCGGCTGCTCCGGGCGGGACACGCTGAACGTGAACATCGTCCCCGGCTTCTATGCCACCGGCCCCATCGAAGTTTGCGCCAGCGCCAGCGGTACCTACCAGAGCCGCAACTCCATTACCGACGTGCTCATGCCCTCCAACTGGCAGGTAATCAATAGTTTGGGAGCCGTCGTCTGGTCGTCGCCTTCGGCAACGAACACGGCAAACATTCCCTTCAATTTCCCCTCAGGGGCTTACACGGTACATGCAGCGGCTGCCAGCGCCAGCAGTTTTTGCAACGACGATTACGATATTTTCATAAAACTCGTGGCTGCCCCGCCCGCCCCGACGGCCATTGTTGGAGAGGACGAAATTTGCCCCGGAACGGCCTACGCCTACGAGGCTACCGGGCTTGCCACCTCCGATTTCAACTGGACATTTGTAGGTGGTGCCCCCACCAATTTCACCGGAAACCCCGCCAACGTCATCTGGAATGCCGCCGGGCCGTACTCGGTTTCCGTCGTGCAAACGTCCACGACCGGCCTGGCTTGTACTTCCCCTCCGACCACGCTGAACGTCAACCCGATTCCAAGTTTCAGCGTCACGGGTGATGGGCAGGTTTGCCGGGAGGCAACTGAGACTTACAGTGCGCCATTTTTTGAAAACATTGATTATCAATGGAATATCAGTCCCGCCACGGCGGGAACGGTGGTCAGTGGCACTGGCACCGAGTCGGTGGACGTGCTGTGGCACACCGACGGCCCGGCCACGGTGGGCGTGACAGTTTGCGGAGCGACCCAAAACTACAACGTGACGGTGCTGCCACTGCCGGAGCCTGTCGTGCCGCCCACCCAGGTTTGTGCGGGTGAAATGGCAACCGTGCAAACGACCATGCCGTTCGCCAGCTACATCTGGAACGATGCCAGCGGGGCGCAAATCGCTGCTGCCGCCATGCCGATGCTCGGCGTCGGCAACTACGAAGTGGAGGTCACGGACGCCAACGGCTGCGTGGGCGACACCATTTTTGAGGTGGTGGCCACGCCGCTGCCCAACGTCTCCATCTCGACGCCAGCCTACTACGCCCTCTGTGCTGGAGGGCCTCCCGCCATCCTCCACGCTACCGAAAATAGCCCTGCTTTGAGCTACCAGTGGCAGCGGTTTGGGGTAAACGTGGGCAGCAATTCCCAGGCCTATTCCACTAACCAACCCGGTGATTATCAGGTGATTACAACTGACGTAAACGGCTGCACAGCGGCCTCGAACGTGCTCGTGCTGGTGGATTGTGCTGCCATCGGCGGCACCTGCGTGGGTGGCATGTGCTTCGGTGGCGCTGGCGGCGGGCCACCTTTGCCGGGCTGCACACCTGGCGGCACCGTGAACTTCACTTCGGCCACCACCGCCAACTGCAACACGCTCAGTTTCACCAACACGTCCACGAACTTCGTACCCGGCACGTTCAATTGGTACTTCGGCGACGGCGGCACAAGCAACGCCGACAACCCGGTGCCCCATGCTTACCCCGCTGCGGGTTGGTACACCGTTGTTTTGATAGGCGAAGTGAACGCCATCAGCCCACCGGGTGGCTCATGCCTTGTTGGCATCTACCACGACGTGCTCATTCCTGTGTCAGCAGGCTTCGAAAACGGAGCTGCTTGCCCCAACGCTCCGGTGCAGTTTTCTGACAGGTCCATGTTCATCTCCCCGGCGAGCATCGTTGGCTGGTCGTGGGACTTTGGCGACCCCAGCAGCGGTGCGGCCAACACTTCCGTTTCGCAAAACCCGACGCACAGCTTCGCAGCTTCCGGTACCTACAACGTCACGCTGACCATCACAGCGGCCAGCGGCTGTACGGCAACCATCACGCAGCCGGTCACGGTTCGGACGCCACCGACGGTCAGTTTTGTCTTGCCTTCGGCAACCTGCGAGAACACCTCCCTGCCCTTCGATGCGGTGGTGGGCAGCAACGTGGCCAGCGTTTACTGGAACTTTGGCGACCCGGCCAGCGGCAACGGCAACAATTCGGAACTCCTCAACTCGCACCATGAATTCGAGCTGCCCGGCAGTTACGTCGTGCAGTTGACGGCACTCAGCATCGAGGGCTGCCTCAATTCTTTTACCGACAACATGCTCATCACCCCGAACACGCTGACGGGCAACATCACCACAGCGCCGCCCTCGCCGCTTTGCGAAGGGGAAAGCACGACGCTGACTGCCCCAGCAGGTGGAATAAGTTGGGAGTGGTCCAACAATTCAACAATCAACAATATAACAATCACAGAATCAGGTATTTATACCGTGACGCTGACCGATGCGACGGGTTGCACCTACGCCCCGCCGCCCGCCCAAGTGGACGTTTTCGGCGAGCCGAACGGCATCATCAAGGCGGTAGAATACAATGAATTTGGGCAGCCAGTGGCGTTTTTTGAAAACAACCACTCGGTCTGCGAGGGCGACGATGTGTTCCTCGTGGTGCAGGGCAGCCTGAACAACAGCTACCAGTGGTCCAATGGGCAGATAGGCGAAGAACTGGAGTTCAGCGAGGACAAGGGCAACCTGCTGCCAATCGGCTCCCACAATTTCACGGTGACGGTGACGGAAAACTTGACGGGCTGCACCAGCACGGAAGGGCCGTTCACGGTGACGGTGAATCCCGTCCCGACCGTGACGATTGCCAGTGCGCCTTCGGGTTTTATTTGTGAAAACACCAGTGCCACGCTCACCGTGACCAGCCCGAATGCTACGTACAATTACCAATGGAACACGGGCGAGACTGGGACGAGCATCACAGTCGTTGCCGGAGGCACCTACTTTGCCACGGCGGTGAACCAGTTTGGCTGCAAGGGATTGAGCAACGAAATTGACATTCACAACGCACCGGACATTGACCTAGTGCCGCAAGGCTGCCACACCCGCTGCCAGCCCGACACGATGTGCCTGCCCATTGTGCCGGACATCGCCAGTTACCAGTGGCTCTTCAACGGAAGCCCGATGTCCGCCCCGAACGGCACACAGGCCAACCCGATTTTCAGCCAAAGCGGAGAGTACTCGGTCGTGCTGACCGACATCTACGGCTGCACTTCCACCAGCGAAGTGCTCACGCTCGACCTTTTCCCCGGCTTCGGCGACATCGTGGGCGACGTGTATTTTGACGTGAACGGCAACGGCATCATTGACGCCCCCGACACGCTGGTGAGCGGCATCAACATCTTTCTGAACAACGGCGCATCGAACGTGGACACGGTGACGAGCAGCGTCCCCACGGGCTACAATTTCGTGGACATCCTCTCCAACAACTACACGCTTCTTCTCGACACGCTGAACCTGCCGCCGGGCTGGGAGGCGGTGCTGGTCAGTACCAACGTCAACCTCAGCGGCTGCGATGTGGAGGAGCAATTTGATTGGCTGCTGTTTGCTAATTGCGCAGCATCTACGGCCTCGGTTACGCTGACGGCCTGCCCCGGCGGCAGTGCCGACTACAACGGCACGCCCGTGCCGACGGGCGCTTCGCAAGATTTTACCCTCATCAACTACCTCGGCTGCGACTCGGTGGTGACGGTGACGGTGAACCCGCTGCCGACCAGCACTGGCGCTGAATCTTTCGATGCCTGCCCCGGCACTTCCATCACGTACAACGGCACAAGCGTTGCCGCAGGCACCAACCAAGACTTCACGCTGACGAACTGGCTGGGCTGCGATTCGGTTGTGACGGTGACGGTGAACCCCCTGCCAGCACCGACCTCGGCGGTTGGGCTTTCGGCCTGCCCCGGTAGCTTCGCCGACTACAACGGAAACCCATTGCCGCCTGGCACCGATACCCTCTTCCTCTACCCAAGTGCGCAGGGCTGCGACTCGGTGGTGAACGTGACGGTAACGGCCTTGCTGACCAGCACGGGCAGCGAATCGCTCAGTGCCTGCCCCGGCGAGTTTGCCGACTACAACGGAACCCAAATTGCGGCGGGCGCTTCTCAAGATTTTGCGCTGACGAACTGGCTCGGCTGCGACAGCATAGTTACAGTGACGGTGGTAGAATTGCAGCCAAGTGCCTCCACGGTCAACCTAACTGCTTGCCCCGGAACGACTGCCATTTACAACGGAACGCCCGTTGCCGCAGGCGCCAGCATGGACTTCACGCTGGCCAACTGGCTGGGCTGCGACTCGGTAGTGGCGGTGAGTGTGGCGGCGCTGCCCGCTGGTACGCTGGTGGTTGACGGACTGGCCTGCACGGGTGGGTTTTTTGATTACAATGGCAACCAAGTTGCGGCAGGAGCGTCGCAGACTTTTTACGAAGTAAATGCATCGGGCTGTATGGACACCGTCATCGTGGCGGTGATGGAGGTGCCGACAAGTGCCAGCAGCCTGCAACTGCCAGCCTGCCCCGGCACGACCGTGACTTACGGCGGCATGACGCTCTCGCCGGGCGATGTGGAGGATTTCACCCTCACGAACTGGCTCAACTGCGACTCGGTGGTGACGGTGACGGTGCTTGCTGTGCAAAGCGACACGACGCAGTTGGCACTGCAAGTTTGCGAAGGGGAAACGGTGGGTTACAACAGCCAGACGCTTTCGGCAGGCGAGCAGTACACTTGGGTCGGCACCAACCAAGCGGGCTGCGACTCGGTGGTTTTCGTCAGTGTAACTGCCTTTCCATCAGTGAGTTATGATTTGGCTGCTTCGCAAATTTGCTGGAATGCCATTGACGGCAACATCGCCGTTGGCAACATCAGCGGCAGCACGGGGCCGTACCAGTTTTCGCTGAACGGCACGGCGTTCCAGTCGGACACGCTGTTCGCTGGGTTGCCGCCAGGCGATTATACGGTAGCAGTTCAGGATGTGAACGGCTGTATTTTTAGTGAAAATATCAGTATTGGGGCCGTGCCACCCATCGTTGCGGAGGCCCAGGACGAGACGCTGGTTTGTGGGGAAACGGTGATGCTGCAACCGGTGGTAGTCAGTAGCTTGCCCGTATTATGGCAGTGGTCGGATAGTTCAGGCGTGGTTTCTACCGCCGATAGGTTGCAGGTAAGCTCGCCTGGTGTGTACATTTTCACGGTGACGAACGACTGCGAGAGCATGACCGGGAACATCAATGTGCAAGCTGAGCCGCTGGCGGAGGCGAGACTGATTTACCTGCCCAATTCCTTTTCGCCGAACGACGATGGCATCAACGACTGCTACCGGGGCTATGTAGCTCCCGACCTCGAAATCATATCCTATGAGCTGAAAATCTTCGACCGCTGGGGCGATTTGCTGTTTGAAACCGAGGACATCGAGGGCTGCTGGGATGGCTGGTTCAGAGGGAAGGAAATGGACCCGGCAGTGATGGTGTACTGGCTGCGGATGCGGGTGCGCAATTGCGACGGACAGGAGGTGGATTTGTTCAGGAAGGGGGACGTGAATTTGGTGCGATAGGGGATTACCCTCAATCGTCAATTTTCTCGCTACATCCTTGGTGAAAAAATGCTTAGTGAAACGAATTTAATAAAATGTACCAGTCGCTAGGTTTTTACGAATACAGGGGGTTTGGGGCGGAACGCCCCAAAAGACCCTCTCCCCCGACGAGCCGCCGAAGGCGGCGAGGAGGGGGCAGGAGTAACGTGACAGACTGGTCTATTTTATTAAATTCACTTCACTTCACTTAGTGCTTTGTCAAATCAATAATGACGGGTCAAAAAAAACTATCGTAATTGCCCCTTCTCGCCGCCTCCGGCGGCTCGTCGGGGGAGAGATTCTTTTAGGGCGGCGCAGCCGCCCCAAGCCCCTTGCTTTAGCCCGACATTATTTAATTGACAAAGCACTTAGTGTATTTGGCCCAATATCGGGAGGTTTTGGGAATTCTAGCACAGCGTTTTTCAAGGAAAAAATTTGCATTTTTATACCTTCGGCAAATGAAAACGAACGACCCCGTCCACGCTTACTATGAAAATATAGCTGCCGAGTACGACCTCCATCGGTTTGGCAACAGCTACGGGGAGTTCGTTCACCAACAAGAAGTTGTTTTCGTCAAAAAATGGCTAAGCAAGGAGCCTCAAAGCAAGGTGCTAAACTTGGGTTGCGGCACTGGCCGATTCATGGAATATGCGACCGACGGGCTTGATTTCAGCGAAAACATGCTGCAAATTGCGATGCAGAAACACCCAAGCTGCCTGTTCCACCATGCCGATGCCCGCTCCACCAATTTTGAAGCCAACAGTTTTGATGCGCTGCTTTGCTTGCATGTGCTGATGCACCAAGACAAGGCATCTTCCATCCAAATTCTTGAAGAATGCTTCAGGATTATGAAGCCGGAGGGGTGGCTCATCCTGGATTTTCCGAGCGAGCGCCGCCGAAAGCTCATGGGGCATGAACCGGACGGCTGGCACGGGGCAAATGCCTACTCGTTGGCAGCATTTCTTGATTCGGTCAACGGAAAATTCGAGATGGAGGAGGCAACTGGCATCCTGTTTTTTCCCATCCACCGATTCCCGAAATTCCTTAGGAAATTCATTTACCCAATAGATAAAACCCTATGTCGCTCACCTTTACTGGAACTTTCAAGCTACCTGATGCTGGCGCTGCGCCGATGCTGAACTGGCGAAAGCTGCTGCCCCAACCCGTCAAGCTTGCCTACCGCATTGCCAAGCGCCAACTGCGAGATTTGCATAGGGGGACGCTCTTCAAAATCGCCAAGCCAAACGATGTCGGTGAATCCATGCCTCATTTTATTGAATTGGCGCAGCCCATCGTTGCCAACGCTTGGCTGGAGAACAAACAGTATAATTTCCGGCAGGCCGCACAGCAAATCAATGCCGTCACCGTTCAGCCGGGCCATGTTTTTTCATTTTGGAAAACGATTGGCAACCCTACCGAAGCGAGAGGATTCAAAAAAGGCAGGAACCTCGTGAATGGGCAGGTCAGCGAAACCTATGGCGGCGGGCTTTGCCAACTTTCAGGCATTATTTACCATACTTCCCTCATCGCCGGGCTGGCTATTGTGGAGCGTCACAACCATTCAGTGGATTTGTACGCCAATGGCGAACAGCGATTCACCCCGCTGGGTGCAGATGCGACCGTGGCCTTTGGGTACAAAGATTTGCGGGTGTCCAATCCCTTTGGCTTTGCCGTGCGGTTCGAAGTGGAGGTGCTTGGCGAAACGCTGGTGTGTCGTTTGCGAAGCAAAGAAGCGATAACGGCGTGGGAAGTTGAATATCAAGCCATTGAGAAAAACGGCTCAGTAGAGGTGTTTACTTTAAAAAGATTAGGGTTCGAAAATCAAGTGCTCATCTGTAAGTCTGTCTATCGTTTGCCGGGTTAGGCAATCCGATTTAACGTGAGGTTTGGATTACAAAACGGGGGCTTCTGGGGGTTAGGTAGTCGCATTTTTTCAAGCTGTGCCTTGAATCGAGAGGGCGGGTTATCAAACCCGCCAGTTCCGGAACTGGCGGGTTTGATAACCCGCCCTCTCGAAGGAATACTGCTACAACAGTTAAAGCATCTTCTTTTGCAAAAGAAGCTGATTATCAATTGATTAGAAAGGTTTTAATCCAAACCTCACGTTATTTTATTAGCAAAATAGGCCAAGTTTGACAAATCTTGAAGATTTGTAAAACCTCCACGCTTCAATCTGCCCTCCGTGGACGAAGACCCCAGTACGCCGGAGGTGGTGTCGAAGGTATCAATTCGTGGGCTTCTTTTTCAAGGGTAAGAAAGCTGAAAATATAAGGGTCTTTCAGGGTCTGTTCCGCCAGTTCGGATTGTGGGGAAGGAAGGGTGCGTGAAAAATTGGTGATGGCCTTGCCCTGCCGTTCATGCAGCTTGGTATCAATTTGAAGGTCGAGGATATTGCGTGACCAACCATTTTCTAAGGTGGACAACAGGTAGAACTCGGCAACCTTCACATCTTTTATCTTCCTGAAAATCAGGATGTTGTGGCTCCAAGGAATTTGTCCAACAAGCTGTTGGACTTTTTCGGAAGCAGTCCGATAGAAAAGGTAAAATTGACGCAAATAAAAAATATTCGTCCGCGAATAGCCGCTCGCATCCGGGAACTCCCTTTTCAGGTCAAGCGCCAATTGCTCCACAACGGCAGCGCCCCACCCTAGCGTTTCCTGTTTGGCGACAATCTTTTTGCCGATGTCCCAATACAGGCGGATGAGCGTTTCGTTGGCAGCCAATGCAGCCTTGACCTGTACTGTGCGGATTGAAATTTTGATGTTTTCAAGGAATGATTTGTAGTCTTCTGAAAAGGATAAGTTGGTCATGTGTGTAGTTTTTCTTTTGCAAAACAAAACATTTTTTGGAAGATGCGGCCATCATGATAGCATTCGAAAAGCAAGTGCTGATATGAAAGACTGGCTATCAACTACCGGGTTAGACGGGCCTATTTAATGGGCAAAATAGGGACACTACTTCATTACCCCCAAGATGTGAATATCCAATTCATCTATCAGTTACCTTGATGTCAAAATAATTGGCTCCAATTGTTTACTTACTTCTATTTTGCTACATCAAAGGTTGGGCAATACTTTGAGTTTCGAGTTGGTCGCTTCATTTTAGTCCTAATTCGTACATTGCCACGCACAACATCCATCCCTATGAAATGGAACAATTTACCCACCCTGTGCATCGTCGTGTTTTCTTTGGTTTTGGCAAATTGTGCCATTTGCCAGCAGCAAGTATTTCCCATCCAGGGACAGGCGGACGAGTGGCTGCTGAACGAATACCTCGAAGTCGCCGAGCTTCCAAACGATGAACTGAGCCTTGCCGACTTGTCCGGCCAGGCTTGGTCCGGCGGGTTTTTGCCCTACAAAGAATTCGAAAAAAAGTACCCGATAAATACTCAGGGAGGGCTTGTTTTGCTCGACCCCAACAAGGTTTATTGGTGGCGGCTCAGGCTGCAAAACAACCTTGACCAGCCCATCAAAGACTGGGTGCTGTACACGGGCCGGAGCAATTTCACGGAGGTGTACGATGTGGACGACCTGGGCCGGGCGAGGCGAACGTCCTTCACTGGTTTTTTGACGCCCGCCAACAAAAAGGATTTCACCAACGGCAACCGCCAAGCCGAACGGGTAGCATTCACCCTACCCATGGACAGTGCAACGACGCTGTACGCCAAGGTCAAAGTCATCAACCAAAAGCCGCCGTACATTCAAGTAAAACTGGCCAAGTCCGATTTTTACCAGTCCCGGCAATACGTCCGAAATACCCGTGCCGACTGGGCTTTCCTCGGTTTTTTGCTGTCGTACATCCTGCTCAACCTGCTGCTCTACTCCTCCACCCTCGACCGGGTATTCCTCTGGCATGCGCTGTTTCAGGCCGGCATTTTTATCTACCTGATGGAGTTTTTCAACGTCATGCCCGACTTGCTCTGGCTCCGTGATCGGCCACACCTGCTCCAGTACGTGGTGTACGCAGCGCTCTGCCTCATGGACATAGCTTGCCTCCAGTTCATCCGTTATTTTATGGTGATGAAAAAGTCGAAACCGGAATGGGACCGCCGTTTTCGGATTTTCGTCTGGTTCAGGCTGGGCTTCGCCTTGCTGGTGATTTGGCTTTACGCAACGACCATGAACGTCAGGTTGACCGACAACATCACGGCACTTTTCCTTGTGTGCCAATACCTCGGCATTATCGTTTTATTGCGGTGGATTTTTGGAAAACTGGACCGCAGGGGCTTTTTTCTCTCAGGTGGCATGGCCTTTTTCGTGACGGGCGTGGTGCTCAATGCAATTTACGTGGTGAAAGGTGTGGGGCTGCGGTTTTCGTTCACCCAAATCGGGGTCATTGGGGAGGTGGCGCTGTTCACGCTTGGCATCGGGTTTCGGATGAGTTTTTTGCATAAAGAAAAACGCAAAGCCTTGACATTCAAGAGCTTGGATGAGTTCAAGTCAAAATTTTACACCAATATCACCCACGAGTTCCGCACGCCGCTGACCGTTATTTTGGGCATGGCGGAGCAACTTGGTACAGTCGGGCAACAGACCGTCAGCAGCCAAAAAGACAAGGTCGAGCTGATACGCCGCAACGGCGAACAACTGCTGCGGCTCATCAACCAACTGCTCGATTTGTCGAAGGCGCAGTCCGGCAAGCTGGCACTGAACATGCACCAAGCGGATGCCGCCGACTACCTGCGCTACCTCGTGGATTCGTTCCATTCCTTTGCCACCTCAAAGGACATCCGGCTGCGTTTCCTCAGTGAAATTGACCAACTCGACATGGACCTTGATGCGGAAAAACTGCAAGACGTAATGACCAACCTGCTTTCCAACGCCATCAAGTTCACGCCGCCTGGCGGCGAAATCACGGTGAGAGTTAGCCAGACATCGGAGGGTTTTTTAACCATAAAAGTGCAAGACAACGGAGCGGGAATTGCTGAGGAGGCACTGCCGCATATCTTCGACCGGTTCTTCACCGCCAAGGATACAGGCAATCCCGCAGGTGGCTCCGGCATTGGTTTGGCGCTCACCAAAGAACTCGTCGAACTCATGTCCGGCAACATTGCCGCCGAAAGCGAGGTGGGCGTTGGCTCCAGCTTCACCATCCAATTGCCCATCACCAACGATGCCCAGCAATCGGACCTCCCCGACCTGCCAAAACCATTGGCCGAACCCGCTGCCAACCAGTTTTTTATGCCTGTTGTGCAGTCCAATATTCGGATATCGGCAGAGGAGGACGAGAAGCCGATATGTTTGGTCATTGACGACAGCGCCGACATCGTTCGGTACTTGCAAATGCTCCTCGAACCAGCGTATATCGTGGCCGTGGCCTACGATGGTAAACGTGGGATTGAAAAGGCCCTGGAACTGCTCCCCGACGTCATCATCTCCGATGTGATGATGCCCGAAAAGGACGGGCTGGAGGTCTGCGACTTCCTCAAGAACGACGAGCGCACGAGCCATATCCCCATCATTTTGCTCACGGCAAAAGCCACCGTGGCCGACCGCATCGAGGGCCTCCGGCGGGGCGCAGATGCCTACCTGCAGAAGCCGTTCAACCAAGAAGAGCTTTTTATTCAGTTGAAAAAATCGGTGGAACTCCGGCGGAGGCTGATTAGCTATTTTTCAAAAATGCCCGCCATGTCTGGGGGCGAGACTGCCCCCGAACTCGACATCCAGATTGAGGATGCATTCCTGAAAAAAGCCAAGGCTGCGGTTGAAAAACACTTTGCAGACGAAGATTTCGACATCCATCGGCTGTGCCGGGTGCTGACCATGAGCCGGGCACAGTTGCACCGCAAGCTCACGGCGCTCACGGGCATGTCAGCCACGCATTTCATCCGCTCCATCCGCCTGCAACGGGCGAAGGAACTGCTCCAAACTACCGACCTCACCGTCTCCGAAATCGCTTACGAAGTGGGTTTCCGTGACCCAAATTATTTTTCAAGAACATTCACGGAAGAATTCGGCACCCCGCCGAGTGAGACACGTAAGTGATTGATTTTCAAAAACTTGCCACTACTTTTCCTACCTGCCTGCAACAATAGTCCAGAAGATTTTTTGCTGCCCGCAACAATGCTCCATGCCTTTGAAACAATGGTGCGTGCTGCTCGGTGGGGTATGCCCGCACCTTTGCTTCATCGAACGGAAACAGGCTCCCGCTAAAAATTTCACACTAAAAACTCATCGTCATGAAAAAGCACACCTTCCTGCTCGCAACCGCATTCATCAGTTTGCTGACCACCCGCAACGCTGCACAGGATAGCCCACTGCTCCACCTAGTTTCGGACGTGGCCTCCACCGGTGCTACCCAAATCACCCTGCACGTTGATGCCGCCATCGAAGTCGCCCAATGGGCCAATGACTACCTGAAAGTGGAAATCCAAGTGATGCAGAGCAACCTCAACCGGGCACAGTTGAAGTCGCTGGCAACGATGGGGTTTTTCAAAGTGGAAGCCTTCGGCAATGCCGCCAACCTCGTGCTGAACATGCCCGGCCAGCTCCTCCCCGTGCAAGTCAACGGCATGAAACCGGCCAACGAAATGACCTTCAAAATCACGGTGCCCCGCTACGCCACGGTCACGAGGTACGGCGAACCGACCAACCTGCTGGTGGGCAAATGAACGCTGACCAGTAAATGGACTGAACCCAATTTTGACTTTTTTCTCAAAATACAAGTCATCGGGCTTGATAGAAGAACTAGTCAAGATGCCGCTGTTTTGCGCTTCTAAAAATTTACGATAGCACAGGCAGCATGATTTAACCCAAGCTTACTTCAACTCTCAAGAAAACAACACCAAACCAAAAAAAATCACGCCCCGCACCGCCCACCCGACCCGTCGGGGGCCTGGCCAGCTTTTGCCTGTCGGTGAGCGTGGGGCATTTCTTCACCTAATTAAACTATTTGTGCTATGACTAAGATGCTTGTTTTAATGATGCTTGCCGCAGCCCCAGCGCTGTTGAGCTTTGCCAATGCCGCAGAGAACGGCCAAACCTGCCCGGAACCCGCCAACCTATCAATCACTTCCAAATCGGGTGGCAGCATTGCCTTCGACTGGAGCGATTGCATGGGAGGCTGCAGCCAGTATTTGGTGAAATACTACCGGCAGGATGATGATTTCAGAAGCCAAGTGTTTACCACAGATGATTCCGAGATTTCGTTCAGTGGATTGCCGTCAGGCACTTACGATTTCTCGTTTGCGATTGATTGTGGCTCTACCACGGGCGGCTGGATTGTCATCGAGGAGCTTATTGCCAATTGAGTAGTGAGGTGGGCTGTCAGCTTGGCAGCCCATCTTTTATTTCTCCCAGTTTTCCCATAATCCACTGCTTGCCCTGCATGAATTCTTCCCGGTTGATTTGTTCCTCGAAAGTTTCCAACCATTTTCCGTCCCATTTTTTTTCAATCCTTATTTTCAACAAAATGGTAGTATATTTTACGAAGTTCAGGTAGGCTGCTTTCCTTCCTTCGGAAAGCAATTGGTCACGGTGTATTTGTTTTTTGAAAGCTTCGCCAAAATCCAGCAGAAACAAGAAGTAGGAGTCATCATTTTTGCAGGCTTCATAATAGGATTCCATCAGGAGAATCTTTCCTAATAAGGAAAAAGAGTGGCTTGTAAAACTGTGAGTGGAAAGCAGGGTGATGGATTCCTCAAAATCTTGCTGTTTAAAAAAGGCATGTGCAGTTGCCCATACCCGCCCATCTTCCTGCATTTCAGGAGCCAGTTTGTCCGAATATTCGTTGACAAAATCTCTCACAAATACGAACTGTTGAAGGCTGTTACCAATGGTCACTATATTAGAATACGTTGTTTCTGACAACCTATCAAAATAGACCAGCAAGCCTTCCTTTAATCCCGTTTTGTACAGTTCCAGCAGCTCGCCCATGATTTGGACAAAACCCTTTAGCCACAATTGGATGCCCGTGTTTATCAAATAAAATAGCAATAGCTGCTGGTCCTTAACGGACAAGGATTCAAACCTAGTAAAAACCTCATTTTTTAAATGGAGGTATCCTTCCATGGAAGTGGATTGGGTTAAGTCCAGCCGTTCTTTATAAATCCTCAGCGCCGGGATTTCAAGGTGTTGGGTCAGATGCTCCAATTGGGAGATGTTCCAAGTCGGTGGAGTGCCTTCTGGCAAAATCAGTTGCCGCTCGTTCATTTCGGTGGCGAACCGCCATTTCTTAAGGCCGTAAAAACAGTCGAGGTAGTGGTCGGCAGTCAGCAGCGCCGCATGACTGGACTTGCGTTGGGTATGTTCGGGCCGCTCATAAAGTTCGCTGTGGAGCAGCGCCAACAGTAGGAAGTCTTCAGTTTCCTTGGCTTTTTTGGCCTCTAAACTATTGATGAGTTCGCCTACTTGTTTTTCGTGCCAATCGCCCTCGTGCCTTTCCAGGTATTCCCGTCCCAGTAGTTGCGCAGAAAGGATTTTGTCGCTTTCCAAGCGTTGGTGAACCAAGAACTGCTCCACCTGCCTGCACATGGCCGCCATCAGGTTGCGCATCCATTTATCGTCGAAAGCCTTGGTGGGATAGAGTTTTTTGAACAACTGCGCCTTGTCCATTGCTTTTTCGCTAAAATCGGGATGGTATTTCTGCACGATAGTGTACAGCGATACCAGCTTTTTGTTGGTGTTGGCCCAGGGCGATTGCAGCCATAAGCCAAGTGATTTGAATTCTTCTGGGGTCAAAATGGCCAGTATCCGTGCCATTTTAGGGGGTTGAAGGCTTGCTGTTTTCATGGCGTATTGTTTTTCATAAACCACAGTTAGACAGGCGTTTAGGATAAAATTGACGCACAATGTACCGCTTGTTTTTGTGGCAAATGGAATTATTTGTCTTTGGAGGGAGGAGAGGAGGCGTGTAGGTTTGCTACATAAATTAGCCTTTAAAAATCACCCCATATTTTGGTAACCACTAAAATCATTTTTCCACATGAAATTAGAAGGAAAAACGGCTATCGTTACAGGTTCATCAATGGGGATTGGAAAATCCATCGCCCAGCATTTGGCCATGAACGGAGCAAGTGTAATCATCAATGGCCGGAGCGTGGATAAATTGGAGGCTACTTTATCGGAATTTAAACACGCTGGATATGCTGTTTCCGCTTTTAATGGCGATGTATCGAAAACTGATGATTGCAAGGAACTTATGGCGTATGCCAAAGCCGAATTTGGCGGGATTGATATCCTGGTAAACAACGTGGGCGTGGGGGCAAGGGGGCATTTTGAAAACATTAACCCCATGGTCTTTCAACAAGTATTTAACAGCAATATTTTGGGAGCCGTGTACCCTACCTTGGAAGCAATGCCCCACTTGAAAACCAGTAGGGGGAGCGTGGTTTTTATCTCGTCGCTGGCCGGGCTGAGGGGAATGCCAAACGCCGCACCTTATTGCATGTCGAAAATGGCGTTGACGGCTTTGGCAGAGACATTGAGGGTAGAAACAGCGATGTATGGCGTACATGTGGGCATCGTTTACGTGGGCATGACGAAGAACGACCCAGGGAAGAAAGTGCTCCATGCCGACGGCTCCTGGACAAACCTGCAAATGCACGACAGCATGTTTGTTGACACGCCCGCCGACACGGCACGTACCGTAATCGAAGCCATCAAAAGCCGAAGTTTCAAGAAAATCGTGGGGCTAAAGGGCAAAGCATATTATTGGCTACAAATGCTGGCCCCATGGGTCGTGGATTTTTCTTTCAAAAAAGGAATGAAAACAATAGGGGAAGCTCAGAAATGAGCCTCCCCAAACCTAAAAATTTAAGCGATGTGGAGTCCTATGCTATTCCAATGTTTCATGCTGCTGCCGTTAATTATACCCAACGGCAATAGGTTTTGTGCAAACCACGTTTTGCCCTTCCTCGCCGCCTTCGGCGGCTCGTCAGGGGAAGGAGAAACTTGGGGCGTTCCGCCCCAAACCCCTGTTTCCACGACCTGTCCCGATTTTTCGGGAAAACCTATTGCTGCAAGGTATAATTCGAAGTCAGAGGATGCCATTCGGTTTAACATATTGCACAATGGCGGTTCCGTTGGGGAGTTTACCGCCCTGAAGACCGTTGACGGTGATAATACCATTTATTATAACAACATGGATATCAAGGTGAAAGTCATCGCTGAGGTGCGGATGAACTTCAATGTCCAGTCCACTTATATAAGCAATGAACTGGAATATTCGAAAGTGGATATTACCCTGAACGGCAGGCCTTATGTTACCACCACTACCAAAAGGGTCGGCAATAAATACCAATTCCGCAAGGATGCCAAACTGAAAGCCACCTTCGACGGCCCCATTCGATATTCGGCGGCCATGATGATTTTCGGTGAGCCAAGTGGTTTTGCATCAGCTTATTCGGAAGAATATGGAGGATTTCATTCGATAAAAAAATCGGCGACCAACGTCTATGAAAAACAGAATTCAAGGGGGCGAAAGTCCATCTATTATTATCAAAACCAAGTACTAAATAGCATGAACGTGGATGTCGGGTTAACAACCGTTGAAATGGTGTTGAAGGATTGAAAACGAGGCTCATGACGTTTCAGCGTGAAAAATAGGGGGTTTGGGGGCGGAACGCCCCCAAGAACCCTCTCCTCCCGACGAGCTGCCGAAGGCGGCGAGGAGGGGGCAAAAGTTTATATAGGCGGAGTTCTGCATAATTGCTTTTCAACCTGAAACGTCATGAGCCGAAAACGACATCGGATTAGACCGCTTATTATTCATTTAAAAATCAAAATTAATGAAAACGCTTATCACAGGTGCAAACGGATATATCGGCAATCATCTTGCGGAGGAACTCTTGAACAGGGGATACGAAGTGAATGCACTAATGCTGAAAGGCACCGACGCCCATTCGCTCGACTATCTGCCAGTGAACGTCTTCTATGGTGACGTTCGCCAAGCCGAGACCCTTGAACCGGCCCTGGAAGGTTGCGATACGGTTTTCCATCTCGCTTCTTTGGTGGGTTTTTGGGCAAAAGACCCGAATGTTTTTCATGATGTGAACGTCGTTGGCACTGATACTTTGCTCAATACATGCCTTCGCAAAGGGGTAAGGCGGGTGGTGGTTGTTTCTTCTTGCGGTGTCTTCGGATTGTCCCATCAGGGCCAAATCCTTGATGAAAGAACGGATAATGGCGCCAACCTAACCGATCCATACGAGGTGTCGAAATTCCGGCAAGTCGAAGTCAGCAAAAAATACCTTGACTACGGGCTGGAGGTGGTCTTCGTTTATTTTTCCAGGGTTTTCGGCCCGGGCATCAAGAGCGATGGCAACAGCATCACGGGCATTATCGAGGGGATGCTGAACGGCACTTGGCGAATCGTGCCGGGCAACGGTAAAACCATCGCGAATTATGCTTTTGTCCATGACGTGGTAAACGGGATGATCCAAGCAATGGAAAGGGGTAGGAACGGTGAAAGCTATATCCTCGGCGGCGAAAACCTCAGCTATTTCAAGCTTTTCAAATTCGTAGAAGAACTTACAGGGAGGCACTTCAACCTCACCCGTGTCCCGTATCCGCTCCTGTGGACAGTGGGGTGGGTAGAAGGATTCCGCTCAAAAATAACAGGCAGAAAACCTTTCATTACCACTTTCATTGCGAAGAAATTCACGACCAATGCCATTATCTCCTGCCAAAAAGCAAAGTACGAACTTGGTTACACCGTAACGCCCGCCAAAGAAGCCGTCAGGCAGACCTTGAGCGGACTCCAAAGCCAGGCTATAAAAATTGAACATTCGATGAAACTCATAGAAACAGCGGGTTAAAATGAAAAAAAGCTGCGCGATAAACACACCCAGTAGGCGGTTGGATAACCAAGTCGAGCCTGCCTTCATATACCACCAGTTGAGGATTCATGATTCAGCGGCTGTGAGATATTTGTGCGAGGGGGTCAAGCTCCATTTACAGCTCAAGAGATACAAGATGGCAGCCTCCGCAGAAGACCTGGAGGAACTCGCCAACGATGCCGCCGTTTTGGTGCTCCGCAAAATATGCGACGGCTCGTACAGTTTCTTCGGGGTCAGTCCAATGTGCTTTGCGCAGCGCGTTGCGGACAATTTGCTCCGCAACTTTTGCCGAAAAAAGCGGATGAACTGCCTTGAGCTTAATGAAGAAATTGCACCTTTCCAACAGCCGGAAGTCGAAGCTTATTTATCCCAAAATGATTTGAAAAACCAAGTTGAAGCTGCACTTTCAAGGTTGAGCGAACCTTGCCAACTGGTCATCCGACTCAAGTATTTCAATGACCTGAGGGATGAGGAAATTGTACGGGACGGGCTGTCTCCGCACCGCTCCACTGACTCGCTGAAAAGCTCCCGGTGCAGGATACTCAAGCGGCTAGCCGGGTTGTTGAGGGGGGAGTAATCAATTATTAACGCTCACAAGCATTATTTAAATTTTGAAAAATGAAACTAATTAAACAACTCATGTTTGCCCTTCTCGTTGGATTATTTGTGCTTGCTGGCAGCGGGTGCAGTCTTGTCGGCTTTGGAATAGGCGCTTTATCGGATTCCAAGGAAATTGAAAGATTGGAAATCTCCAGCGAACAAGTCCCCTCTTTGCCCAAGGGCAGTCATATTCAAATAGTACTTAAAAATGGACAAGAACAGGAAGGTAAATTTCTGTCGTATATAGCGCAAAAAGTAGATGATCAACATTTAGAAAATATAGTATGGCTCGACAAACTAAACAATCGGCAAGTATCAAAGCAAATTGCAGAAATTGACAGGATAATAACCAAGCAACAGCGAAATGGAAAATGGTTAGGCCTTCTTTTAGGAGGCATTATAGATGTCATCATAATTGTAGGCATTTTAAAATTAGATAAGCTTTTTGAAGGTTTTTCTTTTTCAATAGTCCGCAATGTCTGTGAAACTGTAAATACTTAGGCAGCGGCCTTAATTCCGATATGCTTGATGTGTAATGTAATATGGGGTGCGGTGAAAGGTTTGTTTTAAATAGTTATACTGTGCGCTAATAGGGTTTGTGCAAACAGGGGTTTGGGGCGGAACGCCCCAAACCCCCTCCCCCGACGAGCCGCCGAAGGCGGCGAGGAGGGCATGATGCGATTTGCACAAAACCTATTAGTGCGCAGTATAGCAGTAAAATTTGGAGTTCAAATTGATAGTCCACTTGAATGTACTTCACCCCTCCCTCTCCAGCCCCCGAATCCGCTCCCGTTTCCCGATCATTTCCAGCCTTTTTTTCAAGAAAAACGCTTCGTTCGCTTCGAGGATGGAGAAGTATTGCAGGCCGCTGCCCGCTGCCCAGAGGCTAAAAATGAGCAGCAGCACGAAGACCGAGATGCCGGTGACGGCCACCGCTTCAAAGACCTGGGTGCCTTCCGCCGAGAGGTAAAAGTTCATGCTGAGGATGTCGAGCAGGAACCAGAGCAGCCCCGTGTCGAGGATGAGGAAGAACAGGGCGCCGCAGAGCAGTTGGGTGAGGTACAGGCCGAGCATCTGCCCGAACTGCGTCACCATCAGGTTGCCAGTGCGGGCGATGCTGGCGAAAATATTGCCGCCCTCGAAAATAATGACCTGCGTCCAAAGGAAAAAAATCGGGAACAGGAACATCATCAACAGCATGGCCGCCCAGCCGGGCAGCAGGAAAATCAGGCTAAAAACCGTCACCGCCACCATCGTTTTCAGGAAGCCGGAGCCGATGCTTGCGAGGCTGGTTTCGGGCGTGTCGGCTTCGGGTTCAGTGCCATCGGGCGTCCGGTTGCGCCAGCGCTTGAGGAAATACTGAGTGGTGAAGGCCACGAGGTTGAGCGCCACCACGGCAAACGGGAACAGCCACGGGTTGCCGGGGTTCTTGAAAAAACTGGGCACGGCCTGCACCACGCCGAACAGGTCTGACTGGTAGCTGAATAGTTCGGCGGGCTTGACTTCGGCCAGCAGGAAGGCCCCGGCGCAAAACACCGCACAGCCCACCAAGGCTGCCAGCCCGATTGGCCGGAGGCATTTGCGGAAAAAAATAAGGGCGTCGGTGAACAGTTCTCCAGTGGTTTTCAGTTGCGTGAAGTCCACCCGCCGCTCCAGGTCGGGCGTCAGGCGGGTGTCCTCGGTTTTGAACTGGCCCTTGCGGGCTTTCCATTGGGGAAAAATTGCGAAGTAAAAAGCCACGATTGCGAAGCAAATGAAAATAAAAAGCCCTCGCAGCCAGTCGGGCGCTTCGGTGTGGCGGGTGAGGTAGCTCTCGGTGAACCCGGCGAAGATGAACAGCGGCACCACGCCCACCATCAGGCTCATGCCCCGCCGGGCCGCCAGTTGGAACGACCGCTCCCGGGAAAACGTGCCGGGAAAGACAATGCCCCGTCCCATCGTCAGTCCCGCTGCCCCAGCGATGACGATGCTCGAAATCTCGAACGACCCGTGCAGCCAAACAGCCAAGAACGACTCCTGGAACAGGTCTTTTTCAATGAAAAAATACTGGAAAGCGCCGAGCATGACGCCGTTGTAGAGCAGTATGCCGATGGTGCCGATGCCGTAAAAAATGCCCATGATAAAGGTGCGGAACGCCACCAAGATGTTGTTCATGGTGATGCCGAGGAACATGTTGAACGCCCCGGCCTCTTTGTACACGGCCATGGGGTCGCCAGATTTTATATTCTCCTCGGTCATTTCCACGTAGGAGTCGCCGAGGATGGTGCGCAGGAAGTCCGGTTCGGCCCAGCACGACAACATGCCGATGGCCATGGCCAGGGTGAAGATGAAGAGCGAGAGCCGCAGGTCGAAGCGGGCATCGTAGATGAGCCGGGGCAGGTCGTTGGTCCAGAACTCTACGAAATTGCTGCGCCTCGATTTTTTGTTTTTGTAAATGTTGAAGAAAATCTTTTGCGCCAGCCCGTTGAGATAGACCCTAACGGAGCGGTTGGGGTAAAACGTGCGGGCAAACGAGAGGTCGTCCGTCACCTGCACGAACAGCTCGTTGAGCTTCTCCGGGTCGCTGACCTTGCCTTCCAGCAGTTGCTCGAACTCCTGCCATTTCTGCTGGTTTTGCTCGATGAAAATGGTTTCGCGCATGAGTACGAGGGTTTGAGGATTTGAGAGGTTGAGGATTTGAGAGGGGACCCCCTGAGAATTTGAGAGATTGAGGGGGTGAGGGTTTGATGCAGGGGCTACCTCAAACTCTCACCTCCTCAATCTCTCAAATTCTCAAATTCTCAACCCCTCAACTACTCCTCCGTTTGTTGATGTATCGGAGGTAACCGCCGGTTAAATTTACGGCATCATCTGTCAATTTATGGAGGACTGACAAATTTTCTGGGGTGCAATAGCCCACGTCATCCAACAAATACAACATGCTTTTGACTTCGTTGCCAGAGGCTTTTGCCATATCCAAAAAACGGGTGGTATCGGCGTCCGAAAACCTTCCATATCCTTCTGCGCTATTGTTCATGATGGAAACCGCCGCCCGCTTTAGTTGTGACCGAGTGTCCCAATCTTTTGACAAATGTCCGTTTTCGCAAACTTGAAAGATGGCTTTTACCAATATTCGAGCGGCCTTCCAGCAATCGAGTCTTTCAAATTGATGTACGTTGCTCATAGCTTTTGAGTTTTTTCAGTAAAAAATTCCTTCTGGACCTTGCCTCACCCCCTCACCCCCTCACCCCCTCAATCTCTCACCCCCTCAAACCCTCAACCTCTCAAACCCTCACCTTATGTATAAAAGGTAAGCTGCAGCGAACGGTAGCAGGAAAATGAAGGCATCGAACCGGTCGAGGACGCCGCCGTGGCCGGGGAGTAGCGTGCCGGAGTCCTTTGCACCGATGCTCCGTTTTAGCATGGATTCGATGAGGTCGCCGATGGGGCCGAAGACCGAGACGATGAGGGCCAGCGCCATCCAGTCAAACAGCCGAAGCTCGCCGGAGATGGTGCAAAACAGGTAGGCCACCCCAAACGTAACGGCCACGCCGCCAAGGGTGCCCTCCCAGGTTTTTTTGGGTGAAATTCGGGGCAGCAGGGGCGTCTTGCCGAGCCAAGAGCCGATGAGGTAGGCACCGGTATCGTTCATCCAGGTGAGTAGGAGCAGTCCAAAAATGGGCCAGACGTTGAAGCCTTCGCCATTGAAGGCGATGAAGTTCAGCAGCGAGAACGGTGCCCCGATGTACACCATGCCCAAGACAATGAAGGCCACGTTCTGGAAGGGATTTTCGGAACCAGCGAACAGCTCGTAAATGAACGCCAGAAAAATGAGTGGGAAAAAAAGTACCGAGGTTATGATGACGAACTGGTCGTTGTCTGCCAGTGCGAAGTGCATGATGGCGGCCAACACGAAAGGTGTTAGCCCAAAAGCCACTCCCAAAAAGATGCGAATCCAATCCCGCCGGGTGTTGTGGTGGAGCACCAGGTTGAGGTACTCCCACAGGCAGAGGGTGGTGATGATGGCAAAAAGCAGGAAAAACGACATCCTGCCGAGGAAAAGGCCAGTCATCATTACTATCACAAAAATGACGGCGGTTATCGCCCTACGAGTTAGTCCTTTCATGAAGAAGGGTTTGAGGATTTGAGGGCTTGAGGGGTTGAGCGGCGCAAGAACTCAAATAATTTCCAATTTTCTTGCGCCAATGTGGTCGCCAAACTTGTTTGGCAGACCGTTTAGCCAGTATTTGCAAATTGAATCAATTTAAAAAACACTGGTTCAGAAGCTATTAAAATTGGCTAATTGCTCACTGTGGTTCATTCGGTCAGACAAATGAATTTGGCGACCACATTGCCTACCGAGCCATGATTTCGTCCAAAAACATCCAGCCGTTGTTGCCCTTTCCTGGATGCCAGGTAGGCAATGTTGGCAATGCTATCAGTTTGATTTTCAGGAATTTATAGCGACGCTTAGGCAAGTTCAAAGGGATGATTTCTTGGGCAGTAGGCAGTTCGTTGGCTTCTTGCGGCAGAGTTTGGCCCGCCAATCGTCGCCCTTTCTCATCATAAATTTCAATAGCGGCTGGCAAGAAAATCCATGCACCTTGCTGTCGCAAAAGTCCAACTGAGACTTGTGAAATCGGCTTTTTTTGGGTGAAAAAAAGCTGC
This sequence comes from uncultured Saprospiraceae bacterium, assembly GCA_964508135.1. Taxonomy (GTDB): domain Bacteria; phylum Bacteroidota; class Bacteroidia; order Chitinophagales; family Saprospiraceae; genus UBA6168. Next base: position 178,173 of record CAZDSU010000001.1, read on the forward strand.
AACTCAATCTCTTTCGATTCGAAGCCCAACCATTTTTGGTGAAAATTGCCGTCGCCCAACTTCCCGTCGCAGAGCGTTTTCCATCCGTCGCCCAAGTATTTTTTAGGAGCGGGCGATAGGGCGATGCTGTCAAATTGCGAGCTGAATAAAGGCAACAATTGCACGGTGGTGGTTTCGGAGGGCAGAAAGCCTGACTTGAACGCCTTGGCTTTTAAGGTTTCTAAGCCCTTGGTTTTCAATGGGTTGGAATAAATGCTCGACTGCGTTGTAGGCTCGGAACCATCGGTGGTGAAATGGATTTCGGCACCTTCCAGCCGGAAGTCAAAGCTAACGGTCGTTTCTTTTGTGGCAAAAACACGGGAATTTGGCGTCTGCGGTGGGGCCAGTTGGAGGTCTTGAGCGGTCATTTGCCCAAGAAATAATGTCAACCCAAAAAGTAGCGATTGTTTAACCATAAAAAAGGCTTCGGGGCTTACCCCAATGGCGTGAACTTGTACGGGTATGCCTGCCCGGAATTCCACTGGCAAACGTAAAGATTTTCCTCGTCGTCCACCAGCACATCGTGCGGATGCTTGAAAAGCTGGATGGTTTGGTAGAACGGCTGCAAGCTCCCATCGGGGTTGTACGCTGCTTCCGTCCCACCAATAACCGAGACGACTTTGTTTTCCTTGTTCAAAATGATGACGAAGCCCGTACCGTCGGTGCCCATGTGCGGCGAGCGGAGCACGGCAGCGTAAAGGTACTGCCCCCGGATGACCGGCCTGCAAACACAGGCGCCCGGCAGCTCGATTTTTTCAAGGTAGTCGCCAGCCAGCGTGAAGCGCTTGAAGCAACAGCGGGTGCGGTCGGTGACGAGCAGGGTAGGGGTGCCGTTTCGGTTGTCAACGCAGATGCCGTGGGCGTTGTCGAGGTGGTGGTCGCCCTCGCCCCGGCCCCCGAAGCTGTTTTTGAGCAGCCCGTCTGCGCCGTAGTGAAGGATGTGCTGTGCGCCGTAGCCGTCTGCCACGTAAAATTCGCCGTTTGGAAGCACCGTCGTTTCGGTGGGCACGAACTGCTTGGCGTTTTCGTAAAGGCCCGTGTCCATTGGGCATTGCCAAGATTGGATGGCGTTGCCGCTCAAATCCGTTTTGAACACTTGGTTCAGCTCCGTATCGGTGATGAAAAGCACCTGGTCGGAGCCTTCACCTGCTAAAGTCAGGCCATGCCCACCTGAAAAGTGGTGTGCAGCCGAGCCAAGCACCCTGCCCGACTTGTCGAAGCTGATGACGTTGTTGCGGGTTTCGTTGGTGAGCAAGAGGATTTGGCCTTGGCTGGCCTGCACCATTTCGTGGCAGTCCTTTACGGGCAGGCTGGCGGGCGTTGCCTTCACCCAATTTTGGTCGAAGGTGTACTTTTTTTCGTTTTGTCCAAATATTTGGCTCGGCGAATTTTTGCGAAGCAAGCCTTGAGTGAGCAGGGAAAAGCCTGCCAAGGCGCTATTCTTCAAAAAGGGTCTGCGTTGCATTTGTTGTTTTCGGTTCGTTGAATTGATTTCAGATAGAGGAAGGAGGGGTATCACGGGCTCAGTTCAAGTAAGCCCTGATGCGCTCGACCATGGCGTTGGGCGGAATTTCCTTGTCGAGGCAGTCCCGCATGACATTGATAAGGTCGGATATCATCTCTCGCCGGAACCCAAGCCGGAACCCGATGTGGTGGCACATGATTTCTTCTGGGGTGCTGATGCTTGGGTCGGACCGCATCATGAAGAGGAGAAAGTAGAGCACGTTCATGCGAGCTTGCTCGTTTGGTGGTGGAGCGATTTCGTAGGTGGCGGGGTCGAGCCGGATGGCTGCCACCTCGGCTTCTGAAAGTCCAAGGGTTTTGGTGGCGAAAGCGAGGTATTTCTTTTCAAGGATGGAGAAATGCTGGTCAGCCTGCGCTTCCTGTACAATCAGGGAGATGATGTACTGTTTCAGTGCCAATTCGTGTCCTGGGGAACCGAAATCCATAGGTTTTAGTGTGATTTGTGAAAAACGAGAAAATAATCGTGGTGAAAGTAATCCTTTTTTCAAAATTACCGTAGAACGAAAGAACCGTCTTTCTGTGACGAAATGAAAGGCATTGGTTGCAGCGAATGAGCGGTGCTTAAACTAAAAAAGTAGGTAGCTTTCGGAGGCGCTTGCAGGCATGAAGGTTTGTCTATGAATGTCTTTTTGGAATAATGTAATTCTTTAAATCGCTGACATTCAATAGGTTGTGATGAATTATTTTTTAACTAATTTTAGTTGAAAGTAATTTAATAATACCTAAACATAGGGATGTTTCATGGAAAAACTTGGTTTACTTTTGCATCGTGAAATAATACAAGTTCGAAAATTTCGAGCTCCCGTGAACATTGACTAAGGGCAGCCTGTCTGAATCCACTGCCCGAGACGTTACAATAATGCGCTGAACATAGAAACCAACGTTACCTTAAACCGATTTACAACGAATACACATCTTACCAGTTGTTGGACGGTCCTCCCGCACCACTATTTGAAGAAGTAGTACCGAGCTACATATCTGACTGTTTCCCGATTTCAAAAAATAACGAACGAGTATCTCACTCATGGCATTTTGGTTTGTTTGGTCTATTCCATTCCACCATTTTTGCCCATCAAGTTTGGATTTTCTACATGCGGACGGGTTCATCCCTGACCCCAAGGCAAATATTTTAATTAACTAAACTAAGCCTACTACTATGCTAAATTTTAACACTCAAGCGGGATTTTGGAACCGCTATTCATCCCACGGACAAGTTTTCAAGGCTTCCCCCTTGCCAAATAGATTGAAAACTGGGTTCGCAGCTACAGTGGCAATACTACTACTGTGTTGCTTTTCCTTTCAGACAGCCATGGCACAATGCAACCCGGACAACACTCCGCCGACTGCAATTTGCGAAGGAGCGTTCACCATTGCCCTCGGTGGCTCTGGCAATGCTTCCATTGACCCTACCGACATTGATGCCGGAAGTTCGGACAATTGCGGTGCAGTGACGTTGGCCGTTTCGCCTAGTTCTGTCAATTGTTCCAACCTCGGAATCGTGTTTGTAACATTGACCGTAACTGATTTGGCTGGCAACACCAATACCTGTGTAACTCCTGTTCTGGTAGTTGACAACTTGCCACCGGCCATCACCTGTCCGCCAACTTATACCTTCAACACCTGTCCAGCCAACACGGCTCCGGCAGTCACCGGTTTTGCTTCCGCAATCGACAACTGCGGCGGCAACCTGGCACAGGGAGGGTTTGATTGCGTTGCGCCATATCCTCCAGCGTCCATCACTTACTGTGACGTCGCTAATGGCTGTACTGGCAATGGCATCGCCCGTACATGGACGGCAGAGTATGCTGGCTTGACTTCTTCTTGTGTGCAAAGTATTGTCGTCAACGACACGCAGGCACCTATGATTGACTGGGACTGCGGCGGTGCCCCATTGGGTTCTGGCCCAACCAACGTCACCATCAACTGCAACAACGCAGTACCAGTAGCGATAGCCCATTGCGCAACTGACAACTGCGACAGCAGCCCAACGCCGACCCTTACGGAAACAACCACAAGGATACTTAACCCAGCTTTTTGCGCATTCTACAGCTATACCATCACACGGACTTACTCGGCCGTAGACGACTGTGGCAATACTGCCACTCCTTATGTTCATACCATTACAGTTGTGGACAACTCAGGCCCAGTAGTTACAGCACCGGCCACTGTCAACCTTCCGGCAGGCCCTAATTGCCAGACCAGTGTGATTTTCCCAACGGTAACAGTTACTGACAACTGTGCTGGTGGTAGTTTCATCACCGCTTCTTTCGAAGTAGTGAACAATATAACTGGCCTGACTGTAAACAGCGGCCCTGGACTAAACCCAAGTGGCATTTATCCAGCAGGTGCTTATACTGTGTTTTTCTCTACTGCCGATCCTTGCGGCAATCTGGGATTTGGTTCTACGGCACTTAATATAGTGGACAACGTGGCACCGACTGCGGTTTGCCAAGCTGGTACTATCCAAGTGTCAATTCCGCCGACAGGTACGACTACCTTGATGCCCTCGCAGGTAAACAATGGTAGCTTTGACAACTGTACACCTGCCAATATGTTGACGCTGACGCTTACCAATGCTACTTTCAATTGTACGCATGTGGGTACAACGCAAACCGTTACGCTGAAAGTAACTGATGCCAATGGTAACATGAACACCTGTACGGCCACCGTGAACGTTGTAAACAATTCACCTCCCGCCATATTTTGCAAGGACCTTACTGTCAATTTGGACGCGATGGGCAACATTATCGTGAATGCAATCCAATTTGACAATGGAAGCTCCGATGTTTGCGATGCAACTGCACCGCTTACTTTTGAATATATGTCAGTAAATGGAGTTGCACTTATGGCCCCAGTGACCAGCTTCAACTTTAATTGCAGCCATGTTACGCTTTCCCCTGCACCTGCAATTCCAGTGGTGATTAGAGTGACGGAAGTAGATGACAACCAATCACCAAATTATACGAATAGTGGCACGTGTTCGCAAACCATTAGGGTGCAAGATGTAACACCGCCGACACCTGTTTGCAACACCGCCACCTTCCAATTGGACGATGACGGCATGATTTCCGTTTTCGATGCAGCAACAACTTTGCCTTCACTTACCAACGCCACTGATGTAGCTATTCCTGACAACGACCTCATCAATGGCGCTAGCTCTGTGATAAACGTACCGACGCTTGGTACTGTATCCGATGTAAACGTTTTGGTTGACATCAACCACACTTTCATCGGCGACTTGATTGTCACTTTGACCTCGCCAGCAGGCACCACCATTACTTTGTTCGATAGGCCAGGTTCACCTCCAGGATTTGGCTGCAGCGCTGATGACTTGTCAACTACATTTGACGACCAGGCCAGCCTTACTTCAACTGACTTTGAAACCGCTTGTATTGCAAATAATGCAGGCACTTACAACGCCCTTGTTTCACTTTCTGAATTTGAAGGAGAGAATTTCCAAGGAAATTGGACACTCAGGGCCTATGATGCAGCAGGTGCCGATGTGGGAATAATTGACAGTTGGACACTTACGCTTACCAACTCGTTGGTTGACCTCTTAGCAGCGGGCAGTTATGATAACTGCAATGTGACTTGGAGCGTTTCGCCGACCATGTTCAACTGCAGCGATGTGGGAGACCAAAATCCCAACGTTGGAGGTGTTCAAAACAACGATTATACCCTAACTGTGATTGACCCAAGTGGCAACACAGCATCCATCAATTGCACGAATGCAATCGTGATTCAGGACTACGAATTCCCTGTTGTCACTTGCGCACCAATCACCGTGAGCACAGGCATGCTAAATCCAGTAACTGGAATAAGCACCCCAGGTCAAGTGACAGTGTACCCAACAGATGTAGTAACTGGTGGTCTGTACATGTCCTCTGGCAATAACGGTTCCGGCAACCCCGGCACGAACAATTTCCAAGTTACGATGCCAAACGTGCTGACGTTCAGCTTCGATTGGAGCTATGTTTCCAACAACAGTTCACCACTTTGGGACCCCTTTGGCTACTACATTGGCGGTACTTTCACACAGTTGACTAACGACAACGGACCACTGAGCCAGAGCGGTACGGCTACTGTCTCCGTAACAGCTGGCGCCACTTTCGGCTTCCGGGCATTGACCTTGGACAATATTGAAGGCAACTCCGAAATTTGGATTACCAATTTCAGCCCAAAATTTGCTGGCCCATTTGCGCCCGCAAACTGGGCAAGCACTGGCAGCACCAACTCCGATGGCAAACAGTTTTTCTACGATGCCTGCGGCATAACGAATTGGGCGATTTCCAAGGATGCTGGCATGACCTTCTTGCCAAGCACTACCTTCAATTGTGCTGACGTTGTTGGCCTTCCTAACCCAGAGCCTATCATCATCCGGGCTACCGATGCAAGCGGCAACCAAACCACTTGCGCCACCACCGTTACTGTTATTGACCAAGAGGCGCCGCAAGCGCAATGCCAGCCGCTCTTGGTTTCGCTGAACAGCGGTGGCAATGCGACGGTGCTGGCCACCGACATCAACTATGGCAGCACGGATGCTTGCTGCCCGGCTCCGTTGACTTACGCTATTTCGAAAGACAATGGTGTGTCCTTCAACCCTAACGTACCTTTCAATTGTGCAAACATTGGTGTCAACAACGTCATCCTGAGGGTGACGGACTGTGCTACGGTGCCGAATAGCGCCTACTGCCAGACCACCGTTACCATTAAAGACCAGTTGCCTCCGGCAATCGTTTGTCCCGCAAACGTGACAAGGAACTGTGACCAATCCATTGATCCATCAGCTACGGGTCTTGCCACGGCCACTGATAACTGCTCGACACCGACCATTACATGGGAGAACTCGAACGCAGTGCCGCCAAATACACCGAACTGCCAAGTGATCACCCGGAAGTGGACGGCCACCGATAACGCTTCTCCGGCCAACATTAGCGTTTGTTTCCAGACGATTACCGTTCAGGACCTCGTAGCGCCATCCTTGGATTGGAACGGTGCAACGGCTGGCTTGGGCACACCGCCAACAAGCCCACTTACTGTGGATGCTTGCGCAGTACCTGCCGCTGCCGCTGTTGCGGGCGTTGACAACTGCGCCACGCCAACGCCAGTGCTTGTTACAACGGACAGCCGTTTTACCTGTGGTGTTGGCCCGAACTATACAAACTGTTATACGCCAGCACAGCACGATTACTACAACTACACGCTGACCCGTGCATGGACAGTAACGGACAACTGTGGCAACTCGTTTTCTTACACACAGACCATTACCGTTCAGGATGCCGCCGCTCCGGTGTTCTCCTTCCCGGCCATGTTCATGTTCAACAACAACCCAGGCGCATGTGCCGGTACGGCCAACATCAACTTGTTGACTTATATTACGGACTGTGCGCTTGACCAATACTTGACGGTGACCTACAAGATTGACAATGGTGCTGTGCAAACGGGCGGAACAATCAATGCAGTGCTTAGTGTTGGCACGCATACTGTCCTTGTCACGGCAAATGACCCGTCAACATTGACTGGCGTTGTATCTACATCCTTCACCATCGTTATCAAAGACAACGAGTCGCCTACGGCAATTTGCCAAGCTGGCCCGATACAAGTGACACTGAACAGCAATGGCATCGCCACCATCACGCCAGCTACCATCAACAACGGCAGCAACGACAACTGTGGCATTGCTTCGCTGAACGTGAACCCTGCGCTGTTCGATTGCTTTACCACCCCGAACCCGCACACGGTTACGCTGACGGTCACGGACGCCGCTGGTAATTTCAATATTTGCACGACGACCGTTCAAATCATGAACGTTTCGCCACCGACCATCCAGTGCCCAGCTGCTGCAACAGTTGCTTGTAACGTTTTTGTAGCAAACAACCCGGCAACTTCTGGTGGTTCGGCCACGGCCATGACTGCTTGCGGGCCGGTTGCCACGACATATTCCGACGTGACGGTAAGCGGCTCAGGCAACTGCAGGGTTATCAACCGGACTTGGTCGGCTACAACGGCTGGTGGTACGGCTACCTGCCTGCAGGTAATCACAGTAACCGACAACGTGCAGCCAGTATTGGTAGGTGTTCCGGCAAACGCAACTGCGCAAGCCTGTGCAGTACCTGCACAAGCCACCGTCACTGCCACAGACAACTGTGCAACGCCAGTGGTAACACCTTCGCAGACCTCGACACAAGGCGCCAACCCTGCGTTGTGCAGCTTCTACAACTATTCGATTACCCGCACTTGGACGACCACTGATGGTTGCACGCAACCAGTAACTGGCACACAGATAGTCACCGTCGTGGACAATACTGCTCCAACTTTGAGCGTACCAAACCCGTTGATTATCAACACAGACCCAAACAAGTGCGAGGCCAATGTCAACATCAACCTGTTGAATTATATCTCGGATTGTGCGGCTGACCAGTACCTAACGGTCACAAACAACGCACCCTCTGGTCCTGGCACGAGCTTGATAGCAGGTATTTATGCCGCTGGCAATTATAACGTTTCCGTTACGGCTACTGACCCTTGCGGCAATACTGCTACACAGACATTCGTACTGAGCATCCGCGACGGCCAAACGCCGGTTGCCATTTGCTTGACCGAAATTACCGTGGTGCTGGACAATACCGGCAACGCATCCATTACGGTGAACGAAGTGAACAACGGCAGCTACGACAACTGCGGCATTGCTTCCATCACGTTGTCACAATACAATTTCAACTCCAGCCATGCTGGCATGGCCATCCCGGTTACCATGACGGTTACCGACCTGGCTGGCAATACGAACTCATGCGTCGTGATTGTGCATGTGGTGGATGACGTCACCTTCAGGGTAAATGACGTGACTGCGTCCAATGGCGAGATGAAGCTGATACCAGTGACGGTCAACTTGTTCGACGACATCGTTTCCTTTGAAATGGACTTCGAAATCGCCAACACGAGCGTAGCTACCATTGTTGACATCGTTGATATCAACCCAAGCTTGGCCGGCCTTATCAAAACGATAATGCCTCCTGGTGATGCATCGGTTTCTTGGCTAGACAACATGGCTCCGTTTGGCGTTGACCTTGCCGACGGCACGGTTGCCTTCAACCTGAAGGTAATGGTAGTGGGCAGCACTGGCAGTTCTACGGACATTGACATCAACAACATTGAGGTAGGCCAAATGGTCAGCGGTGTGCCGACTATCGTTCCGTCGCTCGGCATAACTGGCACACTGACGGTCGTGGCTCCTGGCTCATCGTTCACTTTGGCTGGTGACCTATTCGAGCGCCCAGATTGTGGTTTCGACCTCGTGCTCCAGTCGAATGTTGACTACGTTGGCACCATTACCGGCACATTGACCAACGTTCCTGGTGTCTATTCACTGGTGGTGCCTGCGGGCGCCAACGAGACGCTGACGCCATTCAAAAACATCAACAATGCAAATGGGGTAACGGCTCTGGATGCTTTCTATGCACATGAGTACGCTGCTGGCCTTCCAATCATGCCACCACTGAATCCGTACCAAATTATTGCTTGTGACGCCAACAACTCGAACACCGTGACGACCTTCGACGCCTTCTTGATTCACCAGTTGAGTGCAGGCTTCCCGGTTTCCATTCCGAAATCTTGGCGCTTTGTGCCTACGATAACGGTGCTTCCGGCCGACCCGTTCTCCGTACCGTTTAGCGAGTTTATCACCCATAATAACATCATGGCTAACCACCTGAACGATGATTTCTATGGTGTGAAAGTGGGTGATGTGGTAGGTTGCAATGCCAACCCCGCAAATTTCAACGGCGGCTCCGTTGCAGACGGCAACGGAAACAAAGTCATACTCCGTGTTCAAGACCAGCCAGTTAGCGCAGGTTCAGATGTTTACGTGACCTTCAAGGCGAAGGAGTTTTACCAGATGATTACTTGTCAGGCTACGCTGAACTTCGATGCCCAGTCGCTTCAATATGAAGCTGTCGTTCCGGGCAACGTGCCAAACTTGAACCAGTCCTGCTTCAACCCGATGTTGGTGGCTGAAGGCATGTTGGCAGCAGTTTGGTACAACCTTGATGCGGTAAGCTTGGACAATGGTCACGAAGTGTTCACCGTGAAATTCAAGGCATTGAAAGATGCTGCGGCTCTGAGCAACTTGATTTGGTTGAGCGCTGATTTTGTGTCCATCGAAGCGGTGGGCGTAGATGGTGTTCCAGGAGGCGTAGAGCTTACCTTCGATGGTAGCGTTTCTGCTACAGGCGAACAGGCAACCAGCCACTTTGCACTGCACCAGAACCGCCCGAACCCGTTCAGCACCCGCACGGCCATCGGCTTCAACCTGCCGACTGCCGACCATGCCACACTGACCATCACCGATGCTTCCGGCAAAGCGCTGAAAGTACTAGAAGGCAACTTTACCGCAGGCTACCACCAGTTCATGATTGAGCGCAAGGAATTGCCCGCTACCGGCGTATTCTTCTACCAACTCAAAACGGCAGACTTCCAAGCCGTGAAGAAGATGATATTAGTTGATTAAAATTACCGTTTAGAAAAGCAGCAGTTGACAGTCTTTTTTCCGCAAGGAAAGAAAGCTGTCAACTGCCAATTTTTAGGTCGGGTTCTTGGAAAATAGAACCGGACGCCCACTATAAGCCCGAAACTGTTCTTCCCCCTACGTGGGGGAAGAGCCTTCGGGATGTGTTTCTAAATTGACCCCAATCCAAAAATCGATTATAGAAACCACAACCGCAAGACATGAAAAAACTTTTACCATTACTGATTATTACCTCCTTTCTTGCCTGGCTGCCCACGACCGATGCACAATTGACAATTTCAGGAGAAGACGTTATTGTTTGCGACAATGGAACCGTAAGCGTGGACATTACCGCCAGCAATTTCATTGACATTACAAGTGCCCAGTTCGGTGTCACATGGGATATCGATGTTGTTTCGTTCACTGGTGTGACGAACAACATGCCAGCATCTGTGCTGTACAATACCAACTATGCTGTCAATGGAGAACTAATTTTTGCTTGGTTCGACTCTGGCCCGCCACCCGTAGGCTATTCGCTACCTGGCCCTCCAGTCGGCTCCGGCGTTCTTTTTACCATCAATTTTAATATCGTTGGGAACTACAATCCCGATGATTTTACGCTTATCAACATTGGAAACTCTCCAAATTACACCATGGAGATTTCTTCCACTTCTGGGGTTATTCCCAACGGCAACATAACCATAAACCCCGGCAGTGTAACGATTGACGATTCTGTGCCACCGGTGGTAACCTGCCCTTCCAGCATTATCGTGACGGCTGCCATAGGACAAAATTCTGCCGTGGTAAGCTATGCAGCACCAACCGTGACGGACAACTGCGACGTGCCTCCTCCTCCCGGTACTTGCAGCCCGGCTTCTGGCAGTTCTTTTCCGATAGGCACGACCACCGTCACCTGCACCGCCACGGACGATTCCAACAATACCACTAATTGCAACTTTACGGTGACCGTGAACCCGCCGCCGCCCAACCCCAATGCATTGACGTTAACGGCGGACGATATTGCCCTGAACTGCAACGTGACTGGCGTGGACATACCCATTCGTGTCAAGAACTTTGACAACATGGTCAGCTCGCAGTTTGCACTTGTTTGGGATGAAACCGTACTCGATTACGACAGCTACACGGACAGCATCAACGCAGACGGCCATCCGAGCGCCATTTACAATACTACCAATACCAACAATGGTGAATTCCGTTTTTCTTGGTTAGATGCCAACGGCCCAGCAGGTGAAAACTTGCCGGACAGCTCCGTAATATTCGTTCTGCATTTTACCTTGCTTGATGACACCGACCTGCCGGACACCGTCGCATTTGATGACCTGCCGGGGTTTATTATTGAATTTGCAAATACTGGCGGCGTAATTTCCCCACCGAACTACGTACTCAACGATGCAGTAGTTTCTCTTGTACCAGATACGCTGGCGCCAGTCATTACTTGCCCCGCAGACCAAGTGTTAGTAGCGAATGCAAGTTGCCAAGCAAGTCTCGGAAACTACATTGCACTGGCTACCGTCACCGACAACTGCTCGGCCACAGGTGCCATCAGCATAGTGCAGCAGCCTGTTCCCGGCACGGTCATCAGCGACACGACCGAAGTGCTGCTGATAGCCACCGATGAGGCTGGCTTGAAGGATACTTGTTCCTTTGACGTAAATTTAGTGGACAATACAGTACCCGTCATAACCTGTCCTGCTGCGGTAGCTGCATTTACCAACAGCAACAACTGCGTGGCAACGGGCGTGGCTTTGGGCACACCTGCCACATCGGACAACTGTGGCGTCAACCCAGCGACGAACAACGCCCCGACGTCTTTTCCGCTTGGCTCAACAACGGTCACTTGGACGGTTACGGACGTGAATGGAAATTCAAGCGCTTGCCAACAAACGGTCACGGTCACGGACAACGTGAACCCGACCATCACCTGCCCACCAGCAGTGTCGGTGGGCACCGACACGGGGGCTTGCCAGGCAACCAACGTTTCGTTGGGAGCGCCTGCCACCTCGGACAGCTGCGGCGTCAACCCGGCGACGAACAACGCTCCGGCGACTTTCCCGATTGGCGCTACCAGTGTCACTTGGACCGTCACCGACGTAAACGGTAACTCGAACACCTGCACCCAAACAGTGACTGTAACAGACGATGAGAATCCAAGCATTATTTGCCCTGCCGACCAGACCGTTTTTGCTGATACCATTTGCGAAGCAACACTGCCGGACTTTACTTTATTGGCAACTGCTACAGACAATTGCACGGACTCGGCTAATATTGTCATCACACAGTTGCCCGCTGCAGGCACGGTCATCACCGACACGACCGAGGTGATGATGATAGCTGAGGACATAGCAGGTTTATTGGACACTTGTTTTTTTGACGTAAACTTTGTGGACAGCTTGCTTCCTATCATTGCCTGCCCAGCCAACGATACACTGGATGTTGATTCGAGTGAATGTTTTGCAACGCTCCTGTTGCCAGTTGCCACAGCTAGTGACAACTGTGGCGTATTTTCCATCACGGACAATGGCCCGGCGAGTGATGAGTTTCCAGTTGGCTCAACGACCGTGACATTTACGGCCACTGACGTAAACGGCAACGTTGCCACCTGCTTGACCACGGTAGTGGTGAACGACACCATCCCACCTGTCATCACCTGCCCTGCCATTATTTTGCAGGGAACCGATGCTGGCGACTGCACGGCGGTGGTCACTTGGGCTGCGCCAACGGTGGCTGACAACTGCACCACTTTCACCGTGACCTGCTCACCGCCATCTGGCACCACATTCCCAGTGGGCGACTCGACGGTCGTCTGCATCGTAGAAGACCAATCTGGTCAGAAAGACACCTGCGATTTCGTGGTCACGGTGTTCGATGATGAGGCCCCAGCACTCCAGTGCCGCGCCGATACAACCATTATCGTCCCGGCTGGCACGGTTGACACGGTCATCAACGATATTTACCTGTTCTTCCTCGGCGACAATTGCGGCGTTAGTTCAAGCTACTACGAATTCACTGGAGCAATACCCAATGGCGGCGGTCCTGGAAGCAATGCAAGCGGCACAACACCGTTCCCGGTTGGCACCACGACCGTCACCTATTTCGCAGAGGATGCCGCTGGCAATATTGATTCTTGCTTCTTCGACGTCATCATCGTGGAGGATATAATTCTGACGCTGAACTGCCCACCCAACCAAACCGTTGCCAACTCCGCTGGAAATTGCGGTGCATTGGTCAACGGTTTGACCGCTGATGTGTCGCCACTGGGTGCGGCAGTTGACTCATTCTACCTAATAACCGGGGCCACCATCGGCAACGGCCTTGGGCTTAATGCCAGTGGAGGTTTCAATGTCGGTGTTTCGACGGTAACCTTCTTTGCCGTCAGTGTTGGCGGTGATACCGTCAGTTGTTCTACAATCTTGACGGTGAACGACACGCAAGCGCCCGTTTTCACCAACTGCCCGGCTGGCCCGGTAACGATGGGCAACACGACTGACGAGTGTGGCCTGCGGTTCAACGGAGCCATCGTTCCTGTTGCCACTGACAACTGCCCCGGCGTCACGTTCAGCTACAACTTTGCGGTAGGTTCGCTGATTCCGCTTGGTACCAACACCGTCACCGCAACTGCGACCGATGCTTCGAACAATGTGACCACCTGTACCTACACACTGGTGGTCACTGACAACCAGCCGCCGAAATTCCTGGGCTGCCAGAACGGTTCGACGATTACGAGGAACAACGACCTGGGGCAATGTGGCGCCGTGGTAGCTTGGGCACCATTGGTCACTGCCCAAGACAACTGCGTACTGCTCGCACTTTCGGAAACTTCGCCCGGAAACGGCGACTTTTTCCCGGTTGGCAACACCACCGTGACCTACACGGCCGTGGACAACAAGGGCAATGTGGCTACTTGTGAAATCAACATTACCATCATTGACAACCAGTCGCCGTTACTGCTTTGCCCAGGCAACCAGCCTCCCGTGAACACGGCGCTGAACCAATGTTCGGCGACCGTCAACTTCTCGCCGCCCGTGTCCAGCGACAATTGTGGGGTCATCAACTTTGGGCCAATAACGCCCGTCGGCCCTGTGTTTGACGAAGGCACCCATACATTGACCTACGAGGCGACCGATGCGGCTGGCAACATGACCGCTTGCTCCTTCACGGTGACGGTGGTGGACAACCAGTTCCCGTTCATCCCATTCATGCCCGCCGACCTGACCGTTTTCACTGCCCCAGGCGATTGCGGAGCTATCGTCAACTGGTCTCCGCCAAGCTACCCGATTGACAACTGCGGCATTGAGACGTTTGGCCCAAGTGGTGGCGCTCCCGGCGACTTCTTCGGCGTTGGGGTTCATGTGGTCAAGTATGTGGCCATGGACATCAACGGCAACATCACCGTGGAATCGCTGAACATCACCGTTCAGGATGACACGCCCCCCGTCATCAACTGCCCAACCGGGGTATCCATTTCGGTGGACGGCTTTTCGATTGACGACCCGGATGGCCTATTGACTGGCGCACAACCAGTGGACTGCGACAATATCGAGCTTGATTTGGAGGCCCTCACGGCAGCAGACGCTTGCGGTATTTTCTCTTTTGTTCAAACGGCAGGTTTGCCTTCCGGCAGCCCATTCCCCGTAGGGGCAACGACCATGAGCTATCAGGCGACGGACAACTATGGCAACACCTCCAATTGCTCCTTTGTGATAAATGTGTTGGACTTCCAATTGACACCTGCCACGGTTTCACAAGGGCTGGTTTGCGAAGGCGGCTCCGTGACGTTCTCCGTCGGTACGTTGCCGGGCGCAACCTACACTTGGACGACCGGGGGCAATGTGGTTTCCAACCAACCGATTTTTGTGATAACAAATGCGGCGCTGAACCAGAGTGGTATTTACACGGCTGTGGTGTCCACTGGGTACTGCGACATCGAGTTTGTCACAGAACTCAACGTCAGCGCCGTTCCCGTGGTGACGATTGATGCCAACGATATTTTGTGCGCATCCAATGGTTTGCCGCTGGTGCTTTCAGGTACGAACAGCTCCACCGCCAACGTGACCAGTTGGGTTTGGACATTCCCCGATGGTTCGGTTCATGCTGGCCAGACCCAGACTGTCCAGAACCCAGATATCCCCGATTCTGGTATCTATTGCGTCACCGCTACCTCCGTTTTTGGCTGCGCAACCACGGAATGTGAGCAAATAGACGTGCTTACTGGGCCAACCACTCCGGTAGTGAATGGCACTACTGCAAATACTTGCCTTGGTACCGAGTTCACGCTCTTTGGCCAGTTGTACAGCGGCAACAACGTCACCTACAATTGGTCCTCCATCCCTGCCGTTGGCAGCGGCTTGCAGAGCATCAACAACCCAATCGTCAGCGTAGAACCGACTGTTGCGGGCAACTACACCTACTTCTTTTATGTGACCGTGGACGGTTGCATCTCTGATATTGCCGAGTGGGCGGTAACAGTGGAGGCTGCCCCGACCATTGTTTTGGACGTGGTGGGCCAGACGCAGTGCGTGGACGGCAACAGCGATGTCACCTTGTGTGACATCGGCACTGGCGCTACTGAATGGATGTGGTTTGCGCCATTTGGCCCTCTGCCGGGCAATAGTTCCTGTGTGGTTTTGCAGAATGTAAATCCCTCTTTTTCAGGCACTTACACGGTAATAGCCAAATCCGCCAGTGGTAATTGCGT
Source organism: uncultured Saprospiraceae bacterium (assembly GCA_964508135.1). Taxonomy (GTDB): domain Bacteria; phylum Bacteroidota; class Bacteroidia; order Chitinophagales; family Saprospiraceae; genus UBA6168. The sequence continues at coordinate 193,955 of CAZDSU010000001.1, forward strand.
CAGCACTGCCACCACTCAGATAACGATTACCTCGGCACCCAGCCCGACTGCGCAATTGACGGCCAGTGAAACTGCCATTTGCGAAGGAGGACTGGTCACGTTGACAGGAACGCAATACACGGGTGTTGTTGACTATATTTGGACTGGTCCAAATATTCCGCCCAACAGCCAGAATAACAATATCATTGACGTGTTCCCCAGTTTCCCTAATGGCCCCGGCAACTACGATTACAGCTTTACCGCCTTGGTCAATGGCTGTTACACCGAAACTGCTTTTGTGACCGTGGTGGTTTCGTCAGCCCCGGCATTGGATATTGACGTTGTCGGCGACTTGGACTGCGTGGATGGTACTTCTTCCATCACACTGTCAACGGCAGCAACCGGGCTTTCCGCCATTGAGTGGACGGATGGGAACGGAAACGTGCTGAGCAATGCCAACCCATTGGTGTTGAGCAATGTGGACGCTACTGACTCCGGCCCGATTTTCCTTGCCGGAACCAATTTGCAAGGTTGCACTGGCTACGGAAGCATCTTCCTGAACATCACGGACGGTATTGACGGACTGACGGCTACTTCGACCATGGTTGACTGCGAACTGGGGGTTTTGTCGCTGGAAGCGAGCACGATCACCAATGCAAGCTACACCTGGTTCAAGCCGAACGACCAGATTTTTGCCATCACACAAAATGCCACTTTGGCGAATGCCACTGACGGTGTTTACACCGTCGTTGCGCAAGTGGGCGGGTGTACGGACACGGCTACCGTGAATGTTGATGTGGCTAATTTGCTCGAAGCAAATGACAAGCTGGTGGTTGGTATGGAAGATATTCCGCAGGAATTCAATATTCTGGCCAACGATATTCACGAGGCTGGCCAACCATTTACCATTACCATTTTACAGCAGGGAACAAATGGCACGGTGGCCTTTACACATGATAGCATCTACACCTACACGCCAAATCCAGGCTATTGGGGAAGTGATTTCATTATTTACGAAATCTGCTACACGGAGTGTTCCACACTTTGTGCTACTGCGCTGGTCACATTCGATATAAAACCTGACCCGGTTAAATGTGCTATTACGACGGTCATTTCGCCCAACGATGATGGTTACAATGACGAGTTTATCGTGTCTTGCGCTAGTGCAAACCCATCGAATACCCTGTTAATCTTCAACCAATGGGGCGACAAGGTGTATGAGGCAGCACCGTACAACAACGACTGGAAGGGCACCCACGATGGAAGGGACTTGCCAGATGGCACGTATTTTTATATTTTCCAACGTGATTCTGACACGCCGCCACAGAAAGGTTTTGTCATGATTTATCGCTAAAAAGCGTTTGAGGGTTTGAGAATTCGAGGCAGCCACTGTCCAAATTCTCAAACTCTCAATCCCTCAAATTCTCAACTCTGAACTCAACAGCAATGAAAAATCTTTTTACCATCATATTCATCTTGTGCGGACTCAGCCTTTGGGCGCAACAAGAGCCGCACTACACCCATTTCATGTACAACCAGCAGTTGTACAACCCAGCCTTCGTTGGCAGCCGCAACACGCCGTCGTTCACGGCCCTGCACCGCAGCCAGTGGATTGGTTTCGAGGGAGCACCATCCTCGCAAGTGCTGAGTTTTCAGTCGCCCATCATGCGGGAGCGGGCTGGAATTGGGGGCACGATGTCCCACTACTCCATCGGGGTGTCCTCCGCATGGTTCGGCTCGGCTGCCTACTCCTACAACCTCCGCCTGACCCCAGACCTGAACGTTCGACTAGGGTTGCAAGCAACACTGGAGTACTTGGGTATTAACTTTGGTGATGAAAAAGTCGTGACCACTTCGCAGTTTGACCCTTCATTTAATGAGAATTCTTATCAGGATGATTATGTGGGCAACGTTGGGGTAGGGGCCTATCTTACTTACAAAAACTTGTTTTACCTGGGTGTCTCTGCGCCACAACTTTATCCTAATGACATTGGGTTGAACGATATTTCGAACATAACAGCACAAATTGCCCCACACAGGTACATCAACCTTGGTGCGAGTATTCCGGTGACCGGCCAATTGGATTTGATGCCGAATTTCATGGTCAAATGGGTTGACCACGCACCGTTGAGCTTCGATTTGAACTTCAATGTCCGCTATCTGCAAAAGCTGACCGCAGGACTTACCTATCGGATGGGAGGCAGCGGCAAGGGCGAGAGCATGGATGGGTTGGTTTTCTTCCAGATCCACCCAAAATTTGGGGCTGGGCTTGGCTACGACTTCACCCTTTCCAAGATACGGGAGTACCAGTCGGGCACGGTGGAGCTGCTGCTGCGCTACGACCTCCGCGACGACAAAGGAGACCTTGAAAACCCTCGGTATTTCAAGAAGAAATAGCAGCGACGCTTGCCAACGATGCAAGTGAGGCAGGCTTGAATGGATATTCCAAAATGCTGATTTACAAAGTGTTAAGTGAAAAATTGACTCGTTTACTTCGACCCAGTTGACCAATATGCAACCATTGCGGTGCAACATTTGCTAAAAGAAGTAAATTGAATAGCGTTTACCAATAAGTTTTATGAAAAATTTTACCACACTAGCAGCATACCTGATAATCTCGCTTACAGCTTCAAACCTGTATGGGCAAATTGCCCTTGGCGACGACCGCATTGTGCTTACCAACGAGCGGCGGGTCAACTCTGACGAGCTTGAATACAGCCCCGTCTTTTACAAAGACGGCATTGTGTTCGTGACCACCCGCAGCGAAAACCTACTTTACAACAATATCAGGGACCATAGGGCAGGGGGTATCCACCTCATGTCCATGTTCTGGTCACAGCGTGATGAGGAAGGTTTCCTGAAAGAACCCGAACGGTTTTCGAATGAGTTGATCACCAAGGTTCACGAAGGCCCGATGACGTTTGACCGCACGGCCAGCACCCTCTTTTTCACCCGCAACGAGTTGGTGGAACTTGCGCCCGACAAGCTGCTGAAAATGCAGATTTATCAGGCGGAAAAGGACAGCCTTGAAATTTGGGGCAATGTGCAAAAATTGCCCTTCAACAACATCGCCTACAACTTCATGCACCCGACCATCAACGCCGAGGGCGATGTGCTGTACGTCTCCTCCGATGTACCGGGCGGCCAAGGCGGCATGGACCTGTACGTCGTGAAAAAAATGGGCGGAACCTGGGGGCAAATGGTAAACCTCGGACCAACCGTCAACACCCCGGGCAACGAGGTGTTCCCGTACATCGCTGCGGACGGAGCGCTCTATTTCTCCTCGGATGGGCACGGCGGCATGGGCAACCTCGACTTGTTTTTTACCATACAAAGCAATGGCTCGCAAAAATGGTCCACCCCGGAAAACATGGGGGTGCCCTTTTGCTCCCCTACGGATGACTTGGGCTTCATCGTGGACAGCGAGAACCGCAACGGCTACTTCTCCTCTGACCGAAATGGAGGTTTTGGTGCCGATGATATTTACGGCTTTCATGTTGATGGGCCTTCCAGCCAATTTGCCAGCGCCAACCGCAACCTTGACAGCTTGGTGGTGAAGGACGCCGATGGCAATCCGATGGAAGGCGTGAGCATCAGCGCGATCAATTTCAACGAAATTGCCCTTTCCGCAAACGATGAGCAGCAAGTGAACCTCCTTCCCGGCGACGGTGGCGTTGACAATTTCGTGCTGGATGTGAACTCCGGCGAAATGGGAGAAAAAGGCATCACCGGCTCGGATGGCACCGCCAAAGTACCGCTCCGCCGGGGTAGCAGCGTCATCAAAATTGCAAAAGAAGGCTACCTGCCCGAGTACGTGATGGTGACGCCAGAAACCGATATTTCCAAGCTTGACATCAAGCTGCGCAAAGCTTCGAACTGCGTGCCGCTGGATGGCGAACTGCTGATGCTGACAAGCAAAACCGCCGTGGGTGGCGCCGAAATCCACATCGTAGACGTGGACAGCAAAGAGGCCATCATCGTGTACAGCGACCGACAGGGCAAGTTTGATTATTGCTTGCCATGCAATCGCACCTTCAGCATTTATGCTGTTCGCAATGGGGTGAACTCGGCTCCGGGCATTGTTTCCACAAAGGAAACCCCATGCACACAGGATGCCCGGATTCCGCTCACGCTGTACATTGGAGGTACGCCGCTGTATGCGGGCATGACCATCCAGTTGCCAAATATCTACTTCAACTTCGATGATGCCTCGCTACGGCCTGATGCCTACCCAGACCTGAACGAAGTGGTGGCCATGTTGAACAGCTATCCAGGCATGAAGCTGGAGTTGGCTTCGCACACCGACTCAAGGGGCGGGACTGCCTACAACCTCGACCTATCAAATCGCCGTTCGGCCAGTGTATTGAAGTACTTGAAGTCAAAGGGCATTGATGGAAATCGCCTCGTGCCTCGTGGCTACGGTGAGTCGCAACTGCGCAACCGCTGTGCTTCCGGTGTGGCCTGCTCGGAACGGGAGCACCAGTACAACCGCCGCACGGAGGTGAAGATTTTGGAGATGGGCGAACCCGAACTAGCTGCCGAGAATACCGCGCCGATTGCCGACAATGACAACCCGGACAACAACAACCTTGATGACCCCACCGCTGGTGAGCCGGATGCTGGCAAAGGTGGCGAAGATGAAGTTTCTGGGGAGCCGGAGGTGGTGCCAGTGAGCAATAATGGCGTTGGTGGCTACAAGAGCAAATCGTTTACCGTTGTGGCGGGGACATTTGCCAACCAGGACAACGCTACAAGACGCCACGAACTGCTCACGAAGATGGGCTACATGAACACGACCATCGTGAAGCAGTCAAGAAGTGGACTTCTCGCCATTTATGTAAACACGTTTGACACCAAATCCGACGCATTCGGGTTGGTGAAAAAACTGGCAGACCAGCAGCTAAGTGCCTACGTTTTGAGGCAGTGACTGTGAACTGTTAATTATGAACTGTGAACTGTGAACGGGTAAAGGAATTAGAAGTTTCCACCCATTCACAATTCACAGTTCAAAGTTCACAATTTACCGTTCAAACCAGCCTTTGCTGCACAGCGAACTTAACGAGTTCAGTGCTGGAATTGAAATCTAGTTTGCGGAGAATGTTCTTCCGGTGTGTCTCTACGGTGTGCTTGCTGATGTACAGCGTCTGGCCGATTCGGAGGCTACTGAGGCCACTGCTGATGAGCACGAGGATCTCCTGCTCCCGGCGTGAAAGGCCGAGGCGCTTGCGAAAATCGTCGGTCAACGAGGCGTGGTCAGTGACAGGAGTTGCATCGGTTTGGGCATGGGCTACCATTGACACGTGAATTTCACCTGCGAAGACGTTCTGGATGGCCTCTGAGATTTCAGAAGGAGCGGCGGTCTTCGGCAGATAGCCAGCTACCCCGCCGTGGATGAGCGACCTTACGAGGTCTGGCGTGTGGTAGGAAGTGTAGGCCAGGATTTTCACCCACGGGGCATTGCTTTTCACCCAAGTGATGTTTTCGTAGAAATCCTTGCCGGGCATGTTCAGGTCGAGGAGCAGCACATTAGGCTTGGCGAGGAGCATTTTTTTGGAAAGCTCGTCGCCGGAGGCGGCAGTACCAACGACCAGAAACTCAGGACGGTTGGAAAGAACACAGGACACACCCTGAAGCACAATAGGGTGGTCATCGGCAATAAACACCTTGATTTGTTGATGCTTGTTCATGGGAAATACTTTAAAGTGTTAGACAAAAAACGCATAAAGCCGGTGTTCTAAATAGTGTGGGAAGCTTGCAAGAGAGCCAATTGAAATGCGGCATTACAACAAAAAATGTTGTAACCAAACTTGAAGCAGCGTTGGATGGAGGGCAATTCCTTGCTGCTGTTGAGGTAGGTTGTCGTATTTAATCGGTTCTTGAAACTCGACGCAAGATAAGCATTTGAACAAAACCACAAAAGTTATGTGAAGAATTGTAAACTGTTTTTGAACGAAACCTAACACCATACTACTGGACATTTTTTGGCAAGGGGGTTTGGGGGCGGCGCAGCCGCCCCCAATTCGCCCTCCTTTTCGCCTCCGCCTCCGGCGGCGGTGAAAAGTGAGAGGTCGTTGGGGGCGGCGCAGCCGCCCCCAAACCCCCTTGCTTTAAACACTGTTTTCAAAAATGTCCAGTAGTATGACCTAACACCCATTTCAAAAATATTAGAACAAACTTGAGGACATGATAGAGCAAACCAAAACTACAGAGCAATTGAACAGAGAAATCAGCCTGTTGCGCAGGGAAAACAAGGAGCTTTCTGCCCAGTTGGCCTTCCACCGCAGGGTTTTCCGGGAAGTGAACATGGCCCTTGGCGCAGCCGACGATATCGCTGCATCCAACCGGGGCGCGGACGAGGCCGTGACAATGGTCGTCAAGGAAAACCAACTGCTGAGAAGCCAAATAAAACTTTTCAAGCTGACGGAGCGGGAGAAAGAAGTGCTGAAGCTCATCGTCAATGGTCAGACCTCCAAAGAAATTGCAGACAACCTGGGCATCAGCAAGCTGACGGTGGACACACACCGCAAGCATATCCAACAAAAACTGGGCGTGACGAAGCAGGTAGATCTGCTCAAGCTGGCGATGCAATCGGGCATTGCCTGAACAGGTTGAACGAACATATATTTTGAACATAAAAGGGCAAAACACGGGGAACTTTCCTGTGCTTTGCCCTTTGTTTTTGATAAACTTTAGAGGATGAACCAGCAGAAGAAAATCAATGCTTATTGCGAAGCACACACAACGCTGCCCGTGCCGGAGCTTTACGAACTGGAGCGGGAAACGCACTTGCGTACCTTATCGCCACAGATGATTAGTGGCCGGGTACAGGGCCAACTGCTTACCTTGTTGGCAACGCTTGCCCGCCCAAAATTGGCGTTGGAGGTGGGCACTTTCACCGGCTATTCCAGTATTTGCATTGCCAAGGGCTTGCCGGATGGTGGGAAGTTGCACACCATCGAAATCAACCCGGAACTAGCGCATATCAGCAAGCCGTTTTTTGAAAAAGCTGGGCTGGCCGACCGGATAACCGCCCACACGGGCGATGCCAGGGATATCATTCCAGCCTTGGACATGCGGTTCGACTTCGTCTTCATTGATGCAGCCAAATTTGACTACCAGTTTTATTATGAACTGCTGGTGGACATGCTGAACGGGGGTGCGCTGCTCATTGCCGACAACGTCCTTTGGGGCGGTAAGGTGGTCGCAAAATCCAACGATGTGGATGCTTTGAACATGGATGCCTTCAACAAAATGGTGAGTGCAGACCCACGGGTGGAGACCCTCATGCTGCCAATCAGGGATGGTGTTTTGGTAGCTAGGAAATTAAGCTAGGACATGCTCATTGGAACACGTACCTCCGTAAAATGGAGGTAATGGTTGCATGGCATCGGGATTCAACTGCGCAGGTTGCAGGGTTTCGCCAATGGCAACACGACTTTTTATTTGGAAGACGTGAAGTTTTTCTGCCTAGATTCCTACATTTGAGGAAAGAAGAAATCATCGTGCTTGCCAATCCCAAGGTGAAACTTCCCCCACATTCGATTTTTTTAGGTCGAATAAGCACCGTTGCCCAAGCTTCTTAATCAAACCTAAAATTTCATTCCATGAAGAAGCCACTAATTTTGATTTGTTCGCTGTTCTTTTTGGCGACCTCCATCGAGGCCCAGGTAGATGGATTGCCCATGAACCCAGAACCGGGCAAATGTTATATCCGTTTCGTGACGCCCGCGCAATACCATACGGTCGAAAAGCGCGTACTGGTGCGGCCAGCCTATACCATGCTCACCAGAGTGCCCGCCGAGTACAAAACCGTGGAGGAGCGGGTACTGGCGAAGCAGGCTTCAAAAAGGTACGTTGCCTACCAGGCGGAGTACAAAACAGCGTTTGATACCATTCAAGTCGAGGAACCGTACAACGAAATCACAATCATGCCTGCCAAGCTACGCTTGAAAATTGACTCCATTGAGGTGCGCCCGAAATTGACCCGCATGGAGTGGCAGTATGCTTTTGAAGACTGCAAGTCCAAAGATCCACGGGATTGCATGGTGCTGAAAAATGTAGAACATCCGGCGGAATTTCGCAGGTTTGACAGCCAAACCGTGGAGCGTGAAGCCGCTTTTGCCAGAACCAAAAAAGGCGGCAGGGCAGCAATAGTAACCCGCCAAGTGGTGGCCAAAGAAGCCCGTTTCGAGACCATCGAAGTCCCGGCGGAGTACACGACCATCACCAAGCGGGTACTGGTGAAGGACGAAGAAGTTGTCCAGACCGAAGTGCCTGCCGAGTACGTCGTTGCAACCGTTGAAGTTTTGGAAGATGCTGGCGGCATCGAAAAATGGGAAGAAATTGACTGCAACCTGACCAACAACACGGTACTGCCTATCACCTACGAACTGGGAAGCGCCCGCCTCACCGCCGATGCCCAAAACCTGATTGATTCCAAGCTCTTGAAATTGATGCGAGACAAACCAAATATCCGCGTTGAAATCAGCGCACACACCGATTCACGCGGCGCTGCCGATACAAACCAAAGCCTATCTCAGGCCCGTGCCGAGTCGGTTGTTAACTACCTGGTTGGCCGAGGCATTAAGCGAAGCCGCCTTGTGGCGAAGGGCTATGGCGAAACGCAACTGAAGAACCGTTGTACCGACGGCCTGAGATGTACCGAAGCCGAACATGCCCAAAACCGCCGCACCGAGTTCCGTGTTTTGAGCAACTAATTTCGGAGGAAAAGTTAGGCGGTAACTTCAAGTTACCGCCTAACTTGACCAACTTGCCGGATAAAAAAAGAGCCTTCTGTGTTTGCACAAGAGGCTCTTTTTCATGTAGCCAAAATGGATTTTTGATTATTTCAAAAACCCAAACTGCTTCGCGTACTCCAGCATCTGCTTCGTGAAATCATCTGGGTACTCCACCTTTACGTCCGTGATGTTGCCTTTTTCATCCATCACAGGCACGAGGCGAGGGTTGATGAAGCCACCGTATGGAGGTAGGTTCAGTTGTTCGGAACGGGCCAATACTTCTTTGTGGATGGCCGGGTCAACTTTTACGCCATAGTTTTCAACCAGTGCCTTGCCAGCTTTGGCATCCCCCTGCGACTTGATGCGCTGGATTTCCTTCAACAGCTCACCAAATAGCTTGCGCAGTTTCTCGTAGTCCTTGATGTCGTAGTAGGTCTTGCCGTCCCGGCTCACCTTCTCGATGACGTTCTCCTTCTTCCCCATTTCGTATACCCAAAGTGCCACCAATTGGCGGTTGCGCATGTGCGCCTCTTCGATATTGTTGCCGGGCTTGATGCGGCGCAGTTGAAGCATCAGGCCGTTGCGGATATAGCTGTCGTACTCGGCCTTGCCCACTTCCAGCGAGGGCATCACCTTCAGTTCCAGCAGCTTCGGGTCCATGATGTAGTAGAGCGCAAAAAGGTCGGCACGGGCTTCTTCGAGCGTGGAGGAGTAGCCGGGCAGCGTGACCGATGGCTGTGCAATGCCCGGTTCCAGAACGCCGCTGGCATGGCCCAGTACTTCGTGCAAAGCGGTGGTCAACTTGCCCGCAAGGTCGCCGTGCGCTTCGGACATCTTAACCTCCTCTGGGTCATGGGCGAACTCCAGCGTAAGGCCAGGGCCGCTCGATTTGCCATAGGCATCCTCGATGTTGCCAAGGCTGACGGATTTCGAGCCTTTTTCCCGAATCCAGTTGGAGTTCGGCAAGTTCACACCGATGGGCGTGGCGGGCGAAGCATCGCCAGATTCGCCAGCAGTGTTCACCACTTTGTAAGTGACACCGACTACGTTTTTCTTCTTGTGGTTGGGCAGTAGCGGCGAGTTGTCCTCGAACCACTGGGCGTTTTCACCAAGCACCTTCATGCGTTCCGAAGCCTCGAAGTCGTTGATTTGAACAATACTTTCGTAAGAACCACGCTGGCTCATGGGGTCGTGGTACACCTCCACAAAGCCGATGATATAGTCTACATCGCCCTCGGTTGCCTTTATCCAAGCGAGGTTGAACTCGGCCCATTTTTTCAGGTCGCCCGTTTTGAAATAGTCAATGAGGATGACGAGGGCATTTTTCTGCTTCTTGTTTTCTGCCACTTTCACGGCCTTTTGCAGCCAAGAGATGATTTGGTCAATGGCAGCGCCGTACATGCCGCCCGATTTCCAAACGTTCTCCCGCAGCTTGCCGTCCGGGCCTTTTTCGAGGCGAGAGTTGAGGCCCCATTCCAGCGGCTCTGGGTCTTCGCTGGTGTTGAGGGCTTCGTAGAAGCTTTTCACGTCAGCGGTGGTAATTTCTGGTGCCTGAAAGTTGACGGCGGAGGCCAGCACATTGTCCACGCCATCCTTTTGCTCCACCCGCTTGGGGTCTATTTTTGGGTCAAACATGGCGGTGAGCGCCTCCGACGAAAGACCTCCGCCCACTTTGGCCAGCGTTTTTTCAAACCATTCCTTGGAAAAGCCCGGCTGGAACTTGTCGTGGGAGTAGTGGTGGTGTATGCCGTTGGAGAACCAGACCTGCTTGGCATAAACAAGCAATTCCGTCCAATCCTTGCTGTTTTTGTCGCCCATGTAGTTGGCCACGATATTGTCCAGTGCCTGCCGTATGGGCAGGTTGAAGCGGTAGTTCTGGTCATAAGTGATGTCACGCCCGCTGAGACCAGCTTGGGTGAGGTAGTACACCAATTTCTTTTGTTTCAGGCTCAGGTTTTCGAAGCCCGGAACCTGGTAGCGGATGATTTTTTTGTCGGCAAACGACTCGGTCGTCCACTTGAAGTTGTCCGTGTTGGTGGCAGGTGCCGCAGGTACTAGCTTTTTGCTGCAAGCGAAAGCAAAAATGGCGGCCAGAAAAAGGAAACTAAGTTTTTTCATGTCGTTCCAAGTTGAGTATTTGATGAAGAAATCCGGTTTCAGGGGCTTAAATTCCGGGGTGAAATTAATCGAAGTATTAGGTAAAAAGCGAAACGTTGGACAAATTATCCAGAAGCCGTCCCAAAACCCCTTGCATTTTTAGCCACAAATTTTGGCTTTTGGTAAAGGTGCCGCCGTATTCCAGTTCGGCGGCACGATGCTGTTTCACTGGAATTGCCGGGCTTGGAAGCACTCAATTCGGCCAAATTTTTGCAGCAACTACCAACCCCAGGGCATTTTTAGCGAAATATTTTTTAATATGTGAAATGAACTTACCTTTGCCCCGGCTGCATTGGTTTCAGCGACGAGTAATACCGCCTACCCCCACCGTTCCATTGGTTTCCAGACAGGAAAACGTATTCACCATCATCGTACGTTTTACAAACAGCATTCCATGAAAAAGCGAACTTATTACGCCATTGCTGCCATTCTTCTTTTTTTTGGCTTGGGCGCTGCCCTCGATTTCGGGGTTACAAAGGAAGACCATCTTGAGACCTACGTGCACCGCATCGAGCGAAGCTTGCACAAAAAAGAGTCGGAGGTGTATTCTTTCCTGTCGGATACGGGGTTCATTTTCCGGCAGTTGCGGGGGGTGGAATACCTGCCATCGCCCCAACAGAAGGCCGACCTCGACCACCTGCTGGACCTTACCCAGAAGCAGTACAACATTCGACTTTATTACAAGGATTCGCTGGTCTATTGGCTCAACAACCGGGCCTACCTCTCCCCCGAACAAGCCGTGGCACTCAGCAAAGAACCCGAAAAAGTGCGCCTCCTCCGGCTGCCCAATGGCTATTTTGAGCTTATCAAACAGAAACTGAGCGAAGACGTCATGGCCTTGGCCATGATCCCCATCAAGCGGGAGTTTTCGAGGAAGAGCGATTTCCTGCCCAACGAGTTCGTCACCGACGACTTCCCGATTCCCCCCGATGTGTTCCTCAAGGAATCCGGGAAGGATTTCGCCATCAAGAGCATGTACGGCGTACCGCTGGCCTGGCTCGATGCCACTGGCCCCGCCAAGGACCAGGCAAACCTCCAACTGGTCTTTTTCATCTACGTGCTTGGCTTCATTTGCATCGGCATCCTGATCAACGACCTCGCCGTGCTGCTGGTCAGGCGCTACAAGCCGTGGGTTGGGGCGGCGTTCGTGCTGGGTTCCGTCGTTTTTATTCGATACCTGACCATCCAGTTTGGGTTTTCGCAGCATTTTGCCACCTTTCAGACCTTCTCCAAAGTGTTCACCGACCCGATTCTCGAAGGGGTGAACTCCCTAGGCGAGCTGCTCATCAATATCATTCTGCTTGTATGGATGATGGTGTTTTTTAACCGGGAATTTCAGGTAAAGGAGTTTAACCATCCCTCAATGGCCATCCGGTTTGGGCTTACAGCGCTCAATTTTTTCAGCGTAAACTTGGCCATGTTGATGGTTTGCAGCATTTTCAAGTCCATTATACTCGACTCCTCCATTGTTTTTGATTTTGAAAACGTGTTCAACCTGAACTCGCAGAGCGTGCTGGCAATGGTTGGCGTGGTGCTACTGCTGCTGGCGTTTTTCCTCTTCAGCCACCGCATGATGCAGGCCATCTACAAAGTCGGTTTGGGCAAAAATTGGCGGTTGGGCGCCGTGGCGGTGTCGCTTTTGGCATCGGTGCCGGTGGTGGTTTACGGCGACTTGAAGTTGCCGGTTGTCTATTTCCTAACGGCAGCGCTGATTTACCTCATCGTTTTTGAGTTTTTTGTGGAAGTACGCACGATGTCGCTGCAATGGCTGGTAGGATGGCTGATGCTCTTTTCGTGCCTCACGGCGCTGCTGCTCTACAAATACAACGGCGACAAGGACTACCTCCGCCGGGAGGAATATGCCAAGGCGCTCGCCAGCTACGAAGACAAGCAAGCCGAGACGGGCCTCATAGAACTGGGCAACTTGCTCCTCTCCGACTCTTCGCTCAATTTATGGAGCCTCCTTACCAATTACTACGAGGGTGGACTGATTCCAAAAGAGCAGGCACGGGACATCCTAGATGCCCAATTTGGCACCAACAAGTACCTGTTGCACAACTACAAGTTTTCCCTCTACGGCTACTTCCGGGAGGATGGCGAGACCGCATTTTCGGAGCAAAACAAAACCTTCGGTGAAATGGAGGGGCAGTTCATGCAGGCCTACGCCACCAGCAACCCCATCTTGCGGTTCCGCCCCGAAAAGACCAGGGATCCCGGGTACCTCCTCCGCCTCGACCTCAAGACGAACCATCCGGTGACCATTTTCGTCATGTTCAAGCGCTCGTTTTCCACGCCTTCGAAGGTGTACACGGAGATGTTGCTCGACAAAAAGTACAAAAACCTCACAGAACTTGACTATTACGACTACGGCATTTACCAAAATGACACCTTGGTCGAAGACCGCAACAAGTCCTACGGCAAACAGTTGACCGACTCGCTACCGCCCGAGGGGCAAGTACGAGTAGTGAAGCAAAGCAGCACACGCTCCGAGTTGTTGTATCACGCAGCCAACAACATTGCTATAAAAATTGGCCGTGAAACGGGCGGCTACATCAAGCCGCTTTCACTGTTTTCTTATGTATTCACACTGCTCACGCTGGCCATTTTGCTGTTTGGCGTCATCAACTATTTCACGAACGCCCTGCCCGGGCCGCTCAATTTTTTCCGTACAACAAAACCATCGCTGCGCAACCAGTTCCAGTTTTGGGTCATCAGCATGGTCTTGTTTTCGTTCCTCGGCATTGGCTTCGTTACGGTTTGGTACTTCCAGCGCTCCTCCAACGACTACCACAAAGGCCGCCTCGACCGAAAAGTGACCGCCGCACAGGCCAGTGTCAACTACGAAGTAAAGGCTTGGCACAAAGAGCGCCAACGGGAGTGGGAGAAGGAAAACCGACGTGAACTAAAAAACAACAAAAAGGACGCAGCGGTGGCTGACCATAAGTTCAAGATAAAACTGGAGAAGCCGCACGAAGAACTGTTGGTTGGCGACGAGGAAGAACTGGACGCCTTCTCACTGTCGTCGCTCATTCCGCTGGTGTCCGAGGTACACCGGTTGGACGTCAACATCTACGACCTTACTGGCAATCTGATAACTTCCTCCGAAGAGGACATTTTTAAAGGAGGCCTTGTCTCCAACAAAATGGGCGCCTACGCCTTCCTGTACCTGCACAACCTTGGCTACGAACGGTGCGACCAGGACGAGAGCATCGGCAACCTCGCCTACACCGCTGCCTACCAGCCGCTCAAAGACATGCAGGGCAAAACGCTGGCCTACATGGGCATACCCTACTACGCCCAGCACCGGGAGTTGCGCAGCGAGGTCACTGATTTTATGAGTACCCTGCTCAACGTGTACGTGTTCCTGCTGCTCATTGCGGGCGGCCTGGCCATCGTCATCGCCAACTCCATCACCAAAAAACTGACGGAACTTGGCAGCAGCCTCCAGCGCCTCCGCCTCGGCGGCAACGAGCCTATCGTTTGGCGGCGGAAGGATGAAATCGGCGACTTGGTGGAAGCCTACAACCGGGCGGTGAAAAAAATCGAGGAAAGCTCGCTGCTGCTGGCCCAGTCGGAGCGGGACGGTGCTTGGCGGGAGATGGCCAAGCAGGTGGCCCACGAAATCAAGAACCCGCTGACGCCGATGAAACTCAGCATCCAGTACCTGCTGCACGCCTACCAGTCGAACCCCGACCCGGCGAGCATCGGGCCACTGATCAAACGGGTAACGGGCACGCTGGTGGAGCAAATGGAATCGCTGGCGCAAATTGCGACCGAGTTCTCCAACTTCGCCAAGATGCCGCAGCCCGAGAACATCCAGTTTTCCCTCAACGACCTTGCTGCTTCGGTACACCACCTTTTCAAGAACGAGCGGCCCGATATGGACATCAGTATCGAACTGCCCAAGGCCGACTTCGAGGTGTACGCCGACCGCAACCACGTGACCCGTGTCATCAACAACTTGCTGAAGAATGCCATCCAGGCCATCCCCGACGATCGCAAGGGGAAAATTGCGATGGTGCTTTATCAAGAAGGCAAGAAGGCTATGCTAAAGGTGACAGACAATGGAACGGGCATCCCCCCCGAAATTCGGGAGAAGGTCTTTTCGCCCAATTTTTCCACAAAAAGCTCTGGCACGGGACTTGGCCTCGCCATTTGCAAGAGCATCATCGAGGGCTTCAAGGGCGATATTTACTTTGAAACGGAGATGGACAAAGGCACCACTTTCGTCGTGGAGCTGCCGCTGATGAGCGTGTCGGAACTGGTGTGATTTGTTGTGGTCGCCCAATTTATTGGGCTGACCGTGCTTTTTTCGGTCAGCCCAATAAATTGGGCGACCACAATTGAGGTGGCCACATAACTTTTTACCCATAACCATCGTTGTTAAGACTGCTTGAAAACCCCACCCAACATCCATTATTTATCATCCATTATTTCTATGAAACATCACATCATCGCTGCCCTATTTATTTTCTTCGCAAACGCCTTGGTTGCCCAGTGCATTTCTGGTGACTGTAAAAACGGCACGGGCATTTACCGCTACCCAAGTGGTGCCAAGTACATCGGCCAGTTCAAGGACAACGAAATACACGGCGTTGGCACTTGCTACTACACCGATGGCAGCACCTACCGTGGAGAGTGGGCGCACCGGTTCCAAGAGGGTCGGGGCATCAAGACCCTCCAAGACGGCCGCACCTGGGAGGGCAACTGGAAAATGGGCCTCCCGATTGATTCCAGCGGCCAACCCATCGCCAACCTCTTTCCCGAAAAAGAACCCGAAGTGCAAACGGGCTGCCTCGCCGGCGACTGCGAGAACGGCCAAGGCACCTTTGCTTACGCTGGCGGCGCCAAGTACGAGGGCCGGTTCAAGGACAGCAAACCCGAGGGCCACGGTATTTTTACCTACACCAACGGGGACCGGTACGAAGGCAACTTCAAGGCCGGTTTGAAAGAGGGCGTCGGCATTTTTTACTATGCCGACAACACCCAGACGACGGGCGAATGGCGGGAGGGCGAGTACCTCGGCAACTCCCAAATCGAACATGGCAAGGTGGGCTGCATCGAGGGCGACTGCCAGAACGGGCGTGGCACTTACATCTACAAAGACGGCGTTGCCAAATATGTCGGTGAGTTTGAAAACGGGATGCCCGATGGCGAGGGTGTCATATACTACTCCAACGGCGAACGCTACAAGGGCCACTGGGCGCTCGGCAGCTTCAACGGCGAAGGCTCTCTCTTCCTGCCCGATGGCACCGAGGTAGCGGGCTTTTGGAAGGACGGCTCGTACATGGGAACCGCCCAGCCCGAACCGGTTCAGCCAACCACTCCCTCCAACCTCACTGCCGACGATTACATCGCCATCCGGCAGGCCAGCCAAATGAAGGTTTGGGCCGTTGTGGTGGGTATTTCGGCTTATGACCACATGCCCACGCTGCGCTACACCGACGACGATGCCTACCGCATGTACGCCTTCCTGAAAAGCCCGGAGGGCGGCGCATTGGCCGACAACCAAATCAAGATTTTGATTGACGAAGACGCTACCCACGACAAGATTTTGGCGGCAATGACCGATATTTTCGGAAAGGCTGGCCCAAATGACCTGGTGATGGTCTATTTTTCCGGCCATGGCCTACCGGGGTCGTTTTTGCCCATTGATTTTGATGGGTTCAACAAAAAGCTCGACCACGAGGACATCAACCGGATAATGGAAAGCAGCCCCGCCAAATACAAGCTCTGCATCGCCGATGCGTGCCATTCCGGCAGTCTGCTGGCCATGGCCGAGAAGAGCGGCACCATCCGTAACGTGCTGGAAGACTACTACAAAACCCTCGCCCAGGCCGAAGCTGGTACGGCGCTCATCATGTCATCAAAAGGTGAGGAAACTTCGCTGGAGAGTAGCGGTCTGCGCCAAGGCGTGTTCAGCCACTTCCTTATCCGGGGCCTCAAGGGCGAGGCCGATAAGGACGGCAACAAAATCGTGACGGTGCAGGAACTCTACGACTTCGTGGACGAAAACGTGAAGGCGTATACCATGAACCGCCAGTCGCCAGTCATCAAAGGGCAGTTCGACCCGAAGATGACGGTAAGCGTGGTGAGGTGATTTTTAGTTCGGCAGCTCGACAGTTGGCAGGTGGCAGTCAGCTTGAAAGTAGTGGAATGGCAGTCATTGCATTCATGTTGATTCGACAATACGTTTTGATTTTAAAACTTATCGGCTTAAGTTAATCCTGACGGTTTTAGCAAGGGGCTTGGGGCGGCGCAGCCGCCCCAACAAACCCCTTTCTCCCGGCTGCGGCGCCGGAGGCGCCACAGCCGGGAGAAAGGGGTTTGTTGGGGCAAAGCCCCCAAACCCCCTTTGCCACTCGACAAGATTAACTTGACAAACCACTTAGTTTTGGATAAAAAATAAAAGCCATGCCAGCTACTGCAACCGCAACATCTTCAACCAATATTGAAAATCGGAAACTCCGGCTTATCAGCCGTATTGCCCAAATGGACGATGAGGCAGTTTTGAGCTTAATCGAAGACCTTGTTGAAGCGGATTCCGAGGCTGTTTTGACAAAGGAAGAAACTGCCATCATCGAACAACGGTTGGTTGGTTTTAGGGCGAAGCCCAAAGAATTCGTGACACTTGAACAACTGGCCGGCAAAACCCTGAAGAGGTGACACCTTTCAAAAAGGTGTCACCTCTTTTCTACGGGTGGAGGTGGTAGCTGTTTTGCACAAAAAGCGGCATCCGGGTATTTGGCAGCGAAGGGTTTAGTCACCGTATGTTTCCGCCCCACACAAATCCATCAAACACTTGGCTGGGTTTGCGGCCAACGATGTAAACCTTGTTGATGTTCAAATTGGAGGCTAAAGATGCAGTTGGTTTTAGGTTGGCCTCAATAGGCGTTTCCTTCACCTCAAATGCAGCATCTTTATTCAAGACAAAGTCAATTTCGTTGCCTGTTTTTAAAGAATAGTAAGATACTTCCCCAAACTGGCGCAACTGGTTAAATACAGCATTTTCAAACTTGGAGCCACTGCTCAACTCTGCTGCCATGGACGCAATGCCATTGTCCAAAAAATACAATTTTTTTGCTTTCACGATTTCCCGGTCGGGGCTGTTCGAAGTGACAGGAATTGTGCGAATCAGGTAGGTTTGCTCGAACAGTTCGAGGTAGTTTTCAATCGTGCGGCGGTTCAGGCCAGTCACCGTGCTTATTTTTGAGACTTCCAGTCTTGTGCCTACCCGCACTGCCAGCAATTTGACGAGTTTGAACGCTTCCGTACTTTTGTCAAAATCCAAAATAGAGGCTATATCGTGGTGAATGTAGGAGCTCAAGATGTCGGCCAACAATGCCTTCTTGTCATTCGCCTTGTCCATCAGCACTACCTCCGGGAACCCACCGTAGTCAATGAACTCTTCGTACAAAAACTTCAACCGTTCATATTCTGAAGGCGAGAACGGCGACTGGGCGAAAGAGCTGCCTAAAGACAAGTGGGCGATGCCTTTGAAATCCAGCATCTCACCAAAACTGAGCGGATAAACTTCAAATATTCGCTTTCTGCCGGCCAAGGATTCATCGAAGCGGTTCTTTAAGTAGTAGGAACTAGATCCCGTCAGTATGAACTTCACATCGTAGTGGTCATACAGGTACTTCACCACGCTGGGAAGGTTTGGTGCCAATTGAATCTCGTCTATTCCGATTAATACAGGCTCGCTAAAACGGATTCCTCGCTGGCCCAAAGCAAGTACAACAGACTCGTAGTTTTTTTCGGAAAACAGTTCCCGGTAATCGAGCCGCTCCATGTCAAAGAAAAGCTTTTGACCAATGGAAGAGGTTTCCATCAGTTTTTTCAACAAGGTCGTCTTGCCGGTGCGTCGCATTCCCGTAATTACGGTCGCCTGTTTGGTGGAAAGGTGCGCTTCCAATTCTGGATAAATATTCCTCTTGATGAACATTTGCAAAAATAGTTTTACTATTTTGGTATTGGAATGTAAAAATAGTAAAACTATTTTTACAAAAAACTACAAAAAAATAGGTTACTCATGACACTTCAGAGTGAAAACAATCTTTCGACACCAAAGATTAGGGATAATTGCCCCCTCCTCGCCGCCTTCGGCGGCTCGTCGGGGGAGAGGTTTCTTGGGGGCGTTCCGCCCCCAAACCCCCTATTTTTCACACTCTGACGTCATGAGCCAAATATGTTTTCCTGCTCCACCCCCACTGACAAGCTATCTCAATCCATCGCCAACTGCACCCAGTGCCAGCCTCCACCAAGGCAGAAACCTCACGTTCGTGCCGTCGAGTTTTTCTTCCGCATCGAGCGACAGATTCACCACCCACGCCTCAGCAGGGCGATAGGTGCCAATAAAATTCCTGAACGAACGGGTAAGCATCGGCTTCGCCAAGGGGCTGCACTTCACCTCCACGGGTAGGCAGTCGGAGGTTTTGTCAAAAACAAAATCCACTTCCGCCTGGTCCTTGGTGCGCCAAAATCGCAAGGGAAAGAACGCCTGCTCCGCCATTTCATTTACCATTTGAAAGACGAAGTTCTGGAACAACAAACCCATGCTGGGCAATGTGTCCAGCCGCCCGGCGAGGCCAAGCGCCGAGTTCCTCATGCCGAGGTCGTTGAAGTAAACCTGGGGCGATTTGGTCAGTTCTTTGCCTGGGTTGCGAAAGTAGGGCGGTAGCGTACTGATAAGGAAAGTCTTTTCTGCGTACCAAAGGTACTGCTTGACGGTTTGTTGCGACAGCGCGGTTTCAATGGACAGCCCACTGTAATTCAATGTACTGCCCACCCGGTCGGCCAGCAGTCGGATAAGCAGACTGAACGCTTGAGTCTTTTCGAGGCCGAGCAGCACGGCGAGGTCTTTTTCGAGGTAGCTTTGGAAAATCTCCTGCAGCAACAGCCTTTTTTCACGGGCCTGCCCTTCCATGACGACCCTTGGGTACCCACCAAAGTTGAGGTGCTCCATCAACATCAGGTTGATTTGGGCAGGTTCGGAAAATGCCCAGTCCATCAGCCTGCCTGTGTAGTTGTAGTTGGTGCGATAGTCGGCAAACTCGCGGAAGGTGACGGGATGCATATCAAACTGCCGCTTCCGGCCTGCCAGCGACTCGTGGATTTTCTCCTTCAGTTCCAGACTGCCCGACCCCGTGACGACCAGCTTGTGTGGCAAGCCAAGGTCAAACAAGCCTTTGAGAAACAAGCCAGCGTCTTCTTTTCGCTGGATTTCGTCAATGAAAATCACAGTGGGCTTGCCCCCTGTCTCCAAGGCAATTTTTGCCAGTAGCTTTTCTTGGCTTTGAAAATGGGCAAAATCCTTCTCCAAATCGAGGTTGAAGAACAGGGTGGGGTGGCCATCAGATTGCAGTTCCCTGCGAAGCTCCTGCAAAAGCGTCGTCTTGCCAACCTGCCTTGCGCCCACCAGCAGGGTGATTTCCTTTTTGCCGAGGTGCGTACGTAGTTCTTGTAGTAAATCCCTGCGTATTTCCATTTAACCCGATATTTATTAAAGTCAAAATTGTAAAATATCGGGTTAAAATTAAAAAATATTTTCCATTTTCAAAAAAAAGAGCGAACAACCACAGGTCGCCCGCTCTTTTTATATTAAACCTGTCGTATTAGCAGTGACTCGACTGCACACTGCCAACTGTCGAACTGGGAACTAAAATTACCTCATCACTTGGAACTTCTTCGACCTAAAGCCCTCCGGTGTATTGATGGACATGAAGTAGGTGCCCGTGGCCATTTTGCTCACATCGAAGGAATACCTGCCCTTCTGCACGTTGTCAAGTATCCGGCTGCTCACGAGGCGGCCCGTGAAGTCGAGGATGCGCACTTCCACTTCCGTGGCAGTGTTTTCCAAGTCCAGCTCAAGGTTGACGGTATTGGAAGTCGGGTTCGGCGAAACGGACACTTTGCTGTCGTCGAGCGCCGTGGTGGTGGAAGTGGCGAAACCATCCAAGTGGAGACGGATAATGCCGTTGTAGTTGTTGCCCCAACCATCAGTGTGCAAGCTGTCTGTGAAAATCATCGTGCCTACTTCACCAGCCATACGGTCCTTGCCGCCGAAGGCATACTTGGGAGGGATAGCCGTACCGGCAATTTCGCCGTTGTACTGAACCATGACGAGGTACATCTTATTGGCAGCAAGCGTCAATGGGCTTGGAAACTCAACGGTGATGAACTCGAACCCTTGGTCATTTTGCGAGACAATGTATTCTGTAACTGAACCAGCCAGAGGAATGAGTGGCCCACCGTTTTCATTGAGGCCATTGTAGTCAACGAATCCAGCAGGATAAGGTATGCTGCCGTTGCCATCGGGGTCGGCATTGTAAACTAGAATATCGAATCGGTCAGCCTCAGGGTCGCCGGTGTAGAGTTCATCTGGGTTGCTGATCATGAATGACATGTGGGTAGCCACAACGGGGTTGGGTCCAGTGCGGTACACGTTGCCCATGTCATACTGAAAATTGTAGTTGTTCACAAAGCCAGCACTGTCCGGCTCAATGGTGCCGTTGGTATTGGGTACGATATCACCATTGTCGAGGGCATAAGTGTAGTCTGTAATTACAAAAGCCTGCTCGATTTCGTCGGGCGTGAGTGAGTTGGTGAATTTCACGGAATAGTCGCCAACAACGGTCGGCGTGTAGGAGTCATCGAACTTCACGTTGTTCACCGAAAGCGGTGCTACGTTGGTCAACGTTTGGCTGAGGGTGGTTGTCGAGCCACCAGGAGCGGTGATTTCAGCGTTGATGGTCACAGACGGGACGGTGTTGACGTTGTCGGTGTTGAGGAACGTAACACCAATATCAGACATTGGTGTTACCCCTGGCAGCGGTGTGTGATAGCTGTACGCTGAACGTGGACCACCGAATGCCCGTACCTCGAAAATGGCAGTCACTCCTATTCCAGCCTCTAGCTTTTCAAGTATGTCGTCTCCAGTTTCCTTGGTTACAAACACAGATGGAATATGAACCTGTGTACCAACTGCTCCTGCTCCCATTGAAACCATTCCTCCATCAGTCTCTCCTTCATAAGCACGATTTGTAATAATAACGCCAATTGCCCCTGCTTGCTGAGCTCTCAATGCCTTCAAACCAAATTCGCAATCGCCCCTACGTATTAGGGCTACTTTGCCAGTGAGGTCGGCTGCCATGGAATCACATACCAAGGTGTCTGTTTCGTTGCCAAGACTATCTAAGCCGTATGCCCAAACGAGGTCACCAGAAACAGTTTGTGCGAGTGTGTCGCACCAATCTGCGGCCCCAAGGTATGTTAAGGCTTTGACTAGTCCGTCGGTAGTTTCAATCCGAACTTCAACTGGAATAGGTGAATTCTGTGGGATTTGTGCCACCAACTGCGACACCATTGCCCAACAAAAAACGAGTAGTGTAAATGCTTTTTTCATGCTAATTCAATTTTGATTAAAAGTAATATTTTCCGAATGGGGTAAAAATATCAAATCTTTCAAGAAAGGAGACAGTTCATTCCGTAAAAAATGAAAAGCGCCGTTCGAAAATTAATCCGAACGGCGCTTTTGAAAACCATTGATTGTATTTCTCTACCGTATTTAGCGAACAACCAACTTGTTGGAAGCAATCTTCTCTCCCGCTTGCAGGGTGACGATGTACAAGCCATCGGAGAAAGCAGCAGTGTTGAGGTCGTAGCCATGCTTTCCGGCGTTTTGTACGCCCAATTTAGCCGACTTGACCACCTGTCCCAACGCATTGGCAACTCGGATGGTTACAGGCTCTGCCGATGCCAATTCGTAGTTCACCAGTGTCATTATTGACGCTGGGTTTGGCGAAACCTTGAAAGCAAAAGCATCAGGGTTGACAGTTGTGGTATTGTTGATGATGCCCAAATCGGCCACATCAAGGCCAATGTGGTTGATGTAGTTTGTGCCAGACGGGTCACCATCCCCACGGACAGACAGACCTGGCTCATAATCTGCCTGATAAATAATATCGGCACGGTAGTCAACGTACCTTGCTATCGCTGGGAACATGGTTTCATAAACGTCAATCAAGTCGAATTCTTCTAAGTAGTTCTCCGAAATCAGATCGAAAGGATCGCTCCAGGTTGCGCCATTGTCCTCTGAAAAAATGATGTAAACGTGGCGGTTGTGCTGTGCGTTGGGATTGGCAGTGGTGTTTATGTAGTTTTCGGTCACTCCCGAAAAAGCAACGTAAATCCGTCCGTCGGCATCAATTCCAGCGCTTGGGTGTGAAGTCAAAGAGGAATAATAAAGGGCAATGTTTGCAATTGCAGCGATGTCAAGTGTGTCATTGCCATTGGCGTCAATGATATCTTCCACTGCATACACGCTTGCATCTTCTGCCATGCTTTCGTTCCAATAGTGAAGGCCCCTGGTGAATGGGTAGTAGCTGGAGTTGGCGGCTGCGTCGTCCATGATGTACATTTCACCGTACCAGAGGTGAACCCCCCCATCGTTGTCAACCAATACGTCACCCGCATTGTCGGACGATTGGATGGCAAGCGAATCAGGTGCATTCGGGTCATACGGCAGTTGGTCATAGGTATATCCTGCGTCCAGCACGTAACCGTCAATGGGAAAATCCTTGACTGTCCAGGTTGTCCAGGTCGAGCCGTTGTCAGTTGATTTGGCAATTTTCACGTCACCGTAATCCCCGAAAAGGCCAACCGCTACGGTTTCGCCAGAAGCGTCAATGGCGTAAGAATCGGCATCCATTCGGGAGTAGTATGTGTTGTCCATTTCTGGCAATTTCAGGTCTTGGATGTCCCAAGAACCGCCACCATCCGTTGAACGGAAATACAGCAGGTGGCCATCGCAGCCCTCGTAAACAGCACCACCATTCCCGGTGGGCAAGGTAATGGCGATAACGTGAAGTGTGTTGCCATCGGCTCCGCCAACTTCCATCCTTCCCCAGAGAAGGCCCGGAGGTGCTGCCGTTATCACGTCGGAATATTGCCATGCGCCTCCGACCAGCTTGCTTACATGCAGTTTGGCGTCGGCTGTGTGGGCAATGGTCACGGGCGTACCGTCCGCAAGCGTAACAACGTTGGGCCATCCAGTTCTTACATCTTCAGTACGAGCTGTTGGGTAAGCGCCCCATGTTTCGCTGGGTGGGTCAAAAGTATTGAACCCTGTGCCACGATCGGTCCAAGCACTGGCCTCCTTGCTAAATGTAAAGGTGCCGTACAGCGTTCCGTCAGGCAATTTGGTCAAGCGGTTGGGCGTGGAACTGTTGCTTTGCAAGTCATAGGTCGTTTCGCCAATGGTGTTTTCACCCAGGGAGCGGTCAAGCAACGGCAGGTTCGGATTTGCCACTTGTCCTGAGGCTTCCATTCCAGTAAACGCCACCTTGTTGCGAGGCATGGGTTCTTGCTTGAACCTCAGGTTGTGGGAGCGCAATGGCGATTGTGCCGCCAACTGCGACACCATTACCCAACAAAAAACGAGTAGTGTAAATGCTTTTTTCATGCTGATTCAATTTTGATTAAAAGTAATATTTTCCGAATGGGGTAAAAATATCAAATCTTTTAAAAAAGGAGGCAGTTCATTCCGTAAAAACGAAAAGCGCCGCTCGAAAATTAATCCGAACGGCGCTTTGGGTCGTTTACCCCTGACCCCTAAAGGGGAACCTAAAACGGGAAGTACAATGGTAGCATCATCATTTTATGAAGTTCCGATACATGCACGTTTTAGGTTCCCCTTTAGGGGTCAGGGGTAAAGCCGATGCATTAGTGCTGAACGGTGAAACGTTCGGCCTTGATACCTTGGTCAGTAGTTACCACGATGAAGTACTGGCCAGCAGCATACTGCGACACGTCAAAGCTAACTTTGTCGTAGTCGGTGTTCAGCGTCTTGCTGCTGTTGTAAACCATGCGGCCTGCGTTGTCACGGATGGTGTAGGTGATGCCACCTGTAACAGATTTCAGCTTGGACTCCACCACCAACTGGCTGTTGGCTGGGTTCGGGCTAAGGGCGACAGCCACGTTTGACGGAGCTACTTCGATGCTTGGGGATTCGAAGGTGTTGATTATCAGGCCAGTGGCAAGTGAACCCCAGAAATCCGTAAAGCGGAAGCCGTTTTCAAAATCAGGTACGCCTCCAGATACCCAAGCGTTGATTCCCCAATATGGCACTTCAATATCTGAAGTGAGGGCACCAAGTATGTCAATGTTTGCTGTCTGGTCGTAACCCTCGTCAAATCCGAAGAATACCCTGTCCACACTGTTGCTATTTTCATAGCGTACGCCCACGAAATAGCGCTTGTTGTCGTCGGGGATTTGGTATCCCATGATGTCTATGTCTTCAAAATTAACCAGTGGCACTTTCAGCCATTGGGTAGTAGCTGCTGTGTCGGTAATTCCAAGAAAGTCGGAAGGCGTGAAAGCAACGATTGTCAACTCATCGTTAGCCACAGTTTCGTCAGCATTAGCGTCGTCCCACTCGTAAACCCAAACACCAATGTTGCCAACCAGAGAGCCAAATGTAGTGCTGCCCTGTGCAAAGAATACTACACTGTCCAATTGGTATCCCACACCCTCTGGTACACTGAAACCTGCAAGATATTCCCTGTCACCAAATGTGCCAGTTGTGTAGGCAGCCGTTGTCCTTGGACGATTGTTGGCGAAGTCCCACCGCCCCTTGCAGTAAGCGTTTTCGCTGAACACGAACTCGGTTGTAACTTCTTGGTCGGTGTTCACCAAGGGTGAATCGTCTTCGCTTGCGGTTACGGAATAAGTTACGGTGTAAATGCCTTCACCTTCGGCGGGTGTAAATTCTGCCAATTGGATAACAGTGGCAGAATCATTTTCAAGGAAAGCAACATCACCGGATTCGTCATAAAGTTGAGTTGCTGTACTACCGCCAAGTGGTGTGTGCGAGATAGTCGTTTGCAAGATTACATCGGTTGCGTCATTAGTACCCTTGTTCAAGACATTAGCGGCAGGGGTGAAGCTCACGCCTAATGCTTCTGCTTGATTTGCAGGCATTACGCCATTAAATGCATTGACGATGCTTTTTGCACCAATGCTCAAGTCGTTCGGGAACTGTACATTCCCGATGGTCATGTTCACAGCTTCGGTCATCAATGTAGTGCGGATGACTTGACCATCTTCGTAAGTGAGCATTACCACAGGAATGGTCACCATTGCTCCGAAATCTCCGGCAGCCATGCCGGCAACGCCAGCACCAGCAGCATTATTGAAGATTACGACTGCTAAGGCACCAGCAGTTTGTGCTCTCAAGGCTTTGTCACCAAACTGGCAAGTACCACGGTCAATCAGGGCTATCTTACCTGAAATCGCTGCACCGTTTACTGGGTCTCCACACCCATCAGTTGTAGGTGCAGTGCCATCATCAACGAATACAGCATCAGCTGTCCAAATACCTGACGTCAAGTCAGCGACAGCCCAAGTTTCCGAACCCCTGAAAACCTTCGAACCAGCAATGCTGGCCGGTGAGTTCACCAGCACAAACTGCGCAGATGCAGAGAATGCCAGGAAAAGCATACAAATTAGTGTTGAAAAAATCCTCATGATAAATGTGTTTTGTTATTAAATCTAGTGAACTTGGTGAAAGCGGCATTTGCCACTTTGCACTTCTTGGTTAAGCCTTGTTTAGGTTGATTTTTAGCGGGCAATGTTTGGCACATTGAAATGCCACCTATTTAGTGCCAAACTGAATGCAAATCAAAGGTAGGAATTTCCGTTTTCTGGCTGTAGACCGATTTGGCAATATTGCCGCCATTGCAGCTTTTACTGCATAATACTTTGTCGTGTAAAAAACGGTTTTGCCAATTTTGGCAAACTTAGGCTCACTTCTCCTCCCCCTTCACCGCCTTCACCGCTGCTTCGACTTCCTTTGTCGCCTGCACCAGTTCCGTCACCTGCTGTTCCCGTTCAGCACCTTTTTTTCCTTTCGGATTAGCGGCTTCCTTACCCTTAGCAGACCCAGACTGCCCATTGCCAACTTTCGAACTGCCAACTGTCAAACTGCCGACTGCCGACTGCCAACTGCCCACTGTTTTTGCGCTAGCAACCACCGCCTTCCCGAACTTCAGTTCCTCGCCCGCCGCCTCCACGTACACCGTGTCGCCTTCGGCGAAGGTGCCGCCCAGTACGTGCTTCGACAACTCATCAATCAGCAGGTCTTGCAGTGCCCGCTTCATCGGCCTGGCCCCAAACTGCGGGTCGTAACCGGCGTCGCCCAGCACGTCAATGGCAGCCTCCGTTAGCGCCAACCCGTAGCCTTGGCGCAGGAGCAGTTTCTCCGTTTTGCGCAGCAACAAGAACAACACCTGCCGTATTTCGGCCTTCGACAGTGGCGTGAACACGATGACCTCGTCAATGCGGTTGAGGAACTCTGGGCGCAGGTTTTCTTTAAGTGTGGTCAGCACTTCCTGCTTTGTCGTGGTGATGATTTCTGCCCGGTGCTTTTCGCCGAGGGCGTCCAGGTCTTCGAAATTTTCCAAGATTTTCTCCGAGGCCATGTTGCTCGTCATGATGACGATGCTATTCTTGAAACTGGCGGTGCGCCCCTTGTTGTCCGTCAACCGGCCCTCGTCCAGCACTTGCAGCAGGATGTTGAAGGTGTCGGGGTGCGCCTTTTCGATTTCGTCGAGCAGCACGATGGAGTAGGGCCTTCGGCGGACGGCCTCGGTGAGCTGGCCGCCCTCATCGTAGCCGATGTAGCCCGGAGGGGCGCCCACGAGGCGGCTCACGTTGTGTTTTTCCTGGTACTCGCTCATGTCAATGCGCACGATGGCGTGCTCGTCGTTGAACAGCACCTCGGCCAGCGCTTTGGCTAGTTCGGTCTTGCCGACCCCCGTTGGGCCGAGGAAGATGAACGAGCCGATGGGGCGGTTTTCGTCCTGGAGGCCGGCACGGCTGCGGCGGACTGCGTCGCTCACGGCCTTCACGGCTTGGTCTTGCCCGATGAGGCGTTTGTGCAGTTCGCCTTCGAGGTTCAGGAGCTTGTCCTTCTCGCTCTGCATCATCCGGGTGACGGGGATGCCCGTCCAGCGGGCCACGATGTTGGCGATGTCGTCGGCGGTGACGGAGTCGTTGGTGAAGCGTTCTTCTTCGGGCAGCTTGGCAAGCTTGGCCTCGGCTTCTTTCAGCGCTTTTTGCTCGCTTGGCAGATCGCCGTAGCGGATTTTGGCGACGGCCTCCAGATCACCAGCCCGCTCCAGTTTATCGGCTTGCTGCTCAAGTTCTTCCACCTTCTTTTTGATGGCCTGCATGGAGTCTACGATTTCCTTTTCGTTCTTCCAGGCGGCTCGAAGGCTGTCCCGTTTCTCCCGGGCATTGGCGATTAAGCCGTTGATTGTCTGCAACTTAGTGGTAGCACCTTCCCGTTTCAGCGCCTCTTTTTCTATCTCCAATTGGCGCACTTTGCGGTCCCATTCGTCCACCTGCTCCGGTACGGAATCGAGTTCGAGGCGGAGCTTTGCGGCGGCTTCGTCAATCAGGTCAATGGCCTTGTCGGGCAGGTGGCGGTCGGCCACGTAGCGGTGCGAAAGCTCGGCAGCGGCCACGAGCGCCTCGTCGCTGATGGCTATTTTGTGGTAAACCTCGTACTTCTCCTGCACGCCCCGGAGGATGCTGATGGTATCCTCCACGGACGGCTCCTCGATGAACACTTTCTGGAAACGGCGCACGAGGGCTTGGTCTTTTTCAAAATGCTTTTGGTACTCGTCGCTGGTGGTGGCGCCGATGGTGCGCAGTTCGCCCCGGGCGAGCGCAGGCTTGAGGATGTTGGCGGCGTCCATTGCCCCATTGCCGCCGCCAGCGCCCACGAGCGTGTGGATTTCGTCAATGAACAGGATGATTTCGCCGTTGGAGGCCTGTACCTGCTTGATAACGGCCTTGAGGCGCTCCTCGAACTCTCCCTTGTACTTTGCGCCAGCGATGAGCGAGGAGATGTCGAGGGTGTATATCTTTTTGCTCCGCAAATTGTCCGGCACGTCCTGCTTGATGATGCGCCAGGCAATGCCCTCCACGATGGCCGTCTTGCCCACCCCAGCGTCGCCGACGAGGATGGGGTTGTTTTTTTTCCTTCTGGAAAGAATGTGGAGCACCCGCCGGATCTCGTCGTCCCGCCCAACGATGGGGTCGAGCTTGCCCTCCTCGGCCATGGCGTTGAGGTTCATTGCGAACTTGGTCAGTGCGTTGAACTGCTCGTCGCTGCTCTGGTCGGTCACTTTCTCGCCCTTGCGCAGGTCGGTGATGGCATTGCGGAGCAGGTCGTCGTCGGCGCCGAGCATTTTGAGGAGCTTGCCTGTTTTGTCATCGCTTTGCAGGATGCCCAGCATGATGAGTTCGATGCTGATGTACTCGTCACCAAAGTCGGCGAGCATTTTCTTGGCCCTGGCCAGCGCCTTGTTAGCTTCTGGGGTTAGGAACTGCTTCTCGGTGCCGCTCACTTTTGGGGTGAGTTGGATGAGGGTTTCGAGCTGCCGTTGCAGCACGTTCATGTCAATGCCGCATTTTTCAAACAAAAAAGTGACGACGTGCTCATCGGTTTCGATGATGCCGCGGAGCAGGTGCGCCGAGTCCACATTCTGTTGGCTGTTGGAAGCGGCAATCTGTTGCGCCTTGAGGATGGCGTCTTGTGCTTTGATGGTAAAGTTGTCGTAGGTCATTTAATTGCGGATTTGCGATTTCGGATTTCGGATTGGGGGAAGCTCGCAAAGGTAGTTTTTTAAAAAAAAATGGCGGAAAGAATGGACGAAGGAGCGGAAATGGCGGACGTTGGTTGGTTTCAAAACCTGCCGATACCCCACAGAATAATTCATTGACAATCAGGGGCGTAGCCTCGGCCCAGTTTGTAGCAATCAGTTGAGGAGGTATTCAAAGGGGCGTAGCCCCGGCACAAAAAGCCGTGAAAATAACCTGTGCCGGGGCTACGCCCCTTAAAACGGGGGTTGTTGCCCTATCTACAAACAGGGTCGGGGCTACGCCCCTGATTCTGTGGGTAATCAACAGGTTTCAAAACTCGCCGACTTCCCGCCAACTGCGCACTTGGATTCCATTGCTGCGTATTTGCTGGTCGTCACCACCGTAAATCACGGTGCCGCCTGGGTTCCCGGTGAGCTGCCCCCAAAAGTCTAATCCTTTGAAATATTCGCTGGTGATGGTTTGGCCAGATTTTATTTCGATGGCCCCATGATTGCGACTGACCGGAATTGGGCAGCCAACTGGAGTATTTTCTCGGCGAGTTCTCTTGCTACCATTGTGTTTTGCAAATCAGGAATCAGATTCCTGATTTGCAAAAGTATGGTATTTTGCCAAACATCAAGCGGAGAATAAATCAATTTTAGGAAGTGGGGGACATGGCTATCCCTACCGCATTGGCCGCAGGTAAACCGTCTTCCTGATGGGGTGGGCAAAGTCGAAGCCCGTTGACTCCAACGTAAGAAAGACGGGGAAAAAGAAGGGTCTGCTCACGATAACCCGGTATTTTTTTCCTTTCAAAATGGGTAGTTCCACACTGCTGTTTTCCGACTTCAAGATGGTCAATTCGATGGCGTCAGTTTCCGTGTTCTCCAGCTCAATGTTGCAACCGTAGAGTTCAGCACTATCCATTTCGTTTCTAATATTAATGAGGAGGCTGCCGTTTAGGTTGCCAGCAAAAACAGAAAGGTCAGGGCAGCCGGAGGGGGCGTTCTGGCAATTGTCGTTGGGCCTGTTGGAACAGAAATAGCTGGTTTGGGTAGGCTGATGGTAACTAAAGTAAAGCTCGTCGAAAACCGAGTTTGCCAAACCAAGGTTTTCGGGCGCTTGCCAATTGCCGGCAGGATTTTTCTCGGAGCGGTAAATGTCGAAGCCGCCTTTCCCTCCTGCCCTGTTTGAGCTGAAAAAAACCATCTGTGCATGGGTGAAAAAAAATGGCGTCACATCGTCGTATGAAGTGTTGAAAGGCAGGTTGATAGGTTGGCTGAACGATCCGTCCCTTTCCACAGTGCAGTACCAAATGTCGAAGCCGCCCTTTCCGCCGAGCCTGTTGGAGGAGAAGTAAAGGACCTCTTTTTTCAACGAAAAATCATAGCCGCAGGCTGGTTGGGTGTTGATGATGCCCGATTGGTTGATGTTCTTTGGCAAAATGACGATAGGCCCCCAGGTGCCATCGTATTGTTTGTCTCGGTACCAAATTTCACTTTGCCCTTGTTTTACCGACTGAGATTCTTTGAATACGGTATAGTAAATCCTTGTACCCGCCAAATTGAGCGTGGCATAGGCGGCGTGTACATCGTCCTCTTTCGGATTTATCCGCTGCATCGTGGCAGGATATTTCTCGTTGGCTGAAAACAAGCGACTGACCTTGCCAGTGCCCAGTTTGTTTGGCACAGTTGCCGTAAAATACAATTTGTCGCCGTAGCGTAAGGGAGCAAACACGCTACCACTGAGGTTCAGGCTACCACCCACCAGTCTCACCTCCCCTGGTTGTGGCGTGAGAGGTGTCCTACTTGTGGTGTCAGATAGTTGGGCTTGAATTTTTCCTGCGAAAAAACAACTCAGTACTAGTATAAATAGCAAATGCCAGTGCTTCATTTTTGATTGGCTAGATATAATTCGGGATGTTTTCAGATTAGGTAGGGCGTCGCGAGTGCCGCAGTTGAAAATCAAAATGTTGGATTATAAAATCAAAGGTAATGGTTTTGTTTTGAAACGAACTGCGCCGCAAATTTTCAACCAAGTGATCCAATCATTTTTACCTTTGGTGAAATTTTTTTCGAAAACACAACGACATGAAACATCAATTCCACCCATTGTTTTTTACGATATTTTTAGCTGGTTGGCTCGCCCAATCCTGTAAGAACGAGAAGCCAGCACCCCCCGTCGGCCCGCTTACTTTGGAGTCTAAAAAGATTGAACGAAAAAACGGGCCAGACTGCGACAAACCGGACACCCTCATCGTCAACTGCGCCCATGTAGACTTCAAATACCCAGTGCTCAAAGACGGCAGCGACTCCCTCCGCCAAGCCGTGGACGGCTGGGCAATGGAGTTCATGACTGGCTGGGTTGGCATGTCGGAAGAGCCGGACAACCTTCCGCCCCTTGAGGAGGCCATCACCAACTTTTTCAACATGCATGATGAACAAGTGAAGGAAATGCCCGATGGCCCCGCCTACTATGTTGCCGAAACCAGGGATACCGTACTGCTCAACGACGGCAAGTACCTCACCCTGAAATTGGACGGGTACAGCTACGTGGGCGGTGCGCACCCGAATGCCAGTTCCTCCGTGGCGACTTTTGACGTTGCTACCGCAAAAAAAGTCACCCTCGACCAACTCGTTACCGACCTGGACGCCCTCAAAAAAGCAGCAGAAAAGAAGTTCCGGGAAGTGCGGGCCGACCTCTTCAAGCCGGAGAGCGAGGGCGGATATGGGTTTGAGTTCGATGAAACTTCCCCTTTCAAGCTCGCCGACAATACCGGGTTGGTAAAGGAAGGTATCTACTTCATTTACGTTCCCTACGAGGTAGGCGCTTATGCGATCGGGGAAACGGAGTTCGTGCTGCCGTTCAGTGAAATTCAGGGCATCAGGAAATGATTGTTGGATTGTTCAATTGTTGGATTGTTAGGTTTGTGTATAGCGGGTAACAATCAAACAATTGAACAATCTTAGCAATAGCCCCCATACCTGAAACCAGTGAAATTCACCCGCCAGCCTGCTGTCAGCAGACTATTTCGCAGAAGGTTTCTAACTTTGGCAGGTCATTCTGTCTATCCCACCGCTAAAGAACAACATACTTTCCTGACCTTTGGAAAAAACGGGTGAAACATCAGTCACCAATTTCCGTACATTTGGTTCAAGGAAAAAATTGGGCTTGTGACCCTGTTTTTGTTCAAAAATAAGCAATTGAAAGCGCCGAAAATGAAGCGAGGTAAAAAGGTAAGTTATTGATTTTCAATGCATTGACGAGCCAGAAGGTCTTGTGTTTCATTTACTCGTGCAACTTTCGTCCCAAATCAGATTTAAAATTATGAAGAAATTACTTGTCTGCATGGCGGTCCTGCTGTGCCTGCTCCAAACAGTTTCCCTCGTTGCCCAGGACGATTCGGCTCCGCTCAACGGCATCTCCGCAAAAGTCCTTTTCATTGACTACAACACCCCCAACTCCATTGACGGCTTCAAGCCGACCAACGGCATAGAGTTGGCCTATCTTCGAAACATCAACCAGAATTTTGCGGTTGGCATACCCTTGAAGGTTGGTTTGGCCAGCCTTGCGGGCAGCGTGGACAAAACCGTCATCTTCAGCCTCGATGCCATTGGGCAATTTCAAATTGGCAATTCCGAGAGCATCGTGCGGCCCTATCTGTTTGCGGGTATCGGGATGGTTTTTGAGCAATTTGAGGAAAACAACGCACAAATTCCCGTAGGGCTTGGCCTTTACGTGCGGGCGGGCGGCAGTTCGTTCTTCACCCTGCAAGGCGAGTACCGCAAGTCGTTGGAAGACCAGCGGGACAACATCCAGCTTGGCATTGGTTGGCACTTCAAGTTGAAGCCGCAGCCACGTGTGGATGGCCCCCTCGACACCGACGCCGATGGCCTCCCCGATGCACAGGACTACTGCCCCAACGAGGCAGGCACCATGCTCGCCAACGGCTGCCCCGACACGGACGACGACGGTGTGCCAAACGGCGAGGACGACTGCCCGACCATAAAAGGCCCAGCCGATAACCGGGGCTGCCCCAGCAACAACCCAGCGCCGATAACTCCAGCGCAGCCTTCAGCTCCAGCGGTGGCAGACCGTGACGGCGATGGCATCAACGACAGCCTCGATCAATGCCCCGATCAGCCCGGCACCATCGCCCTGAAGGGCTGTCCGCCGAGCGCACCTGCACAACCAACTCCAACCGCCCCAGTTGTTGCCGCTCCGCAAACGCAGGTGCCACCTTCCCAGCAAACACAGGTGCCACCAGCCAGCAACACCATTGACTCCGATGGCGACGGCCTCGTGGATAGCCGTGACCAATGCCCGACCATGGCCGGCCCCATACTCCTGATGGGCTGCCCGGACAGCGATAGCGACGGCATCACCGACAAGGACGACCGTTGCCCGAACACCCCCGGTGAGGCGCTCCACAGCGGCTGCCCCGACACCGACAAGGACGGTATCGCCGATGACAAAGACGCCTGCCCGAGTCAAGCCGGTGCATCGTCAGCCAACGGCTGCCCCGATGCTGACGGAGACGGCACTGCCGACCGTGAGGATGATTGCCCCAACGAAAAAGGCAACGCTTCCAACCGTGGCTGCCCGGTGTACGATGCGGACAATGACGGCATAGCCGACAAGGACGACCTCTGCCCCAATCAGCGTGGCCCATCGTCCACCAAAGGCTGCCCCGATACAGACGGAGATGATATTCCCGACAAGAATGACCTTTGTCCCACTGAGGCTGGTGTTGCTGGTGCCAGTGGTTGCCCTGACGGCGACAACGACGGCACGCCCAACCACCTTGACAAGTGTCCTGACGAAAAAGGCACCAACGAGGGCTGCCCCGATATTTCACGGGAAGACAAGGAAGTGCTTGCGTTTGCTGCCAAAAACGTGCAGTTTGAAACGGGCAAGGCTACCCTAAAAGCGCAATCGTACGCCTCGCTGGAGAAGGTGGCACAAATCATGACGAAGTACCCCCGCTACAACCTCAACGTGGACGGCCATACTGACGACACAGGCGACGCGACCGCTAACCGGGTACTTTCGGAAGAGCGGGCTGCTTCCTGCTACCAGTACCTGCTGGCCCGCGGTGTAGATGTAAGCAGGATGAACTACAAAGGCTACGGTGAATCAAAGCCAATCGCTGCGAACAACAGCGTAGAAGGCCGTGAGCGAAACCGCCGGGTGGAGTTCAATATGTACGTCCGGTAAGGGAGTTCGGCAGTTCGACAGTGGGCAGTTGGCAGTCAGTTCGACAGTTGATTAGCCAACGCCTTGATAAAACGAAAAGAGGTGGCGTCTTTATTCAAAGACACCACCTCTTTTTTTCGTTAAAACTGGGCACTGACTAAACAACTGTCGAACTGACTGCCAACTGCCCACTGTCGAACTGCCACTTCATTTCTTCCCAATATGGTTCACCACCCGCCGAACGGTCTTCCGGCGGATTTCCCGCTCCAACTCCCGGTTGATGCTTTTGAGGGTGTACTGGAACTTGAGGTTGAGGCTGTCCTTTTTAATGTCCACTATTTTTAGCTTAAACGAGTCTTGTTCAATGCTGTCGTGATAGTCTTCCAGGCAGTCAACGAGGTCGGTTTCGAGACCCTCGATGGTGCTGAGAAAGGCGAGGTTCATCTCAAATTCGATGCTCACCCGACGGATGCCTTTTTTTGTGAAATTGATGATATCGCTGATGAAGACGGTGTTGTTCGGGATGAAAATGATGTCGTCGTCGTCATTGAGCAGGGAGATGCGAGAGATGGAAATATCGGTGACCTTGCCCTTGTGTTCGCCTATTTTGACGTAGTCGCCGATGGAGACTTCGTCCGAGAAGCTGATGGCAATGCCACTGATGATATTGGCGATATAGTCTTTGGTGACGATGGCTATTGCAGCACCCACGATGGTGAGGCCGGTAAACAGGTTTTTTACATCAACGCCGAAGAGGCTAAGCATTGAAATGATGACAACGGCGGTGGCGAGTATGAAATAAATATTTTGGATGCCCAGGATTACGTTGTCCGGCTTGTCGCGATGCAAGCGCTGGCGGCGGCGGTAGAGTGAAATAGCTGCTATTTTCAGCAAGTTCAGCCCGAGTAACAGGATGAGGAAGTTCAGCAGGAGGTTGGCGAAGCCGAGGAACTTCACCCGGTCGGGGCGGGTGAGTGAAAAGATGGTTTTTCCCCAATAATTCAAGTCCTCCTCCCATTCATCGGTGCGGACTTTGGCGTAAACCAGTGCCATGAAGAGCAGGCATTTTACCAGTATGAAAATATATCGGCCCATTTGATTTTGTTGATTGGTGGTTGTTGAACGCCTCCTTTTCACAACCATTTTTTTCTCCTAAAATAAAAAATCAACGCCAAGCTGATGGCGAGCATGAACCCCCACATGTAGAAGTAGCCGTATTTCCAATGCAGTTCAGGCAGGTAGTCGAAGTTGGTGCCGTACACCCCGACGAGGAAGGTGAGCGGCACGAAGATGGTGGTGATGACCGTGAGCACCTGCATCACGTTGTTCATGCGGAGGCTCAGTTCGCTGTGGTAAAGCTCGACCAGGCCGTTGAGCATGTCCCGGTAGGTCTCGATGAGGTCGGCGATGCGCAGCACGTGGTCGTAGAGGTCGCGGAGATAAATGCCCGTGGTTTCATCCACAGCATTGCTTTCGCAGCGGGAAAACTTGTTGACGGCATCTCGCAGCGGCATGACCGACTTGCGCATGGCCAGCATCTGGAATTTTAGGTGGTGGATGTTTTCCTTGGTCGTCCTCGATGGCTTGTCTGTGATTTCAGCCTCCAGTTCCTCCATGCGCTCCTCGAAGCGGTCGAGCACCTCGAAGTAGTTGTCCACCACGTTGTCAATTAGGGCATAGGTAAGGTAGTCGGACTTGCGGGAACGGATGCGCCCACTGCTCATTTCGAGGCGTTCTCGTACGGCCTTGAAGGAGTCGTCTTCGTTTTCCTGAAAAGTGATCAAGAAGTTTTCTCCGAAATAAATTGCAATCTGCTCAGCGTTTAGATCGTGAGTGGTATTGTCGTAGGTGAGGGACTGCACCACCACGAAGGCGTCGTTGCCGTACTCCTCAAACTTGGGCCGCTGCTGCGTGTGCAGGATGTCCTCTAGTACCAGCGGGTGAATGTTGAACTGCTGGCCAAATTGCTCGATGAGCTTCACGTCGTGCAGCCCCATCAGGTCGAACCACGTAACTACATCAGGTGACGTGGCGAAGGCATCATCACCTGTCGGGTCCTTTTTGGCCTCAAGCTCCTGCGGGTTGAAGCGGATGCGCAACAGCACCGGGTTCTCCAGCTTGCGCTCGCCGGTGAACTCTAGGGTGCCGGGCGGAGCGCCGGGACGCTTGAGCTTTCGTTTGTGCGGTTTTTTTGATTTCATCTGATAAAAATTAAAACAGCGCCGCCAAGTTACACACTCGGCGGCGCTGTTTTTCAAAAAACCAAGGATTTGCTCACCTGTTCGCCCCTGCCGTCACCCCAATAACCCAATAACCCAATAACCCAATAACTCAATAACTGATGCTGCACGGTTAAGCCATGGAGTATCTTAGCGCCAAATTTTTTCCTATGCCACTCACAAAATTAGAATTT
>CAZDSU010000002.1:0-111707 GCA_964508135.1 uncultured Saprospiraceae bacterium
GTAACGAGCATCCCGTTTTTCAAAGGAAAGACCGAATGTAATGGGAAGGGTGGTGTGAGCGGGGTAAATTATGTCGGTTATTGTAAACCAACAACAAAGTTAGAAAGCAAGGCTTATTACTGCTGCACTCTCATGAGCTTACTGCCCACTACATAAAGCCAGTTTTCAAATAATTCTGCTTGCTTAACCTGCCAAACATATTCGTAGTTGTCGAGTCTATCTTTGTTGTACCTGCCAAATGGCTCCCAACTCAGGCCTCCATCGTTCGTTTTATAACTATAAAATTCTTCATTGACTGGCCCTTGGCCAAGAAGGTATCCTGTTTGGCTATCTTTGAAAAAGAAATAGGGAAAACCTAAGCTTGGATTTATCAATTCCTTCCAGGTTTGCCCACCATTAGTTGTCAGGTGCATATTGCTTTGAAAACGTGGAATTGCAATAGCCACATCTTTAGCGAACATTTTAAAGGTCCAGAATTCGAGTGGGCCAACACTCGTAAAGGGTTGCCAGGTTTGGCCCCCATCACTGGTCAGGCTAAAGAAATGTTCGTATTCATTTACATTATGATGGGCCAACAAATAGCCATTTTCGTTATCGAAAAAACCGACATTATAAGGCACCATTTCGCCAGAACCAGCAGGAAGCCCATTGACAGGGTGGAATGTTTCACCATCGTCTTCACTTGAAATCACGCCAGAATATGTGGCGACGAAAATCCTCCCCGGGCTGAAGTCGGCATTCTCCGATTCTCCAAATTTGTTTTTTTGAATATTCCAAGTCAGTCCGCCATCATGCGTGGCAAAGGATGTGCCCAGCCATTGAAAGAAGCCATTGTTGAAATACTCGCTCACTGCATAACCATTTAGTTCGTCAAAGAACTTGACCCATCTAAACTGCCTATCTGGTGGAGAGTCTTGCGGCCCAATGGGTTCCCACGATTTTCCGCCATCCCTTGACTTCAAAACTTGGTTGCCACCTGCCGCAAACATGAGGGTAGAGTCCAGGATTGAAATATCCTCTAAAAAAATCGGGGGTTCTACGTTGCCAAGTGGTTCCCATTCATCTGGACAGGACTTGCAATGAGGCCCGCCACAATCAATATGCGTCTCCCCTTGATTTTTATAGCCATCCTCACAGCTATAGCAAGGCGGGCATAAGCCACCACAATCAATTTCTGATTCATCACCATTTAGCCTGCCGTCGTTGCACCTGGGCTTGTCACAGCGGCATAATAGCAGCATTGCCAAAAGAAGGAGGCTAAATTTTAGTATTTGCATTTTAGCGAGATTGGAACATGCCATACACTAATTTTTATAATGTTTGCCAAGGTATATAAAGAAGCTCACCACATCCATTCCTCTGATAATTTGACCCCTTTCAAATGATACCTCAGTAGGTAGCGGCAAAAAGGGATATGGCCCTTGAATTTCGCCTAAATTTTCCCTTTTCTTTGTTGGAAACGTATGGCTGTAACTTAACTGTGACAAGCGGTTGTTTATCCTAAAACTAATGCCAGCGGTGGCCATGGGGTCGAATTGTTGGTACTCAAATTTTTGTCCTTGATAATAAAGTTCACGAGTGGAAATAAGGTGGTAATTGTAGCCCACGGCAACAAACCCTCCAAAATTAGTGGCGCTGGCTGGAAATGAACCTGCTCCGACATTTAGCTCTACCTGAATAGGCAGGCTTAGGTAGAAATAGTTGTCAGGGGAAACCCCCTGGTCGGTTGAAGCTTTGAACAAGGCACTTATTGATATGGGGATTCCAAGGCTGATGCTCATTTGTTTTGGCTCAAAATCTATCAGCTTCCTCGAGAGATGGTAGTTTAGGCCAACAAACCTCAATGGGTCTTTGGAGGTGACCACATCAATAGGTGGTCGGTTTGGGTAAACTACTGTAAACTCATACGGCTTTTCCCAACTAATCATATAGGATAGCCCAATGCGGTGGCTAAACTTTTGGGCAATAATATCGCCGCCCCCCAGCATTAAAAGTACGATTAAAGAGTATATGCTTTTTTTCATCCTGATATTGGCTAATCATTTTTATTGTGAAGGTCGGTTTTTACAATACAAAGGTAAGGGGATTTGGTTGGTTACCAACGTGTTATTTGAACACTTTACCGCTAGCGCCGGAGTCCGTCCGATGCACCCACTGGTTCAAGGGCTTGCTTCAAAATTAACAATAACACTACTTGTTCCCGCTGGCACCTGGTCTTCCAATTAAACAATTGCACCGCACTATCACTGGTGGTGGGTGAGTTTGACCAATATCGAGAAATTGTCAAACCCGCTGCCCCACCACCTGTTCATTGAAAAACGGAACTGCTCGTTGCAAGCTGTGCTTGCACAAGGGCTAAGGTAGCGGCCTTTGGCCGCTCCCGACTTACTGTCGGGACAGGCTGTGCGTAGGCCAAACATGATAGCTTACTGCGGCCAAAGGCCGCTACCTTAGCCCGCCAACGAGCAAAGCTCGTGTCGAGCGGTGACTGCTTAGTAGGGAAGGTGAGGAGCCAGCGTGGTAGTACAGTCGCTTGGCCTGGCGGTTGCAACCTGTTGTTGCAAGTCCCCAGTTGCCCCGTTGTTTCAAGTCTTCCCAAATAGTTACGCCCCCGTCCCGTGAAAAAACCACAGTACCTTGCTGGAACTGTGGTTTTATTCATGGGACAGGTACGAAGCATTGAAGGAAGATGGCGGAACACTTGGCACAATGGAGTAAGAGCAGAGGGGTGGGCACATGGCCGCAAGAGCCGCTTCGCTAACTTGTCCCTTTGGGAACTCTTGCGAACTGTGGTTTTATTCATGGGATTGGTGCGTAGCTATTTGGGAAGACTTGAGACAACGGGAACCTGTGGGGTTGTTTCCTGTACACGAATGGCGAAGTGCTTCAATTGTCCTATTTTTGCCCGGCTAGCATCGTTTTCCCAGGTCACTGCGTTACCTATTTTCGTGAAAACAAGGAAATGGGTCAAACAGTGGAAAGGGTGAATGGAGGTTAGGAAATGAATTGGAACCGAACAACATTTTTAAATAAATCATCAATACATGAAATCATTTTTGACAATTGCAATCATCACGTTTTCCGCCTTTTGCTGTAAAGCCCAGGTCTGGCAAATGCCCAATTCCATGAACAATGATACCTATGGGCTTCAGGTTAGGAATGATACCGTTATTGTTAGCGGCTTGAATACTTTGTCAATTTCGTACGACAATGGCGCAACCTGGACAGGGATAATTTCCAATCTGCCAGCATCGCCTTTTGTAAGGGATGTGCTTTGGGTCAACAACAGGTTATTCGTGACGATTTTGTACAAAGGCATTTGGGTATCAGACAACCTCGGCCAGAGTTGGCAGCAATTTGATGGAACAACGGTTCCCAGCAATGGCCCAACTGAACTGGGCACCGACGGCACGTCCCTGTTCATTGCCGATGTCAATGGATTCTTATGGAAATCACCTTTGAATACGCCTAATTTGACCAAGATTTTGACCGTAAATGGTGCAGTTACGGACATCTCAATTGATGCTGGTGATAATATATACGTTTCTACCGTCCTGCAAGGTGTATATTATTCAACTGACCATGGAGCAACGTTTACGCAAATCAGCAATGGCCTTCCGCCAATATCGCCTACGCTATATTCTGAAGTGCAATCAATTGCATCCAATGGGAATGGTGACATTTATTGTGGCGTCAGTTCTAAGGGCGTGTTTAAATATAACGCTTCATTAGGTACGTGGCAGGCAAAAAACGATGGTATTGAAGAAGTGGCCAATAATATAGGCACTTCCTATAGAGGATTGTATGCATTTGATGATAATGTGCTTTTTGGAACGACAAATGGCAATGTTTATCTTTCAACCAACAAGGCGGAATTATTCACCAATATATCAGCGGGTCAAAATGTGCCAGTTTACAAAATAGCTCTTAGTCCTACAAAGATTTTCGTTTCCAGGTATTCCGTGAAGTATCGTACTTTCGAAGGACTGTTTACTTCCGCCAGTTCAGAGGCTTTAGCTAAATATGATATTAAGGTCTATCCAAATCCAGTACAAGACTATTTGGATATTAAAATAAACGATTATCACGAAGCCGCAGAAATTGACATCGTTGATTATTCGGGAAGAACTGTCTTGGCCAAGCAAATAAGTTCCATTGGAGAATATAAACTGGATGTGTCAGGTTTATCCAAAGGGTTTTATGCCATTCGGATAATGAAGGATGGTGCTCTCATTTCAAGTGGGAAATTCGTGAAAATGTAATTGCCCGCTGGCCAAGTTCTTCTTTCAAAATCAACAACGGCACGGCTGGTTCCGCTGGCATTAGGTCTTCCTAAAAAAGCAACGGCTCATTCAAGTCTAGTGCCAGCTTGACTTGAATGAGCTGCTGCTTTGTTTGAAATATACTTGCAGCATCAGCAACCTAATTCTACTTTGTCACTTTAAAAATTGTTCGCTTTGAAACCCTGCAAGGGTTGAATTTGAATAGCCCCCGATTGCATCGGGGGCTATTCAAATTTAAGCCCTTCGGGCTTTTCTTAAAGTGACCAAGTAGAACTAAGACGCCCAACCTTTCCTACTCAGCAGGA
This sequence comes from uncultured Saprospiraceae bacterium, assembly GCA_964508135.1. GTDB lineage: Bacteria > Bacteroidota > Bacteroidia > Chitinophagales > Saprospiraceae > UBA6168. The sequence continues at coordinate 4,589 of CAZDSU010000002.1, forward strand.
TGGTTATTTGTTCACCACCAATCATTTAATGAAAGAATCATTTCCTACAACCACTTTAATAAAATAAACTGCGGAAGGCTTGTCCGTAAAGTTCATTTGCAGTTGGCTGCCACGCCCCTGCTGAGCAAGCACCAATCTACCCGTCACATCGAATGCGGATATTTCCACCGTGCCCAAATTGGTCTGCCCTGTCAATTCGAGCGTTACCCAACCAGAAGTCGGATTAGGGTAGAGCAGTATCCGGCCTTCGGTATCGGTTTCATCAACAGCATTGACGTTCTGTATGGTATAGGCGCTCTGAGACTGGCAACCGTTGGCGTCTGTGACCAAAAGCGAGTAAGTACCGGCCCAGCTGGCGCTCAGTCTGTCAACAGGAAAACGGCACCGCTGGTTCCCGTCTCCGAGGGGGGTGGGGCTTCGCCCCTAAACCCCTATTTGCACAAAACCTATTAGTGCAGCGTATATAAAACAGCCAATCGAATGCTATCTTAGCGGCAAACTACACCAAACCAACTACGCTGCTATGAGCAAGTACCGAATCTACGACCAGCAAGGGAACTTCTTATTTCTTGTAAATGAATTATTGTTACATTTGACGCAGATTTACAGATAAAGAAATATTCAAAATCTAATGGCAAAACAAAACGATGTCGAGGAAATATTTTTCAAATTCCTGTTACGTTATAAATTCGAGGATGAGAATTTAGATTATTCAATATTGGAAAAACATAAAGCCGCATTACAGACTTTGGCTAATATAGGTAATTCCGGCGTTAGTTTATTTGATATAAGCAAACGACAAATCGTCTTTTATTCTTCAAACTTCGGCCAGCAGTTAGGTTATGTCAAGTCAGATTATGAAAAGACCGGGCAAGAATTTTTTGTTGATAAAATTCATTCAGACGATGCATTAAAGTTAAGCCTCAACAGTGTTTCTATTTACAAAATATTTGATAACTTTTCAAGTGATGAAAAGCTAAATCATAAATTGATAAGTGAGTATAGGATGCTTAATGCCCAAAACAAATACGTACGACTAATTGAACAGCATCAATTTATAGAACTGGATAAAACAGGACAAATTTGGCTTTTGCTTGGTATTGTGGATATTTCGCCAAATCAAGAAGAATTTAATGGCATCAAATGTCAATTCTTAAATTATAAGACAGGGAATACCATCCCTTTTGAAACATCGCAAAAAGCTGTTTATGAATTGACGAATAGAGAACTGGAAATTTTGAAACTTGTAAAAAACGGTCTCTTAAGCAAGGAAATTTCCAATAGGCTATCCATTAGCTTACATACTGTAAATACACATCGCCAGCGATTTTTGGAAAAATTGGGGGCTAACAATTCCTTTGAAGCGGTCATGTTTGCTTCAAAATTCGGACTCTTGGAGTAAGAATGACTTTGTTGCACCGCTCGGCCCACCCGAGGACGGAGACCCAAACGTCCTTGACCACCCAATTAACGCTGCGCTGGAAGCGATAGACTACGTTGGCAGGCCAGCATGGAAAAGGCGGCTTGGCTACCCCACCCACGAAGCAAGACAGAAGTGGTGATGTTCCGCTACAAGACCATATTTGGCCAAAGTATTATACACGAATCGTTGCAAACCCAAAAACTCAGATGCGCAAAAATTGCGCTAACACCAACAGGTTCAACTAGTTAGGTAACCAAGCCATTGAGGATACTGATAAATCAGTATTGTACAAAGTTGAGGCTAGAATGACCTTTGCACTTTCTTAATTACTCAATAAAAATAGAATGCGAGCAGTATTAATTTTAATCGTTGCGTTTTTAATGACACAATTCTTTGCCCAACCTACCCTGACTATTCGCTGGACGGACTTAGATGATGTTTCAGACATTCTGATAGCAGTTGTCAAAGTGGTTTTATTCATCCTAGACTTTTTAGTTGACACAGTAACTGGCACTTTGGGAGATTTTACAATTCCAAGGTGTGTAATGACCTATTTGCCCCAATAATGACCAATAAAAATATTTCATCACCTAACAATCATTATCAATCATGAAAAAATTCGGCTTTATAGCATTGGTGACAATGCTTTACACTACATTGGCTTTCGGGCAAAATATGGTGCAAACCATAAGAGGCACCATACTGGATACCGATAGCAAATCGCCCATTATCGGTGCACAAGTGGTTATATTGGGTTCCCACCCCTTGGTGGGTACTGTGACCGATGTGGACGGCAAATTCCGTTTGGAAAATGTAGCACTCGGTAAAATCACCTTGGAATTGTCCTACCTTGGATATGAAGGTCAGACTATTCCTAGCATAGAGGTAACAACCGGAAAAGAAGTGGTGCTTGACCTGTCCATGCAGGAATCGGTGTTGCAAATGAACGAGGTGGTAGTCAGTGCGAGAGAAAACAAAGGCGAGGCATTGAACGAGATGTCGCTTATCAGCACCCGTTCCATTTCGTTGGATGAGTCAAAGCGGTATGCTGGTGGATTCAACGACCCCTCCAAGATAGTGTCATCCTTCGCTGGGGTTTCCAGTTCGCAGGATGGCAATAATGACATCATTGTACGGGGCAATTCGCCGAAGTATATGCAATGGCGGCTTGAAGGAGTAGAAATTACGACCCCAAACCATTTTGCCGACCAAAATGCTGTTTCAGGTGGCATTACTGCCCTCAACAACAACCTATTGTCCACTTCCGATTTTCATACGGGCGCATTTTCAGCGGAATATGGCGATGTTTTGTCCGGCGTATATGACGTGAACTTACGTGCGGGCAACAACGAAAAGTTCGAATCCTCATTTGGCTTGGGCATTCTGGGCACAGACCTGATGCTGGAAGGGCCGTTCAAAAAAGGCTATGGCGGCTCTTACCTCGTAAATTACCGGTACTCCACGGTTACTTTACTTGATAAAATTGGCCTGCTCAACGTTGGTGGGGTTCCAAAATTTCAGGACGCAGCTTTCAAGGTACTATTGCCGACAAAAAAGGCGGGCATATTCTCCTTGTTTGGCTTGGGTGGGAGCAGCAGTGTTTTTTTTGAGGACATTCAGCCCCAAATTAAGGATACACCGGGCGACCATAGCATGTTGGAGAATGTCCTGGAAGACTATGACAAATCGGCATTTCTTTTAAATTCTGGCCTTAATCACACTATATCCCTCACTGAAAAAAGCTATATCAAATCGTCGTTCTCTTTGGCAAGCAATGGTTCAACTGACAAAGTCTTTGAATCGAATACCGTCCCAATCATGGATGGTGAAGGCGAAATCGAGCGTGATTCGGTGATTAGCACAAAGCTCAATTTTAAAAGCGATTTAAAAAAGACGATTTATAGGGCTGCTGTCACTTACAACAATAAAATCAACGCAAAAAACAAAATCCAAGTCGGCATTAAATATGCCCTCTTCGATTACGATTACGAACAAAGCCAGCTACAAGGCGATTCGGCTACCCGTTCCACGTTGGTTGACTTCAAAGAGAATATCGGTACCTTCCGGAGCTTTGTAAGTTGGAAACACCGCATCAATGATGATATTACCATCGTGTCGGGGGTTCACAACATGAACGTGTTGTACAATAAAAAGAGTACCATAGAGCCTAGGATTGCCGTGAATTGGAAACTAAACAGCACCAATTCATTTCATGCTGGCTATGGGTTGCACAGCACAATGGAAAGCGTTCACAATTATTTTGCGAAAGTGGAAAATGCCGATGGCATCCTCGTTGAACCAAACAAGGATTTGGGTTTGCTGAAGGCACATCATTTTGTATTGGGATATGAAAAGCGGTTCAGCAAGAACCTGATGGCAAAAGTCGAGCTTTATTACCAAGGTTTGTATGACTTGCCTGTCGAGAATTTGGATACCAGCTATTTTGCGACCATCAATGAAGGGGTTGAGTTTAGGTATGTTGATTTGGTAAACGAGGGCACTGGAAAAAACTATGGTGTGGAATTTACCTTGGAACGCTTCCTGCACAATAATTTTTATTTTATGCTCAATGGTTCTTTGTTTAGCTCTACCTACAAAGCGCTGGATGGCATTGAACGCAACACCGCATTCAACGGCGAATATTTAATCAATTTCCTAACCGGAAAGGAATTTGTCAAACTCGGCAAAAAGAAAAACAAAAGCCTGTCGCTGAATCTCAAGGTTTTTTATGGTGGTGGCAGAAAATACATACCGTTGTTGCGGGATGCAGATGGAAACGTTGCAGTTGAACCTGAGCAAGGAAGGTTTTGGGACTATTCTAATGCTTATAAAAACAAGCTTGAAGACATGATGCAAGTTGCATTTCTTGTAAGCTATAAGATAAATAAGCCCAAAGTTACCCATGAATTTAACCTCAATATAGATAACCTCACAAACAACCAAAGCAAGCTGACGGAATACTATGATGAACGTGAGCCAGGCTCGGTGGGCTATGTGAAACAATTTGGGGCTTTCCCTAACTTGATATACCGGATTTATTTTTGATAGTCTTGTAAGACTGTGTTCGGATTTTGCTCAAAACCCAAAATCCGAACACAGTCCAACGTGAGTTATGGCAATTTTGAAACGCTCCATCGGAGGGGCATCCCTGCCTACCGGCAGGCAGTTTTGTAGAACCCAGTATTTACAGCATTTTCCGCTGCAATCGTTTCATTTATACTTCGCACTAATAGATTTTGTGCAAATTAGTTAAAGCATAGCGCACTTGCCCCTCCTCGCCGCCTACGGCGGCTCGTCGGGGGAGGGGGCTATTGGGGGCTTTGCCCCCAAACCCCTATTTGCACAAAACCTATTTGCACAAAGTATAGAACCAGCGGGTTGAATAACCCGTTCTCTCGATTTTGCCGCAAAGTTTTCTCCCAAGGCCAAAATGAGCCATAAATCAACCTCAAAAACTAAAGTATTCCTTCGTCAAAACCTGTAAAATTGCCTTGCCTTCTTGCAACAATTCCTGTTTTTCTGCTTCCGAGTTTGTTTTTTCAAAATCAACGCGCTGGTCTTTTACATGCCAGCAAAGCTGCCCTGTTGGCTTGATGAAACACAGCCCTTCGTCAAAGCTGTAAAAAACATGGCGTTGGGAGGATGGGTTAAGCAGGTTTTTGCTGTACGTGTACTTGCCAGCATCAATTTCCAATTGTCCCAACAACGTGGCGGCCAGGTCGGTTTGTGCGGCAACAACGGTGTCTATTTTACCACGGTATTCCGGCTTTATGACCTCGCCATAAAACAGCAAGGGGATTTTACGGTATTCGGGTTGGTAAAATACCCAGTTTTTTGGAGACCTGTGGCCATGGTCGGATACGAACACGAACAGGGTGTTTTTGTACCATGACGTAGTTTTGGCCTTTTCGATAAAATCTTGGACGCATTTATCGGCATAATAAACCGAGTTGATATACTCCTTTTCTTTATCTCCCCAATGCAATACCTCCTCCATTGGCATATCATAAGGTGAATGGGAACTCAGCGTAAACATTGCCGCAAAAAACGGTTCCTGTTCCTGTGCCAACTCCTCCAATTGGCGGGCATATAAATATTCATCGGCCACCCCAAGTTTGCATTGCGGAATGGAACTGTCAAAATCCTTGCCCTCCAATATCCGGTCGAAGCCGTTGAAGTACATATAAGACCGGATATTGCCGTAGCTCAATTGCCCACCAAACAAGAAGGAAGTATGATAACCGAGTTTTTCCAGGTCTGTGTTGATGCACGGCAAATGCCCGTATTTATTGAGTTCTTGGATGATGGAAGTCTTTGGTTGCGCTGGGAAAGCGGAAAATACGGCGGCCATTCCCTGGTCAGATAAATAACCGCTTGCATAACAGTTATTGAAGAAATATCCTTGCGAAATCATGCGCTCCATATTGGGTGTGACGCCATCATAGCCCCCGCAGCTTTTTATCAAATCACTTGACCAACCTTCCAGTACCACCAAGACAATATTGGGGGTTTTAGTGGTCAATATGTTGGTCGTTGAATCTTGACCAACGGCATGGAGCGTCGAGAAAACCCTATTCGCCGCATCGTCCGGCATGAACTGGTAGGGCTTGTTTGCTTTTGCACTATGGACACAACTGCTGATTAAATTAAACGTGGAATTGGTGGCGGCAAGGTTTAGGATATTGTGCTGCGAATAGTAGGCATCACTCACTTGAATCGGGATTTGCTGCAAGCCACCCCGCAGCCCAATTGCGATCAAGCCGGGCGCAAGTAGGGTAAACAAGATACTCCAATGGTAAGGTTTTCGTTTTGGCTGCACATCCTTAAATGCCATTTTCCGAAACAAATAAATACCCGCGGCACTCAATAAAACAATGGCCAAACTGCCCCAACCCAATTGTTCTGTCGTTGCTGTCCTAACCACCTCGGATGGCGTGTCCAGCATACTGATGGCCCGGTAGTTCAGCTTGGAACGCCACTCGTCGTAGATGGGCAACTCCGCAATGGTCAACATGCTCACGACCACCACGAGCACCGACGTGAAATACCGGTTGATGGTCAGGAAAATCCTTTTCTCCGAAAAGATGGCCGCTGCGAAGAGCAAGACCGGAATGCCCATGAAATAGCAAGCCGTGGCGGTGTCGAGGTACAGTGCTTCAAATGGCAGCCGGAGTAGTTCGTCCGTAGGTAGGCCAGCTACTTCCTCAAAGTTCCACAATACAAAGACCAACCTAGTGAGCTGGAAAAAGAGCAGCCAAGCGAAGAACTGGAGGAGGAAGTTGAAGTAGGTGTTTTTCGGCATTTGAGCTTTCGATTTCGCTAAATTGATTGGGCGAAGGTAGAGGTTTGGGGTTCAATTGGGGAGGCAGTGATGCCCATTGTGGTGTTACCGCAATCTCTCTTTTAATACTTTTATAATTTTTTCAATTGTCATCTTCTGAGGTTTAATTTCTTTCTTATTTTTTTCTCTATTGATCAAGCCAAAGGTGATGCTTTTTAACAGTGAAGTCCATCTCGACCACCGTTTGCCTTTACTGATTGTGATGTCTCCAACCACATTATTACCTTCTATTTTTAGTACATTCGTACTGCATGCTGAAAGCTCCAAATGAGCCTTACCTTCAGAAAAGTATCCCTTAATGATAAATTTATCACCAAGATTATCATAATGCAATCTTGTTAAACAACACTCCACTCCTTTTGCGTCAATTATCCATAACTGTTTTCCGATGTACTCTCCAGCGTATTGATTGATTATTCTGACCCTTGTAAATGAATAGTCACTAAAATCCATTTCAAGTGTATCTTTTCCTATCACTTCCACCATTCCTACAAATGGATATTTGGAGATGTAATTCATGAAACGATATGATATTTTCCCACAATTACAATCACCCGCAGCTTTGGTTGTGATGATTATCAGAATTAATATTGGTAGAAGCTTTTTTTTCATTTTTTCGTTGTTGAACACACTTAACTACTCCACTCACAATCACAAAATGATTTTAATGGAGTACACTACAAAACTGGCAGCAAATATCCCATTTTTTACAAAGCGTCAAATAAATAAGGTGACGCTCTAACCTGAAGCTACCCATCCAAGCCCAATTTTCAAAAAACCTATTTCTTTGAAAAAAAAGCCCAGTTAACGCTTCAAGCACTAACTGGACTTTCTCGCAGTCACAGACTGCCAACCCCACCGGGGTGAACTGCCAACTGTCGAACTGCCAACTCGCCTCAGTCATCCAACCGCTCCGGTGCCGTCTCCCAGTTTTCCGGGGAGCGCCAGAGGCCCGAGAGCAGCAGTTCCCGCATGAACAGGAACTCCTTCGGCAGGCGGTCGTACATGGTGGCGAACAGCTCCTCGTGGGCCAGCACTTCCTTTTTCCAGGCTTCCCGGTCCACGGCCATCACCTTTTTGAATTCCTCCTTCGGGTAATCTTCGAGGCCGGTCCAGTCGAGGTCACGGTGTCGGGGCATCCAGCCGATGGGGCTTTCCACGGCACCAGCACGGCCACGCACCCGGTCCACTATCCACTTGAGCACCCGCATGTTTTCACCGAAGCCGGGCCAGGAGAAGTTGCCCTGCTCGTCCTTGCGGAACCAATTGACATTAAAAATGCGGGGCGAGTTGGGGAGGTCACGGCCAAATTGCAGCCAGTGGTTGAAATAGTCGGCCACGTGATAGCCGAGAAAGGGCAGCATGGCGAAGGGGTCACGGCGCACCTTGCCCAGTTCGCCGAAGGCGGCAGCCGTCATCTCCGAGCCCATCGTGGCGGCGAGATAGACGCCAAAGCTCCAGTTGAACGACTGGTAAACCAGCGGCACCACCGTGCTGCGGCGGCCACCGAAGATGAAGGCCCGCACAGGCACGCCCTGCTGATTGTCCCAATCCGAGTCGAGCACGGGGTTTTGGATGGACGGTGCGGTGAAGCGGCTGTTGGGGTGGGCGGCAGGCTTGCCGGAGGCGGGGTCGTGTGCCAAGCCTTGCCAGTTGATTAGGCCTTCGGGCACTTCCTTGCTCATGCCTTCCCACCATACATCGCCGTCGGGCGTGATGGCCACGTTGGTGAAGATGGTGTTCTTCTCAACGGTAATCATGGCGTTGGGGTTCGTCTTGTAGTTGGTGCCGGGCGCCACGCCGAAGTAACCCGCTTCTGGATTGATGGCGTAGAGGCGTCCCGCCTCGCCCTTTTGTATCCAGGCGATGTCGTCGCCAATGGTCGTCACCTTCCAGCCGTGCATGGCTTTGGGAGGTATGAGCATGGCGAAGTTCGTTTTGCCGCAGGCACTTGGAAACGCTGCAGCGATGTAGGTCTTCTCGCCCTTGGGGTCTTCCACGCCAAGTATGAGCATGTGCTCGGCGAGCCAGTTTTCCTCACGGGCCATGGTGCTTGCGATGCGCAAGGCGAAGCATTTTTTGCCCAAAAGCGCATTGCCGCCGTAACCACTGCCGTAGGAAATGATGAGCCGGTCTTCCGGGAAGTGTACGATGTATTTTTTCTTGATGTCGGGGGTGCAGGGCCATTTCACGTCGGCTTGGCCATGCGCTAGCGGTGCGCCAACGGAGTGGATGCACTTGACGTATTCACCATGGTCGCCAATGAGTTTGAGCGCAGGATTGCCCATCCGGGTCATGATTTTCATGTTGGTGACCACGTACTCAGAATCCGTGAGCTGCACACCATATCGGGAGAGCGACGAGCCGAGCGGCCCCATGCAAAACGGGATGACGTACATCGTGCGGCCTTTCATGCAGCCTTTGAGCAGGTGCTCCATCGTGGCTTTCATTTCCTTGGGTTCCACCCAGTTGTTGGTGGGGCCGGCGTCCTCCTTGAGTCGGGAGCAGATGAAGGTGCGGTCTTCCACCCGTGCCACGTCGCTGGGGTCGCTGAAGCAGGCAAAGCTGTTCGGGCGCTTCTCGGGGTTCAGGCGGATGAACGTGCCCTTCTGCACGAGCAGGTTGCAGAGCGAATCGTACTCGTCGTCGGAGCCGTCGCACCAGTGGACATTGTCGGGCTGGAAGTGCTGGGCCATGTGCTTGACCCAAGTTTTCAGTTCTTCGTGGTGTGTTTCCGGTTGCTGATTTTTTAGCAGCGGAGTGGATGGTTGGAACATGATTCTAAATTTGGTTATTATTTGATAGAAACGCTTCAGTCAAGGCAGTTGGAGCGGGCCTTCGGCAATGAACGGTGCTATACTGCTGGCCGTTAGCTTTTGGCCAGAAGCCAATGGTTAAAAGCCAAAAACAAATTGCAAATGGACAAAACCTGGTGTTTGAAAGTATAAAACATTGACATTCAACACCTTTTGGGTTTTTGGAGAAGAATAAAGCCCATTTTTGTGGCGCAAATTTACATTGCGTGTTTCATTTCAAAGAATAAATTCCAAATTGTTGTTGGTTTGCAGCTAATTTAGAGATGGTAAAAAATCGTTTATTTGCTGGGGAAAGAGTTTGAGGATTTGAGAGGTTGAGGGTTTGAGAGCAGCCTCCGCCCGACCTTCCCAAACCCTCAAATGCTCAAACCCTTAACTTCTAGCTCCAAAATACTGTTATCACCAATGCTTCGTTCATCATCCTAAACTTCTTCAACCATGCGTTTTACCATATTTTTCAGCTTCGCAATCTTGTTTTTTTCCGCCTGCAGCAATTTCGAGACCGTTGAAACAAAGGACGAAAACGGCAAGCTCAAAGAGAAATTCACCGTCAACAAAAAGTCGAAGAAAAAGGAGGGGCAGTACCTCGCTTTTTACCCCAACGGCCAAAAGTTGGAGGAAAGTTTTTACCTCAACGACAGCCTGCAAGGCGAGCAGAAAATGTACTACGAAAACGGGCAGTTGGAGAGCCTCACCAACCACGCCAGCGGCATGTTCGTGGGCAAGTACCAGAAGTTTGACGAAAATGGCAAGCTCACCAACGAAGGCCAATTCGTGAACAACGAGATGTCTGGCATCTGGAAACGCTGGTACGATACGGGCGAGTTGCAGGAGGAGGTCACCTTTGCCGGGAACCTGGAAAACGGCTCGTTCAAGGAGTACCACAAAAACGGTAAGCTCAAAACAGAGGGCGTTTACCTCGACGGCGACAACGAAAACGGTGAACTAAAAATCTACGACGAGAACGGGGAGCTTGTCAAAAAAATGTACTGCGAATACGGTATTTGCGCCGAAACCTGGTCGAAAGAAAAGGGTGAGCAAACCATTGATACTGCTCGGATTCACAACCTTGCGGTGATGAAAAAAGAGAGTCCTGAAATTGAATGATTTTAAGACTAACGTCAGCTTAACGTGATAGCCAAGGGGTTTGGGGCGGCGGCAGCCGCCCCAAAGGCGCTCCCCCCGAAGAGCCGCCGAAGAGCCTGTCCCGCCATTCGGGACGGCGATGAGGGGCAAATTTGTATCATTTGCCTTGGATATTTAAGTAGGTTCACTGTAAACCGAAAGGAGCCAATTTTGAATTGTTGAATTGTTTGAAATAGCTATTTTATGCAAAAAACTTTGACTAATCTTTTGATTTTCATGGGTTTAGCTTCCACGCTCCAAGCACAGATTGTTGGCGGGCAAAACAGCTTTGAATTCCTTCGGCTGCCAGCTTCGGCAAGGTTGACGGCGCTCGGTGGTTACCAAATCGCTGTGCAGGACGATGATGTGAACCTTGCGCTTTCCAACCCGGCGGCGCTTAATCCTCTGATGCACCAGCAGGTTTCTTTCAGCCACAATTTCATGGTGACCGACATTGCGGGCGGCTATGTTGGCTACGGGCAGTACTTCGACAAGGCGGGCATCACCCTGCACGGCGGCATCCAGTACCTCAACTACGGTGACTTTGACGCCACCGACGAAATTGGCAACGTCACCGGCGACTTTAAGGCTGCGGAGTACGCTTTCACATTGGGCGCTGGCCGCAAGCTCTACGAGCGGGTCAGCGTGGGCGCCAACCTCCGGTTCATCACCTCCCAACTCGAAAGCTACACCGCCAACGGCATCGCCACCGACCTTGCTGCCATGTTCCATGATACGGCCAGCCAGTTCAATATCTCGTTGGTTATCAGGAATTTAGGCATGCAAATGCAGACCTACACCGATGGCGACCGGGAGCCGCTTCCCTATGAATCGCAGCTCGGCATCTCCAAACAACTCAAGCATTTGCCATTCCGTTTATCCATCATTTACCGCTACCTCAACCGCTGGAACATCCGCTACGACGACCCCAACTCGCAGGAAGACACCTTCTTTTTTGGAGAAGAAAGCACCAACAACGACCGCCCAAAATTTGACAACTTCGCCCGGCACTTCGTCTTCAATGGCGAGTTTATGCTGGGCAGGAAGGAAAATTTCCGCATACGGTTTGGCTATAACCACTTGCTCCGCAAAGAGACCGAAGTGCGCAACCTTCGCAGCCTTTCCGGCTTCGCCTTGGGCTTCGGCCTCAAGGTGAAATGGTTCCGGGTGGACTTTGGACGCTCCATCCAGCACCTTGGGGCGGGCAACACGCATTTCAGCATCTCCACCAATTTCAGTGAATTTAGGAAGTAGAAAACCAACTGGTCCAGTCCAACTTCTAAACTCTATTGTCTAAAGTCTATCGTCTTTCATGCGAACCTTCACCACCGAAGACATCACCAATTACTACGACCACACCGAGCCGCACTACCGCCAGTTTTGGAAGATGGAGCAGAGCATGGGCCTTCATTACGGCATTTGGGATGACAGTACGAAGACCCTCGCCGAGGCCATCCTGAATACCAATGCACAATTGGCAGCCCTGGGCAAAATCACCTCGAACGACCTCGTTTTGGACGCAGGCTGTGGGGTGGGGGGCTCGTCCATTTTTTTGGCAAAAAATGTGGGTTGCCACGTCACGGGAATCACCCTGAGTGAGCGGCAAGTACGCACCGCCACCCGTTTCGCCGAGAAAAATGGCATCGGTCACTTGGCCAATTTCGAACGGATGGACTACACGAAGACCCGCTTTCCCGACCACCATTTCGATGTGGTTTGGGCCGTTGAATCCATGCAGACTGCCACGGATAAGTCGTTGTTTTTCAAGGAGGTGCGCCGGGTACTCAAGCCCGGTGGCAAACTGCTCATCGCCGATGTGTTCAAGGAGGGCAATTGGAAAATCACAGAAACGCCTGTCATGCAGACCATGCTCAACGGCTGGGCCATGAGCGATGTGTTGTCCATTGGAGAACTGACGGATTTAGCGAAAAAGCATAATTTCACGCCTCCAAATGATTTGGATGTAACGACCAATATCCGCAAGTCCATCATAAAGTACTGGTGGTTCGCACTGGCTGGGATGATTGGCACGAAGTGGTACAACTTTTTTCACAATGGAACCCATTTTGGGCGGGTACACTACAAGACAGGGCTGGCGCAATACCGGGCCTGGAGGCAGGGATTGTGGTCGTATCGGCTTTTGAAAATGGAAATTGAGAAATTAGGAAATTAGAAATTATGCAATACGAAAACTTACTTATCACGGAAAACAACGGCATCCTGCTCGTAACCGTCAACCGTCCACAGGCGCTGAATGCGCTGAATACTGCGACCTTCTCAGACCTGAAGCAGCTCTTTGGAGAAGATGCGCCAAAACGCAAGGACATCAAGGGCGTCATCGTTACCGGGGCGGGCGAAAAAGCATTCGTCGCTGGGGCCGACATCACGGAGTTCCTATCACTGGACGTTGCGTCAGCAGCTAAGTTGTCCAAGCGTGGGCAGGACATTTTCTTGCTGATTGAGCGCTTTGCAAAGCCAGTGATTGCTGCCGTCAACGGCTTTGCACTCGGCGGCGGCTGCGAGCTGTCGATGGCCTGCCACCTGCGAATCGCAGGAGAGCGGGCGAAATTTGGACAGCCGGAAGTCAACCTCGGCATCATCCCCGGGTACGGCGGTTCACAGCGGCTCATCCAGTACATCGGCAAGACCAAGGCGCTCGAACTACTGCTCACGGGCGACATGCTCAACGCCGAAGAGGCCCTGCGCCTCGGTCTCGTCAACCACGTGGTGCCAGCCGGAGAGGAAGTTGCGAAGGCAACGGAGATTTTGGAGAAAATCGCCACGAAAGGGCCGATTGCCGTGCAGAAGGTCATCGAGGCCGTGAACGCTTATTTTGCGCCGGGTGAAATTGGCTTTGCCAAAGAGGTTTCCGCCTTCGGCGAAGCAGCAGGTACCGCTGATTTCCGGGAAGGCGCTTCGGCGTTTTTGGAGAAAAGGAAAGCGAATTTCAGTGGGAAATAACGAAGCGGCTGCATTGAAAAGGTATGAGGTATGAGGTATGGGAGCCTCAGCATACCTCATACCTCCATACCTCATACCTCAATTAAGTTGCCGTAGGCAACGAACGCGGGATTCAGCAAATTCTCCCGATTGTAACGCAACGGCTCGCCGGTTTCGAATACCAGCACCGAACCACCAGCTTCTTCCAAAATGATTTGGGCGGCGGCGGTGTCCCACTCCATCGTCGGTGCGATGCGGGGATAGACGTGCGCCTCGCCTTTTGCCAATAACAAAAACTTGAGGGCGCTGCCCCGTGACACCAGGTTGGGCCTGTTGTATTTTGCGATAAATGCCTCCGTCTCCGGTGTAAGGTGGGAGCGGGAACAGACAATGATGAGGCCAAGGTCCGTTTGTGAAAAGGTTGCAGCTTCAATGGGTTGTTCCCCCTGGTTTTTTATGATGAAAGCACCTTTGCCTTTCACTGCCCAGTATAGTTCATCCTGCGCAGGGATGCCCACCACGCCCGCCACTACCTCGCCATTTTCTACAAATGCGATATTGACCGTGAAGTCGCCGTTGCGCTTGATGAACTCCTTGGTGCCGTCCAACGGGTCAACGAGCCAGCACTGCTTCCAGTGGCGGCGCACCTCGTAGGGCAGCAGTTTGTTCTCTTCCGAAATAATGGGGTATTGCACCGACAGCGCCTCCAGCCCCCGGCAGATGACCTCGTTGGCGGCACGGTCGGCACGGGTCAGCGGTGAGTCGTCGGATTTGGCCTCCACGGCAAAGTCGGCGTCGCTGTGATAGATTTCGAGGATGGCTTTACTTGCTTTGCGGGCGATTTCAAGGAGTTCAGGGATAAGGTCAAGGTGGTTTTGCATTAATTTTTTTTGGTAAAAATAATGGGATGAATGTAAGTGAGGCAGATTGTTTTTGATGAAAGAGAGTTTTGACAAATTTCACAATTTTGTAGAAACTGATAATCTCCCTAAAGTCTGTAAGCTACCTTTGCCACCTCAAAAAAGAATTCATGCAAAAAGTCCTCGTCACAGGCGGCTGCGGTTATATCGGCAGCCACACGGTAGTAGATTTGATTAACAATGGCTTCGAGGTCATTTCCATTGACAACCTATCCAACTCCGACGGAAATGCCTTGGATGGCATCGAGAAAATCACTGGCAAAGAGGTGCGCAACTATACCGTTGACCTCTGCGATTTAGAAAAAACGAAGGCCGTTTTTGAGAAAAATCCAGGCATCGTCGGCATCATCCATTTTGCGGCGCTGAAGAGCGTGGAGGAGTCGGTTTTCCAGCCTTTGCGCTATTTCCACAACAACAACGAAAGCCTCATAAACGTGCTTGCCTGTGCGCAGGAGTTTGGGGTGACGAACGTCATTTTTTCGTCCAGTTGCTCGGTGTACGGCAATGCTTCGGAACTGCCCGTGACGGAGACGACGCCCTTTCAGGAGGCTGAGTGCCCCTACGCCCGAACGAAGCAGATGGGCGAAAAAATCATCGAAGATTTTACCAAAGTGACGCCAGCGGTTCGGGCCATTTCACTGCGGTACTTCAATCCGGCAGGGGCGCACGAGTCGGCGCTCATCGGCGAGTCACCACGAACGAAGGCGAGCAACCTCGTTCCGGTCATCACCGAAACGGCCATCGGGAAGCGGGCGAGCATGACGGTTTTTGGCAGTGACTACGACACCCGTGACGGCTCCTGCGTGCGTGACTACATCCATGTGATGGACCTTGCCGCCGCTCACACAGCCTGCCTTCGGTATTTGATGGCAGGAAAAAACACAGGGTCAAGCGAGATTTTCAACGTCGGAATTGGCGACGGCGTGACGGTGCTGGAGGCCATTCACGCCTTCGAAAAGGTAACGGAGCAGCGACTTAACTACGTCATCGGCCCACGAAGGGCTGGCGATGTGGTGGCCATTTATGCCAACCGTGACAAGGCCGAGCGGCTGCTTGGCTGGAAGCCTGAACGGGGCATCGAGGAAATCATGCGGTCGGCTTGGGCTTGGCAATGTGCGGTAGGAGGTTAGTCGGTGTAGTCGGATTAGGATTATGCAGCAAACGTTAAACAATCACAAAAAAACAGAAAGACATGAAAGCTTACATTTTTCCCGGTCAAGGTTCGCAGTTCGAAGGCATGGGCAAGGACATGTACGAGAACAATGGCTTGGCCAAAGAACTGTTCGAGCAGGCCAATGAGATACTCGGATACCGGATCACCGATGTGATGTTCGAGGGTGACGCCGAGGCACTGAAACAGACCAAAATTACGCAGCCTGCGGTATTTCTTCATTCAATAATTAGGGCAAAAATGGCGGGTGCCGACTTCAAGCCAAGTGCTGTGGCTGGCCATTCGTTGGGCGAGTTTTCGGCACTGGTGGCTACTGGCGGCATGTCCTTCGAGGATGGTCTTCGGCTGGTGCAACAACGAGCGCTGGCCATGCAGCGGGCCTGCGAAATGACCGAGGGCAACATGGCCGCCGTGCTTGGCCTCGCCGATGAAGTGGTGGAAGGAATTTGCGCCAGCATCGCCGACGTGGTAGTGCCAGCCAACTACAATTGTCCTGGTCAGTTAGTGATTTCTGGCTCCGTAGCGGGCATTGAGGCGGCGGTGGCAAAGTGCCAGGAGGCAGGTGCGAGCAAGGCCATCGTACTTCAAGTCGGTGGTGCGTTCCACTCTCCGTTGATGCATCCTGCGAAGGAAGAACTGAAAGCAGCGCTGGAGGCTACGAACTTCACGTCCCCCATTTGCTATATTTACCAAAACGTAAACGCACTGCCGGAAACAGACCCAGACAAGATTCGACAAAACTTGGTTGACCAGTTGACCGCCCCTGTGCGTTGGACGCAGACCATGCAAAACATGATTGGCGACGGAGCCACCGAGTTCGTTGAAGTAGGTGGCACTGGCAAAGTGCTACGTGGCTTCGTCGCTCGTGTGGACAGGCGTTTCCCGACAGCGACTTTGTGAGGGAAGACTTTAGACATTAGACAATAGACAGGAGACAGGAGTCGGTTGACTGTAGATTTTCAGTAAAAGAGGTTTGACGTTTTGGGAAAAAACTAAGTTTTTACTGCGAAAACCACAGGTCGAAATCTAATGTCTGGTGTCTATCGTCAAACGTCTATTTCCTTTCTTGCATTTTCAAAATTCTTGCTGCAACTTGGCGCTCATAAACTTTTAAAATGGCAGGTATTTCTTTACGAAGTGGTAGTATCCTGTTGGCCGAGCCGTTCATGCTCGACCCCAACTTCAAGCGGACAGCTGTGTTGCTTTGCGAGCACAACGAAGAGGGGAGCATTGGGTTCATTTTGAACAAAAAGCTTGATATGCGGGTGGATGAACTCGTGAGCGGGTTTCCGGAGTTTGATTCACAGGTTTATTTCGGCGGGCCAGTACAGACCGATACCATCCACTACATCCATAACGTGGGCGATTTGATTGAGGACAGCCGCAAAATTGGTGACGGCGTGTGGTGGGGTGGCGATTTTGACCAACTGAAGTTCCTTATCAGCTCCGAATTGGTCACTCCTGAGAACATCCGCTTTTTTGTCGGCTACTCGGGCTGGTCAGAGAGCCAATTGCAGGAAGAAATGGAAATCGGCTCTTGGGTCACCGCCAATATGCACCCAAACTATGTTTTCAAATCCCGACCCGACTCACTCTGGTCGCAAATCATGTCCAACAAGGGCGACCTCTTCACCGTCATCGCCAACATGCCCGACTCGGTGACTTACAATTGAGGGTTTGAGGAATTGAGGGTTTGAGGGTTTGAGGTGTTTGAGGCATAAGATTCTTTCCGTTTTTTGATTTTACCCAACCTTTTTTACTTCCTACCATGTCTGACTTTCCGTCTGGTTTCAGGTTTTAACACTATCCAGCTTGCAGGGAATCGCAACCGTTGATACCTTGTCAGAAATTTTTTCAAAAAATATGCTGACATGAAAGAAAATGCGCTGCTCACTTTGCTCCTGTTGCTGCTCGTTGCCATCTGTAACCCAGTCTCGGCACAAGCGCCGAGCAAAGACATTGTCACGATGAAGGATGGCAAAATATTGACCGGAAAAATCTTGCAGTACTCGCCAGGGCGTACGCTGCGTTTGGAACAATCGGATGGCCAAGTCATGGAGCTTTTGGATGCCGATATTGCCAAAATCCAGCAGGGAATTGAACTTCCCACTGATGAAAACCGGCACCTGCCAACAAAAAAACCGGCCTCGCCACCAAAGGCGAAAACACATGGCCTCTATACCGTCTCCATGCTTTCATTCGCTGCTGGAAACAGTGGCGGCGAAGGATTGTCGCTTGGTGCCGGGTTTAGCCAGGTTTTTGGCTACCAATTGAACCAGTTCTTGGGGATAGGCGCTGGTTGTGGCATTGACAACTACTCCCGGCGGGGCGAAACAGTCTACCCCCTGTTTGGGGAGGTGCGCAGTTTTTTGCCCTCCAAAAAAAAATCAGGCAATTTTTATGCGCTGGCAGCAGGTGGCTATTCGCTCGCATTTGCCAGAAAGCGCCTTGAAATAACGAAGGCTGAAGGTGGGCCGATGGGACATTTGGCTATCGGCTATCGTGACAGAACTATCGAAGGGCTCGATATTAATTTGGACATCGGGCCCAAGTTTC
This sequence comes from uncultured Saprospiraceae bacterium, assembly GCA_964508135.1. Taxonomy (GTDB): domain Bacteria; phylum Bacteroidota; class Bacteroidia; order Chitinophagales; family Saprospiraceae; genus UBA6168. The sequence goes on from CAZDSU010000002.1 coordinate 22,881, forward strand.
AGCGGGCGAGTTTCAATCGAACGCTTCACAACGGAGATTTGGAAGAGCGGAAGATTGATTTTCGGCGGGTCTTCATCCGGGTAGGAATTGGGTTTTGGAAATAGCGCAACCTGCTTGGGTTGAACTTGTTATATTCTATTGAAAATCAATTGATTGTAAAAATTATTTAGCAAAGGGGATTCCATTTGTTCAAAAACCGGCAACATACCAACGAGGAACTGGTCGAGGGCTGCATCGCCAACGACCGCTACTGGCAGGAGCAGTTCTACCGGCGGTTTTTTCCTACTATGATGGAAATGTGCCTGCGCCGAACGGACGACCGGGACGAGGCAATGTCCATCGTGAACAATGGGTTTCTGAGGGTTTTCAAAAAGATCCACCTCTACTCTTTCAAGGGTTCGTTGGAGGGTTGGGTACGAAGGCTGGTTTGGCACAGCTTGGCAGACTACTTTCGTGACCAACAGAAATACATTCACTTTCTGGTTTTTGAGGAGCGGGACCAGTCAGTCCAGGCAAGTCCAGTCAGCCAACTTTATGCAGAAGACATCCTTCGGATGGTGGATACGCTGCCCCCAGCGAGCGCCGAAGTTTTTCGGCTGTATGCTATCGAAGGGTTTTCACATGCTGAAATTGGCGAACAACTTGGCATTAGCGATGGCACCTCAAAGTGGCACCTTGCCAATGCCCGACAGAAGTTAAAACAAATGATTCATCAACAGGAAATGAGGAATTATGCAGGATAAGAGATTACTTATTGACGAAAAATTCACCGACCAAGCTTGGTCCAAAATGAGCAATCTGCTCGACCGTGAGATGCCCGTGCAGCTCGAGCGCCGCCGCAGGTTTGCTTGGTGGTGGCTGGCTGCGCTGGCAGGTTTTGTGATTTTGGCAGGGGCAGGTTTTTTGTTTTTTGCCAAAAAAGCGACTGTCACAGCCACTGCTCCGCCACAGCCAGTGGCTGGGGTGGTTGAACGCCCTTCAACCTCGAACCCATCAATTCCAAAGACTGAAAAACCCTTGCCAACCAATGGAAATGCAACTACCATTTTGCCGCTTAGGCATGAACCTTTATTGGTGACAAAGAACAAACCTGACGCCGCTATATCAATGCCCAAGCAAAATAAGTCTGAAGTGATTCAAATTGTGGCCGATAAGCAGCCAATTGGCCAAAGCCAAGCATCTGATTTTGCTTCACAAAAACAGACTGAATCGTTCGTGGCTAATTCGGCGGGTTTCTCCGAAATTGCCGAGGTATCAGACCCAGTTTTGGCTTCAAGGACAATTTCACCTGCGCTACTTGAGGCCAGTGATATACAAGTGATTGATTTTTCTGTACCGCCGCCAACCGTCAGCACCAGCATTAAAAAACTATTATCAACTCGTTGGGGCTATGCACTTGAGGGTGCTGGGATGAGTACGTTAACTAGTCCTGCTTCTGGTGCATCTTTGATGGCAATCGCAGCTAAACCATTGAAAAACAGTAGGTTGTCAATTGAGACTGGCTTCGGTTACTCATATATCCAACAGCCACTTACGATAGTTGTGAAAGGAACAACTGCACCTGTTTTTGAAAACATTGGCATTGGTTCGCAAAGCAACGCCAATTATGGGTTGAAAGACAACCTTGATTCCTACGATGCCTCAAACGGAGTTGTCACTGAATATTTTCAAGCGTTGAAACTCCATTATGTCCAAGTGCCGGTTCGGCTCCGTTACCAGATAAGCTCCCGAATTAGCATGATGATAGGAATGGAGTCAGCAATTTTACTCAGGTCTGACTCCAAATATACTTCCGGGGGGGTGCTTGCTTTCGATAATCGAAACGATGAGTCCTCCTCAAGTGCAAGCAGCGGGAGCATAAACACCTCGGTTTTTGATTTCGCCGCATCGGGTGGCCTGAACTGCCGTTTATCAAAAGCCTGGAGCGTGCAATTGGGCTACAAATTTGGCTTGAAGGACGTGCTGCCCAACAACAACTATGGCGACTACAATCGCATGTTTCAAGCGGGTATTCGATACGATTTTCGTGGCAAAAACTAACTTGCGGGCAAAACCAACAGTTGCTAATCAACTGTTGCAAAACCTGCCTCCATGTTAACTTGCCAAAAGCATCTTTTTTCCATCCCTGAAGAGGTTTCATACCTCAATTGCTCCTACATGTCGCCGCTACCAGAACCAGTGGAACTAGCTGGTTATCAAGCAATTGCAAGGAAGACCATGCCTTACGAAATCCTTGTGCCTGATTTTTTTGAACCTGTAGCCCGTCTTAAATCTCTTTTTGCGAAGCTCATCAATGTCGCAGACGCAGACCCTGACCGAATCGCTATCGTGCCCTCAGTTTCCTACGGCATTTCTTCGGTGGTAAAAAACGTGCAAATCCATCCCGGCCAGAACGTAGTGGTGGTGGATGAGATTTTCCCCAGCAATTACTATCCCTGGCGTCGCTTGACGATGGAAAATGGCGCTGAAATCAAAGTAGCCAAACGGCCTGAAACGACAGAGGGTAGGGGAAGGACATGGAACGAGCGACTGCTTGAAACCATTGATAATCAGACCGTTGCGGTTGCTGTAACCAATGTCCATTGGGCCGACGGTACGTGGTTCGACCTTGCTGCCGTGCGCCAACGAGCCAACGAAGTGGGTGCTCTCCTCATCGTTGATGGTACGCAATCCGTTGGTGCGATGCCATTTGATGTGTCAGTCATTCAGCCAGATGCGCTGGTTTGCGGAGCGTACAAATGGTTGCTCGGCCCATACAGCATGGGGATGGCCTATTTTGGCGAAAGATTTGACAACGGGGTGCCAATCGAGGAAAGCTGGATGAACCGGCTGGGGAGTGAGCATTTTGAAAAATTGACTGACTACCAAGATGCGTACAAACCTGCCGCCCATCGCTACAACATGGGCGAAAATAGCCAGTTTATTGCAGTACCAATGCTCTCGGCGGCGCTTGAGTTGATATTGGGTTGGGGCGTTGGAAACATCCAGGAATATTGCAGGAACTTATCGGCTCCTTACGTGCAGCGGCTCACCGAACTGGGTTTTCAGGTAGAGGAACAAGCTTACAGGGGCAGCCACCTCTTCGGGCTTCGCTTACCAAAGACGGTTAATTTGGATTTGGTGAAGAAGGCCACCCTTGAAAGCAACGTTTATGTATCCTACCGGGCAGGTGCCATGCGCATTTCGCCACATCTTTACAATGAAGCGAAAGATTTCGATCGTTTGCTTGGTGCAATTGACTCAATTATTTGACAATAATCTGGAAGCGGATGAAGCATGCTAGACCCTTTTTTTTCTTTGCAATTATGTTGCTCCTGACAAATGTTAGCGCAGCCCAGCGAATAATAACGGCCAAGCTTTACAGTCATTTGGCCATTAGTGATGGTGTATCAATCCCGGTCTTTGAAGAGAAAAACAATAAGGTTATCGCATTTCGATGGCTTGCCCCGGCCATCAAATACCAATACGACAACAACAGCTACAAGGAGCTTGAGTTGACAAATTTGGTTCTTCAACGGAGGCCGGACATAGAAACTGAAACTAGATTTTCCATTGGATTACGATACGAATATGGAAAACGGTTGTCAAAAAAAGAAAACGCTCCAATGATATTCAGTGTGGGAGGTTCCGTGAGGACCTTTTATGCTTTGGAACAGCTCAATGAATCAAACATTCTTGGCCTTGTGGTGGAAAACCAGTTTTATGGTTTGTCTCTCGCATTCACGCCTCACCTAGAATACAGGCTCACTAATCACCTTGTCTTTGATTTCAGCCCGTATATAGAACTTGTAAATGGTACAACGAGGCTAGAATATGTCTATGATGAATTTATTGACGAGGAACAACGAGGAAGTGTTGATTTTTACCTCAAAAGTTTTCAGTCCTTTTTCAGGTTTGGCGTAGGCTGGCGTTTTTAACGAAAGAAAAGCCACCCAGCTTCTAGTGCTGGGTGGCTAAGTAGTTTGTTATCACAGTGCGAGGGGAAGTGTTAGTTTATGCGAAATTTGTTTGGAATGTATGACGATAGCGTTTCAAGTAGCTGAAAATGAATGTGTTGTAAATGTTGGTGGACATTACCTTCGGATTACAACTTGGGTGGATTGGACAAGTCCACCGTCTTCCATCAAGGTAGCGAAATAGAGACCGGGATTCAAGCTCCCCACCAATAAGTCGGCGGCCCTATCCCCGGAGGGAATATCAAGCATCATCATTTGTTGTCCAATATTATTGAAGAATAAGAGTTGGCGGAAATCTGAATCTGAAGGTGGAAATTCAAGATGTAGCCTGTCGTTGGCTGGGTTCGGGCTTGCCACGAGGCTAATTTCTCCCCCATCATTTATTGGGTCAATTTCAGCCTCCCTTAGTTGGTTGCAAAAATAGAATGGGTCACAAGAGTCTACCTCATTGGAAATTTGGGAAGCAACCTCGCTTGCAAGGCATTTGCCATCTTGATTTGCGCAGGCAATGCAACGGAATTTTTCTTCTGAACGCAATTCAATTTCTGTGCATGATATTCCATCTAAACCGTGGGCGCCAAATCCATCTATTAATTTGAATTCTATTCTTGGCTTGAAGCAGCCTCTTTTGAAAGGTACAGTGAGGATTTGAAATACGTAAATTGTATCCGTAGCTGGATTGTATTCAATGTCAATATCTTTAAACTCAATATCGTAACTTTCAACCCCACCCAATAATTCTTGCGGAGTAGGCAGGTAGGTCACAAAGATTTTAGCGGAAGGTTCTAGTCCTATGTCGTTTGCGGCATGTATCTTGGCTGACAAGGATATTTCACATCCCTCACCAAAAGGACAGGTAATATACTCAATCTTGATGCTGTCCGAAGTGCAAACCTCGCAGGTAGTGTAGGTTACGCAGTCAACAATATCCGGGGCGTTGGTTGGGTCGTCGTCTTTATCCACCTCAAGGCAAAACTCGTACCCGCCAAACTTGGCAAATGTGTGCTGGAAAGCGATGCCGTCGTAGATGGCCACTAACTCACCAGTGTTTGCCTTTTTGATTTTCCAAGTATAAGTCCAAGAAGGAAAGGCAAACACGTCGAAGCATTCCGTGTTGTCAAAATCAATGTTGCCCACGAAAAAGCAGGGAGCAGGCATGTTGATTAAGTTCTGAATGCCTTTAATACACTGAGCATCAACACTTTGGGAGAAAAATAGTGCAATAAGAAGTGAGTAAAAGTTCAACTTTTTCATTGTGTGTAATCAGTTTTAACCGGAATAGCGGGATGGCCTCACGACATAACATTGGAACAATAGCCACTAAAACCTATCCCATACAGGGTAAGCCGGTAGAGTTTAAGATTTAGAATGAAATCATAGATGCTACCAGCGCAAGCTGATAGCGATTACGGCAAGTGTAATTGAACAAGTGTTGTTTGGCCAGCTAAATGCTGAAGGTGTTTTTCAAGCAGGGAAAACCCTAGATGAAAAACATAGAAATGTAGCCGATGGCTACCTGAAAGAAATGTTCATGGGAAATTCTAGCAGAAGGAAAACGCACTTAACTAAAAAACAAAATGCTTCAATGAAATCTAAGGAAGGAACCTGTGGTAGTTGGCTCCGCTTTTTCGTTTTGAAAATGTTCTTGGCACAAAGTAAATGTAAAATTGTCAGAAATAAAATATTCTAAAGATGAAAATGTTTCAAGTTGGAGATTACAAGCTCAGGAACCTCAATGAAATCAATATTTATTAAAGATAAAAAAATGTTAAAAAAATCAATATAAATGAACTGTGCACAAAAAAACCTTCCAGAATCAATTCTGGAAGGTTCTTTTTTATCCAAAATGGACTTAAATAGACTCTCAATTCATCAATGTAATATCGCCTTTGAAAATCTCAACCCTTCCATCAATGAACTCGATTTCAGCAAACCAAGTAAAAACTGCTGGGTCAAGTGGAAGGCCCTTATGTTTACCATCCCAGCCGTATGCAGGGTCGTTTGGTGAAAAATTGAAGTATTGATAAACAGACTCACCCCAACGGTTGAATACCAAGAACGAATTCACCTTGAGTACGCTCTTCGTGTCTGAGAATATCATGAAGACATCGTTTGTGCCGTCTCCGTTAGGAGAAAATGCGTTGGGAACGTACACTCCTCCTGACTTGTCCACTCGGAAAAAAACCGGCGCACTGTCCTTGCAGCCACTTTTTGTGACCACAGTCACAGTATAAGTCGTTGAAGCGGTTGGATTTGCTATCGGGTCCAAGCAATCCGTACACGACAAATTAAAGCCTGGAAACCAATCAACCTTTTCGATTTCAGTAACCGGAACATTGACCAAGGTATTGAGCTGGTAGCTTTCTCCAAGGTGAATTGTCACTTGTGATTCAACATCAATATCGAACAAATTGGGTTGCTCGATAAGCACCACTTCATCAAACTGGCAACCATTGGCATCTTGAACGATAGCCGAATAGAGGCCCGGTTCAAGGCTGGTAAAAATCGCAGAACTGCTAAAGTTGTTGCCATTGTCAATAGAGTACAAATAGGGCGTTTCACCGCCAGTTGCTCCCGTCAAAGCGATAGCGCCCTTGTCGCCAAAACAAGGCGGCTGGGTGGCTTCTGGTACGGTAACAGGACCTTCTTTAGTTATCACAACTTGGTCGGAATCCGTGCATCCATTTGCTAGATTTGTCACCATCAGCACATAGGTTCCAGGCTCCGAAATCTGGGCAGTGGCCGTATTAATGCCTGAAACAAGTTCACCATTGGTGGTTGACCAAAGGAATGCCAACGTGCCAGTTCCAGTAGAGCTTGAACCGTCCAAGGCATTAAGTGCTTCAAAACAGTCCATCACATAAGGTTGGCCAGCTTCTGCTGTAGGTAAAGTAATATCCTGACTGACAGTTGTTTGTGTGGACAGTGTGCAGCCATTGGAATTATTGCTGACAGTAAGAATGTAAACACCTGGCTGGTTGATTTGTGGCGAAAGGGTTGTTTCACCAGCAATGATGCTGCCACCAATCGTTGTCCACAAATAATCAAAGTTTGCTCCTTGCGAAGCAGAAGCTACAAGGTTTAATTCCACAACATCACAAGTCAAAGTGGCTGGAGGCGTAATCAAAGCTTGCGGTAGGCTGTTGTCCTGGCCAACCTGAATGTCGTCTGATGAAGTGCAGCCATTCACATTATTGAAAACGGTCAAAGTATAGGTCCCTATTTGGTTGACGGTTGGCGTCAATGTGGTTGCACCGTTCACGATATTGCCGTTGTTGGTTGTCCACAAATAGGTGATACCGTTGCCTGTGCTGCTTCCGTTGCCATCAAGCGTCACTGTCGGCTCTGAACAGGAAAGCAGATTTGCGGATCCGGCTTCTGATGTCGGTGCGGCAATGTCTTGGTCAACGACTACCGATGCGGTTTCTGTGCAGCTATTTGCGCTGTTTGCCACAGTGAGCACATAAGTTCCTGGCTCATTGACAACGGGCGAAAGTGTGGTGCCACCGCTCAGTATGTTGCCATCCACTGTTGACCAAATGTAGCTAATGGTGCTACCCGTGGAGCTGCCCGTGCCGTTGAGCGTTAAATTAGAAGCATTGCAGTTCAGCACTCCCGGGGTTGAAGCTACCGAGAACGGGGCATTCAAACTTTCGGAAATCGTCACCTGGTCGGTATTTGTGCATCCGGTAAGGTCGTTGGTAACTTGCAGGACATAAGTGCCCGGCTCATCCACCATCGGGTTCAGGGTGTTGTCCCCACCGATTATATTGCCATTGGCAGTATTCCATTGGTACGAATAGTTTGGCCCACTGGCCGAGCCATTGCCGTTAAGTGCCATCGAGGTTTGAGTACAGGTAAGCTGTGCGGTAGGTCCTGCTTCAGCGGCTGGCGGCGTTGTTTGCGAAGCTACGGTTACGCTGGCGATGTTGCTGCAATTTGTAGCCGTGTTCGTTACCGTCAGTAAATAGATGCCTGATGCGGTAATGATTGGATTCAAGGTCGTTTCGCCAGAAGAAATGTTGCCATTCGTCGTGCTCCACAAATAAGTATATTCAGGCCCACTGGCCGAGCCTGCGCCGCTCAACGTTAGTTGCGTGACATTGCAAGTTAGCGGTGGGGCAGGCAGAGTCTCCGCATCTGGCAAGCTATCATCCTCATCAATTTGCACCATGTCAGTGGTGGTGCATCCGTTGGTGGTGTTTGTGACCAATATAAAATAATTGCCAGGAGCATTGATGGTTGGTGTAAGCGTATTAGCGCCACTACTGATGCTTCCATTAGGCGAACTCCATTCGTATTCAATGTTGTTGCCAGCACTGGAGCCGGTTCCATCAAGCAACATGGAGGTCAAGCTGCAAGACAAAATCCCGCCTTGTCCAGCCTCTGCAATTGGCGGGGCAATGTCTTCTCCAATTGTCACGCTCGCAATGGATTGGCAGTTGTTTATCAAGTTGGTAACCAGCAGTTGATAGGTGCCTGGCTCATCCACCAAGGGTGAAAGGGTAGTTTCGTTTGAAACCACACCAGGGCCTGTCCACAAGTATTGAAACTCTTGGCCTGTGCTACTACCGTTGCCGTTGAGATTCAGCTCCGTAATGTCGCAGTTGAGCGTCATTGGTGTTCCAGCGGTGGCAGTTGGCAGGTTTACATCCTCGTTCACAACCACCTGTTGGGTCGCTGTACAGTTGTTTAAAGTATTGGTAACCAACAAAGTATAAGTGCCTGGGGCATCAACCACTGGATTCAATATCGAGTTGCTTGTTACAAAACTGCCGGTTGGGCTAGACCAATCGTACTGGAAGGCAATGCCTGTGCTTGTGCCCGTGGCATTCAGCGGCACTGTGTTGGTGTTGCAAGTCAGCACATCGGGATTCGCAATGACGGCAACTGGTAGTGCCACATCTTCATCAACCACGATAGAACTTGTGCTTGTACAGCCATTGTCGGGGTTTGAAACTACCAGCGTGTAAGTGCCCGGGGCATTCACGTTTGGCGTCAAAATATCGGTTGCCCCTATGAACTGACCACCCAAAGTTGTCCAATTGTAATCAAGCACGACACCTGCGGGTGGGTTGGAAATGGCTGCGTTCAAGGTGGCTTGGGTTACAGCGCAGTCCAACATTGGCGATGAAGGCATGATGATGATTGGTGGCAAGTTGTCCACAGTCACTGTGACACTGCTTTCGTTTTCACATTGGTTGCTTGAATCGAACAGTGTCAGCGTGTAAGTTCCGGCAGCATCAACAATTGGTGTCAATGTGTTTTGCCCTGAATAAAAATTGCCGTCCGGAGATGTCCAAGTATAGGTAATGGTTGGACTTTGGCTAGAACCATTTCCGTTTAGTTGAACCTGCGTGTCCACACAGTCAATATTTCCAGAAGAAGTCAATTGGATAACCGGGATGCTTGCATCCTGTGTCACCTGTACTGTCGCTGTGCCGGTGCAGCCATTGCTTAGGTTCATGACCGTCACTTGGTAAACGCCGGGCGAGCCTGCCGTTGCGTTTTGTCCATTCGTCCCACCGACAAAAGTGCCGTTGGTGGTGCTCCAGTTGAAAGAAAAATTGGCTGGATTGCCTTGGACCGAACTGCTCAGGCCAACTGCGCTAATAATACATGTTATCTGCCCGTTGGCTGAAGCACTTGCCACAGGTGCAGTGAGGTTATTCGTCACTGTGGTGGAGTAGCTAGAGGTACACCCGTTCAATTCATTTGTCACGATAATTTGGTAGGTACCTGTGCTAGTAGCTATGGTTGTCAAACCTGTTGCGCCAGGTATGGGTGCATTGTTTTGATACCACTGGTAGGTGTAAATCGGTCCGTTTGAAGAGCCGGAGCCATCCAGCGTGATGGTGTCTACAGCGCAGGTGAGTGGGGCAGGTAATGCAATGTCGGCATCTGGCACATCGGCATCGTTTTCCACCTCTACGGAGACGGATGAGGTACAGCCATTGGTCATGTTTGTAACCACCAATGTGTAAGTTCCTGCTTCTCCCACGACAGCATTTAGTGTATTTGCTCCACTCAAAATGTCGCTTCCCGTCCATTGATACTGAAAGTTAGGCCCTGTAGAGGAGCCGTTACCTGAGATGTTGGCGAAAGACGAATTGCAACTCAAGGTATCGCCTACGGCGACAGCGATAGGTGCCACCAAATCGGACAATACCGTGACCGAGGCCGTAGAGGTACACCCATTGGCAGTATTGGTGACTAAAATGGTGTACAGACCATCTGTTTGGACATTGGCATCAATCTGGTTGTCTGGGCCACTTATGCCTGGCCCTGACCAGTAATAAGTGATACCTGGCCCCGTCTGTGAGCCTTGCCCAATCACCATAACCACTTGATTGTTGCAATCTAAGGGGTCGTTCGCCTGCGCCACAGCGATGGGCAAAATGACATTGGATGTAACTGATGCAAGAGCAGTTGAGGTACAACTATAAAAATCAGTAACAGTAACTACGTAAGTACCGACGCCCAAGCCAGTTGGGTTTTGGTCAGTCGAGCCATTTGACCATAAAAAATTGTAGGGGGTTGTTCCACCGCCCACCGTTAATGTAATGGTGCCACCGTTAGGGTTGAAACAATTTACCTGTGAGCCAACAGCGCTTGAAAGCAATGGTGGCGGTGAGGTAATTACCCCAGATGCTGAGGCTGTACACCCATTGTTGTCAGTAACAGTTACAATGTAAGTTCCTGGCAAAAGCCCAATGGCAGTCGGAAAACTTGGGAACCCATTGCTCCAAGCATATTCATAGGGGTCAGTACCTCCGTTTGGCTGCACGGTCATGGAGCCATTGTCAGAACAAGTGTATGGGGTTGTAAATACTGTATTGTCAATTGTGACGATGTCTATAATCGAAACGCCCGTTGCTGGCCCAATACAGTTCCCAATGACCGATGTCACACTTGTAAGTAAGTAAATGCCCGGCACATTTGTGGTCAAGGTATAAGGTGTGGAAGTTACCAAAATGGGCACCTGAGGTTGGCCATTGATGGTATAATCAAGAATCCAGTTTGGTGTCCCAGTAAAATCAATGACCAGGTCAACACTGGCATTTGGGTTACTGGTACAGAGAACGCCGCCTGGACTGTCCATTGATGCCGTTGGCACTTCTGCTACCTGGATATCGGATGTTGCGCTGGCAGTACTACCACACGCATCGGTTGCGGTTACGGTGTAGGAAGTGTTTTGTGTTGGAGCAGCTTGAAGTATTGGCCCAGATTGCCCATTGCTCCATGCATAAGTGAAAGTGGTATTGGGAATACCGCCAGTGGGCATTGCCTCCAAGAATATTGGTGAGCCCGCACAAGCCTCCAAATCAGGCAAATCGAGTTCGATGGGTGGTGGGTCATGTATCTCCAGTTCTATCTCTAGACTACTGCACGAACAAGAATTGGTCAGACTTAAAATGATGGTTTCTATTCCTTCCGGTATGTTGTCGGCAATGACGTTAATGGGCAGAGCAAAATTGTCCAGTCCCGGTGGAATGGTTATCGAGAGCGAAAAAGGAACATAATCAACGCCAGGAGTTGCCGTACTGGAAGGAAGAATGGTGAAATTGAGGACAAGTGGCAAGGAGTTGTCGCCCCCTGCCCTGGTGAATACAAAAGTACCGTCGTTGCAAGACTCATAAACGATGTTGGTGCCAGTAGTAGCTGACAAAGCTTCGCCAGTGGCAGTTCCGCCAGCGGTGAATGTACCTGCTCCAAGGAATACACCTGAATCATAAATACCATCGCCCACATCGGCTATCACAAGCCGGATGTGATAAACTTCACAAGGGATAACGTTTGCAACTGCAACCAATAATTGTGTGTATCCATCGTACTGGATGTCGTCCATGTTCGTCATTCCACCGCAGTTACCTTGGTTCGGAATAAAGTAAGCGGTGTTGGTGAGGTGGTTTACATTGTTGATGGAAACAAAAATGCCCGAGTTTGGCAAAACAGCAATGTTTTGGCCGTTTGAAGAAAACCCACCGTTAATGCCAGGTCCACTAATAAAGAAGCCAAACACGTCATTGAATCCGGAATTTACGAATTCGCAATACTCCTCTGAGCCAAATACATATTGAAAGCTGATACTGTTGATGGTGGGTCTGAAATCGAATTCAATACCCTGTACATCAAACAGGTTGCCGCCAGTGAGGATGTCAAGGTCGGGGTCGGAATTGGGTCCGCCTACATTCGCCCCGGCACTGTTTGAGTTATTGGGGCCATTGGCAATGCCTACCTGTCCAGAGGTCAAAACAATGCCATTGTTCATGTTTACGGTAGAGCCTCCATCCGTGAAAGTACCCCTCCCTTCGGGGGAGCCGATTGTTTGCACGTTGGTTATGTCAAAACACCCACCTCCAATGAACACATCCTCAATCAAGTATTCCCCTGATGGGTTTGCTGAGCAGGATATTTTCGCAAGGGGGTCCACTTTTTTGTTGCAAGTACTACAGCCAATGGAAAACCAAATAGGGCCCGAAGCGCAATCTGGTGTGGACAAGTCTTTCTTCATCACAAAATCCATGCAATCAGCGGCTGCCACAAATGTTTGTGTATTGCTGAATTGGCCTGGCCCTGCAAGTTTCAGGGTGGGGTGGCAGCCGAATTTTACTGCCCAAACTTGGTAAGTCTGTCCGACTTCAAGGCCGCAAACATGGACGTATTGCTGGGTGCCAACGAAGTTGATTTCTTCTCTCAGCTTGTCATCGGTCAAGTTGATGTTGTAGGTGTTTTGTGCAACGCTGGCCAGTGCTGTGAGCAGTAAAAAGCTCACCAACGAAATAATGGGTACGAGTAATTTCATCTTTTTGAGTTTATTGCTTGACAAATGAAAAATTATCAAATCACCAATGAACCAAAATTGGCTGAAAAGTCAGTCAACTTGGGTATGACACTTAAATTTTTTTCGACTTGGAGCACACTTTTAGGGTGAGGCAGTAGGTTGAACGTTCCTGCCTGTAGGGCATACGGTTTGTTCAACATGTTTGTCAGAAAGCCATGGATTGGGGCGCAAATTATTTTTCAATTCAACAGGCTAACGCATGTGCTTACTTTCGATTTGGATATGTTGTGCTGAGACAATTCGCTAAGAATAGGATGGGGACAAATTTAAGATTAACAATCATAAATTTTTAAAAAAAACAACTGGACAGGGAAATTTTAGTGTTGATTTGGCAAATAATGGTCAAAAAAGAATGCCAACGGTGCATTTTTTTCAAATCAATTTCTTCAAATGGAACATGAACTTCAGCTTTTTTTCATTTCGTTTGACCACTAACACAATTTTTTTCCCTTCAGCCCTTCGTAGGATTTGGTGGATTCGCTCCAAGCTAAGCATCCCAGATGGGGTGCAGTTCAAGCGCTTGATTTCGTCGCCAGGGAGGATGCCGACAAGTGCGGCTGGGGAGCCGGGAATCACCGAATGCACAATGTATTTGTTGAGCAAGTAGTCGGCGGCGATGACAACCAACCCACTTTTGTCAAACTTGAATTCCTTCTTGAAGTTCTTGTTGGGTTGCAGGTAAAGTTTATGCCCAGGATAGTCAATGATGACGTCGAACCGGCTGAGGACACCGTTGCCAATGATGCCATTTCGACCCTGCAGCATGGTCGTGTCCATGCCTTCTTCCAGGTCTTGGAAATTTGTGATGACTTCATTGCATTGTAAGTCTCCAAGGGAAAGCGAAGCCACCCTGCCCAAATGACCCGTCAGGAAGCCACCGAGACCAGTGCCGATATTGCCACTGACGGCGTTTTCTGGTGGTTTTAGTCCTGGGTGCGAATCAGTGTTCAGCAATAGTGCAAGCATTGCGCCTGTGTCCAGCAAGAGTTTGACATTGACTAAAGTGTCATTTTGGGTCCGGATGACGGTTTTCAGGTAAGGTTTGTTTTTTTCGATGGAGATAGGGAGCATTTGGTACCCGTCGGACGGGAGTTTGCCTGTACCGCTTTTCATCAAGGTTATCATCTTATGTTCGTAGTTGATTTTCACCAACAAACCTTTGAAAATATCGGCGCCAAGTATCCCGTGAATTTGCATCCCCAACAGCTCTTCAAAATTGAAATAGTCCTCATCAAGCACTAGCAAAGATTGGCTGGGGGCTACCATGTCTTCAATCCTCATGTGGATGCCTCGAACCAGGTAGGCAGTGAGCACCGTGGTCATGTCGGAGCCAAGGACCTTGAACTCTCGCTCATATTTTACCCCAATCAAGTCGGTGATACTGCGCTTGGCTAGGATGGTGTTTTCTGCGCCCGTGTCGAAGATGAATTTAAGGGGGAAAATTCGGTTAAAGGTGACATTTACAATGATTAGGTCGTTTTTATACTCAAAGGGAATATCAATCTTCTTTACGTCCTTCAAGATTTCGTACCCAGGCTGTGCGCTAGTGCTGGCTGCGCAAAAAAGCAGCAGACTGATAAATAAACTAGGGAGTTTCATTAGAATTTTTTTCACTAAACAATTCTTGCCTTACACCGACCCAAGCTCGACCAATTTGGTTTCAATTTGGTGGAACCCTTCAAGGTTTTTTTCATCAGACAACATTCTAAACAACAAGGTTGCTGCCGAAGTGCCAACTTCCTCCCCGGAGTGCCTGATATGTGAAATACCGGGGTAGAGATAGTACGGAGCCTTGCCGTCGCTAATGGAAATTAACGCAATATCGTCCGGTATTTTGAATCCAAGGCTGTTGATGGCATGATAAGCCTTTACCATTAGCTTGTCAGACATGGTGAAAATGGCAGCTAATTCTGAATTTTCATCAATCAATTGAATGATTTGTTCCTCAATTTCTACGTCCCCATTGACTATCAAAATCCTGTTTTCTCCGCAATGCAAGCCGTTTTGTTCGAGGGCTTGCCGGAACCCACTAGCCCTCAAATTTGTCATGGATAATCTGCCGTCATCGAAAATGCCGAAAATATTGGTATGCCCCTTCGAAATCAGGTGTTCTACTGCCTTTCGACTTGCTTCCACATCATCAATGGTCAAAAAAGGAATGGAGTCGTTGCTCAACACCCGATCTATCAACACAACTGCGGCATCCATCTCTTTGAGTTTCAACAAATGGTCAAGGGAGGTCGTCTCAGCCGATATGGAAATTAGCACCCCGTCCACGAACATCTGGATGCAATAATCAATCAGGTCCTTCTCCTTTTGAAACTTGTTGTCGGACTGAAGGAAGATGAGGAAGTAGCCATGCTGTTCAACTACTTTGCTGATGCCTTGCAAGATTTCTGGAAAGAAAAATGTGTTCACTTCTGGCAGAATCACTGCAATAATCTTCGAACTTTTGGAGTGGAGGAACTGGGCGTTGGGGTTGGGGTGGTAGTTGAGGGCTTTGGCCACTTCCTTGACTCTTTCTTTGGTTTCTGGTGCAATGTCGGGGTGGTCCTTTAACGCTCTCGAAACACCGGAAACCGAGAGGCCAGTAAGTTTAGCAATATCTTTCAGCGTTGAACGCTTCATCAGGAGGTGGATTTCGTAAAACTAAATGGTAGGAAATAGGTGCTGGAATCTTGGTTCATTCATTGACTGTAAAACTAGGTTTTTGCGTAGAATCACTAAAAGTTTGAAAAAAGTTTTCCACATCAAAGCTTTGAACAAACGATATAGGTGGCTCTGCTTCGTCAGAATTTAATTTCAATTGTGCCAAGATACCTTTCAATTGTTTTATTTTTAGAGATTTACCCAGATTTTTTTCAAACCCATTCACAAAACGACGCGTTTGGCCGTTTAGAAGATTATTTGCAGCTTTGCCCCGGTAGCCTCTTCTCTACGCCATTTCCCCAGAAAGAAATGTTCCTGAATATCCCGTTCGTATCCTCACTAAAAAGCTTTTCAACAACTTTTGTCTAACTAAACCTAATTAATGTATGAAACTTAAGTTTGACTATCTCACGAAATGCCTGCTGTTGCTATTTGTGGCAATGGGCATGAGCAGTCTGGCCACGGCTCAGCGTACCATCAAAGGTACAGTGACCGATGCCCAGTCCGGCGATGCACTCATCGGTGCCAATGTGCTGATAATCGGTACCAGCGCAGGTACCATTACAGAAATTGACGGCACTTATGAGTTACGAGTACCCGAAGGGGCAACCGTGATTGAATTCACTTACACTGGTTTTGCTTCCAAGAGGGTAACGCTAACAGCTTCCAACGTCTATGACGTGGCACTGGATGCAGGTGCCCTACTGGATGAAATCGTAGTCGTTGGCTACGGTACGGTTAAGAAATCCGACCTGACGGGTTCCGTGGTTTCTGTGGGTGAGGACGACTTCAACAAAGGTGTTGTGGTTTCTCCCGACCAGTTGATTCAAGGCAAGGCCGCCGGTGTACAAATTCTCAACAACAGCGGCCAACCTGGTGCAGGTACTACCATTAGGATTCGGGGCAACTCATCCATCCGGGCAGGGAACCAACCTTTATTTGTTGTGGATGGAGTGCAACTTACAGGCAATGCTACCAAGCCAGGTGCGAACGTGGGCGGTGGTTTTGGCAACAACGCCTCATCGAACCCACTAAGCTACCTCAACCCCGCGGACATCGAGTCCATGCAAGTGCTGAAAGATGCATCTGCTACGGCCATCTATGGTTCGAGGGGTGCGAATGGTGTAATCATCATTACCACCAAGAAAGGTCGCAGTGGTGTTCCTGTTGTCGAGTTTAGCCCTTCCATCGGGTTCAGCTCAATCTTGAAGAAGTACGATGTGCTTTCAGGAGATGGGTACAGGGAGGCATTGACAGATTACGGCCTCACTACTGGAGATTATGGTGATGATGTGGATGCAATGGACGAGATACTCCAGACAGGTATCACACAGAACTACAACATGTCCATCAGTGGTGGTGGTGAAGCAGGTACCTACCGGGCTGGCTTCAGCTATTTTGACCAAGATGGTATCATCAAGAACAGCAACCTTAAGCGTTACACAGCTAACCTTAGCGGCAGTTACAAATTCCTCAATAGCAAGCGCATCGGACTAGAATGGAACCTTATCACTTCGTTTACAAAGGAACAGGCTCCACCAATTTCCACCAACGCAGGTTTCGAAGGTAGTTTGATAGGCCAAGCACTTCAATGGAACCCAACCCACAAGCTTTACGAAGCTGATGGCTCACCTGTAATCATACCAGCATTCGGCAATACTTCCATCAACCCGATGGCGATGCTCGATGCCTATCACGACAATTCATCCACAGTTGACCTGTTGGGTAGCATTTCTCCTTACGTCAAGATTACGGATGCCTTGACCTACAAATTTGCGTACAGCATCACGCATGGTGTTGGCGACAGGCGGGCGTACATCAATTCTTGGATTAACATTGCTGGTATTACCGGCAATGGTGAGGCTGGAATAAACACCGACAAGTCAACCAACCAGATTTTGACACATTCATTGTCATACTTGGCCGACCTTACCAGCGGCATCAACCTAAACGCCGTTGCAGGTTATGAGTACCAAAAGCTAACAGAAAGTGGGTTTGGGGTAAACACCTCAGGCTTTCCACTGGAAGCTTTTGACTATACCAACATCTTGCAAAGCGCCAAAAACACGACCAACAACTCGATTCAACCATATTACAATCCAAATGCCTACTTGCAGTCTTTTTTCGTGAGGGCAAACTTCAACATCAATGACAAGTACCTTCTCACAGGTACCTTCCGGGCTGATGGTTCGAGCAAGTTCGGTGAGGACAACCAATACGGGTACTTCCCAGCTGTTGGTGCGGCTTGGAACATCCACAACGAAGACTTCCTTAGTGATGGGATGTTCAATACACTGAAACTGCGGCTTGGTTGGGGCAAAACAGGCAACTCGGAATTCCCTTCTGGTGCCTCACAAGAAAGGTATTCCGTTGGCTACAATGGCACAAACCACACTGCAGCGCTTGACAACGTAGCAAACCCAGAACTTAAATGGGAAACAACTACGAACTTGAACGCCGGAATTGATTTCGCAATCCTTGATTACAAAGTGTCGGGTACTTTGGAATATTTCAATAAAAGCACAGAAGATTTGTTGTTCCAAAATCCGACCATCCAACCTGCCCCTGCAAGTACCTACTGGATAAACCTCCCTGGTAAAGTAGTCAACACTGGTGTAGAGCTTTCTTTGAATACCACATTGGTAGATAACGAAAGCATGACTTGGGATCTTGGCGGTAATGTCACTTTCTTGAAGAATGAGTTACAGGACTATGAAGGTGCAAATATCGAATATGGTCAGGTTTTTGGCCAAGGTTCATCTGGCGCAACAGTTCAGAAGTTGGTCAATGGCAAGCCACTCAATTCCTTTTATACCAGGCATTTTCTTGGGATAGGCGACGATGGGCAAGGTATGTACGAGGGAGGAGCGGCTGAGACTCAAGATTTTAGAGGTGATGCCAACCCTGACATGTTATTGGGCCTGTCAACTGGTGTCTCTGCTGGCAAATTGGGTTTCGTCCTGAACTTCAACGGGGCTTTTGGAGGATTGGTGTACAACAACACCAAGATGTCTGTGATACCAATTTCGAACATGGGTACCCGCAACATTGACGCTAGCTTGGTTGGTGGCTCCAAGCAGGAAGCTACTTCCAACCCAATCAAATCCTCTGACCGCTTCTTGGAAAAAGGCGATTACCTAAAACTTGCCAACGCAACCGTGAGCTACAATCTTGGCAAACTTGGCAATAACGTTAAGAACGTAAAAATTTATCTCACTGGCCAGAACCTGCTTGTCTTCACGAAATACAGTGGCTTCGACCCAGAGGTTAACACGGTTAACACCTTGAACGGCTTGCCTTCAACTGGCATTGAGTATATTCCTTACCCATCCGCACGGTCGGTTGTGGCAGGCGCTAATTTCTCATTCTAGTACTTCACACTAGTGATTTATTAGGTTCATTAAAAAACGAATTAAATTAATTAACATGAAAATCAATAAGCTATTTTTTCTCGTCATCCTTGCAGGAGTCTTTGCTTGCACCGACTTGAAAGAAAACCTGAATGACGACCTGAATTTCGATCAAGCCGATGAAGTGCTTGATGCCGGCATCCTACTTTCCGGCGCTTACAGCGGCATGAATGGCGTTTATCACGGCCCCGGTGGCATGTGGGGAATGAACGAGCATTCCTCTGACGAGGCCATCGCCCCAACCCGTGGGGGCGACTGGGACGATAATGGTGCCTGGAGGGCACTTTGCCTCAAGACCTGGAGTCCTGAGCACGGAGAGGTTAACGGTGCATTTAATGGCCTTCTTGGACAGATATTTTCGACAACCCAAGTGCTCACCTTTGGGCCAACCCCTCAGCAGGAAGCTGAAGCAAAGGCACTTAGGGCACTTCATATTTTTAATGCGACAGACCTTTTTGGCCAAGTACCATTCCGTGAGCCAGGCGAAGACCTGCTCCAAGCTCCAAGGGTTTTGACTTCCGAGGAAGCTATCAATTTGGTTATTTCAGATACAGAAGCTGCTTTACCAAACTTGCCTGATGGCCCTGCAACTTTGGCAAACAAGGACATGGCAAAAGTGCTTCTGATGAAAGCTTATCTGAACAAAGGCGTGTATGCAGACCGTGCAGCACCCAAGTTTGACAATGGTGATTTGCAAAAGGTGATTACGCTTGCCGATGAAATCATCAACAGCGGAAAGTACAGTCTTGCCACCAATTACTTCGACAACTTTGCACCGAACAACAATGCGATTTCCACTGAAAATATTTTCACCATCGAAAATGTAGCTGGAAGCCGCAGCAGCATCCGCAACCATTGGTTCATGAGTTTGCATTACAACCAGAATCCTTCGGGTTGGAATGGGTTTGCCACGCTCAGCGACTTTTACGACAGCTTCGAGCAAGATGATGCTCGCCGACAAGCCGATTATCCTGTCATGACCGATGTCAGCGGCGTCAAGGCAGGTTTCGGAATCGGCCAACAGTACGACCAGAACGGTACGGCGCTTTTAGACAGGAAAGGCAACCCACTAATCTTCACACCGGAAGTCAAACTGGTCGAGACCGGTGACAATCTGGAAGTTACAGGTATTCGTGTCATAAAATACCCGATTGACTACTATCACGGCGACAATGCCGATAACGACCTCGTTATTTTCCGCTATGCCGATGTGCTCTTGATGAAGGCCGAAGCGCTGCTCCGCTCAGGCGGCAACGGGCTGGCTATTGTCAACGAATTACGTGCTGCCCGAAATGCAACCGACTTAACTTCCCTTGATCTCGATGAAATGCTGGCCGAGCGTGGCAGGGAATTGTACTGGGAAGGTTGGAGGCGCCAGGACTTGGTTCGTTTTGGCAAGTACCTCAATGCATGGCAGGAGAAACCTGCTACGACTGCAGAAACGCTTTTGTTCCCGATTCCTTCTTCGGCATTGGCCGTGAATCCGAACCTGGTGCAGAATCCTGGGTATTAATTCGTAATTACCTTTAGTTCTAACAAGAAAAGTCGCCTGCTGATGTAGGCGACTTTTCCTTTTTATGGGGGGTGGCTTTCCATTTTAGCTCATGTCGCCTTTGAGTGAAACAGCGGCTTGGTATCGAGAGAGCGGGTTATCAAACCCGCTGGTTCCGAAAGATAATTTTGGGTCGAAACCAGCGGGTTTGATAACCCGCTCTCTCGAAATGCCTACCTATACTTCACGCAAATAGGTTTTGTGCAAATAGGGGTTTGGGGCGGAACGCCCCAAAAGACCCTCTCCCCCGACGAGCCGCCGAAGGCGGCGAGGAGGGGCAGCGTCGTATAATTTTTGATTTGCACAAAACCTATTAGTGAAGAGTATAATTTACTCAAGACCGACATGAGCCTCCATCCTTTCACCTGATTACGTTTACCTCTCCGCTGAAAATCGCCTTTTCACCATCCACAAATTCAATCATTGCTTGCCATAAATAAGTCCCAGGTAGTGAATCCATGCCCTTTACCTGTCCATCCCAGCCACTCGTCGCTTCATTTAAGAATGAGCTTTCGGAGTAAAAAACTTGGTTGCCCCAACGGCCATTTATCTGGAGTGAATGAAGTACGCCAAAGTCAGGACTTTGAAGATAAAAATAGTCGTTGATGCCATCGCCGTTGGGCGAAAAAGCGGTGGGAGCATAAATCCTTCGTGAATCATCAACCAGCAACTCAATCATGGCAGAATCTGAGCAAACTGTGTTGGAAACTCGAATCGTGTACGACGTGCTTTGGAGTGGCATGGCGACTGGTTTAGGGCAATCAAGGCAAGACAGGGTGTTGCCAATCGGGTCTGTCCAGCTAATAAATAGGCTGTCTTCTTGATTTTGAATCAATGGGGTTAACACAATTTCCTCTCCTTGATGAATATTCACAGCCGCCATCGAATCTACCGTTATCGAATTGGCAGCCGCTACTTCCCAGTAAATCTCAACTGGTTCACACCCATCGAACAGGGTGACATGGTAAAGCCCCGGCTTTTCAACCATGAACTTTGGGCCAGTCGAACCATCTTCCCAAAGAAAAAGATTCCCAAAATTGCTGGCGTCGAGTACCAGATCTTCTTTCAAACAAATTACCGTATCGAGGAGCAAGGTGTCATCCAAGGTGCCCAAAATAACGAGCGTCGAACTGTCTGCAAATAAGGTCGCTGGGTCGTCGGAGTATCGAATTGGCCCCATCAGTTGTGGCAAACCGCCTAAAACGGCCTTGAAGCGGTAATGGCTTGGAGGCACATCCCCGACATGTACCAGAATGTCGAGTGTATCGGCTCCAACTGCCAAGGTCATGTTTTCTAAGGTGAAAATATTGGGCGGAAGCCCGTCCTTCACGTTGCCGCCACATGGATTTTGGGCGATTCCTTCGAAAGTGAACCCATCAGGCAAAGTTTCAGTCAAGAATAGATTTTCCCGTTTCTCTCCCGAATCATTTTTCAGGATGAACCTAAAAATCGCATCGTTGCAGGCAAACAAGGAATCAGGCTCAAACAACTGGAACAATGCAATGGTGAATGGGCAGGAGGTGGAAGTAACCTCATGCTTGACCACGAGTTGCTCGCAAGAACTCCCAATATCCAAGGTGTAAATTCCACCTTGCGTTACTTGGTATTGGCTAGTGGTAGAGCCATCGTTCCAGGTGAAACTGTTGCCGTATTCGCTCGCATCGAAGGTCAAAGACTCACCATGGCATACCAGCCAGTCGAAAAACAAGCTATCCTCATCGAACCGGTTCACTTTCAGGGTGGTACTGTCTTCAAAACCGGGGGTCACGGGATTATCGGCGATGCTGATTAAGCCATACAACTGCGAAAGATTTTCGAGGTAAGGTTGGCTTTTGTAAATGCCTTTTGGGATGTCACCCACCTTTATTTTGAATGAAAGCGATTTCAATCCAGGGGGAAGGTTCAGGTTTTCCAAGCGCAAGGTTCCCGGTGTGCCGGTCGTGTCCACGGGTATTCCAAACGGATTGGCGTAAACATTTGAGAGATAAAACCCGGGGGGCAAGTCGTACACAAAATTTACCCCTTGCCACGGTTCGCCACTGCCATTGGCGATGGTGTAATTCATCAAAACTTCCGTGCAGGGAAGCGTTTGATTGGGTTCGAAACCAGCTTTTATCTCTACAGAAAATGGGCAGGATGCCGCATCAGTTAGCACCGAAGCCGGTCCAGTGGCACGAAGCGTTTCTACCCCTGTGTCCTTATCAATATCGAAAAAACCATCCACGATGCCGTATACTGCACGGCCATACCCATGCAATTGGCCGAAGGCATCGAAGTATAGGCCAGAGATGTCGTATTCAGTGCCCAATTGATGCAAAACAGTTACCGCACCCGTGGCAGTATTTACTTTGACCACGTTTCTATTGGCTTTGTCATACCCGTAAAGTAGCCCAGTGTAAGGGTCAAATGCAACGTCGGCCAAGAAGCTGATACCGATTAGTGGAATAAAAACAGTTGAAAAGCTACCGTTTTCCAGGTTCGTCTTGGCAAGGTGAACATCGTTTTGCGTTCCGTTCGAGCCAATGCTGACCAACTCCTTACCGTCCGGGCTGACATCTCCGGCAAGGTAACGAAGCGAGTTGTTGAGTGGGGGAGCGCCCATGTCTTGCGAGATGCCATCTGTGCCTACCTTGAAGAGATGATTGTCAGAAAGATTGATCCCGTACAATAAATTGTCTGTCTTCCGGTAACCAATGGCATCGAGAACGATGTTTGGCAGTGGATAGGTTGCACTGAATTCGGGAACATTGCTGGATGGGTTTACGACCATCTCGACTACTTCATTGTTGTTTTGAAGCGAAAGGAAAACCTGCCCTGTCCGGTTGAAAGGAGCTTGGCAATGTCCCGTCGCTGCCAGCATAACTGACGCTAAGTACATCACAAACCTTTTTATGGGCAAAATTTGGAAAAACATGAATCAAATTTGAAACGATTGCTTGAAGTAAAAATACAACAAATTACTGGAGAAGGAGTGCATGGAATAAGCATTCTCCTTTCTTTCGATGAATTGCCAAACTTGGCCAAGTTTAGGTAAGATGCCCGCTTTTTTACCCTAAAACAGTCGTACTTTTGGCAGCAATTTACAAAGAACAACACTGAATTCATGCGGCTAAACATACTTCTACTACTTGCAGTATCCTTTTTCTTTTCGTGTAAACCGGATTTGACGAACTCGGCTCTTTTTGAAAATATACCTTCCGAAGAATCTGGAATCCGTTTTGTCAACAAGGTCGAGAACACGGAGGATCTCAATATTTTCAAGTACCGAAATTTCTACAACGGCGGAGGCGTCGCACTCGGCGACATCAACAATGACGGGCTTACCGACGTATTCCTCACCGCAAACATGGGCGACAACAAGCTCTACCTCAACAAGGGAAACTTTAAGTTCGAGGACATCACTGAAAAAGCGGGCATCAAAGGCACAAAAGCCTGGAGCACGGGCGTCGTCATGGTGGACATCAACGCCGATGGGTGGTTGGACATCTATGTGTGCAACGCAGGGTATTTCAAGGACGACGACCAAGAAAATGAACTTTTTATCAACAACCAAGACTTGACTTTTACCGAAAAAGCCGCCGAATACAACCTCAACGAAGACGGATACACCACCCACGCAGCCTTTTTCGACTACGACCTTGATGGTGACCTGGACTGCTATATCCTGAACAACAGTTTCATGCCGGTCAATACGCTCAACTACAGCAACAACCGTGAACTGTACGCCAAGGACTGGCCCGTCGCCGACTTCCTGAAAGGTGGTGGTGACAAGTTGCTCCGCAACGATGGGGGTAAATTCAACGATATATCAAAAGAGGCTGGCATCTACGGTTCCCTCATTGGCTTCGGCCTCGGCGTCACCGTCGGGGACGTGAACGGCGACCACTGGCCAGACCTCTACATCTCCAATGACTTTTTCGAGCGGGACTACCTCTACATCAACACCCCCCTTGAGGGGGGGCAGGGGGGGCGCACCTTCAAGGAAGAAATCGAAAACTGGACCGAGCATTTAAGTCAGGCCTCGATGGGCGCAGACATAGCCGACATCAACAACGACGGATTTCCCGAAATCTTCACCACCGAGATGCTCCCCAGCGATGAAGTTCGCCTGAAAACCCTTACCCTTTTTGAAAATTACAACATCTACCAACTCAAGCTCGACCGTGGTTTCTACCACCAATACACACAGAACTGCCTCCAACTCAACAACAAGGACAAGACCTTCAGTGAAATTGCAAATTTTGCTGGAGTAGCTGCATCTGACTGGAGTTGGGGTGCGCTGATGTTTGACATGGACAACGATGGTTACCGGGACATTTACGTCTGCAACGGCATCTACCAAGACGTGATTGACCAGGATTTCATGGACTTTTTTGCAAACGACATCATGCAAAAAATGGCCCTAACGGGCAAAAAAGAGGAGATAGGCAAAGTCACCGAAAAAATGCCATCCGTGCCAATCCCCAACAAGGCGTTCCGCAACCGGGGCGACCTCACCTTTGAAGATATGGGGGCGAAGTGGGGCTTTACCACGCCCACCTTCTCCAACGGTGCAGCCTACGCCGACCTCGACAACGACGGTGACCTTGACCTTGTGGTCAACAACGTCAATCAGGAAGCTTTGCTTTATCGGAACAAAGCATCCGAATCGCTGAAAAACCACCACCTCACCGTGCAGCTCAAGGGAAAAGGGCAAAACAGCTTTGCCGTTGGTTCGATGGTCAACCTGTTCCGAAAGGGCGAGCAATTGAACTTTCAATTAGTGCCTTCGAGGGGATTCCAATCCTCGGTAGACTACAAGATGGTATTTGGTTTGGGTCAAATAATCGCTATTGACTCGTTGGTGGTCATCTGGCCAGACCTTACCAAGTCGGTTGTGCTTAACCCGCCGACCGACACGATTTTGACGCTCGATTGGGCAGGTGCAAACGGCATGGTTTCAGGCAATATGTACGATTTTTTGCCCAAGGAAAAGAAGCTGTTGGAAGAAGTGCCGTGCAGTTTTGCGAAGCACGACGAAGATGGTTACGTTGATTTTTACAACGAAGGTTTAAGTTTTCGGATGCTGTCACGGGAAGGCCCACGGGCTGCCACAGCCGATGTCAACGCCGATGGCTACGAGGACGTTTTCATCGGAGGTGCAAAAGGGCAGCCTGGGCAACTTTACCTGCAAAACGCTGCCGGAGGTTTCAGCCGGGTAAATGCGCAGACCTTTGAAAAGGACTCCTCCTCCGAGGATACCGCCGCCACTTTTTTCGATGCCGATGGCGATGGAGACCAAGACCTGTTCGTCGGCAGCGGTGGCAACCAACATCCACCCAATTCACGGCAGATGCAGGACCGGCTGTACTTCAACGACGGAAAAGGCAATTTTACCCTGAACGACCAGGCCCTGACGCCAAACGGAATGAACACAGCCGTTGCTGTCCCACTCGATTTCGACGGGGATGGCGACCTTGACTTGTTTGTGGGGAGCCGAGGTGTGCCGGGTGTTTATGGTACACCTGCGAGGCATTTTTTATTTGAAAACAATGGGAAAGGCGAGTTTAAGGATGCCGTAAATACAGTCTGCCCGGACTTGCTGCGCCTCGGAATGGTCACCGATGCAACGCTTACAAACATTAAGGGCGACGCTTCACCAGAATTGGTAATCGTAGGCGAGTGGCGCAATCCGATGGTTTTTGAGGTGAAAAATGGCCTGCATTTAACCAACATTGACCTTCGTAATTACTCGGGCTGGTGGTACGCCGTCAAAGCTGCCGACCTCGACGGCGACGGCGACCAAGACTTGGTGATGGGCAATCGGGGCGAAAACTTTTATTTCAGTGCCTCGAAGGAAAAGCCAGCCAAGCTTTGGGTCGGCGATTTTGACTCCAACGGCATGTTGGAGAAAATTATGACCCGTAGCATCGGTGGCAAGGACATGCCAATCCCAATGAAAAAAGAGTTGACCTCACAACTCCCAGGCCTTAAAAAAGAGAACCTTCGCCACTCGGAATATGCCAAAAAATCTATTCAGGAACTTATTCCCGCTGAGGCGCTGAAGAAGGCGGTCGTCATGGAGGCCAACTACTTTCAATCGGTGGTGGCACTTAACGATGGCAACGGCAATTTCAAAATGATGCCACTGCCCAAGGAGGTTCAGTTTTCGTGCGTCAACGCCATTTGGTGCGGCGACCTCAACGCAGATGGACTCTCGGATTTGGTGCTCGGTGGCAACGATGCGGGCTTCATGCCGCAGTTCTCAAAACTCGATGCCAGCTTTGGGCATGTGCTGCTGAACCGGGGCGGTGGCAATTTTGAGCGGGTTGAAAACCGGGTTTCAGGTTTCTTCGTGAAGGGTGACATGAAACAGATTTTTGAGTTGAAGAGCAAGAATGAGCGGCGATTGGTGGGGCTTGTGAATGATGGAAAGCCGAAGATGTTTAAAATTATTCAGCCAGCAATTGGCCAAGAGCACCAGTAACCGACAGGTAACGATTTGACGTCGGAGAGGTTCAGAACTCTCCCCGATGTTGTAACTAAAAACAAACATGAACAAAGGGATTATCTACTTGGTGTTGGCAGCAGTTTTCTGTTTTGGATGTCAATCAAATGACGTTGAGAACGCACAGTTCAGGTTGCTCCGTAAATCGGAAACGGGCCTCGTTTTTGAAAACACCCCAATTCAAAACGGCATGTTCAACGCTTTGAGCTATGCTTATTTTTTCAACGGCGGTGGCGTAGCGGCTGGCGACTTCAACAACGATGGGCTGGTTGACCTGTTTTTTACCAGCAACCAATCGCAGAATAAACTTTTCATCAACGAAGGAAACCTAAAGTTCAAAGATATTACCGAAAAAGCAGGTCTCATTGAGAATCTAGGCAGCCCAAAGTGGAATACCGGTGCATCTGTCGTGGACATCAACAACGACGGGATGCTGGACATCTACGTTAATTCGGTCGGCGACTTCAAGAACGTGAAGGACCAAAACCAACTTTGGATTTGCCAAAAGATAGAGAACGGAATCCCGTATTTTGAAGACCTAGCCATTCGCTACAACCTTGATTTACAGTGCTTTGGGACGCAAGCCGCCTTTTTCGATTACGACCTCGACGGCGACCTCGACATGTACCAACTCAACCACTCGCTCCACCAAAACGGCACGTTTGGGCAGCGCAAAAGTTTCGCTGGCAAACAGCACCCGTTGTCGGGCGACAAACTGATGCAAAATGACGGTAAAGGAAAATTTACCGAAGTGACGCTCGAAGCCGGAATTAACAGCACCGTCATTGGCTACGGCCTCGGCATCGTCACAGGCGATGTGAACAACGACGGCTGGCCGGACATCTACATCGGCAACGATTTCCACGAAAACGATTATCTCTACATCAACACCCCCCTTGAGGGGGGGCAGGGGGGGCGAACTTTTAAAGAAGTGCTGACCGAGTCCATGCAGCACACCAGCCGCTTTTCGATGGGCGTTGACTGTGGAGATGTCAACAACGATGGCTGGGCCGACATCGTCTCGCTCGACATGAAACCTGAGGACCCCACTATTTTGAGAAGCTCGTTGGGAGAGGACGGGTTTTCCACTTTTCAGTTCAAACTTGGGTACGGATACAATGTACAGTTTGCCCAAAACGCACTGCAAATGAACTTGGGGCTTGAGCAACCTTCCGCACTTCCGCAATCCGCAATCCGCAATCCGCATTTCTCTGAGATTTCGCGTTTCGCAGGTATTTTCGCTACTGATTGGTCGTGGTCGTCGCTGTTCATGGATTTTGACCAAGACGGCAAAAAAGACTTGTTCATCAGCAATGGCATCCCTCGCCGTTTGAACAATATTGACTATATCAATTTCATGGCCGGCGACGAAAAGAACCAAAAGTGGCAGTTCGTTGATTCCCTTGACCAACCCGATTTAATGGTCGTGGAGCGAATGCCGAAAATTAAACTACCCAACAAGTTTTTCCATAACGTCACCCCTGCTCCTTCGGAGGGGGAAGGAGCGAGGCTTGGTGTGAAATTCGAGGATATTGGCAGCCAAATCGCTGGCAGCCAACCAAGCTACTCCAACGGTTCCATTTATGCCGACCTCGACAACGACGGCGACCTTGACGTGGTGACCAACAACATCGAGGACGAACCATTTGTCTATCAAAATTTGACCGTAGAAAAAAAGCAACCCAATCATAACTATTTGAAAATCAACCTGAAAGGTTCGCCCCAAAACCTGAACGCCATTGGTGCGAGGGCGGTTGTTTTCAAGAAAAGCGAGAAAATATCCTACGAGAACTACCCCGTTAGGGGCTTCCAATCGAGCATGCTGGGGCCTCTCCACCTCGGTATCGGCGACACGGCGACCGTGGATTCGGTTCTGCTGATTTGGCCTGATAGGAGCTACCAGCGCCTCGATGGGTTTCGGTACAACACGACTTTGGAAGTGGCTTGGAGGGCCGGATTGCCGATGTTTGACTTTGATTATTTCAGGGCAAAAATTCCGCCTCCCGACTATTTTGAGGATGTGACAGCTCAGCTTGGCCTAAATTTCCACCACAAGGAAAACCCATTTGTGGAGTTCAACAGGGAGGGGCTGATTCCGCACATGGTGTCGGCGGAAGGGCCTGCGGTGGCCGTCGGCGACGTGAACGGCGACGGGCTGGACGACGTGTTTTTTGGCGCTGCAAAACGAGCCCGGAGCACACTTTACGTGCAAACCAAAAAAGGTAAGTTTGAGCTAAAAACACCAGCTGCCATTATTGCCGACAGTATTTTTGAGGACGTAGATGCCGTTTTCACCGACCTCGACAAGGACGGCGACCAAGACCTGGTGGTAGCTGCTGGGGGAAACGAATACCGTGGAAAGGACGAGGCCATGAAACAGCGTTGGTACAAGAACGACGGAAAAGGGAATTTCCAACGCATTGATTTTCAGGACGTTTATATGACTGCGGCCTGCGTTTCCATCGCCGATTTCAATAAAGATGGCTTGCCCGATGTGTTCTTTGGCGCCCGTGCCTTGCCTTGGAACTATGGCCTGATGCCAACCTCGGTTTTGCTCCAAAACAAGGGCAACGGCCAATTTGAAAATGTCACTAATGCTATTGCTCCTGGCCTCGCCGACGTCGGTTTGGTGAAAAACGCCACTTGGGCTGACCTCGACAAAAACGGTTCATCCGACCTTCTTTTAGCGATGGAGTGGGGGCCACTGACTGTATTTTACAACGATGGAAAGTCGCTCATTAAATCCGCAATCCGCAATCCGCAATCCGCAATCGCAACCGCTTGGTGGAACTTTGCCCTCCCGCACGACTTTGATGGCGACGGCGACATGGACATCTTGGCGGGCAACATGGGCCTGAACGGCCGTTTCAATCCAACGCAGGAGCAGCCCGTGCGCATGTACGTGGCCGATTTCGACAAAAACGAGCAGGTGGAGCAACTGCTGACCTTTTGGTTGGGCGGCAAGGAAACGCCCTTTGCCACTCACGCCGAGTACATCAAGCAGTTGCCAAACTTGAAGAAGAAGTTCCTATTCGCCAATGACTTTGCCAAGGCCGGCGCCGCCGACCTTGTGGGTGCCGACAACCTCTCCAAGGCTGTGAAATTGGAGGCCAACGAGTTCGCCAGCATGTATTTTGAAAACCTTGGAGATGGCAAGTTCAAGTCGCACCCACTGCCCGACGAACTTCAGCTTTCCTCGCTCAATGCCGCACAGCTCGCCGACTTCGACGGTGACGGCAGGATGGAGGTGCTGCTCGGTGGCAATTTCTTCGAGTGCAACATTGAAATGGGTCGCTACGATGCCAACTACGGAAACGTGCTTACATTTTCAAATGATGGAAAGATGGCGGTGTCGCCGCTTGGATCATTGAAGATTGATGGCGAAGTGCGGCGCATCCTTTCGGTGGTGGTCAATGGTAAGGCTTGCTTTGTTTTTGCCAGAAATAATGCAGAAGCAATAGTTCTGGAAATGAGCAAACCTGCTCTGTAAACTGGAACAAAATACCAGATTTAAAACCAATCCCTTGGGGTCAATTTTTGCTAGTGAAAAAAATGCGACCTGAATCAAAAATAATTTGGAAAAATTGCAAAAATGATAGAATTATAAAATGGCACGCACTAATTTCGCCAAATTAAATCATATTTTTTCACTAAAACAAAACGCAATGAATACCAACAAACTCTTGGTCGGCGCGCTCCT
This sequence comes from uncultured Saprospiraceae bacterium, assembly GCA_964508135.1. Classification (GTDB taxonomy): domain Bacteria; phylum Bacteroidota; class Bacteroidia; order Chitinophagales; family Saprospiraceae; genus UBA6168. The sequence continues at coordinate 53,480 of CAZDSU010000002.1, forward strand.
CGGTGGGGTTGCCTTTTTCCTCTCTGGCTGGGTGCTTTACGAAATGGTTTTTAAAAGTATCTTGGCTTCAATGATGACCACCATTGAAGGTGTTAATAAGTCTGCCCCTGACATGGTTGCCATGATTGTTGGCAATCTTGTATTTGGGCTTTTGTTCGCCTACATCTTTGAAAAATGGGCGGGCATTCGCACCTTCATGGGTGGGCTTGTAGCCGGAGCTACTATCGGTTTTCTGATTGCTTTCGGTTACGATAGCATCATGCATGGCTTAACTAATCTAATGAGCTGGGGTGGTGTCGTCCTTGATTCCGTCATCTACGCAGTGATGGGCGGTCTGGCAGGTGGTTTGATTGGCTGGTGGCTCGGCTACAACCGGAAGTGAGTTTAATCTAGCCTGAATAAAGAAAAGCCTGTTCGCATTTCAGCGGACAGGCTTTTTTTGTTCTGGAAATCTCATATCCTCATCGTTTTTCGCTTCTTCTTCGGCTGTACTTTTGGCGCTTCCTCCCTTGGCGATGGATTCGAAAACTGTGGCATTTCCTTTGATTCCGGGAACGATAAATCGAAGTCAAATGGGTCGCCGAAGTTGAACTGGAAGCTGTCCATTTTTCCACGTGGTGGCATCTGCTTGATGCCATCAGGGTTGGGCACTACCATCACCTCTAACGGGGTGGTTTCCAGCACTTTATCTTCCGTATTCACGCTTGCGGGCTGGATATAAAACATGCCAACTTCCTTTGGTTCAAGGTAATACGTGATGGTCATGCTCTGCGAAATGTTGCCATTGAACATGCTCATCGAAGTGCTGAAATTCGGGCCGGTCACCACGTTGAAGTGGTCGCTGAAATCGGGTGCTTCAAAGTTCTGGCCGTTAGCGTTTTCGAGCATGAATTTCACCTCGAAGTAGTTGTCCATCAGGATTGAATCGGTGCTGACGGTGACGGTGAACTTTGCGGGTTTGTCCTGCGAAAAGACAGCAGGTAGGTAGCAAAAAATGAAGATTGAGAAGAAAATTGCTTTTTTCATAATTTCCATTTTTGGTTTTGAATAATGACGTGAAATAGAATGTTTTTTTCAAAAAATGGTTGCATCCGGATCACAGATTTTCCAATTTTCAATTCCTCGAACTCATTCAGCCAACACTTTCTTTTTCAACTCAAAGCTCATGCCGAGGTACAACCTGCGCACCTGCTCGTCGGCGGCAAGTTCCTCGGCAGTTCCAGCTTTGAGGATGGCACCATCGTACATCAGGTAAGCCCGGTCGGTGATAGAGAGTGTCTCCTGCACGTTGTGGTCGGTGATGAGGATGCCGATGTTGCGGGCTTTCAGTTTGTAAACGATGGTCTGGATGTCCTCCACGGCGATTGGGTCAATGCCAGCGAACGGCTCGTCGAGGAGAATGAAACTGGGATTGCTGGCCAGTGCCCGTGCGATTTCGGTGCGGCGTCGCTCCCCGCCCGAGAGGGTGTCACCGTTGTTTTTGCGGACTTTGTGGAGGCCAAATTCGTCGAGCAGCGATTCTAATTTGGCGGCTTGTTCTTCTTTGGTGAGGTTCATCATTTCCAGCACTGCCCTAATGTTGTCCTCCACGCTCAACTTCCGGAAAACAGAAGGCTCTTGAGGAAGGTAGCCGATGCCGAGCCTCGCCCGTTTGTACATGGGTAGGGAAGTAATGTCCTCATTTTCCAAAAAAACACTGCCTTCGTTGGGCTTTATGAATCCGACCACCATGTAGAACGTCGTCGTTTTCCCGGCGCCGTTGGGGCCGAGCAGCCCAACGATTTCCCCTTGGTTCACGTCAAGCGAAACCTGTTTGACGACTTTGCGCTCTCCGTAGGACTTATTCAAGTTTTCTGTGCGTAATATCATGGTTCAAAGTTCCGAACTAAAACGGAAGTCTGGGCAAAAAATGACGGGTTTTACTTTTTCCTAACCCGCCAAAGCAGCCAAGTGAGTGCCAGCAAGCAAATCAACAACCCCAAAAACTCCCTGGTGAATTCGACATAAGGGGTTTCTGCCTTCATGTGCTCCGCAATATTTGGGCTGCCCATTTTCACCCAGTTCAAAAACTCGGGCAATAGCAAGGACATCCAAACCACGCACGCAGCGATGCCTGCCCAAAGTAAGTAGCGGTTGGTTTTGCCGAAGGCAGCAAATCCGAAAATAGCCGCAACAAAGCCGTACATTAGCGCCCAGCGCCATGGGTCGGGGTCATTGTACTGCAGGGCAGCGAAGCTGGCAAAAATCAAGGCAAAAAATAAATTCAGTATTCGCATTGTGATTTTGAATTGAAGGAAGGCTTGCCATTTTTCACGCTTGTTTACACATTATTAGTTGGGTCAAGTAGCGCTTTAAATTTAGAACCTATCTAAATAGTCTAAGCATTTTTAAAATCTTGTTAAAAAAATACTTCTCCTTTTATCTTTGCGCCGTGTTCAAAAATCCAATTATGTTTTTATCCAGCATTGAAGATAACAACTTTGCAAAGATGATATACAAACGACTGACTAGCAGTATTTTAGTACTTCTTTTTACTTTCTCCCTTTCCTCGCTATTCGCACAAGACCAAGCTGCTGTCGAAGCTGGTAAGGCATTGTTCAAGAACAACTGTGCTTCATGCCACAACAAGAACATGAAGGACAAGCTCACTGGTCCTGCCCTCGCAGGTACGCAGGAGCGTTGGAGTGCCTTCCCTGAATCTGACTTGTATGCCTGGATTCGCAACTCCCAATCGTTGGTGAGCCAAGGGCATCCTAGAGCCGTTGCTGTGTTCAACGAATACAACAAGGTAGCCATGACCAGCTTCCCAACCCTTTCGGATGGGGAGATTGCGAATATTCTGGCTTACATCAATTGTACAGCAGCGGGAAATTGCCCTGGGGAAACTCCTGTAGCTGTTGTTCCCGTGGGCGGAGAAACCGGTCAACCTAAGGAAAGCAATACCCTCCTTTATGCCCTGCTATTCGTCATTCTGGCACTGTTGGCCGTCATACTTGCAAGAATTATTTCCAACCTGAACCATATCGCTGCGGTAAAAGAACTTGGCGCTGAGGCACCTGCTCGAAAGACATTGGCCGATACACTAACCAGCAAAGGCGTAGTGAGCTTCGCAATATTCGCTGCGATTCTTTTTGGTGGCTACTTCACGGTGCGCAACGCCATTAACCTGGGTCGCCAGCAGGGTTACCAACCAGAGCAGCCCATCAAATTTTCACATACGACCCACGCTGGGGTACACAAGATTGACTGCCAGTACTGCCACGATGGTGCCCGTCGGAGCAAGCACGGCGTGATTCCTGCCGCAAATACCTGCATGAACTGCCACAAAACCATCAAGGTTGGCTCCATGTACGGAACTGCGGAATTGACAAAGATTTACGCTTCCATCGGTTACGACCCCAAGGGCGACACGCTAATCAAAAATTACGACCAAAAAACAGACAAGGAAATCGAAGCCATCTACAAAGGCTGGATTTCTGAGAACTACATCAAGGAAAAAAACACGATGGACGCCGAAGGCGAGGCCTTGCTTGCTTCGCAATGGGACGGAATCGTAGCTTCTTTGACCGACAAAAAGACGGGCGACACGAAAATCCAAGGCCCGATAGAGTGGGTGCGCATCCACAACCTGCCCGATCACGTGTACTTCAACCACGCCCAGCACGTGACCGTGGGCAAAGTGGCCTGTCAGTCTTGCCACGGAAAGGTGCAAGAAATGGATGAGGTGAAACAATTTACTCCGCTTTCCATGGGATGGTGCATCAACTGCCACCGTGAGACGGAAGTCAAATTTGCCGACAACAAATACTACGACAACTATTACGAGATGTACCACAAGCAGATAGAGGGCAACATGCGTAGCAAGGTTACGGTGGAAGACATCGGTGGTACCGAATGCCAGAAATGCCACTATTGAGTTTATGAGGATTTGAGGGATTGCGGGCTTAAGTTGCCCTGCCTACCCTCAAGCACTTAAACTCTCAAACTCTCAAATCCTTTTTCAACATAAAGATGAAAAATCAAAGCAAGAATACGGAAGTCTGGATAGGGGTAGATCATTTGGAGCAAGACCCGATTTTTCTGGAGTCCATCAACCGTGAGTTCAGTAATGCCCCAGCATTGGCACATGAAGATGCACTGAATGTAGGTTCATCGAGGCGTGATTTTTTAAAGTACCTTGGGTTTAGCATCGGTGCGGCCACCTTGGCTGCGAGCTGCGATATTCCAGTGAAAAAGGCCCTTCCCTATGTCGTCAAGCCAGATGGCATCGTTCCGGGCGTGGCAACGTACTATGCGTCTTCCTATGTAAATGGTGGCGACTACTGCCCGGTGTTGGTAAAAACCCGTGAAGGCCGACCCATCAAAGTGGAAGGCAACACCATGTCCTCGGTAACCAAAGGCGGCACCAACGCACGTGTTCAAGCCAGTGTGCTCAGCCTCTACGACACAAACCGTTACCAGTCAGCGATGAAAAGCGACGGTGGCAAGTGGTCTAAAATGAGCTGGGCAGACCTCGACAAGGAGATAGCGGGCAAACTAGCAGCGGGTTCCGTTAAAGTCATCACAAATACCATCCTCAGCCCGACCGCCAAAAAGGCATTGGGCGAGTTCCTCGCAAAATATCCAGGCTCGTCCGTCGTGACTTACGATGCCGTTTCTTGCTCCGCAATGTTGCAGGCAAATGAAGTTTGCTTTGGCAACAAAGCCGTTCCGAACTTCATGTTCGACAAAGCCAACATGATTGTCAGCTTTGGTGCCGACTTCCTTGGCACATGGATCAGCCCGATTGAATATGCTCGGCAGTATGCCGAGAACCGCCGCATCAGCGACGTGGCCAAGGCCAGCATGTCCCGCCATATTCAGGTGGAAAGTTGCATGACGCTCACAGGCTCCAATGCCGACCACCGGGTTTTGGTGCGTCCTTCGGAAATGGGCGCTGCCATCGCAACGCTGCACAATGCCATTGCTGCCAAAACCGGTGGCAGCTCAGTTTCTGCACCAAAAGTCAACGATAAAGCTGCTGCTGCTTTGGCCAATGTGGCAGACCAACTTGTGGCCAATGTTGGCAAAAGCCTCGTGATTTGTGGCACCAACAACGTTGGCGAGCAAACCCTGGTGAATTCCATCAACAACATGCTCGACAGTTGGGGCAACACCATGACCTTCGCCAATGCCTCGCTCCAGCGCCAAGGCATTGACGCCGAAATTCAAGGGTTGATTCGTGAAATGAACGCTGGCTCGGTTGCCTCCGTCATCGTTTGGGGCGCAAACCCAGCCTTTGACCTACCAAACAGTGCCGCATTTGCGGAAGCTTTTGCCAAAGTAAAAACAAAGATTTCCTTCAACGGTACGCCCGACGAAACGACGGCGCTCTGCGACTATATCGCACCATCAAGCCATTGGCTGGAAAGCTGGGGGGATGCTGAACCAAAGGCAGGCCATTTCAGCTTGATGCAACCGACAATTGCACCTATTTTCGATACCCGCCAAGCAGAGGAGTCCTTGTTGCGCTGGTCAGGAAGCCAGAATTTCAACCCGAATGCCGAGCATCCCTACTACGAATACTTGAATGCCAACTGGCAGTCGAGCATGTTTTCCCGCCAGAGCAACTTCGCCACTTTCCAGGCTTTCTGGGACAGCGTTCTTCACGATGGCGTTTTTGAAATGCCAGTGGGAGTTGTGACTGAATTTGGCTGGGGTGGCGATGTGAACGCTGCTGCTGCAAAAATCACCAAGCCAGGTACGGGCGAACTTGAAATCGCTTTCTTTGAAACGGTCAACGTGGGTGGCGGTCAGTATGCCGACAACCCTTGGCTACAAGAAATGCCCGACCCGATTACCCGTTGTGTATGGGGCAACTACCTCCAGATTCCCATTGAATTTGATGGCAATCGCCGATTCGATGGGGTAGGGAAGTTCAAGGGATTGAACAGCAAAGAAGCCTACAAAGAAGCCGACAAAGTAGAACTCACTGTTGGAGGCAATAAACAAGTCGTGACCTGTGTGCGGCAATTTGGCCAAAAAACTGACGCCGTGAGCATGGCGCTTGGTTATGGCCGCAAGGTTTCAGGTGCGGCAGGCCGCAATATCGGCGTGAATGTTTACCCTTGGTTGAGCATTGATGCAAACGGCAATACGCAATACTTTGCTGCTGTTGATAATGTATCCGAAAAAGTTGGAACGGATGAGTACGCCAGCGTACAGTACCACCACACGATGGGCGTTACCGGCAAGGCAGAAGGTTACGAGGGAAAGGTGAACGTTGACGAAATAGCCTTGATGACCCTTGGAAAAGGATTCCAGGGATCCCTGGTGGAGAGGTCAATTATCAACCGTACCAACCTTAGCGATTTGGGAGGTTACGTAAAAGAAATGAACGAGAAACGGGGAGAGTTTGAGGAACTGAACCAGAAAACGCTCTACCCATACGATCAATACGTTGCAGAAAAATATAGCCAAGGTCACCATTGGGGTTTGCATATTGACCTCAATTCTTGCACGGGTTGTGGTGCCTGCCAAGTAGCGTGTATTGCCGAAAACAACGTACCAGTTGTAGGCAAATTTGAAGTTTACCGCCACCACGAAATGACTTGGTTGCGCATAGACCGCTACTTTTACGGCGACTACGAAAATCCGAATGTTGTTTATCAGCCGATGATGTGCCAGCACTGTGACAATGCTCCCTGTGAGAATGTTTGCCCAGTTTCAGCTACCAACCACAGCTCGGAGGGCTTGAACCAAATGGCCTACAACCGTTGCATCGGTACCCGCTACTGCGCCAACAACTGCCCGTACAAAGTTCGCCGCTTCAACTGGATGGACTACACGACGGCAGACCTTTTCCCTGTGAACGAGCACGGCCCAGAGCCTTTCGTTCCTTACGACGGCGAAGTTCCATTCTACGCTGACAACCTCACCCGCATGGTGTTGAACCCCGATGTTACAGTTAGGGTGCGTGGTGTGATGGAAAAGTGCAGCTTCTGTGTGCAGCGCATCCAAGAGGGCAAGTTAACTGCCAAGCAGGAAGGCCGTGCCCTTCGTGACGGCGATGTGAAGTCTGCTTGCCAAACGGCCTGCCCGACCGGTGCCATCGTATTCGGCGATACAAACGACGAAAACTCCGAGATTGCGAAGCGTTACAAAAACAAGCTGAACTATATCGTACTGGAAGAGGTGAACACCCGCCCATCGGTACAGTACACTACCAGAGTGACGAATCGTGACGAGGCTTTGTTGAGCTAAAACTAGAATCATTTTTAAAATATAGCTGATTGAGCTTCCCGCAAGGGGTTCAAGAAATTGAAAAAATATGAGCGCAGCAGTATCAAGAATTCGTGAGCCGTTAATAATTGGTAACAAAAATTACCACCAAATCACGGAAGACCTTATCGGGCCAACCGAAAAGGCGCCCAACCGGATGTGGATTATTGCCTTTACCTTGTCAGTAATGACCTTGGGTTACGGAATATTTGCCTTGTGTTGGACCTTTTATTTTGGAATTGGTACTTGGAATGCCAACAGGACCATCGGTTGGGCCTACGACATCACCAACTTCGTTTGGTGGATCGGTATTGGCCACGCAGGTACGCTGATTTCAGCTATTCTCCTCCTGTTCCGCCAGCGCTGGCGTACAGGTGTAAACCGTGCGGCAGAGGCCATGACCATATTTGCGGTAATGTGCGCCGGTTTGTTCCCGGCCACGCACACTGGCCGTCCTTGGTTTGACTTCTTCATGTTCCCTTACCCCAACACACGGGGGCCGCTGTGGGTAAATTTCAACTCCCCGTTGCTTTGGGACTTGTTCGCCATCTCCACTTATTTCACGGTTTCGTTGCTGTTCTGGTATACTGGCCTCGTGCCCGACCTGGCATCGGTGCGTGACCGGGCCAAAGGCGTTCGCAAGAAACTGTATGCTTTTTTCTCAATGGGTTGGACGGGCAAAGCAAAGCATTGGCAGCGCCACGAGTACCTTTCGCTGATTTTGGCGGGTATCTCCACACCACTGGTGTTGTCAGTACACACCATCGTGAGCTTTGACTTTGCCACTTCGGTAATACCTGGTTGGCACACCACCATCTTCCCTCCCTATTTCGTTGCTGGGGCTATTTTCTCTGGCTTCGCAATGGTGCAGACGTTGATGATTATCACTAGGAAATGCTTTGGTTTGGAAGGGTATATCACAACCAACCACATTGAAAGCATGAACAAGGTGATATTGGTGACAGGCACAATGGTAGGTTCTGCTTACCTGATTGAGCTGTTTGTGGCATGGTACTCAGGGTACATTTATGAGCAGTTCGCCTTTTACAACCGTGTACTTGGCCCTTACTATTGGGCTTATATCGGCATGATGGCCTGCAACTTGCTTTCGCCACAAGTTTACTGGTCGAAGAAAATCAGGCGGAGCGTCTGGTGGACGTTTTTCATTTCCATCTTCGTAAACATCGGGATGTGGTTCGAGCGCTTCGTAATTATCGCCACCACATTGGCCCGCGACTATCTCCCATCTAGCTGGAGCTACTATTGGCCGAGTTGGGTCGAAATCGCCATTTATTTGGGCACCTTTGGTCTGTTCTTTACACTGTATTTGGTGTTTGCAAGGGTAGCACCTGTCGTGGCAGCCGCCGAAGTGAAAGCAATCCTGAAGCAGTATGGCGACCAATACCTTGGTGCGGATGCGAAGCCACAACCACACCATCATCATAGCGATGAACCTGAAGATGTGGAATCGGATGGGCATCACCACTAACTAATTGAAAAACAGACTTTTATCAAAATAAGTAAATTTCATGAAAGGTCAACATAAAGAAGTTCTGTTCGGGCTGTACGATGACGAGGTAGTACTGATGAACGCTATTAAAAAGGCCAAAAAGCAGCACCTTGACATCATGGACGTGTACTCTCCTTTCCCGATTCACGGGTTGGATACCGTACTTGAGCTTGAAGAGTCAAGGTTGCACGTGGTAGGTTTTGTCTTCGGCACGTTGGGTATGCTCATAGCGCTTATCGGCATGTCTTGGATTTCCGGTGGTAGCCTCTTGTTTGAAGGGGATTGGCAAACGAATTTTGGCGGAAAACCTTACTGGTCGCTGCCTGCATTTGTGCCGATTATCTTCGAAATGACGGTGCTGTTTTGTGCCATCGGCATGACGGTAGTTTTTTACATCATATGCGGCTTGGGCTTTGGGGTAAACAACCCAATACTCGACGACCGGATTACTGACGACAAATTTTGCCTCGCATTTCAGACCAATAACATGGATTCGAGTTCAGTTGACAACCTTAAAGGATTTTTCAAGGCAACTGGGGCGGAGGAAGTACATTCGAGGACTATTTAAGAATGATAAATGAAGAATGAAGAATGATGAATACACTCCGACTTGGGAGTTGGAGGCAAATTCATCATTTATCAATCATCATTTATCATTCGTAAAGCATATTCAAGATTCATTTTTGAAAATGAAATTTAAGCAAAATCTCCTAATAGCTTTGGCAATGAGTGTTGTCGTTTTCGGCACCTACTCCTGCCAACAAGCCGGCAAAAACTCGACAGGAAGTGAGTTCATACCGGACATGGCTCATGCCACGGCTTACGAAGCCAACGTGTTGACCAAGTACAACCTGAATTCCTGGGATGAAGAAAGTGTGAAATCACGACGAGAACTTTCGCAGCCTCGGCTTCCAGTTCACGGCACCATCCCACGTGGCTTCGCTGGTTCAGCTTCCTACAATGGCGTATTCGCTTCGGCTGAAGATGCAGTAGTAAGCACCGGGCTTCGCATGAGCAACAGTGGTGGCATTGCATACACGCCAAATGGCCATGTCCCGTACACCTATCCAGATACCGAGGATGGCCGCACCTTGGCCAAGCAGCAAATCCGTTACAACCCATTCCCCATCACTACCGATGGCCTCGGAAAAGGAAAGGAATTGTACACTATTTTCTGTGCCACTTGCCACGGTGATAAAGCAGACGGCGGCGGATACCTTGTTCGTGACAATGGCGGCAAGTACCCAGCACAGCCGGCAAATCTGGTGGACAGCCAATTTGTGTTTTCGACAAATGGGCGCTTCTATCACTCCATCATGTACGGATTAAATGCGATGGGGGGCTATGCAGATAAACTATCCTTTCAAGAACGCTGGGAGGTGATACATTATATCCGCTCGCTCCAAGCCGTTTCGAGAAAAGCTAAGTACTCAGAATCAGCGAATACGCTCAATGCTGAGTATGGGCTTCCACTCGCAAATGTTCCAAAACCAGCACCCCCCGTTGAAACTGTACCCCCCGTGGACACCACGCATGGTGGAGGCCAGTCCAGTGGGCATACAGGAGGTTCTGGGCAGCATTGAGAATTTGATATTTTAGCGCACACCATAAAACAATCCGGCTTAGGCCGGTCAATAAAATACCTGCAATAATGAAGCAGTTTACGTTTGAAGCAAAACAAAAGAATTTTTTAATAGCAACAATGGGGCTTGGTTTGCTTTGCCTTGTTTTGAGCTATTTTTTGGAACCGGAACAAATTGCGGCAGCAGGGGTTCATGCCCGCTTCTGGTCCAATTTCTTGGTCAATGCTGTATTTTTTACAGGGATGGCATTCATGATAACGTTTGTTATCGCTGCTTTCACCGTCGCTTATGCCGGTTGGTACGTAATATTCAAACGGATTTGGGAAGCTTTTTCGCTCTTCTTAATTCCAGGACTGGTGATGATGGTTATCATAGGCATTGCAGTTTATGCCCATTTCAGCCACTTGTACCATTGGTCGGATACAGAGGCGGTGGCTGGCGACAAAATTCTGACAGGCAAAGCCTCCTTCTTGAACAAAAACTGGTACCTGTTTGGCACCTTGATAATTGTAGGCGCTTGGATTTTCTTCGCCCGTAAATTCCGTCAACTATCCTTGCAAGAGGATGCAAGCGGCAAGGAGGTAGCCAACTATGGCATTCATCGCAACCTCCGAAAGTATGCCGCCGTCTTCCTTCCGATAGCAGCGTTCACAGGCCCAGCGATGGTTTGGCAATGGGTAATGTCGGTGGATGCGCACTGGTACAGTACATTGTTCGCATGGTACTCCATGACAAGTTGGTGGCTGGGTGCTTGTGCGCTTACTATCATGCTCGTCATTTACCTGAAATCAAAAGGTTACCTTGAACAAGTAACCAAGGAACACCTGCACGACCTCGGTAAATTCATGTTTGCATTCAGCATTTTCTGGACTTATTGTTGGTTTTCCCAGTACATGCTTATTTGGTACACCAACAACGGCGAAGAAACGGTCTATTTTTTCCAGCGCAAAAATGACTTTCCGGTGCTGTTCTTTGGCAACTTGGTAATCAACTTTGTGCTCCCGTTCTTGATTTTGATGCGCAACACGACCAAGCGCCGTTTTGGAACCTTGTTCTTCTCCTCTGCCCTTGTGTTCTTTGGCCACTGGTTCGATTATTTTTACATGATAAAGCCAGGTGTGTTGAACACAGCCGTAGAGGCGATGGCCCATGGCAAAGAAGGCGGCCATGCAGTTGAACATGCCTCATCCTTCGTAGCCGGGTTCACCATTCCAGGACTTTTGGAGTTGGGTGTATTCCTAGGGTTCACGGCATTTTTCATCTATTTTGTATTCAATCAGCTTTCAAAAGCACCACTCATACCTCAAAATGACCCATATCTTGAGGAGAGTTTACACCACGAGGTTCAGGCTTACGAGTAGTATTTGTTTTCAAAACGGATACTTCATTGAAGTGGCCAAGAATCAATTTTTGAAAAATTATTAATTCGTTCATAAATGAGTACTGGATTAATTATCATAGGTTGTTTAATTCTCATCGTCATTGTAATCATTCAAATTGGCAAGGTCACTGATTTGGCCGCCAAGATTAGGGGCGAAGAAGCGGTTCAAATTGAATCCAACAAAAGAAGCGCCAATGGCATGTTGCTGTTTATGATTGGCTTTCTGGTGCTTACTTTTTGGTCAGCGTGGCATTACAAGAATTGGATGCTTGGCTATGGCCCGCATGAGGCAGCCTCTGCCCATGGTGGTGTCCTTGATGACGCTTTCGACATTACGCTTTTCTTCACAGGAATCGTATTCGTTTTGACCCATATTGCTTTGTTCTGGTTTGCCTACAAATACCGTGGCCGTAAAGGTGTTATCGCCGAGTTCATGCCACACGACAACAAGTTGGAGGTGATTTGGACAGCAGTACCTGCCGTAGTAATGTGCTTCCTCGTCATCAAGGGTCTCGTGGCTTGGAACGAGGTAATGGCCGACGTGTCAAGCGACGATGAGTACATCGAGATAGAAGCCACTGGCCAGCAGTACTTGTGGCACTTGCGTTACCCTGGTGCAGACGGCAAGTTGGGCACCAAGAATTTTAGGCTCATAAAGCCCGGTGAAAACCCGCTCGGCCAGGATTGGTTGGATGACAAAAACCTCGACGACTACATGCCATCCGACTTGGTTTTGCCAGTAGGCAAAAAGGTGAGGGTACGCATCACGGCGATGGACGTTTTGCACAGTTTTGACCTGCCCCACTTCAGGGTGAAGATGGACGCCGTACCTGGCATGCCTACATATTTTGTCTTTACCCCAATCAAAACAACGGAGGAATACCGCCAAACGCTCAGCAAATACCCTGAGTACCAGGCACCTTCCGACCCGAAAGACCCGAAAAGTCCTCCACTTTGGAAAGTGTTTGAATATGAGTTGGCCTGTGCGGAACTTTGTGGCAAGGGGCACTTCTCCATGCGGAAACTGGTAAGGATAGTTTCCCAGGAAGAATTTGACAAGTGGGAGAAAGAACAGCAATCCACCTACCTCAGCAGCGTAAGGGGCAAGGATTTTGACCCACGCAAGGATGAGGTTTTAGGTGCAGAGATTCGCCAGCGTAAACAAGATTTTGATACGGCTGTTGATAAGGCGCTTTCTGCCTCAACACCTGAAGAAAAGGTTATCCGACTCAATTATGTGTACTACAAAACAGGTTCAGCCGAACTCGATGACAAATCAAAATACGAGTTGGACAACCTGGTTGCTGTTTTGAACAAGTATCCGAACATGACCATAGAGGTTTCAAGCCACACGGACAGTGATGGCGATGATGCTTCAAACATGACCCTTTCACAAGCAAGGTCGAGGTTGGTTTATGACTATTTGGTGTCAAAGCAAGTAGCTCCAGTCAGGTTGAAATCGAGGGGTTTTGGTAAAACAAAACCTGTTGACACGAACGATACCGATGAGGGCAAGGCAAAAAACCGACGGACAGAATTCCAGATTTTAACCCAATAAGAACCAAAGCTTAATCTAAGAAGAAAAAAAATCGAAATATGGCTAACGCAACAACTGCCGTTCAAGACCGTGAAGATAAGCTAATAGAAGAATTGGGCTTCGATGACCATTTTCACGAGCATGAGCATGGTGACAAGTTTAAGTCAAACTTCATTACGAAGTACATCTTCAGCATGGACCACAAAATCATTGCCCGTCAGTTCCTGATTACAGGAATGATTTGGGCCTTGATTGGGGCAGGCATGTCACTGGTTTTCCGTCTGCAACTGGGCTTCCCAGAAGAAAGCATGACCTGGCTTCGCCCGTTGTTGGGCAAGTGGATAGAGATAAATGCTGATACCGGTATCGGCACTTTGGCACCTGAGTTTTACTATGCGTTGGTGACCATGCACGGCACCATCATCGTTTTCTTCGTGCTTACGGCTGGGTTGAGTGGCACCTTCAGCAACCTGCTAATCCCATTGCAGTTGGGTGCCAGGGACATGGCATCCCCATTGCTCAACATGATGTCTTACTGGTTCTTTTTCTTGGCAAGCATCGTCATGTTTTACTCATTGTTCCTCAGCACTGGCCCATTCTCAGGTGGCTGGGTGGCATATCCGCCCCTGAGTGCATTGCCCCAAGCCTCCGACGGGTCTGGAACGGGTATGACCCTGTGGCTTTTGAGCTTGGTATTTTTTGTGATTTCGGTCGCACTGGGTGGCATTAACTATGTCACCACCGTTTTGAACCTGCGCACAAAAGGCATGACCATGTGGCGGATGCCGTTGACGATTTGGGCATTTTTTGTCACTGCTATTTTGGCGCTGCTTTCTTTCCCCGTATTGGTTTCTGGCTTTTTGTTGTTGATGTTTGACAGGGGCATGGGTACCAGCTTTTACCTCAGCGAAATTTTCATTGGCGGCCAAGCGCTCGACCATGTTGGCGGCAGCCCGATACTTTACCAGCACTTGTTCTGGTTTTTGGGACACCCAGAGGTGTACATCATCATCCTGCCAGCAATGGGCCTTACGTCAGAAGTGTTGTCCGTACATTGCCGAAAGCCAATTTTCGGTTACAAGGCGATGGTCTATTCCATCCTTGCCATCGGTTTCCTTTCGTTCATTGTTTGGGCGCACCACATGTTCATGTCGGGCGTGAACCCCTTCATTTCAAACTTCTTCGTAATCTTTACGCTCATCATTGCTGTACCATCGGCAGTGAAAGTGTTCAACTGGATTACCACGATTTATAAGTCAAACCTACGGTACAATACAGCCTCCATGTTTGCCATTGGCTTCGTTTCGATGTTCATCTCTGGTGGTTTGACAGGCATCTTCCTTGGCAATTCTGCCATTGACATCCAAATGCACGACACCTACTTTGTTGTCGCCCACTTCCACATCGTTATGGGCGTGGCCGCCTTCTTCGGCATGTTCGCAGGGGTTTACCATTGGTTTCCAAAGATGTTTGGCCGCTTTATGAACGAGACGATGGGCAAGATGCACTTCTGGGGCACTTTTATTGGCGCTTATGCCATCTTCTGGCCAATGCACTACCTTGGCATGGCCGGCGTCCCCCGTCGCTATTACCGATTCGACAACTTTGACACTTTTTCGCATTTCTCCGAAATGAACCAGTTCATCACCATTGCCGCCATTGTTACTTTTGGCTTCCAAGTGTTGATGTTCGTGAACTTCTTTTACAGCATTTGGAAGGGCAAAAAAGTTACCAGCAAAAACCCTTGGGGCGCAACGACCATCGAGTGGACGACACCCATCCAACCCGGACACGGCAACTGGCCTGGCAAACTGCCAACTGTTCACCGTTGGGCCTACGATTATGGCAAAAATGGTGAGGAGTTCGTTTCCCAAGTGGAGCCGATGAAGGAAGGGGAGACCGAAGACCATTGATTTTTGACAATAACTTGATTAACAACCATTTAGGTGAATAATAAAATAAAGGTTGCCTCCGCTTCACCCATCAGTTTGGTTTCGCAAAAAGTGCGTGACTTCGGGGAGCTAGTTAAGTTCAAATTGTCTCTTACCGTGGTTTATTCTGCGGTTATGGCCTATTTGATTGCAGCAGAAGGCGGCGTGAATTGGCTATCGGTTTTGATACTTTCACTCGGAGGCTTCTGTGTGGCGGGTGCAGCGAATGCGCTGAACCAAGTGCTCGAAAGGGATTTTGACAAATTGATGAAGCGCACAGCTAACCGCCCATTGGCCACAGGCCGGATGACGGTTTCGGAAGCGGTGCTTGCCGCTGGAATCCTGAGCATCATTGGCCTGATGTTGTTGGCGATGTTCAACCCTTGGGCCTCCTTTTTTGGAGTGATTGCCCTGTTGAGCTACGCCTTTCTCTATACGCCAATGAAACGGATTTCGCCTTCGGCAATAGCCGTAGGTGCATTGCCGGGTGCATTGCCGATGCTGATTGGGTGCGTGGCGTATCAAGGAGAGTTGACATCGTTGGCGCTGACCCTGTTTTTGCTCCAATTTTTTTGGCAGTTCCCGCACTTTGGGGCCATCAGTTGGATTGGATTTGAGGACTACCAGAAAGCTGGGTTCAAGTTCGTGGTAGCCAAAGATGGCAAACAAGACCCGAGCATTGGCCTGCAAGGTGTTTTTTATGCGCTTTGCTTGGTGCCAGTAGGGCTTGTTCCTTTTTTCACCAACGTGACTGGCTTCGTTTCGGCAGTGGTTGTAAGCATCTTGGCCTTGGCCTACGCTTGGTTCGGCTGGAACTTGTACCGGCAGAGCGACAGGAAAGCGGCCATGCAATTGATGTTTTTCTCCTTCTTTTACCTGCCGGCGGCGCTAACTGCGCTCTGGCTTGACAAGATTTGAAAATGGATTTGACTTTGAATGAAAATAGCGGAAGGAACAAAATCCATCCCCACAAATTTGCGGTTTGGGTGGCCTGTGGTTCAATTGTGATGATGTTTGCATCGCTCACAAGCGCATACGTGGTACGCCAGGCTGCTGGCAATTGGCTGGAGTTCCAATTGCCAGGCATTTTCAAAGTAAGCACACTGGTTATTTTGATGAGCAGTGTCACGCTTCACGCTTCGTTCCTTGCTTTTAAAAAAGAGAAAGAATTGCTGTACAAATCGTTCCTAGTGGCGACTTATGTACTGGCTATTTTGTTCTTTGTTTTTCAATACCAAGGCTGGGTTGCCCTTGCAGCAGATGGTGTTCCGTTTACCTTGAACCCATCGGGCGACTTTATTTACGTGATTACTTGGTTTCATGCAGCACACGTCATCGGGGGCTTGGCTGCATTGACGGTTTCATTGATCAGCGCTTTTGGGCTAAAGTTTAAAGTAACCCCAAAGCGCAAAATCCGGTTTGAACTCACTTTGACCTATTGGCATTTTGTTGATTTCCTTTGGGTCTATTTGTTCATATTTTTGACTTTGTATCGGTAAGATATTGATTGTTAAATTGTTGTATTGTTGAATTGTTATTCGTGACGACACAACAATCCAACAATTCCAACAATATAGCAATTCAGCAATCCAACAATACAATCATTCGACATGGCTTCAGAAGCAGCAGTTTTAGAGCACGGCCACGACACAGACGAGCAACTTTGGTCGGGTGGGAAAGAACCTTTCAAGGCAAGCTACGGCAAGCTGATGATGTGGTATTTTCTCCTATCAGATGCTTTTACATTTTCGGGTTTCCTCATTGCCTACGGTGCGCTGCGTTTTAGCAGCAACACTTGGCCGATTCCTGATTTTGTATTCGAAAAAGCACCTTTTGGCATCCACAACCTATTTGGTGGCAAGGCGCCGCTGGTGTTCGTTACCTTCATGACCTTTGTGCTGATTGCCAGCTCCGTAACCATGGTACGTGCCGTCCAGGAAGGCCACTACAACAACAAACGGGGCGTAGTATTTTGGATGTTCCTGACCATACTCGGTGGGGCAACATTTCTTAGCTGCCAAGCTTGGGAGTGGACGACGCTGATGAAGGAGGAAGGCGTTTCCATCCTGACCAATCCCTTTTCTATGCACACGGAAGGTGGACAGTATCTTTCTGGAAAAGAGCTGGAAGCACAGGGCTTCACCAAGGCTGAACAAGACTTTCATGGCGCAAAGTCGGTGTACTACATACCAAATGGAAAGGAAGACATGGTTGATAATCGCTATTTTGAGAAGATAAGCCACGAAGGTGAGTCGTTCGCTGGCAAGTCGTTTGAGGCCAATTCTCCTTACTTGATTACCATAAACCACGGTACGCACCAATACGAGCATGGCGCTTACAAATCGGCTGGTGGAGAGATTGTAAAAGAAGCCTTTGGGCCGGTCGCTTTCGGAGCTTTGTTCTTCTTCATTACAGGCTTCCACGGCTTCCACGTTTTCTCTGGCGTGGTTTTTCTGACCATGGTGATGATAAATGCAGCCAGCGGGATTTATGCCAAACGCAACAACCACTACGAAATGGTGGAAAAAATCGGCCTCTATTGGCACTTTGTGGACCTTGTTTGGGTCTTCGTGTTCCTTGTGTTTTACCTTCTGTAAATCGAAGCTGAACAACCACATTCTCAACTAAGTTAAAAATTCTAAATTTAGGAAATATGGCAGGTCACTTAAGTTATGACGAACAGAAAAAGCTAGTTGTTTACGGCTTGAAATTGTTGGGAGCCATCACCATCATCGAGGTGTTGATTGCATTGCTCGCCAAAGGCCACCTAATTCACGGCGTACATTTCACGGGAGCGCTTCACTATATTTACATGGCGCTTATGGTGGGGTTCAGTCTTTACAAGGCATATTTCATCGTGTACAATTTCATGCACATGGCTACCGAAGTGCAAGGTCTCCGCTGGAGTGTGCTTTTACCAATGCTGCTGCTTGTTTGGGCGGTGATTGCGTTCTTCCAAGAGGGCGCTTCATGGGGCGCACGGCGCAACCAAATAGACGAGAAAAACCACGAAGAAGTCAACAAAAAGCCGGCTACTGGAAGTCTCGACTACGACGAAGCCACGGCTCAATACCTGATTTAAGAAATCAAAAAGGCGAGACCCAACAGGCTCGCCTTTTTTGTTAGCAAATTTCAATGGAAAACATCAAAGCAGTAAAGCCCGCAAACAAATTCTGGAGGGCAGTGGTTTTTGCAGTTCTTTTCATCATGCCTATTGGTTCTTTGTACTACCTGTACATGGGCAGGACGCACTCCCGCACGGCAGTCGCTGAGTTGGAGAAGTTGGGCAAGGTCTCCGGGTTTCAATGCAAGAACCAACAGAACGAACCTATCAGCCCAGAGGTACTGCACGGCAAGGTGACGGTGGTCAACTTCTTGCCAAACGACCTAGCCGCAGCAAGGCCCTTGGCCGACCGGATAGCCAAAGTCCACCAGAGCTTTGACGAAACCGAGGATGTTGTTTTTCTTTCTTTCATCCAAATGGATTCCTCCAAAACGCTGCTCGAAACAGCAACCCAACTTGGCATCAAAGACCACAAGCAATGGTACCTGCTGGGTACGTCGGCAACAGAATGGAATCATTTGTCCAAAGACGTTTACCACCTCCAAAACCCAGAAATCGGAGTGGCAATGGTAGATACCAGCTTGACAATCAGGAAGTTGTATGACATCAACGACAATGTTCAAATGGGGCGGATGGTAGAGCATATTGCCAAGGTGGTCCCAAAACAAAAACGGCGTTGACCTGTTTTGAAAACTGAAAATGACGTGATATGAGCCAACAACAACCGGACCTTGCACTGGAAAAAAAACTGAACCGAGCAGCTTGGGCAACCACGGCTGTAGTGCTTTTGCTGGTGACGTTCATGCACCGAATCCATTTTGAAACGGGCATTGATTTTTCCTTTCTTCCGGCTGTTTACTCAGTGCTAAATGCATTAACTGCTTTGATTCTCTTGGCTGGCCTCTACTTCATCAAAAATAAGCAGCGTGAGAAGCACGAGAAAGCCATGACCTTGGCCATGATTTCGTCCTTCCTGTTTTTGTTGGGCTACGTGGTTTACCACGTCACCAATGCCGACACCAAGTTTCTCGGTGAAGGCTGGATTCGCCCCGTCTATTTCTTCCTGCTCATCACGCACATCGTCCTGGCGGCGGTCATATTTCCTTTCATTTTGTTTACTTATATTCGTGCGTTCACGGGGCAGTTCGACCGGCACAAGCGAATGGCAAGATGGGTTTACTGGTTCTGGTTGTATGTGGCAGTGACCGGCCCGGTGCTTTACCTGATGATAAAACCTTACTACAAATGATAGTTGCGATGAAAAATAAGCTGGTAAAAATGGCAGTGCTTGTGGTGGTACTTGCAGTGGCGGCACCTTCTGCCACCGCCCAATGCCCCATGTGCAAGATAAGCGCGGAGAGTAACCTGAAAAACGGCGGCTCTGCCGGTAGCGGCCTGAACGCTGGCATCCTCTACATGTTGGCGATGCCCTATTTACTGGTGGGCACGATTGGGTTTGTTTGGTACAAAAACCGGAAAAAGGACAGCGAGTTGCCCGGTGCTAATCAGTAGGTTTCGGCATATTGGTCCTTTCCATCAACCAAAGCACAAAGAACAGCAGGGCAACTATCACGGCCGCTGAACCTAGGGCGTTGAAAAGCACACCAAGGCTGGTCAGTCCGCCCACCGCAAAAAGGACAATGGACAAAACCAAGAAAATCAAGCTCGTCAACAATTTTCCCGAAGGGAAAGCCAACTGAATCGAATCCTTCCACCGCTTGAATTTTTGTTTGAATTTGGCAACCTTGCCACCAATTTTTTCCCTAAACGAAGTACGTTTTGTTTGCTTGCCTTCGGCAAAAGCTTCCTGCTTTTTGCTTGAAATCTCCGTTGGTCTTGGCTTCGCAATGGCCGAGTAGCCCGCTTGGGGGAGTGTGACCAACAACATGAAAAACAAACCGACTAACCACAACGACTGCTTCATAAGTAATTGATTTTGTTCAGATTAAGTGCTCAAGTCTGGCAGGATTTCGCAGCAGTACCCATCAAAAATTCCGCTCGTAATAATCCACAACCCGCTCATCGGTCAGAATATCCGAGTGCTTCAACAACTGCCGAAGCACGATGCCCTCCAGTGTCCGGCAGCGGCTCAATGCCACGTAAGTCTGACCGAACTCAAACGCTCCCGTGTCCATATCAATTATCACTTTGTCAAAAGTTTTTCCCTGTGACTTGTGAATAGTGACTGCCCAGGCCAGTCGAAGCGGGTACTGCTCAAAAGTGCCGATGACCTCGGCCTCAATCTCGTTCGGGTTCTCCTTACTGGGGCGGTACCGTATGATTTCCCACTTGACCGGTACCACCGTGAGCACCTTCGGGCTGCCTTGCTCGTCGGTGAAAACCTTGATTCCTTCGTGGTCAAAGTCGGCTACTTTGCCGATGGTGCCGTTGACGAAATTGCCGTCTGGGTCGTTTTTGATGAACATGACCTGGGCGCCCTCTTTCAGTCGCAGCTCCATGTCCGTCGGGTATTGTTTTGGGTCAAACTCGCCCTGCACCTTGGCCGTGAACGATTGCTCCAAAGTGTCCAAGTTGGCGAGTTCCCGCAGGTTGATGCGGTCAACTTTTGCGTTGCGGGGAGAGAGGGTGATGAACGAGCGCTCTGCCTCAAATTGTGGCTCGTACCGCTGGTTCAAGTCATCAAGGTCTTCGTAGTCCACCTGGTTGAGGCGCACAGAATCCAGCAACCGAAGGAAGTGGCGCTGCTCCTGCCGATAGACTTTGCGAAGCTCCATTTTCTCAAAATCAAAATCCCGAAGCACGTTTGCCGAAAAAAAATACGGCGAGTGGTAAGCCATTTCGAACACCCGCTTCTCCTCTGCGCTCGCAATCACGGGCGGCAATTGGAACAGGTCGCCAACGAAGACCATCTGCACCCCGCCGAATGGCAACGTGTTCTCCCGGTTGAGGCGCAGCGAGCGGTCAATGGCGTCCAGCAAGTCGGCACGCACCATGCTGATTTCGTCAATCACCAGCACCTCAATTTTCTGGAACCATTTCTTGTTGAAATGCTTCACAATGTCCTTCGCTTGGATAAACCGCGGTGGAAAGCCAAAGAACGAGTGGATGGTCTGCCCCTGAATATTCAGGGCGGCAATGCCGGTGGGGGCGAGTATCACCATTTTCTTGCGGGTGGTGCTTCGGAAAAGCTGCAACAGCGTGGACTTACCCGTACCGGCCCGCCCCGTCAGGAACAGGCTCTGGTTGGTCTTCTCCAATACGTCCAGGGCGTACTTGAAGCCATCGTTGAGTTCGAGCGGAGCTTTGTTGATTGCTGACATAGTTGCTGCACAATAAGGACAAAATTACTTTTTTGTGCATCAGAAACTGGTACAAAATCAAAACGGTCTGTGGGAGCGCTCCCACAGACCGTTTTGATTACAGAACAATATTTGATTATTGTTTAAACACCAAAGTACTGCTCGTCAAGTTGTCACTCACCAACAATACGAGCTACTGTCCAGCTGGTTTGTTCCGTTGTTCTTACAGGTTTATTGGAACAGTGGTTTTTGTCCTATTGAGGTAGTTACTGAATACTAACAGCATCAAAAATTTGCCATGTTGCATGTTCAGCGTCTCATGGATTCGTCACTGCCTTCACCAAGAACACGTAAACCGGAAAATGGTCGCTGTACCCTCCAATATAGTTGTCAAAATCAAACGTGCGGAATGGGTAGCCTTTGTACTGTCCTGTTTTTTGAATTAGGTAGGGTTTGTTGTACACCTGCGCTTTAAGAAATCGGTAACCGTCTTGGCGTTCCTTCAACAGTCCCTGAGAAATGATTACCTGGTCAAACAGGCTCCACGCATCCTGGTAAGCCATCGTGCCGATGCCTTGGCGAAAGAACTCCTCCATTGGATTGTAGAAACCCCCGTTTTTCACTGTGTTTTTATCAGCAGCAGAAGCCAGCACCTTCTTCACGCTGGGGCTGTTCGGGTCGTCGTTCAGGTCGCCCATCACGATCACCTTGGCGTTCGGGTCGAGGTTCAGCAAGGAGTCCTTCACGTTTTTGCAGATTAGTGCAGCAGCGTTTCGCATCGGGCGAGTTGCCGCTTCTCCGCCCCGGCGGCTGGGCCAGTGGTTCACCAGCACGTGCAGTGGCTCGCCGTCCAGCAGTCCGCTCACATAGAGGATGTCTCGGGTGAAATTCCGCTTGCCATCGTCCCCGTAGAGCAGCAGCGGAATCGCCCTACTACCCGTGACAGTGAAATATTTGGGTTGGTAAATTAGCCCGACATCTATCCCCCGCTCGTCGGGAGAGTCGTAGTGTACAATCTGGTAGTTGCGTTCGGCTATGTTGGGTTGTTTCACAAAATCTTCCAGTACCAGCCGGTTTTCCACCTCTGCGACACCAAGAATGGCAACGCCGTCTGGGGTCACATCCGTGCCAAGCTCTGACACCACCCGGTCCAGGTTTTTGAGTTTGTCCTGATAAATTTCAGTCGTCCAACGGCGAGTGCCGTTCGGTAAGAACTCCGAGTCGTTGGTGTCCGGGCTATCAATGGTGTCGAACAGGTTTTCTAAATTGTAGAACCCCACACAGGCGACTTTGTAGTCTTGTTTTTGTGAAAAAAGCGGGTGGAAAGCTAGGAGCAGCAGGCACGGAAGGAAGATTCGCTTCATATTTCTCTTGATAAATTTGGCGGCAAAGCTACGGCAACCTGCCATTCATTTGCCGCCATCAAGAGTTAAGTTTTAATCAAAATGCACATTGGGTGGTTGCCGAGTTGGCGCATTGGACAGACCCTACCCAATACGCCAACTCGCCAAAATACCAACTACCCTTTCACCACCAGCTTTGTCTTCTGCCGACCGTTATCGAGGCGCAGGTGGAAGTAGTAGTTGCCGCTGGCCAAGCCCGAACTATTGAACTTTACGGTATGCTCGCCACCATTTAATCGCTTGTTTATCAATACGTTAAGTTCCTGCCCAGCGCTATTGAAAACACTTAGGCGGACATGTTCGTTGCCAGATTGAAAAGTCACGTTTACCTCTCCATTGAACGGGTTGGGGTAGGGGGTGAACACCATATCGGGCACGGGCAACTGCATCGTGGCGCTCACGTTGCAGCCATCTACCAGCGGGATGTAAGAAAAGTCAGGGAAGAGCAGGTTCTGCACATCGGTTTCGGCCACCTCAAACCAGTCCATCAGCACCGAGCCGTACACGTTGCGGAAATCGTACTGCATGGCCACGGCTTCTTGAACCTCTGGGTTGTCAGGAATTTCGGGGCTTTCGCCTATGAAACCGGGTTTCACGCAGGAGCCGAAAAGCATCAGCGGGGCAGCATCGCCGTGGTCGGTGCCAAGGCTGTCGTTGGAGCGGATGCGCCGCCCAAACTCGCTGAAGGTCATCGTCACTACCCGTTTTTCAATGCCGAGCAAGCTCAAATCCTGCTGAAATGCCGTCACGGCATCGCTCAACAACTGCATCAACTCTGAGTAAGTGCCGAGCGTCGGGTCGAGCACCACCTGTCCGGCGTGGGTATCGAAACCGCCGAGGTTCACGACGTAAACTTTGGTTTGGAGGCCACCGGCAATGAGCAGCGCCACGTTCTTAAGCTGTTGCGCCAGCGCATTGTCGTCCGGGT
This sequence comes from uncultured Saprospiraceae bacterium, assembly GCA_964508135.1. Taxonomy (GTDB): domain Bacteria; phylum Bacteroidota; class Bacteroidia; order Chitinophagales; family Saprospiraceae; genus UBA6168. The sequence continues at coordinate 77,337 of CAZDSU010000002.1, forward strand.
AAGTGGCCATGTTCGAGCCGTTGTCGGCAGCTTCCGTGATGCCATCACTGTAAGCGTTTGTGGACTCGATGCTTTGCCGAAGGAAGGCCAGCTCCTCGCCGTAGGGCGTGCTCGGTGGAACATCGTTGCCGCCAGTGGTGAGCGGGCTGAGGTTAAATGGGTCGTTGATGGCCATGCTGAAATTGGCTGCTGTGCCTTGGCAGGTCTCCGTCACGTTGCCTCCGAGCGTTAGCGCAAACGGGTCGGGATAGTCGGCATTAGGGTAGCCCTCCGGGAAGTCGGGCTGCCCCTGTTGGAAGTAGCGGCCCAGCCAGCCCGTCGTCCAAACCTCCGTGGCAGGTGAGCCAGAAGTCCAAATGTCCGAACTGCGGAAGTGGCTGCGGTTTTGGTTCGGGTAGCCAACGGCTTGCACCACGCCCATTTTGCCCTCGTCAAAAACGGACTTGATGCCCGTCATGCTTGGGTGGAACGCTTGGTTGAACCCAACATCCAACAAGCTGCCCTGCGGGATGAGGATGTTGCTCCGTGCATTGGCCAGCTTGTCGTACTGGTCGAGCGGGGTTATCATTGATAAGCCGTCGTTGCCGCCGTTGAGCTGTATCAGCACGAGAATCCGGTCGTTTTCACTGGAAATGGCTGAAAATATGGATGACTTCGGCATCGCCCGCAGCTTGAAACCGTTGAGCAATAAAGACAATGAGAGGCCGGTAGTTTGTATGAAATTTCTCCGTTTCATTTTTGAAAGGATTTGAGATTGAGAGATTGAGAGATTGAGGGGTTGAGGATTTGAGGGGTTGAGGGGTTGAGGGACGGGCGGGACTCAAACTCTCAACCCCTCAAACTTTCATCAACTCAAATAATATTCCGGCATGCTCATCATGGCCGAAAGCAGGTTAGTTAATTTGGATTTCACGGCATTGGCCAGGTTCACATCGTTCGGGTTGTTGACGTAGTCGCCGTACTCGATGTTCCATTCGTAGTCGGGGAGGCCTGGCAGCAGGATACCTTTGAGGAAATCGTGCTGGAACTGCGTGATGGGCTGCGGGAACAGGATTCTTACCAATTCGTCAATCAGGTCGTCCGCAATTTCGGGCGTATCTAGCGTTGCGACGAATTTGAGCACATCTACTCTAGCGGTAAAACCGGTGTTTGAAAAGCCCTGAACAAGCACTCGATTGGTAAATGTTTGTCTGATTGGCAGCGTTACCGAGCTAATCCAGTGTCGGTAAAAGACTGGCTCTTGGTAGTATGCCTTCCACCCAGCCACGCTGGGTGGGTCGTAATAGGGCATCTGCATAGTGCTCAGCGTGGTGCGGAATGTTTGCCAAAGCACCCGGTATTCTTGCTCCAAATTTGCGTTTGAAAAGTCAATGTCAAAGGTCTTAAAGACACCCATCGTGAAGTCCACCGGGTTTTTTATCATCGGCCCCACGTTCAGGATGTCGAAGAAATGCTCGCTGCGCAAAAGGGCTTCCAGCGCGGGCTGGATTTCGTAATCGTTGTCCACAAGGATTTGCGCCATCGGCGCAATTACCTCATCCTCAACCTGTTGTGTGATGTCGTAGTACACAAACCAAAGGTAAAGCTTGCGGCAGATGAACTTGGCGCATTCGTCCTTTGAGAAAATGATGTCAATCAAATGGGCGTATTCCAAGTTACCCATGTCTGGAATCTGGATGTCGTTGAATCTATAGGAAAGCTGCTTGGTGGTGGTGTTGTGGCGGTTGGGAGCAAAAAAGGAATTGATGGATTGAATGACAGTCTGGTTTGAAGGCGTGTTCAAGATATTGTCCACCCAACCAGTGAGCACCTTGGCCATTTCCACCACATCCTGTTCCGTATAATTGGTGTAGTCGTTGGGACCTACCAACGGCCCTTTTCCGATGGTGAAAAGTTCGAGCAACTCACGGGCGTAATTCTCATTCGGCGAGGCGGCGGTGTTGTCACGCCCATTCAGGTAACGGAGCATCGCAGGCTCGATGGTCATCGCCTTGGTCATTTCCCGGAAATTGCCGAGCGCAAATTGCCGCAACAAACTGGCGTATTTGTAAACATACCTTGCGTCGTTCAAATCGGTGGTTGGAAAGTGGTTGTGCCAGAACAGCACCATTTTCTCATGGATGCTTACACCTTCCGACCGAATGAGGTTGAGCGTCCATGACCGAAGCGATTGGTCTCTGTAGGCCGAAAATCCAACAACATTTGGGGTTACTGCTTTGTCCACCCAAGTGGTGCCGATGGGCGTGTTTGGGTCATCCGTGAAGTTCGGGTTGACAGGTGGGTCGGGAACGGCAGGCACGGCCAAGAGCAATTCCATTGCAGCATCCATCCCCATGCTTGCCACATCCTTCATCTGTTGGTAAGTGGCACCGAAGGTGGTTCGGCGCAGCAGGTGGGCAGCTTGGTCAAAGCCGAAAGGCCCAGTGTAGGGAGCAAGGCCTGAAACTACGGCGGCAGCATCAAATGAAGCGGCGCTTTTTACGGCTGCATCTGTGATTTTTTGCCCCAATAATCTGGCGATGGTAGTTCTTCTATCCATGTTAAGTTGATTTTGAAAATGAGGGTCGGGGAAAAGTTTGGTTTTTCGAGGTAAGTTGCCCATTGACTTTTAAAATTTGGATAAGTTTAAGGACAACAGCATTTATTTTTCCTTTAGGTGAAATAAGCAGGCCAAAGGTTGCGTCGGCGCAAAAAAAATGCCGAAAGGGCAGTGCTTGCTCGCCCTCTCGGCATTTCAATGACCTCATTGTCCAATGCTCGTTACATCATCCCAAACACCTTGGCGTACTTGATGATTTCAGCGGTGTTGGTGATTTTCAGCTTGCCAGTAAACACGGCCATCATTGGGTTCAGTTCGCCCCGCAGCAGTGCGATAAAGTGCTTTTCCTTGGCGACGATTTTGCACTTGGGTTCGCCCTCAAAATGCTCGAACACCTGCATTATATTGTCCTTCACGATGACGGTGAACTGCCCGCCACCGTCACCTTCGATGTCGAAGTGGAAATTGGTTTCTACATCTTTCAGCCAGTCCGGGTTGACGGTATCCGGCAGCGTGGTGATGAAGTCCTTGGCGTTGTGGATGGTGAGCTTCGGAATTTTGCTTAAATCCATAGTGGTTGTTGTTGTAAAATTTAGAATCGAGGCCGAAAGATGCACATTTTCAAATAAATCGCTCCATCCATTCTACCAAAAAATGAAGGACTTCATCTTGTTGCGGCTCGTTGTGGATTTCATGTTTCAGACCGTCCCAGCGTTTCCACGTCACATCACCTTTGTTGCGCTTCGCAAAATCTGCGGTTCCTTCTGTGCTGGTAATGGGGTCATCGCCGCCGTGCATGAGCAGGGTGGGGCAGGGCATCGTACCAGTGAATTCATCAAGGAATTTTGCACCTCCAAGCAGTTCGTAGCCAGTCCTCACGGAAATGCGGTTATGGACCAACGGGTCATCCAGGTACGCCTCGATAACTGACGGGTCGTTGGATAAACCGTTGACATCCAACCCGTTGTTTTGGGTGAGGCTGTGCCAAACAAAGTTCATCATTTGGGCAAAAACGACGACCCATTTGGAAGGTTGTTTGGGCAAACGAATCCAAGGCCCGGTGGCGATCATGCCTGTGATGGCTGGCTTTCTTCGCAACACATAGTTCAGGACGACGTTACCGCCCATGCTATGGCCGTATAGGAAACGGGGTAGGCCGGGATATTTTTCAGCTACCAGTTCCAGAAGCAAGTCCACATCATCGAGCATAGAATCAAGGCCAAGGGTATGCCCTCGCTTGCCTTCCGTGCGCCCGTGCCCTTGATGGTCGAAACCGATGGTGGCAATCCCCCGCTCCGAAAAAAATTTGGCAACATGGTCGTACCGGCCGATATGCTCGCCCAATCCATGCACGATGCAGACCACTGCACGGGCATTCGACACTTGCCAATGCCGCAGGTGCAATTTGATTCCAGCCAGATTTTCTTGTTGAAAATCAATGATTTGCATCAAGTGTTAATTTGAAGTGTAAAAAAGGAAACAGCGCAAACGCAGTTTTGGATTGGCCAAAATTTGCAAAAGCAGGAAACAGCATCATCGAATCACCGTTCAAGTTAAAGTGATGAATTTTGCAAACCATTTTCGCATGGCAAGGTTAAAGTGGAATGTTGAAAAAAAAGTCCAAAATTAAATTTGCCCGATTGTGGTTTTGTCACAAAACAAACCCTAAACTACCCTAAAAATCCCCTTCTAAAATTGCACAAAAAATACGGTTTGGTTGTGTGAAAATCAGAGAAATCAGTAGTTTTCCTCCTAATAATTCGTAAGCCATACAAAATTTTTTGTGCCTACTTTTGCGACTCAATTTTAGCAGACATGAATCCATATCTTCCGATTTTGATGGTTTTTGCGGTGGCGCTTGGCTTCGTGGTGGTCACGTTGTTTGCCACCCACCTGCTCGGCCCCAAGCGCAAAACCGCTGTCAAAGATGAGGCATTTGAGTGCGGCATCGAGTCAATTGGCGATGCTCGCTCTCCAGTTTCCATCAAATATTTCCTGGTAGCCATCCTCTTTGTCCTGTTCGATGTGGAGGTGATTTTCATGTACCCCTGGGCCGTCAATTTCAAAGAACTTGGCCTCAAAGGTTTGCTTGAAATGTTCACTTTCATGGCCGTGCTCTTCATAGGATTGATGTACATCTTCCGGAAAGGGGCGCTGAAATGGGAATGAGGGGATTGCGGATTTGGGATTGCGGATTTCGGATTAGGTGCCGAAGCTCGTTGGCTCAAATCTGCAACTGAAATTAAGTGAGTTAAACGATTGTCATTTTGAGGGTTATGGATGAAGTGGCCGATACCCGTCGCCCCCAATCCGAAATCCGCAATCCGAATTCCGCAATGAACATTGACATCCATCCAGAAAATACGCCGCCCGGCATTGAAGGCCACGGCTTCTTCGCCACCTCGCTCGATAAGGTGGTGGGCCTCGCCCGTGCCAATTCGCTGTGGCCGCTGCCCTTCGCCACCTCTTGCTGCGGCATCGAATTCATGGCGACCATGGCCAGCCACTACGACCTTGGCCGCTTCGGTGCCGAGCGCCTCAGCTTCTCCGCCCGTCAGGCCGACTTGCTGATGGTGATGGGCACCATTGCGAAGAAAATGGGCCCCATCCTCCGGCAGGTTTACGAGCAAATGGCCGAGCCAAAATGGGTGCTTTCGATGGGCGCCTGCGCCAGCAGTGGCGGCATCTTCGACACATACTCGGTTTTGCAGGGCATTGACCGCATTATCCCCGTGGACGTGTACATCCCCGGCTGCCCGCCCCGCCCTGAACAGGTGCTGGGCGGTATTTTGAAGATTCAGGAATTGGCCAAAAACGAAAGCCTGCGCAGGCGTCACTCGCAGGAATACAAGGAAATGCAGGCTGCTTACGGCATGGAATGACCCCTGACCCCTAAAGGGGAACCAAGGGAGTTCATTCACAGCTTAATTTCAAACAACAAAAAGACAAGTTGTCTCAGAATAATAAGCATTTAGCTTATTTTTTGAGAGAACGGATTTAGGTTCCCCTTAAGGGGTCAGGGGTAAATGACAGCAACGCAACCACATATTGATTGGATGGAAGCAGTCACCGGACGGCTTCAAGCACAGTTTGGGGAAAACATCCTGAGCATCGAGCAGTCCTACGACTTCCCCGTCGTAGTCATTGTAAAGCAAAGCCTGATGGACGTGCTTTCCTTCCTGAAAAACGACCCAGACATGGGCTTCGCCTTCCTGACCACGCTTTGTGGCTTGCATATTCCCAGCTACGAAGGTGGCGAGTTCGGCATGATGTACCAGTTGCAGAACATGCAGCAAAACCGCCGCTTGCGCATCAAAATCTTCATGCCGGAAAGTGATATTGACGTTCCAACCACCACCAACCTTTGGCCAGCGGCCAACTGGATGGAACGGCAGGAGTACGATTTCTTCGGGTTCAATTTCGTGGGCCACCCTGATTTGCGCCGCATATTGAACATGGACGAGATGAATTATTTCCCCATGCGCAAGCAATATCCACTGGAAGACCTTGGGAAACATGATAAAGACGATGCGAAGTTTGGGCGGTAATCCCGTGAACAACGTCGGGGAGGTTCAAAACCTCCCCGACGTTTGCCATAGCTAAAAATGACAGAAAATCAAACCATACCACTTCCAGAAAAGGAATACGTGACCCTCAACCTTGGCCCCACGCACCCTGCCACGCACGGCATTTTCCAGAACGTGCTGAAAATGGACGGGGAAATCATCGTGTCCAGCCAGGCGACCATCGGCTACATCCACCGGGCGTTCGAAAAGCTGGCCGAGCGGAGGCCCTACAACCAAATCGCCCCCATCACCGACCGTCTCAACTACTGCTCTGCCCCCATCAACAACATGGGCTGGCACATGACCGTGGAAAAGCTTATCGGCTGCGAAGTGCCCAAGCGGGCGCAGTACATCCGAGTCATTATCATGGAATTGGCCCGCATCGCCGACCATATCATCTGCGATTCGGTCATCGGAGTGGACACCGGGGCGCTCTCAGGTTTCCTCTACATCTTTCAGGAGCGGGAACATATCTACGAGATTTTCGAGGAAGTCTGCGGTGCCCGTTTGACCACAAACACAGGCCGCATCGGCGGCATGGAGCGTGATTTTTCGCCGAAGGCGTGGGAGAAACTGGAGTATTTCGTGAAGCATTTTCCCGAAAAATTGCAAGAATTTGAGAACCTGCTGCTCCGCAACCGCATCTTCATGGACCGCACCATCAACGTCGGGCCGATAAGTGCCGAGCGGGCATTGGCCTACGGCTTCACCGGCCCCAACCTCCGTGCTGCTGGCATTGACTACGACGTGCGGGTGGCGAACCCTTACAGCAGCTATGAGGATTTTGAGTTCGACATCCCCGTGGGCACCAACGGCGACACTTACGACCGCTTCATGGTGCGCCTCGAAGAAATGAAACAGAGCCTCGGCATCATCAAACAGGCGATGAAGAACATGCCGGACGGCCCCATTTATTCCCCCGATGTGCCGGAATTCTACCTGCCGCCGAAGGAGGATGTGTACTCCAAAATGGAGGCGCTGATTTACCAGTTCAAAATCGTGATGGGCGAGATGGACGTGCCAAAGGGCGAGGTCTATCACGCCGTCGAAGGCGGCAACGGCGAACTTGGCTTCTACCTCATCAGCGATGGGGGACGGACGCCGTTCCGACTGCATTTTCGTCGGCCCTGCTTCATCTACTACCAGGCGTACCCGGAGATGATAAAGGGGGCGATGTTGAGCGATGCGATTTTGACGATGAGCAGTATGAATGTGATTGCGGGGGAGTTGGATGCGTAGTCCAAACCCCTTTTAAATATTTGGTAGAATGGAAGATTCTGCCGGGACGACATCCCCCTAACCCCCTTCAAAGGGGGAATTCGAGTGTGCTAACTTGTTCATTTTTAGCATTTTATGAAAGCGTTGATAGAAAACCTACATTCTTTTTTCTTCGATTAAACGCTAAAAATGAAAATTGAAGCAGTCCCAAATTCCCCCTTTGAAGGGGGTTAGGGGGATGTCGTCCCGGCAGACAAGAACAATATGACCACAACTCAAAACATAAAATTCTCCGACGAAACGCTCGCCCTCGTGCAGCGAATCATCCGCCGCTACCCGGAGGGCCGCCAGAAATCGGCGCTACTCCCGCTGCTGCACCTCGCACAGGCCGAGTTCGACGGCTGGCTGAGCGTCCCGGTAATGGACTACGTGGCCTCGCTGCTCGACATCCAGCCTATCGAGGTGTATGAAGTAGCCTCGTTTTACAGCATGTTCAACCTGAAGCCGGTCGGCAAGTGCCTCATCGAGGTATGCCACACCAGCTCCTGCTGGCTGCTGGGGGCGGAGGACATCGTGCGGCACCTGGAGCAGAAGCTCGGCATCAGGAAAGGCCAGACCACGCCCGATGGAAAGTTCACCCTCAAGACCGTCGAATGCCTCGGCTCTTGCGGCACGGCTCCGATGATGATGATTGGGGCGCAGTTCTTCGAGAACCTGACGCTGGAAAAGGTGGATGCGATTGTGGGGGAATGGGATGGGAAGGGGGAAAGGAGTCGGTATTGTTGAAATGAAAAAAATATTGAAATGGAAAGAGAGTCACTAATTAAAGAACTAAAAGAAATAGAGAAGGAAATTTGGAGCATAGGCGGTGTTCCAGACGGTATAGTTAATCTTAACGAATACCTAAATGCTGACTTCAAAATCATGTGGGTTCTAAAAGAAGCAAATAGCCCAGATGATAAAGAATGGAGCATGATAGGAGCATTGAATGACGGCTATCTTAAAATAGAAAATGGAATTAGGAATGGATGGGGAAGAACTTTTAATCCCATAGTTTATACAACAGTTGGTATATTCAGCAATAAGAATTGGGGTAAAATAAACTGGGTCAAAGACGAGCCAGACCTAATTGACATTTTGAAAAAGATAGCATTTATAAATGTAAAGAAAGTTCCTGGCAACTCAGTTTGCGATAACGAACAAATGAAATCTTTTTTTCAACAAAATAAGGCAATACTGAAAAGACAAATAAAATTGTCAGAGCCTGATGTTATTATATGTGGCAATACTTTTTGGTTAATTCAGAATGAATTAGAAATTGAAGACTTTACACCGGTTAAGAATTTCTCAACGGAATTCCCGATCAATTACTTTTACTCGCCAAAAAGATTGGTCATAGATGCCTATCACCCCAATAATAGAAGTGTATCTCAAGAAGATTACTGTGACAGTATTATTGAGGCAGTTATCAATTGGAATAGAAACTTTAGAGTGAAATAAATCATACAATGGACAAATCCACCCTCATCAACGCCCTACAAGAATTGGACAAGGAAGTTTCCAAACCCTGCAACATCGTCATGGTTGGCGGGGCAGCGATGATTGTGCATTTCGGGGCATTCCGGGCGACGATGGACGTGGACGTAATCATTGACCCGGAAAGTTCAGCGATGGTGAAAATCGCAGCCAAAAAGGTGGCGGCGAAACTGAATTTGGACGAAGATTGGTTGAACGATGGGGTGAAGGGGTTTAGCCATATTTTGCCGCCCGATTTTCAAAACTACTTGAGCTTGCTCGACATCAAGCTGGAAAATTTGAAAATCTATGCCCTTGGATTGGCGGAGCAATTGGCCATGAAAATCATAGCCCTTCGGGAACAGGACTTGGAAGACATCGAAGTTTTGTTGCCAAAGGTCAATGATTTGCAGCGGAGGCGGCTTTTGGGCAACATGGAACGGATAGCACAGTTTCGGCCCGATTGGGCGCAGAAAATTCAATACTTTTTAGAAGAACAGGGATGGAAGACAAACTAAATCATTTATTTCAAAACTGGCAGCAATTCGGCGCTGCGGTGCTGGTCGCTCAGTCTGAGCCGACGGGTGGCGAAGCTGTTTCAGCGGAACAACTCATTGCTGAAAGCACCAAGTATTGCCGCCACTCCGGTCGTTTGACTTGGGTGGTGTTGGATTGGATGATGAAAAACAAATTGGAAGTCAATGTGCCAATATTGCTGAAAGCAACGAAGGAAACAGGTGATTTGGCGGTACTTGGCCTCTTGGCCAATGCTGCCCAAGAACAGTCTCCCAACGCCATTTTTGAAAAAATAATGAAGGGTTGCAAGCCTAACCCAGCTCCGGATTTTTTCTTTTTCAGGATAAAAAACAGCCAACTGGCATCCCGGCTCACGATGGAAAACCCACTGCCCATTTTCCAGAAATGGAATTTCTGGTGCAATGAATTGAGGTACTTGAACCAAAAAGCGACTGCTTGATGTCTCGAAAAATATTATTGAAAAACGACCATATCCCCGGCATCCACACCTTGGAGGTGTACCGCCAGCACGGCGGCTACGAGTCCTTGAAGAAGGCGCTCGGCATGGCCCCCGATGACATCGTGGAGGAGGTGAAGAAGTCTGGCTTGCGTGGCCGGGGCGGAGCGGGCTTCCCCACGGGCATGAAGTGGAGCTTTTTGGCGAAGCCGGAGGGCGTTCCCCGCTACCTCGTCTGCAATGCCGACGAGAGCGAACCCGGCACCTTCAAGGACCGTTACCTGATGGAGCTTATCCCGCACCTGCTCATCGAGGGCATGATTGCCAGCAGCTATGCGCTGGGGGCGAGGACTTCGTACATCTACATCCGGGGCGAGTATTTCTACATCCTGCGCATCCTCGAAATGGCGATTGACGAGGCTTACGCCGCCGGGCTGCTCGGCGAGAACATCCTCGGCAGCGGCTTTTCGCACGATTGCTACGTGCAAATCGGGGCGGGCGCCTACATCTGCGGCGAGGAGACCGCCCTCCTCGAAAGCCTCGAAGGCAAGCGTGGCAACCCCCGCATCAAGCCACCGTTCCCGGCGGTGAAGGGGCTTTGGGATTGCCCCACCGTAGTAAACAATGTGGAAACAATTGCCGCCGTCGTGCCCATCATTGAAATGGGCGGCGACGCCTACGCAGGCATTGGCATCGGCAAGAGCACGGGCACGAAGCTCATCTCGGCCAGCGGCCACATCAACAAGCCGGGGGTTTACGAAATCGAACTTGGCGTTCCCGTGGAGGAGTTCATCTACTCCGACGAATACTGCGGCGGCATCCGCAACGGCAAGGACTTGAAGGCGGTGGTGGCGGGCGGTTCGTCTGTGCCCATCCTTCCCAAGCACCTCATCCTGAAAACTGCCGCTGGAGAACCCCGCCTCATGAGCTACGAGAGCCTCGGCGATGGCGGCTTCGCAACGGGCACCATGCTCGGCAGCGGCGGCTTCATCGTCATGGACGAAGACACGAGCATCGTGAAGAACCTCTACACCTTCTCCCGTTTCTACCACCACGAGAGCTGCGGCCAGTGCAGCCCCTGTCGGGAAGGCACGGGCTGGATGGAACGCATCCTCAAAAAAATCCTCGACGGCAATGGCACTTTGGCGGACATTGACCTGCTCTGGGACATCCAAAGCAAAATCGAGGGCAAGACCATCTGCCCGCTTGGTGAAGCAGCGGCTTGGCCTGTTGCGGCAGCGATCCGGCATTTCCGGCATGAGTTTGAGGAGTATGTGACGAGGCCGGAGGGGATTAGGGATGTAAGGCATTATTATCGGTTGAATCGGTTGGAGGGTGTGGGGTAATTGCGAGGGCGGACATCCCCCTAACCCCCTTCAAAGGGGGAATTAATGCCCGGTAACTTTCAAATGAGTTCATTGATTGAAATAAAAAATTGTGCTTCGGTTTTCTCTCGATTGTTGGTAAAAATGGAAATTGAAGCAGATACGAATTCCCCCTTTGAAGGGGGTTAGGGGGATGTCCTTCCCCAATAGCAGACATTTACACCAAAACCAACGACTATGAGAAACAAAATAATCCCCTACAATCCCAATCTAAAAGAGCTTGCGAGGAAGTTGAGGAAGAACAGCACCTTCGCCGAAATCCTTTTGTGGAAAGTCATCAAGGGAAAAAGTATGGGTGTCGAGTTTCACCGTCAAGTCCCGATTGACGAATTTATTGTTGACTTTTTTTGCCACGAATTGATGCTGGTGATTGAATTGGACGGCGATATTCATGCAGAGGATGATGTGATGAAAAGGGACGTTGAAAGGCAGAAACGGCTTGAATGCCTGGGCGTGAAAGTCGTCCGAATCAGGAACAAGGTGGTCAAGTACCATATGTACGATTGCTTGGAGTTTTTGGCGGAAGTCATCAAGGAAAGGCAATTGGAAATAGGGGAGTGACTGCTGGTGGGGAAGGACATCCCCCTAACCCCCTTCAAAGGGGGAATTCGCCTCTGCAAACTTTGACAGTTGGTTCTTTGAACTGAGAAATTGATGCTGCTTCGTTTTGCTTTGGCTGAAATACAGTCAAGAAAATTGACGCAGTCCCGAATTCCCCCTTTGAAGGGGGTTAGGGGGATGTCGCCCCGTGCGACACCCACAATATTAAAAACAAAGGCAAACCATGCCACTCGTAACCATAGACGATTTCCAAATCGAAGTACCAGAAGGCACGACGATTCTCAATGCGGCCCGCATCATTGGCGGCGACCTCGTGCCGCCCGCCATGTGCTACTACTCCTCGCTGAAAGGCAGCGGCGGCTATTGCCGTACCTGCCTCGTGAAGGTGGAGCAAGGCTCGGCCAAGGACCCTCGGCCCATGCCCAAGCTGGTGCCAAGCTGCCGCACCACGGTGATGGACGGCATGGTCGTTCGCAATGAAACTTCGCCGGAAGTGATTGAGGCCAGGGCTGGCGTGACCGAGTTCCTGCTCCTTAACCACCCGCTCGACTGCCCCGTGTGCGACCAAGCGGGCGAGTGCCACCTGCAAGACCTCGGCTACGTGCACGGCAAGTTGGACACCCGCAGCGAGTTCCGCCGCCGTACCTTCGAACCGGAGGACATTGGTGACAACATCAAGTTGCACATGAACCGCTGCATCCTTTGCTACCGTTGCGTGAAGGTTTGCGAGCAAATCACGGACGGGCGGGTTCATGGCGTCATCGGCCGGGGCGACCATGCGGAGATTTCCACGTACATCGAACAGGCGATTGATAATGACTTTTCAGGCAACGTGATTGATGTTTGTCCCGTAGGAGCTTTGACGGACCGGACTTTCCGCTTCAAAAGCCGGGTTTGGTACACCAAGCCCGTGGAGGCACACCGCAATTGCGAAAAATGCTGCGGCAAGGTGCGCCTCTGGTACCAAGGCGAGGAAATCCTGCGGGTAACGGCCCGAAAGGACGAATTCGGCGAGGTGGCGAAGCTCGAAAACGGTGAGGCTGGCTGGATTTGCAATGAATGCCGTTTTGAAAAGAAGCACACCAACGACTGGGTGATTGATGGCGTGACGCATGTTGACCGCCACTCGGTCATCTCCGCCAACCACTACGAGAGCGAGGAAGGCGAGCGTTTTGAAGGAAAACAACTGGAAGGCGCATCCCTGCCGCACGGGGAAAAGGTTGAGTTGGGGGTGGGGGCGCTGAATCCGAATAATGTGTGACCCCTGACCCCTAAAGGGGAACCAAAGCCAGAAAGGTTTTGGAACTTCAATAGGAATGAACAGGTGGTAATTGATTTAATAAAAATAAACCCGAACAGCGGGCCTTTCAAGCAATCCATTGAGTTTGCAAGTTAGGTTTCCCTTTAGGGGTCAGGGGTAAAATGACCATTCTAATTTTCAAAATAATCCTCGTCCTGTCCGTTTTCAGCATCACCATGCTGATTGCGATGTACAGCACCTGGGCCGAGCGCAAGCTTTCGGCGGTGATGCAGGACCGGGTCGGGCCGAACCGGGCGGGGCCGATGGGCCTACTGCAACCCTTGGCCGACGGCATCAAGATGTTCACGAAGGAAGAACTGATTCCACAAGGGAGCAACCGCTTCCTGTTTATCATCGGGCCAGGCATTGCGATGCTCACAGCACTGATTACGGGGGCGGTCATCCCGTGGGGAGGCGATGTAAACATTGGTGGGACTGCGTATCCGCTACAAATCACGGACATCAACATCGGGGTGCTGTACCTCTTTGGCGTAGTGTCGGTGGGCGTTTACGGCATCATGATTGGCGGCTGGGCGAGCAACAACAAGTACTCGCTGCTGGGTGCGCTGCGGGCAAGTTCACAGATGATTAGCTACGAGATTGCGATGGGCTTTTCCATCATTGCGATGGTGATGATGACGGGGACTTTGAGCCTCCGGGAAATTGTTGCGCAGCAAGACGCTGGCTTCGCCAACGTAGTTTACCAACCATTGGCCTTCCTGATTTTCCTGATTTGCGCCTTCGCCGAAACGAACCGTGCGCCCTTCGACCTGCCGGAATGCGAGACGGAGCTCATCGGCGGTTACCACACCGAGTATTCCTCGATGAAACTGGGCCTGTTCCTGTTTGCGGAGTACATCAACATGTTTATCTCGTCGGCCATCTTGGTCAGCTTCTTTTGGGGCGGGTACAATTTCCCGTTCCAACATGAGCTTGGTTTGAGCGGAAACGCCCTCGCCATCGTGCAGACGGCGGTGTTTTTCGGGAAGGTTTTCTTTTTCATTTTCTTTTTCATGTGGGTGCGCTGGACACTGCCCCGCTTCCGCTACGACCAGTTGATGAACCTCGGCTGGAAGGTGCTGCTGCCACTGTCGCTGCTGAATATTTTCGTGACGGGGGTGGTGATGTATTTGACTGGGAAATTGAATTGAAAATGACAAACCCACTATCCTTTAAAGGTTTGAGAATCCTTGGTTTGCTATGTATTGCTTTACAAATTTTTGGCTGTAAAAATCAAGAGGTTCAAGGAATAGAAATTGGTGACACATTATTGGCTCATCAAGATTTGAAGGAAAATAAGGAAATGGTCAAAGCCATTTTGCAAGTCTTGAAGGGCGACAAGACGGGCATATCAGCGTTGGTAAATGTTGATTGCGGTGGAAGTGCAGGTTGCTATGATTTGGGATTTGTCCTGAGTCAGCTCGTTCAAAAAGTTGGAGAACCTGAGTTTGTAAAAATGGCCAACCAAATTGATAATGGCCAACTGAAGAACTTGGAGGATTTGGTCAATGTAGGATTAGAATATGGCGATAACGATAAAGATGGCGAGCCTGATGAGGAAGAACTAGATGAAGAATTTCCACAGCTTGCCAAGTTTTTGGCTGAATCATCAATTAAATTCTGACACATGCTGACCTGGGAAGATTTCGAAAAAGTCGAAATGCGAGTAGGCACCATTATCGCCGCCGAGGATTTCCCAAAGGCGAAAAACCCGGCCTATCAGTTGACGATAGACTTTGGCGATTTTGGGGTGAAGAAAAGCTCCGCCCAAATCACCAAGCTGTACCAAAAAGAAGATTTGGTGGGGAAACAGGTGGTGGCAGTCACCAATTTTCCCCCAAAACAAATCGCCAATTTTTACTCCGAATGTTTGGTGCTCGGAGTGGTTGGGGATGAAAAAGAAGTGACACTTTTGCAGCCCGAAAGGCAAGTGCCGAATGGGTTGCGGATTTTATAAGCGGTTTAGAAAGTTTAGAGGGTTTAGGAGGTTTAGCATCTCCTACTAAACCCCCTAAACTCTCTAAACCCTTCTAAACCTGACAAAAGATGCTGACGAACAGAAGCAAAGTGATGGAAAAAAAGCAGATGACGCTCGCCGAGCGCCTCTACCTCCCTGCCATTGCGGGGGGCATGTCCATCACCTTCCGCCATATTTTCAAGAAAAGCGCAACGGTGCAGTACCCGGAGCAGTTGCGCCCGATAGCGCCCGTATATCGTGGACTGCATGTGCTTAAAATAGACGAGGCGGGCGCCGAGCGCTGCACTGCCTGCGGACTTTGCGCCGTCGCTTGCCCCGCTGAGGCCATCACCATGACGGCTGCCGAGCGCAAAAAGGGTGAGGAAAACCTCTATCGAGAGGAAAAATATGCGGCGGTTTACGAAATCAACATGCTTCGCTGCATATTTTGCGGCCTCTGCGAAGAAGCCTGCCCGAAGGAGGCGATTTTCCTCACGGATAGGTTGATTCCGAGCAACTACGGTCGGCAAGGTTTCATCTTCGGCAAGGACAAACTGGTGGAAACGATGGAGAATCCAGTGGACGTTACCAAGCGGCAGACCCCGGCGGTGTTGGAGTTCAAAAAGGACAAGTTTCATCAGCACAACGTCACCATCAATGACCTAATTGACTTAGACGAACATTAACGAAATGCCAATTTCCGAAATACTTTTCTGGGTGCTTTCCATTACAGCGGTCGTGTGTGCGATGCTGGTGATTGCTTCGAAAAATGCCGTGCACAGCGCCCTGTTCCTCATCGTCACGTTTTTTGCAGTGGCCGGGCATTACTTTTTGCTCAATGCCCACTTCTTAGCAGCGGTACACATCATCGTGTACGCTGGTGCCATTATGGTGCTTTTCCTTTATGCCGTGATGATGCTCAATCTCCACAAAGACGAAGAATCCGGCAAGAAACCGTTTTTCAAAATCGCAGCCGCCATCTCTGCTGGGTCGTTGCTGCTGGTGCTGACGGTCGCCCTGAAACGCAGCGAATCCAATCAATTGCTCGGTACGGACACACAAATCGGCACGGTCGAAAGCCTCGGCCAAGTCCTGTTCAACGAGTTCTTGTTGCCCTTTGAAATATCCGCACTGCTCTTCCTTTCAGCGATGGTGGGAGCGGTGCTATTGAGTAAAAAAATTAATCAGGTCTGAGGTATTGGGGTATGAGGTATGTCAGCCAAGCCATACCTCATACCCCAATACCTCAGACCTCATAAAATCATGTCCATCAACTACTACCTCTACCTGTCCACTGTCTTGTTCGCCATCGGCGCCTTCGGAGTCATTTACCGAAGGAATGCCATCGTGAAGTTCATGTGCATCGAGTTGATGCTCAATGCGGTGAACCTCCTCATGGTCGCTTTCTCCACGGTGTGGGGGCAGGCGCAGGGACAGGTTTTTGTGTTCTTCATCATGGCCGTCGCAGCGGCGGAAGTGGCCGTCGGCTTGGCGATTTTGATGATGATTTATCGAAACCTCCAATCAACCGACACCTCAATTTTGAGTAAACTAAAATGGTGATTCGATTGCGGATTCTGGATTGCGGATTGCGGATTCAACACGGCCCAAATCCGCAATCCGCAATCCGTAATCCGCAATAATTTCTCGTGGATTTAATCATAAAAATAGCCGCCTTTGCCCCGCTCGTCACCTTCATGGTGATTTTGGCCGGGCACAATTGGCTCACCAAAGCACAGACAGCGGTGGTGGCCTGCTTCGGCGTGTTTACCTCGTTCGTTTGCGCCTGCGCCATTTTTTACGACCAGTTCGTCAACCCGCACATGTCGGTGGTGACGGTATACGAGTGGATTTCGAGCGGGACATTCAGCTCGCTTTTTACCTTCCTTGTGGACAGGTTGACGGCCGTATTCCTGATGTTCATCACGGGTGTTGGCTTCTTAATCCACTTGTTTTCAGTGAGTTATATGTGGGAGGACGATGGGTTCCGCCGCTTTTTTTCCTACCTGAACTTGTTCGTTTTCTTCATGCTCGTGCTGGTCATGGCCGACAGCTTCCTTATCACTTTCATCGGGTGGGAGGGCGTGGGTTTCTGTTCGTTCATGCTCATCAGCTACTGGCACCAGGATATGAAGAACAACGACGCCGCCAAAAAAGCCTTCGTGATGAACCGCATCGGCGACTTCGGCTTCCTGATGGCGATGTGTCTGCTCTTCGTCAACCTTGGCAGTTTGGAGTATTCTCAGCTTTTTTTTGGTGAAAAACTGTCGCTGCTCCAGCAATTATCACCGGGTTTGTTGGCACTGATTGCGGGCTGCCTCGTGCTGGGTGCCGTGGGCAAGAGCGCCCAAATCCCACTGTTCACCTGGCTTCCCAATGCGATGGCTGCCCCGACCCCCGTCTCGGCGCTCATCCATGCTGCGACGATGGTCACGGCGGGCATTTATCTCGTGGCCCGCACCAATGCCTTGTTTGCACTCACCCCCGATATTTCGATGCTGGTGGCCACCATAGGCACAGCGACGGCATTGCTCGGCGCCGCCATCGGCCTCTTGCAGACGGACATCAAAAAAGTGTTGGCCTATTCCACGGTCAGCCAACTCGGCCTGATGTTCATGGCCCTTGGCTTGGGTGCTTACACGGCTGCCATTTTCCACGTCATCACCCATGCCTTTTTCAAGGCGCTGTTGTTCCTCGGTTC
This sequence comes from uncultured Saprospiraceae bacterium, assembly GCA_964508135.1. Lineage (GTDB taxonomy): Bacteria > Bacteroidota > Bacteroidia > Chitinophagales > Saprospiraceae > UBA6168. The sequence continues at coordinate 95,052 of CAZDSU010000002.1, forward strand.
CGGCAGCATTATCCACGCCATGAGCGGCGAGCAGGACATCCGGCGGATGGGCGGGCTTCGCAAAAAATTGCCCATCACCTACCAGACCTTTCTTATCGGCACCTTGGCCATTTCGGGCATTCCGCCGTTGGCAGGTTTTTTCAGCAAGGACCAAATCTTGGCATCGGCGCTGGAGGCCGCACCCATCTTTTTCGTACTTGGCCTCGGCGTTTCCCTGATGACCGCTTTCTACATGTTCCGGCTGCTTTTCCTGACATTTTTTGGCGAGTTCCGTGGAACGGAGGAGCAACGCCACCACTTGCACGAATCACCGCCGCTGATGACCATCCCGCTCGTGCTACTGGCCATTTTGTCCATCATCGGCGGCTGGATGGGCATCCCGCACGGCATTGCTCACGCATTGGGCATCCACAAAAGTTTCGATACATTTTTGGCACCAGTGCTCGGTACTTTCGAGATGCACGCCAGCCTCGGCACGGAGCTGGCCATCATGGGCGTCACGACGCTGCTCATCCTTGGCACCATTTACTACGCTTATTTGCTTTTTGTAAAAAAACAGGTGCGCCCCGTGCGCGACGTAGATGCCCTGACAGGGCCTTCCCGATTGATTGCGGGCCGTTTTTTCATAGATGAATTTTACAGAAAATACATCGTGCAAGCCAATGACAAGTTCGCCCAACTGCTCGAAAACGTGGTGGAAAACCGGGTGCTTGACAACTCGGTGAACGCCGTTGGCACAACAGTTTCCGCCATTAGCAACCGCTTCCGCAAAATTCAGACTGGGCAATTGGAGCATTACGTCCTGGTTTTCGTGGTGGCAGTGGCCGTGATGGTTGCTTTACTGATTTGAAAGGAATAAAGGTTGATGAAGGTTGAAAAGGGTTGAAATGCCCTGAATCATCATCCATCATCAGCCCTTATCAACCAAAATAAATGCAGTTATTACCTCTACTTCTTATCCCATTGTTGACGGCCATTTCTGCCTATTTTTCGGGTAGAAATGCCAAATACGTTGCCTTAGGCGGCTCGCTGCTGAACTTGGGCTACGTGTTGTTCCTGCTCTACACTTACAACACGACCGGACAGGAAACCGTGACGTTTTCAGTGCCGTGGATTCCTCAGTTGGGCGTCAGTTTTAGCCTCATGCTCGATGGTATCAGCTTGATGTTGACCATCCTATCGGCCATTGTCATGCCGATGGTTTTGTACGCTTCGTTCAACCGTGACTTCCCAGACCGCCACGTGCTTTACGCACTGATGATGCTCATGGACGCAGCAATGGCGGGCAGTTTCATCGCCGCCGACGGCTTCCTTTTTTACTTGTTTTGGGAAATTGCGCTCATTCCCATCTACTTTATTTGCCTGAAATGGGGCGGAGAGGGCCGCCAAAAAATCACCTTGAAATTCTTCCTCTACACGATGGTGGGCAGCTTGTTCATGCTCTTTGCCTTCATCTACCTGTACCAACATACCCCCGATAAAACCTTTGCGCTTCAAGCGCTTTACGAAGCTGGCCGCAGTCTTCCGGTGCAGGAACAAGGGCTGGTTTTTGCGGGTATCTTCCTCGCATTTGCCATCAAAATGCCCATCTTCCCGCTGCACACCTGGCAACCGGAAACCTACTACATTGCCCCGACGCCTGGCGCTATGCTGCTCTCCGGCATCATGCTCAAAATGGCCACTTACGGCATCATCCGCTGGCTGATTCCGGTTGTACCGCAGGGTGTGGCTGAGTATGGAATCTGGGCGGTCGGGTTGTCGGTGGTGAGCATTTTGTACGCCTCGTTCATCTCGATTGTGCAAAAGGATTACAAACGGCTCATTGCCTTTGCGTCCATCGCCCACGTCGGGCTGATTTCTGCGGGGCTGCTCTCCGCAAACGTGCAGGGCATCCAAGGTGGGCTGGTCGAGATGCTCAGTCACGGCATCAACTCGGTGGGGCTGTTCTTCGTCTATGACATCATCGTGACCCGCACGGGCACCTCCGAAATGGACAAGCTCGGCGGCATTCGCTCGATAGACCCAAGGCTCGGTTTCATGTTCCTCATCATCGTGCTGGGCGTGGTGGCGCTGCCGTTCACCAATGGCTTCGTGGGCGAGTTCCTGCTCATCGTCGGGCTGTTCAACTACAACCAAGTGCTGGGCGCAATGGCCGGATTGAGCATCATCCTTGGGGTGGTTTACATGTTTCGCTCCTTCCAGAAAATGATGCTCGGCGAGGTGAAGGACGAGGCGCTGAACTATAAAAAACAAACCCGTCAAGAAACCATGCTACTGCTGCTGGTTTGCTTGTTGATAGTGGGTTTTGGCGTTTACCCAAAACCGATTTTGGCCATTTCCGAGAAATCGGTGGTGGAGTTGTTGCAGGGTATTGAGTTATTGAGTTATTGAGTTATTGGGTTATTGAGGAATTGGGATATTTTGTCAATTCTGAATATCTCAATAACCCAATAACTCAATAACTCAATAACCCAATTTGAGAAGTTATCATGACCGAACTTATCATACTTTCCCTTACTGGCGTAGCCGCCCTCGTTTCCGAGTTTTTGAACCTTCGGAAAATGATGCTTCCGTTGGCCATATTGGCGCTGTTGTCCGTGCTGGGACTTAGTTTCCTGCACATCGGCAGCGAGGAAATGATTTATGGAATGGCCAGCCTCGATAGGTTTTCGAGGCCGTTTTTGTCGGTGCTCTGCGTGTTGGGTATTCTTTGGTTTTGGGGCTTTCGACGCTTTTTCGAGGACGAAAACGTCACGACTGACTACTTCGCTTTGGCACTTTTTTCCTTTGCAGGAGCGGCCTGCATGGTTTCCTACACCAATTTGGCCATGCTGTTTTTGGGCGTTGAAATCCTGTCCATCCCTGTGTACGTGCTGGCGGGCAGCCGGAAATCGGACGTGAGAGGCAATGAGGCGGCGTTCAAATATTTCTTGTTGGGGGCATTTTCGTCGGGCTTCCTGTTGTTTGGTATTGCGCTAATTTATGGCGCTACCGGCACCTTCGATTTGGGTGAAGTAACGGCCAAACTTGCCAGTTTAACGCCTGAAAATCAATCACTTATTCAAATCGGATTTGTGCTGACGGTGGCCGCATTTGCCTTCAAGGTGGCTGCTGCTCCCTTCCATTTCTGGGCACCAGATGTGTACGAAGGCTCGCCAGTTCCCGTCACGGCCTACATGGTGACGGTGGTAAAAGTGGCGGCGTTTGCAGCGCTGCTCAAGTTCTTCCATGCGTTTCAAGGTGCAGTCCCACAGACGGTGGCGTGGGCAATTTACGGTTTGTGCTTTCTCACGTTGATGGTCGCCAATTTTATCGCTGCTTCGCAAAAAAACGTGAAGCGCCTGATGGCCTATTCGAGCATTTCGCATACGGGATTTATGCTCACGGGCATCTTTAGCCAACAGTCCGACGCTCAAGATTTATTGGTTTATTACAGCCTCGTTTACGGCATTGCCAGCCTCACGGCGTTTCGGGTGCTGTGGTACCTGCGCAACGAAGTGGCTGATATTCAGGACTTTAAAGGCTTGCTTCACACCAACCAAATAGCAGCCGTGGCCGTCATCTTGTCCATGCTTTCGATGGCGGGCATTCCACCGTTGGCGGGTTTTATCGCTAAATATCGGGTGCTGGCTGCAGCGCTTGCCGCTGGGCAGGGCTGGCTGGTTGTGGTGGGTATTTTGGCCTCGCTGCTGGCCATCTACTACTATTTCAAAATCATCATCGTGATGTTTGAGCCATCAGAAACTGCGCCTCATCGGGAATTGAAGCTGGCGGACAAGGTTTTTCTTTATGTCTGCTGTGCGTTGTTGTTAGGATTGACGGTGTTGCCTGTGGTGTGATTAGTCGAACTCTACAATCAATGGCATATGGTCACTGAGTAGGCTCCATTTGCTGTACTCACCAACCTGAACAGACTTCAATTTGCCTACCAAGTCAGAAGATACAAAGCAGTAATCAATGTGGTAAGGCTTGTTTTCGTGGCGATACATGTAAAGTGTAGGGTGTTTTTCTTGCCCTTGAGGTAACTCGAAAAACTTGTGATATGCACTTTCAAAGCCTTGTTGTGATAAATATCCAACTACATCTGTGTGGCTGACTTTTCTATCTAATTTGTCCCAGATTGAATTACTATTAAAATCACCAACCAACATGGTATTCTGATTTCCCATTTGCTTTTGGTAGAATTGAACTGCTTTCCAAACTTGCCCAATATATTTATAAAATGGATCCTTTGGATTGTATGCCCATACTGCGAAGACTGTGAAAATGTTGGTTGGATTTGAGAAATTTAAAGGCAAAATCATCCTGTAATTTTCCTCATGGAAATCCAATAGATTGATTTTGAAGTTGGTAAATGAAAATACAGCCAGCCCTTTGTTCTTGTTTTGTCCGTACCAAAAGACATCGTTGGGCTGTCGCTCAAATTTAATCTTTTCAGGATGCTCGCATTCTGGGACGATTAGAATATCTGGCTCGTATTCATCAATGAATTTTGATTTTTTCCTAAAAGCCATGTTGCAATTCCATGTAATGACTTTCATAAGTTCGTGTCCTTGGGGGTTAACTCAACAAGCCCAGCATTCACCATCATCCGCACCATCAATCTTAAAAGCACCAGTCCCTGCTGGAACCCAAAAAACACCAATACCAGCCCTTTCGTCACCATGCCCGACCTGCTCTCTATCCACCAGTAAACGGCCAGTGCCAGCAACTGCAACAAGCTGAAAAACAAGAAGATAGCTGTCGTTTTGAAGAAATGCCGGAACGTGAAGCCCAGTCCCCGTTTCAATGCTTGCCAGGTCGTCAGCCCCTGCTCGATGATGGTCGTTTTGGCAACGATGGAGGCGATTGTCAGGTAAATGAAACCAACCAGCCAGACCAGCACGATGATAAGAAAATAGACCAGCACTGTTTTCTCTGAAGCCATCGTTTCGAGGTTGACTTGCAGGTTGGCGAGGTATGGCAGGAGCGTGATGCTCGTCCACAGCAGCAAAAGGCTAATAAAAATCAGGGCAATTCTAAAAAACCGGAAAAAATAGGTCGCACCGCCCGTCCAGAAGGCCATCCAACTGGGCGTTTTTTTCACCAAAGTGAATAGCACTCCTCCGTTGATGAACACGCTGAATATTGCCCAGACGAGTAGCCCCCACCGCAGTTGCCCAATGAGCGGCGTAATGCTCCCGCCATGTACTTTCAGGAAATCGGAAATGACCGTGTGGTCGTACCCAGGCAACAACTTGTTGATTTCCAATGAGTTGCCGATGCTGGCCTCCAGCACGTGCCACACCTGCATGGCCAGCGGGATGACCATGAGCAGTTGGAGCAGATAGACCAGTAGCACGATTTTCCAGTGGTGCAAGCCGGTGACAAAGGCGTTTTTTATGGTGTTTATCATTTTTGTTTTCTCACTTTCAAATCAAGAACCCCACTGTCTGCATGGTGTTCTGCAACCAAAAAACAGCCTTCAACGTGTACTTCCAAAGCACGGTATCCGACGGTTTGAGCGTCAGGCTGTTGTTGTTCAGGTCAATGTCGAGGCTGATTTTCTGTTTTGGGTCAATATGCACCGACTCGATTTTTGACTTGGATTGGTACTCAAAAATCTTCGTCCTGGCTTTTCCATCCCACTGCTCCATTTTTATCGAGCCATCTTCAAAATTGAATTGCACTTCCACAGGAAAAACCATTTCACCAAGTCGGTGCAGCGTCACGGAGGCCGTGAAATCCTCTGTTGATTGGCCATTTTTGAATTCGAAACCGCCCTTGCCATCGTCAAAAAGACCGTGTGCGCTGTAATTTCCAAGGTTGTCAATTTGCGCCACCGCATAGTCACAAACATCCGTGCCAGCGATGACACCCTTGAAAAGCCAGTCGAAATTGCTGCCAAACGCACTGTTCGGATGCTGCGCCGCTACCTCGTTTGCGACCGCAAAAAAATCGGTGCCACGTGGATGTTTAAACTTCCAACGTTCAAAATAGGTGCGCATCAGGTTGTCCATCACCTCGTCACCGAGCACGGCTTGCATGGTTTGGAGCATGGTGGCGGTCTTACTGTAAATAATTCCCTTGTGCCTTCCCGTGCTTTCCCAGCCAGGTCTCGCAGCGAAGTCCTCCTTCGGGTTTTTCATGCCCGTGTACTCGTTGCGGCTCAGTTCCTCATTGCCCATGCGGTAGCCGTGGAAGTCCACGTAGCCTGTTTTCTCCCCATAAAAATGGTCAATGATGCGGTCTTCGTAATAAGTGACAAGGCCCTCGTCGAGCCATGCTTCTTCCTTTTCGTTGCTGGCCAGCATCATCATGAAATATTGGTGGACGAACTCGTGCACCGCCAACGATTCCACCGAACGAACGCCCATTGGCCAATTGTAAAACGACCCCAAAGTGATAAAAGTCGGATACTCCATCATGCCGCTTCGCAATCCGTGGAAAGGTGGGTCGGCCATTGTGATGCTGGCAAAAGGGTAGGGGCCAACGTGTTCGGTGAGGTACTCTAAGCTTTGTTTCACGGCCGTGATGAACCGCTGGGCGTGCATGGAATGCTCCGGTGGAATGAGCAGCCGGATGTTCACGTGCTGCCATTTGTCTTCAAAAACTTGGAATCCCGGATAGGCCACCCAAGCGAAGTCAATCACATCTTCCACCACGAAGCGGCGGCGGGTCAAGTTGTTGGGCAATTTCTCTTCGCTCATCAGGCAGCCGGATGCGCCCATAACGAGTTGACTGGGGGCGGTGATGGTCACGTCGTAGGTGCCGAAATCGCCGTAAAACTCGGTCATGCGGAAGAACTGGTGGCAGTTCCATTGCCATTCGGTTTCGTTTTTGGGTTCCCAAACGCCGAGTTGCGGGAACCAATGCACCCACAGTGCGTAGTCGTCCTTGCTGTAGCCGGCCCTTGCGATTAGTTTAGGCAGCTTCGCTGAAAACTTGAGGTCAAAAACTGCCGTCTCACCCGGCTGCACGGAACGTTTCAGTGGCACCATCAGCACGCTCTGGTCGTCAATATCGTCATTGTCAGGAAGGTAGTAACGGATTGATTGTGTGAGGTTTGCACCATTTCGTTCGGCAATTTCATCCACCCGAATCCAGCCCCAAGCACTGGAGTCCCGGTCGCCAATGTTTTGGTCAAAAATATTGCCGCCGCTGCCCTTGAGGAAGGTGCTGTTCATGTTCTTGAAGGCATTGAGGTACATGTAAAAATGTAGCTCCGTCACAGGCACGGGCGAGTTGTTCTTGAAAATGACCTGCCCAGTGGAGGTAACGGATTTCTTGGCGAGGTCGTACTGCACGTCCATCACATAGCTCGTTGGACGACTGCTCTTGGGCGGGTCGAAATGCGGGTCGCATTGGCCAGAGGCCGCCCAATAGTTCAACGGAATCAGGATTAAAAGCAGCAATTTTTTCATCACAGCAAAGAAAGTTATTTCGGAGACCAATTGAAAAAGTAGGGGCGCTATTTGTTTCAAACCCAAGCCCAGTTCCTGTCTTTTTTTGGTAAAACTTTGAAAACAGGTGTTTTTGCACCGAATTCCGCTGTTTTTACGCTAACGTTGCCATCGCTTTGTTTTGAATTACGTTTTCATTCTTTCACAAAACTTGATGACGATGAAAAAGCCAAACATTTTTGCTTTCACAGTTCTAATGATGGTCGGTTGTTCGGTGGACAAGGGCTACCAACAGTCCATCCAAGGCACATGGCAAGGCGTCTCATGGATGGTCGAAAACCAAGACAACCGTGACGCAACCACCGTGAAATTCCATTTTGATGGCGAAAACTATGATGCTGTGCTCGGCGGCAGGGAGGAGAAAGGCAGCTTCCGGGTTCAAGGTGTCAAGCTCTACACGCAGGCTGAGGGCCAACAAGAAATCATGGTTAAAATCGCACGACTGACTTTGGATACCCTCGAATTCGAGATGAATCGAGGCGGGGTGAAAGAAAACCTGATTTTGAAAAAAGAATAATGCAGAACCCAAACATCGAGGGCAAAACTTAGCCGATGTTATCTACCGAAAAACATGAAAATCATCTTCATGGGCACGCCTGATTTCGCCGTGCCTTCGCTTGAAATTTTGTTGGACAAAGGCTACGATGTGGTCGCAGTGGTAACCGCCACCGACAAGCTCGGCGGTCGGGGAGGCAATCAGTTGTTGGAGTCGGCGGTGAAAAAATTTGCAGTGAGCAGGAGGATTCCAGTTTTGCAGCCGGAGAAGCTCCGTTCGCCAGATTTTTTGGAACAATTGCGGAGCTACAATGCTGATTTACAGATAGTTGTAGCGTTTCGAATGTTGCCGGAGGTAGTATGGGCGATGCCCAAAATTGGCACTTTCAACCTGCACGGCTCCTTGCTACCGAAGTACCGGGGAGCTGCGCCCATCAACTGGGCCATCATCAACGGGGAGCAGGAAACGGGCGCTACCACTTTCTTCCTTCGCCATGAAATTGACACAGGCGACCTGCTTTTTCAGGCTAAAATGCCCATCGACGAGGACGAAACCGCCGGGGAAATCCATGACCGCATGATGCACTTGGGCGCCAACTTGGTGCTCAAAACCGTGCAAGCCATCGAGCTGGGCGACTATGTTTTACAAAAACAGGATGATTCTCAGGCCTGCCATGCCCCAAAGATTTTTCATGAAACCTGCGAGATTGATTTTGGAAAGACAACTGTCGAAGTCCACAATTTCATCCGAGGTCTTAGCCCGTTTCCGGGGGCGTGGTTTGTGGTGAAAAATGTACTGACACGTGAAGACGGAACTCCTTGGCAATCAGAGAGTTGGGATAAATTGCTGGGCGTTGAATTGAAGGTTTATAAGACGGAAAAAGAGTTGGCAACGCATGATTTTCCGCCAGGCCATTTCATCACCGATGGCAAAAAAACGCTGAAAGTGGCCACCTTGGATGGCTTCGTTCATTTGATGGAGTTGCAGGTGCAGGGCCGAAAGCGGCTTGGTGCGGTGGATTTTTTGAACGGACTAAAGTCGTGAAAATCTAAGTGTTCACCAAAATCCATCTGATTTTGTTCAGAAGCTCAAAGGCCGTCACCAATCGAAAGGCCAAACACCACAAATTCTGCTGTTCAGCACATATAAGGTGATTCGTTGAATTCGTAGTGTTGTATTTTGATTTTTAAGAAAATCCAAAATCTAAATTCATTCATTACGTGTAATTCAAAACATGTATTACCTTGGCTCCAGATACCTTGTAAATAATTAACTAAACTCATAGCCAATGAAGAATTTCCAACAAAAAGCAGTAGAGGATAGCCCAATCAGGCCAGTGGTTGACAAGCCCCTCGTCACGGATTATATGACGAAGAAACTCATTACTTTTAAGCCGGAAACGGCCATAATGGATGTGATTAATACCTTGCTCAGCAACAAGATTACCGGCGCACCTGTGCTGAACGACAAAAAGGACGTGGTTGGCTTGATTGACGACAAAGACTGTTTAAAGGTTTTATTTGATGGGGCTTATCATAATCTGCCGATTGACAACAGAACCGTGTCCAATTACATGTCCAATGTCATGCGGACCGTTTCCGTTCATGCAGACATTTATGAAGTGGCCTCCATCTTTCTGAACTCTGTGTACAAAAGACTATTGGTAGTGGACGATTTTGGCAAATTGGTGGGGCAAATCAGCCGCCGGGATATTTTGCGGGCCATCCACGATATTGATGTGCAAGAAAAGTGAGGTGAAATCCTTCCATCCTTTTCAAAACCTTCCATTTTCAGCCTTGATGGGACGCTTTTTTTGCGGTAGCATCTCCTTAAATGGTTATTCCAATAGATAAAGGTTTCCTTTGCCACGTCCTCAGGAATGAAGACATTGTAGTTGGGTAAATTTTTTCTGAAGCTAAGAAGAAAGTTTCACGCCGACAGTCTGAGTTACTGGGGCTTGGTGTCATAAAACTAAAAAACCCCTACTATTGCAGGGGCTTTCAAAATCTGTGGTGAAAGAGGGAATCGAACCCCCGACACATGGATTTTCAGTCCATTGCTCTACCGACTGAGCTACTTCACCGTTTTTTGCATTTGACCCTTTTGTCAAAAGCGAGCGCAAAGTTATGTGCTTTTTTATTTTTTCAAAATCCAAGACAGGTTTTTTCAAAAAACATCACCTGATGGTTTAGTTCCTAGCGGTGAGTTTTTCTTTGTACCTCTTTGATTTTAAACGACATTATGAATAAAATTCAGCCTAAAAATTTACTGAAAAAACTTTTCATTGCCTTCGCAATTGTCGTCGCAGCCATGCTTGCCTACTACCAATTTTGGTTTTTACGGCTGCCGGAGCGTAGCATCCCGACTGATAGCAATGTATTCATCAGCCCGGCAAACGGCAAGGTTGCAGCGGTACTTCATTGGACAACCGATTCGCTGGCATGGGAAAAGGATGCGGGGGTTGTGCAAGTGATGACTACGGGCGTGGATTCCAGCGGCTGGCTCATCGCCATCGAGATGGACGTGACGAATGTACACTATCAACGAGCGCCGATGGCAGGTCGTTTTTTGATGAACAACTACGTCAATGGTCGCTTCAACAATGCACTGGTTCAAACCAACCGTTTCGGCTTGCGACTCGAAAACGAGCGAAATGACATGCTGTTTGAAACCGAGAATGGCACCCGCTACAAGGTGGTTCAGGTGGCTGGACTCCTTGCACGTCGCATCGAAGATTTTGTGGAGCCTGGCCAAGAAGTTGCCGCCGGAGAAGTCATTGGCCTGATAAAATTGGGCAGCCAGGTCGGACTAATCCTGCCTGAAAACACCGTCCCAAACGTTGTGCCTGGCCAGACAGTGACAGATGGTGAAACGGTAATTGCGAAGCAAAAAATCGAAAAATAACCTTGCTAACCACCGCTCACTTGTCACTGAATCCGATACGCTGCTGTTAAACCTGCCAGCAAAATAGCGCCTTCGCCCGTGTCTTCGCCCGTGGTTTTGACATTTATCTCAAAACCGAAAGCGGCTGCGGGCGTAAGCACCAAGTTTTCGCCGAGGGTAAAAGCCCATCCGAATTCAACGGTAGGTTGCACCACCAAAATGTCCGAGGAGCCCTTGACCTCGCCGCCCATTTCGAGTTTTGTCACCCAGTCAATCTTGTTTGCCCAGAGGTCAGTGCGAAGGCCGAGGCTTGGACCGGTGAAGTACCTGTTGAAATAGTGTTTGTAGCCGAGGGAGCCGCCAAAGCCACTGCCAGTTTCATCATCGTGGAGGCCCTGATCGCGGTGGTCAATGATTTGGTAGCCCACTCGCACGCTGCCGAGGTCTCTTTTGGAGAAGCTTTTTTCTACCCGAAACCCAGGAATGTATCCGGTTGGGTAAACCTGGACCTCCAACCCAATATCCATGACCTTATTTTGACCAAAACCAATAGCTGCCAAGAGGAGTAAAATAATCGTAAAGCCGAGTTTATTTTTCATGTTTCAAGTTTGTATTTTGGGCAAAAATAGCGTTAAATCCTAACCACAGAAATTAACTTTGAGGCAGAAGGGTATTTTGAACGAAACATGATTTTGTTTGCTTTGCACCGCAACTCAAATTATGCCTATAAATTTTACCAATAATCCAGTTGTCGAGGAGGCGCTTCGCAAGAAAAACGTGCAAATCGAGGCCGATGCCCACGACCTGAAGAACTTGGCCGTGAGGGTGCCCACGCTTTTCATCGTCAACCAAGCCCTCGACGACGTGGACGAACTGGTGCTCATCCGGCTGCTCGACGGCAGTGTCATTCCATTCAAGGTCATCGAGCGGCACAGTTTGTCGGAGCCTGCGCTTGCCCACTACTTTCTCCACCTCGACTACAATCTGTTGCAGTGGGAAGATTATGTCCGTGCCATTTTCAAGGAACTCGTCAAGGCCAAGTCACATGGCTATTCCCTTTGCCTCATCCTCCATTTCACCGACAGGACGCTGGAAACGACAGTGCGTGACCAATTCATGAACCGACTCATGCGGGCGGTAATGCGGGCGGAAATCCCGGTCGTGCCGGTGCGCCTCAAGACGCCATTCCCGGGCTTTGTCAGGCCGAGCATCGGGGGAAGAATCGTGCAGTGGATGCGAGGCGAACCCCACAAAATTACGGTTCGGGTGGGCAGCCAGATTGCGGTAGAAGAACAGCAGAAGTTTGATAAGCCCAAGGATTTCAAGCGTTTTATCCAGTCCAAAATCTTCTCCCTTGGCTCTGGGTTGGAAGTGAAGCCATTCTACCTCCGCAACTTTTTCAAACTGCCAGAGCAAGAGGAACCAATTGCCGAACCCATTGACAATCAATTGATTGCGGATGAAATCGGACATTTGAAATTCAAATCGTTAATTGCTTCGCAAGGCGAATACGATATTTTCGTGGTAGAGGCGAAGGACATCCCTCACACCATCCAAGAAATTGGGCGACTACGGGAACTGACCTTCCGGGTCGTTGGTGAGGGAACCGGAAAGGCCAGAGACCTCGACGAATACGACCTTTACTATCGTCAACTCATCCTTTGGGACAGGGAGTCAAAACAGATTGCGGGCGGCTACCGGATGGGCATCGGCGACGAGATTTTCGAGCGATACGGTGCTGCTGGATTTTATATCAGCAGCCTCTTCAAAATCAAGGATGGCTTTCATCCCTACATGAAAAAATCGGTCGAACTCGGCCGCTCCTTCATCGTGCCAGACCACCAGCGCAAGCGCTTACCCCTGTTCCTGCTCTGGAAAGGCATCCTTTATTTTTTGTTGAAAAACCCCAGGTTCAGCTTCCTCTACGGGCCGGTAAGCATCAGCAAATATTACTCGAACCTCTCCCGTGGCGTCATCGTGGCCTACATCAAAAAATACTTCTACAACAACGAGCTGGCGCAATTCCTAAAGCCACGCAAGCCTTTCAAGGTCAAAGTGGACAAAGTGGACATCGAGCTGCTGGCCGAGAACCTCGGCGACCAGCTTCAGTCGCTCGACAACCTCATCGAGGACATCGAGCCAGAGCACTTCCGGCTACCGGTGCTGGTGCGGCAGTACCTCAAGCTCAACGCCCGTTTCATTAGCTTCAACGTGGACCCCAACTTCTCCGATGTGCTCGATGGCTTCATCATGCTCGACCTCAACGATGTACCCATTGCCATGATTGAATCGCTCAAGAAGGAGGTAGGGTAGCAGGGTTTGGGGGGTTGAGAGGTTGAGGGGTTGAGAGGTTGCGGGTTTGCGGGTTTGAGCCTGAACCCGAATTCGTGTAGCTTTGCGGCCATTTTTACAAAAATCGTTAGCATTTATTTTCCAATCAATGAAGATATTGCGAGTAAGTTATCGGGCCATGATATTGATGAGCTGCCTGATTTTTCATATCGTTTGGGTCGTAGTGCCTGCCATTTTCAGGGGGCGAGACCTCGACCACGCAATCAAAACTAGCCAGATTTGGCTAGGGTGGATGTTGCGCAGGTTGGGCATCAGGGTTGACAAACAAGGCTCCCCACCCCAAGGGCACTATATTTATATCGGCAACCACCGCGCCTACATGGATGGCATCCTTGCAATGGCAGATGTGCGGGCACTACCGGTGGTCAAAGCGGAAGTGTCCAATTGGCCACTGATTGGCTACGGCGCAAAGCTCACGGGCATCATGTTCGTGAAACGGGACAGCAAAAAAAGCCGCACTGCTACCCTCGATGCCATTCGAGAGGCACTGGGGATGGGCTTTTCCGTGCTCGTTTATCCCGAAGGCACCACGCACTTGAAGCCCACGACGATGGACTTCCGCACCGGTGCATTCAGCTTGGCCGCAAAGGAAGGTTTTGGCATTGTGCCAATGGCCATTGATTACAAGTACAAGAGCGACGCCTGGGTCGGCGACGAAACTTTCGCCCCCCATTTCGTCCGGTGTTTTGGAAGAAAAAACACTTACGTCAAAATCCGCTACGGTCAGCCCATCTATTCCGGCAACGTGGATTTCTTGGTGCAAACCACCAAGCAGTGGATTGACGAGAATATGTTGGCCATCCGACACGAGTTTGAATTGGAAAAAACAAGCAAGCCTGTTCCGGCGTTTGCCGAATGAAACTTTGATGAAATATCCCGCCTTAAATCTGAATATTCAGCATGAAAAATCTCTTAACGACGACCACCGTTCTCCTTTATTCCTTTTTCTTGTTTCAGAACAGTGCCGAGGCACAGCAGCGCTTCAAGGCTGGGCTGGTGCTTGGCCTCAACGCCTCTCAAATCAAGGGCGACGACTCGGCAGGCTACAACCGGCTTGGCCTGCACGGCGGCCTACGGGCGGTCGCAGTGCTGAAGGATAAAACTGATTTGATCATTGAAATGCTGTACTCGCAGCGGGGGAGCTTTGACAATGGCCTCCAATTTGTCAACGGCGACCTAGACATCAGCCTCCGATACGTGGAGGTGCCGCTGATGTTGGCCTACAAGGATTGGTACAAAGAAGAAGAGGACTATCACAAGGTGCAGGTGACGGGCGGCTTTACTTTCAGCCGCTTGCTGGAGGCCAAAGCCATCGGCAGCAACCACGATGCCGAGGTGGAGAACTTTCACAAAAATGACTTCGGTATTACCATCGGGGCAGATTTTTTCTTCTCTAAACATTTTGCTTTCGGTGGCCGCTGGAACCGCTCCATCAACCTGCTTTACAACAACAAAAAACACGAAGAAAGCCTCGATGCCTTGGTTGGTTATTTCCTTTCTTTCAAAGGGATGTACATGTTTTGAGGGATTGAGGATTTGAGTGGTTGAGAGATTGAGAGCGTGAGAGATTGAGAGCGTGAGAGATTGAGAGCGTGAGAGATTGAGAGCGTGACAGCCGCACCTCAACCTCTCAACCCCTCAAATCCTCAATCTCTCAAAATCTTCTCCCGAATCCTGCGGCTCAAAACCAATCTCCCTTATTTTACGCAAGTCCAAAGTCAGGTCGGCGGGCCGGAACGCTGCTGTTTTCACCTCGTTTTGCGATTTTGCGATGATTTTTGCCTCCGGCAAAAGCAGCGCTTCACTGGCCAGTTTTGCAAATTCATACCGGCTCATGGCCGTTGCGCCGCCGAGGTTGAAGATGCCTTCCGCACCTTTTTCCAGCAAAAGGAAAAGCCCCTCCGATGCCGATTGCCCGCTCAAGAACAACCGGATTTCATCATAAAATGCAGTCACTGCCTCGCCCCGCCGCCAAGTTTCGAGCCATTGTTGGAGGAAGTTTTTGGTGCCAGAACCAGCCTGTCCGTACATCACTGCCACCCGCACGATGGCCGCCGAAGGGCTTACCATTTGAATGGCCTGCTCGGCCTCGAGTTTCTGCCGCCCGTACTCGTTCCTCGGCGATGGGGTAGGGGTCTCGCTGAAAGGCGCCGCAATGCCATCGTACACCTGCGAGCTGGAAGTGAACAGCAGCTTGCAGCGGCGCTCGGCGCACATTTCCGCCAGCCAAGTGGTGGCTTCCACGTTCAACAGCCTTGTTTCGTTTGGATTTGCTTCGCAATGGGCAGGGTTCGAGGCCGCTGCCAAGTGGAAAACGGCGTCGGGGTTCACCGCTTTTAGCGTTCGCCAGACGGCGTCCCGGTCGGTGAGGTCCAATTGAATGGCTTCGGATTTTGGGTACAGCCCGGCAGCATTGCCATGCCAAGTGCCCACCACCCGCCAGCCCGCTGGGGCGTGTCGAACCACGTGCCAGCCAAGGAACCCGGACGCACCGGTGACAAGGAGTTTTTTCGTCATGGTTTCATTACTTAGGTTTTGTGAAGTTCAAGAGATTGTCAAGTCTGATTTTTGGGCCAAACCTTCTCATCATCCCAACCAGTATATTATTCTATATTACAGCAACAGATTTTCTATCTTCGCCGGGATTTTTTGATTGAAAATTGGGATGGCGAACAAACCTGAAATTGCCGCAACGAAACTATTGCTAATAATTTACGAATAAAAAAAGGCCCAATCATTTTTCAAAAAACAACACCCACAACCCAAGTTTTTTTATGTCAGAAGTTGGAGTAAGTTACGAACTGATTGAAGATGCCGAAGGGCTGGCGAGATTTGCCGCCGCCAACAAGGGCATCGAATGGATGTGCTTCGACACGGAGTTTATCGGAGAGAAGCGTTTTCTGACGCTCATCTGCCTCATTCAGGTGGGCACGCCACGGGGCTTTTACCTCATTGACCCCTTGAAAATAAAGGACATCCAGCCCGTGATTGACCTGCTGGTGGACGACAAGGTGCTCAAAATCGTACATGCTGGCGACAACGACTACCGCCTGTTCAACATCCAATACGGCATACTTCCCCGCAACACGTTCGATACCCAAATGGCCGCTTCGTTCATTGGCTACAAGCACCCCGTCGGCTTCAGCAAGCTGGTGGAGAGCGAGTTGAACATCGAGGTGAGCAAGGGCTATACGGTGACAGATTGGGAGCGCCGCCCTTTCCAGCCCAAGCAGCTCAAGTACGCCTTGCACGACGTAATACATCTCTACCAACTTTGGATAAACATTACCAAGCATTTGGAAAAAGCTGGCCGCCTCGCATGGGCCTACGAGGAGTTCAAACTGCTCGAAGAACCCGAAAGCTATGAGACCGACCCCTACCGGGAAGTTCTTGAAAGCAACATCATCAAGAGCCTGCGCCGCCGGGAACAGGTTTTCCTGCTGCGCCTGATGCTTTGGCGTACCGAGGAAGCCGAGCGCCGCA
>CAZDSU010000002.1:111717-204309 GCA_964508135.1 uncultured Saprospiraceae bacterium
TTTTTCCATGGTAATGCGCAGATGTCCTTTTTCCAGCAAGTATATCAGTGCCATCGTGCGGGCCGTACACTCTGGACTGGATGCGCTGCAAAACGACCGCCGACTACCGGACAATTTGATTGGCAAGTTCGGCAAAAAATTCGTGGAGCTGTACGAAGCGCCTGCCACCCAGGAAGAGCGGGACGTGCTCGGTCGCATCCCCCGTGACAACAGCGACAACCCCAAGCAGGACATTCTGATGGAAATGCTCGACCTGTTGGTGCGCTACAAATGCCTGCAAGAGGGCATCTCCCACCATATCGTGATGCCCCGCAACGTACTGAAGAAGATGAAGAACGACAAGGACTACTTCGATGACGCCACCTTTTCCGGCTGGCGAAGGGAGTTCTTGGGCGACGAAATCGTTTCTTGGTTCAAGCACCGCCGCAACCTGGAAATCAAATTCCTGGATGGGAAATTTGAGTTGAAAATGCAGGGAGTAGAGGTGTAGCTCTGCATTGCGCCAGCAAAAAAGAGAACACAACCTTTTGAATTGGAGGAGGGTAAACGGTCGGCTACTTCGTCGCAAACCACACCAGCCCAGCTATCGCTCCACCAATAATCAGCAACTCCAAAATGTTGCCGAGCGTCCGGCTTCTTACCCGCATATTTATCACGGAAATCACTGAGATGATGAAGGCGATGGCCGAAATCACCAGAATCAGGCCACCGGTGGCGCCGGTCACTTCGGACGTGTTCTGCGACTTGGCGACGTCGGGGAACACGATGAGGTAGGCCGTGGTCAGCAACGAGGACAACAATCCGATGAGCAGGCCACCGAGCAGCAGCTTCCAGGTTTCCATGCCCTTGACAAGGTTGTTCAAGCTGCGGATGGTACTGCTGACCACCAGCCAGAGCGCCATCAACATCAACCCAATAGTGGCCTCGTCGGCGTATTGCCCGAAAAACCTAGCGAGGTTGTTTTGGAAGTAGAGCAGGAGTATGAAGAGGGTCGTCAGTATCACACAAGCGATAATGACGCTGCGGGCGAGGACGCTGTTTTCAACGCTGGAGACGGGTGCTTTTTCTGTGGCCATGTTTTTTTGTTTTTGGTGAAAATTTGCTGCAAAGCAACGTAAAAAACAAGCTGCAAAAGGTAGATTTGCCATGAATGTTTTGGCAACGGTTTTTTACTGATCCCTTGTCATAGTCCAACGACCCGTCCACGCTTTGAGGGACAACACAGATGGCATGGACGGTTCCTTGCGTGATGACAAAACACCAATACGAATCAACCCCACCCAACAATTCAACAATTCAAAAATAAAACAATCAAGCAATGAAAGCCGAAACGATGACGCCCACCATGCTCCCAAAAAACGCCCACACCGACATTCCCGGCAATCCCTCCACCGCCATCAGCAGCCCAATGAAGTTCAACGACCGCTCGAATGGGAAGCCGTTGCGGGTGCTCTCCGAAGATGACTGGTCATTCTGGCTGCAAAACGGCTATGTGGTGGTGAAAAACGCCGTACCACGAGAACAGGTGCAGCGCACCGCCGACTTTCTCTGGGAGTTTGAGGAGAAAGACGCCAACGACCCCACGACCTGGTACACACCGCCCCGTGCCGAAATGCAGATGAAGGAACTCACCAACACCGGCATGGTGGAGGTCTACAACCACCAACTGCTCTGGGACAACCGCCAATGGCCCCGCATTTACGACGCTTTCGTGGACATCTGGGGCACCGAAAAACTCTGGGTGACCATTGACCGGGCCAACCTCAACCTGCCCATGCGACCCGGCCACGAGTACAAGGGCTTCATCCATTGGGACTATGACCCAGAGACCCGCCCCGTGAACGTGCAGGGCGTGCTCGCCCTCGCCGACCAGACGGACGAGAACATGGGCGGCTTCCAGTGCATCCCCGAACTGTTCAGGACCTACGACACCTGGAAGCTCACTCAACCAGCCGACCGTGACCACTTCAAGCCGGACACTTCGGGCTTCGAGCCAGTGAAAGTGCGCATGGAGGCGGGCGACCTGCTCATCTTCAACAGCACCCTCGCCCACGGCATTCGTCCCAATCGCACTGAAGACAAGGTGCGCATGGCCCAGTACATCGCCATGATGCCCGCACAGGAGGACAACGAAGCCCTTCGCCAATGGCGCATCAGCTCCTGGCGGGACCGCATTGCACCAGAAGGCTATGCCTTTCCCGGTGACCCACGGCGGTGGGAGCAGACTCGGTATGGGACTGCTGAATTGTCGGAGTTGGGGAAGAATCTGCTGGGGATAGAACGATGGAAAAGCGAAGGGTGACGACACCGACGGACTAAGTTGCAAGGTTGAAGCACAAAGTTTGAATATCATTGGACGGAGTTGGAATGCAGAATGGTTAAGTTGCTTAATGGGGTACCTAAGGTGAACCTTGCCTTTGTTCATTCTTTCAGTACACTGTATTACAGCAAAAAAAAACTCCTCCGGGATACCGAAGGAGCTGTCCACATTTGGTTGAGGGTTTAGGGTTGATTCAGGGACACAGTAAAAAACAGCTTGAACTCGCTTTAATTTTTGATGATAGTGATTGGGAAATTTGTTGTGCCACTCACGTCAATTTTAACGGAAACTTTTTCATGGATTTTATTCCCATCAATCTTAGGAATATTGTGTAATTGACATTGCTTCAATTCGCTTAGACTTAGCATCTTGCCCTGCTCAGTATCCCAAATTTTAAGCCTCAAGCAAGCTCTTATGTCTTTCCAGTACAGGGATGTAGTTTTTGCTTGTTGAAACTCCGGAAACTTTGCCATCACTGCTGGTAAGCAATAAAAAGGTATTCTACTATTGATATGATGAATATGGTGGAAGCCGATATTGCCTGTTACCCAACGCATAAACCGACCCATTACCATATAGCTTGATGACTCAAGTGCGGCATGTTCATAAGCCCAGTGTTCTTTGGACTCAAAGGTAACGTTGGGAAAATTATGCTGTGCATAAAACAGATAGGCACCAAACCCAAACGTAAGAAAACAAGGCAAAATTAGAGATAAAAAAAGCGATGCTATTCCGCCATGCCAGACAAGGCAGCTTCCTAAAATAACATGAAGCACTAATGCAAGCAGGGCATCAATATGTTGTTTGGGTTTACTCATCAGTGGCTTAACGCACATGCCGTATAAAAAAACCGTACAGTATCCAAATATAATGGTTATTGGGTGTCGAGCACATAAGTATAAAAACTGTTCTCTCCTACTTGCATTCAAAAACTGGTTTTTGGTAGCAACCGGGAAAGAACCAATACTTGCACTATACAATTTTGAATTATGATTATGGTGATAATCATGGCTCCGTTTCCAAATGCTATTGGGTGCTAAAGTAAACAAACCAAAAATATAAAAAATCACTTTTGCCAAAGTAGAATTTCTGAGAATAGTATGATGAAGATAGTCGTGATAAATGACGAACATTCTGGTAAATACAAATGCCGTACACAGGCTGCATACAATTCGGAGACCCCAATTAAGATTCCAATAAGTGCCCATAAACATCAATGTAAGCAGCACCAATGTGCTGACAGTATAAAGCCAACTTTTAGTACGGTCTTCTTTTGCGAATGACCTTGTAGCCATTATCAAGTTTTTTCCTGTCCCCATAATGTAGTATCATATAATTATTGAGGAATCGTTTCTCTTACCATCACTTTTTCTGATGCCTCTGATTGTGCGATGGCATTGCACAAAACATCATGTCCTTTGTCCAACTGTTCAAGGGTCATGCCTGCTGTTACTGTCATCCTGACCCGGGTTTGTTTTCTCGCTACAATTGGATAAGGAAAACCCGTGGCCAACACACCATTCATACCCATGATGCGGGCGACATCCAAGACCCGATTATGGTTGCCCAAGATAACCGGGAAAATAGACGTTTCGGCATTGCCGATATTGAACTTGTTGGCCTTTAGTTTTGATTTGAAGTAACGGATGTTGCGCCAAAGATTTGCCCTTCGTTCCGAGTCTTCTTTGATGACTCGAATGGATTCAAGTGCAGCGGCCATGGCAGGTACGAATGGAGCCGTCGTGAAAATATAAGGCCGACTGCCAAACCGCAAGTAAGTGACCAACGCTTTGCTGCCCGTCACAAAACCGCCTGCGCTGCCAATGGATTTGCTGAAAGTGCCGACGAGGATGTCAATGGTATCGGGCGGCATATTGAAGTGGTCGGCCATGCCCAGGCCGTTTTTCCCCAACACCCCGAAGGCATGTGCCTCGTCCACCATTAACAGAGCACTATATTTTTTGCAAAGCCCAGCAATTTCAGGGAGGTTGGCAATGTCGCCATCCATCGAAAATACGCCATCCGTGACCACGACCATATTGCTGTATTGTCGCTTAGCTCTGCTGAGGGTTGACTCCAGCGATTGCATATCATTGTGCAAGAAAAACAACTTGTTGCGGCACTCCACCCCATCCATGATGCTTGCATGGGAGAGCATGTCGAGAATGGCCACATCATTTTTACGAAGCACTGCATTAAGCACGCCAGTATTTGTCATAAATCCAGTAGGATAGACCAAGGCTCCCTCATACTCAAAAGTGTCTGCAATTTCCGCCTCTAAGTCCACCTTCATTTTGGTGCGGCCAGCGGCATTGCAAGAAGCTCCTGAACCTGCTCCGTACTGCCTGAGTGCATCCATTGCTGCTGCTATTACCCTTGGATGCTGGCTCATATTTAAGTAGTCATTGCTGCTAAAATTGACCATTTTAACCAAGCCATTTGTAGAAGGGTCAAATACAGTACGTTCGGTACCCACACCGTCAATAGCATACCGACGGTTTGCCGTCATGCAGTGTACGTCTGCATCTTCGATATAGCTATTCAAAATGTCAAGCCGGTCAATAATGCTCAATGCATCCAATCGGGGGTCAATCTGCACATCGAACAGGGTGTATTTCCGGGAATCAATCTTGTTGTTTTCGGAAAGTTGAAAGTTTGGATATTCGTCAAGTAGGTTCATATTGTGGTAATGGTTTAAATATTCGACTTAGGAATGTAGAGAAATGAGATGTACTAAATACAACCGCCTGCTTTGCATATAGTCCATCTTGTAAGGTATCATGCTTTAAAAATGGTTTTTTCCCACCAGGCAGCAATCGAACTACGTTCAATGGACTAAAGTATAAAGCAATAGCATGTATGCCTTTTTATAGTTCAAACTAATAGTTTTGTGCAAATCGAATTTGCCCCTCCTCGCCGCCTCCGGCGGCTCGTCGGGGGAGACGGGTTGGGGCGTTCCGCCCCAAACCCCTGTTTGCACAAAACCTATTAGCGCAGCGTATACTTCATTCTCTATTACTCAATATATTCAATGGGAGGTTCCTCATTTGATGGCAACCCTTCATTTTTAGAAGTGCTACTGCGGCATCTGTCAAGCCAGATATATCGAACCATGCCGAAATAATATCCTTTCAAAGTATTCTTCTCCTTGCATTTTCCTTCTCGTATGTTCCGTTCAATAATGGATAGGGCCTCCTGCATTATCACTTTGGCCTTTGTCGTCGTGTCGCCATGGTTCACCAGCCATTTTTCTATTTTTTGTCGTAACAAGTGGTCATCGTTAATGGATTTTAATGCAAGAGCAAGATTGGTTTCTTCTTCATCGTTACTTGCCAGCACAACTGGAGGTTTCTGCTTCATGGCATATTGAGCTTTAATTAACCTGACAAAAAGGTTTTTTAGGGTTAACTTGGACATAAGAATAACTGTTGCCATCAATCATGCATGTTGTGGCGGTGGTTATAAAGGGAATAAGCTGGTAATTATTTGTTTAAAAAGTGCTTTTAGGGTATAGCAATAGGTTGTTCAAAATCAAAACACGTCAACGTCCACTGTTGCAACCGAATCCATTGCATTTGCATTTACATTTATTGTTATTCTAAGGTTGGAAGTTTCTGAATAAATACTATCGCCACATACACTTGCAAGCTTAGCCATGACCTGTCCGGTGGGATTCCAGGGAATGCTTTGGGTATGAGTGGTAGTACTTATCACTAGGCTGGGCAATGCGGTGCCGTTCTTTGTTGTCAAGTCGAGCTTATAATTGCCAGCGCTGTTGGCATCCCATGTGTAATTCAACAACAAGTCGCCTGTGGCACTGTCAATTGTATGACTGACATTAAAGTTGGTCGGCTTTGGGCAAGTGCCGCTGCAAGCCCAGAAGGTTGCAAAAATCATTACTGAGAAAACAGCTTTGAAGCAGGAAGAAAGTTGAAAAGTCTTGTTCATTTTGTTTTGAATTAAGTGTGTTAAAAATTCTTTGTCAAAGGTGGCTAATTTTGACCCAAGTTTGCAATTACAATTTCTGCAAATTGTCCCCCGAAAATAAAATCGCCAGTAAACGCAGTATGAAACAGACCAAACTGATAAGGTTACTTGAGAAAATGACAACATCGGCAATGGGCGGTGTGACGGTTGTGGACAAGCCATCAGTGCGAGAAATCGCTCAATTTCTCGTCTCACCCTATTTCAACACCAATGCATTGGTTATCAAGTTATTTGACTGGCTCTGCAAATTTGCTCCCGATTTTGAGGAGGACAGCCTGTGCGAGGAGGCTGCCTTCAAGCACCTGTTCCCTGGGGAACCATTTGAAGAGGCCAAACTCCGCAAACTGCGCTCAAAGCTGCTCAAGTTGCTCGAAACCTATGTGCATGTGAAGGCCAGCATGGGCAACGAGTTTCAGCAGGATTTATCCCTCCTCCGGTTTTTTGACAAGCAAAATCTGCTGCACGATTTCGACCTCCATGCGGCGAAGATGGAACAGGCGCACCTGCACCGACCCGTCATGGATGGTGCTTTTTTTCTTGACCTCTATCAGCTTGAAGATGCCATCAGCCGTATGAAAAGCGGCAAGTCCGATGATTTTGTGACGGATGTCAATTTTCAGGCTGCTTCCGAGTCACTGGACCTCTTTTACCTAACGCATAAGCTCATGTATGCCAGCCTGATGGCGAACCGGGGAAAGGTGCTCGGCGGCAGGTTCGCTTTTGATTATGGCCTACTGCCCAGTCTGCTCCCCGATGCGGCGCAGGCAATGGCAAGACATGCGGCCTATGCCGATGTACTTGGCCTTTGGCTCAATGCTTATCATCTGCTCACCTCCGATGATCCCTCCGACATCGCAACGCATTATCACAAACTGAAAAACAGGGTACTCGAACTGGGTAGCCGCTTGTCGGTGCCAGACCTCTCCCTGCTCAGTGTTTTTTTGTTGAACAACATCAAGAAGGTGTTTGTGGACAAGGAGCGACGCTATGAAGAGCAGTTTACCTGGTACAAATTACTGGTGGACAGCCACGTGTATGAGCAAGGGGCGGTGCTCACACCAGGCATGTACAAAAACATAGTGACGCTCGCCTTGCTGGTCGAGGAAACAGACTGGGCGACTCAGTTCATGGAAAACAACAAGCAAATGCTGCCTGTGACAGATAAGAGTTACGACCTTTGCCAGGCTATGGTTCACTTTGCAAAGGCCAACTACACCGCTGCGCTGGAGATGCTGGAAGGCCCCAATTCGGTACAACAGGACAACCCTTACAATCTGGTCATCGAAAAACGGATACGATTGAAAACCTATTTTGAGATGAAGGATGACTTCCGCTTTGAAGCCCTACATGACAGCTTTTCCACCTGGCTGTCAAGGAACCAACACATCGTTGCAAGGGACTACCTCATGGCCAACAGGCACTTCCTCACGCTGGTCCAGGAACTGCACAAGGCACGCTTCGAAAAGGCCAAAAAACGCCTACGCAGCATCAAGGCCAAGGTGCAGGCGAACGGTGAACTTCCCGAATGGAAGTGGTTACTCAAGAAAGTGGGGGAGATGGACAAATGAATAATAGACTACCCAGCCAGCCCATCATCGCCAGCACCCTTCAAAGTGCTATCACGGTCGCACTGAAGTTAGGCAAAGTGGAATGGGCTTCCAACTTCCTCGAAGTACATCGCCACCGCCTCGTCGGGGCGGACGACAAATCATAGCTCCCAAGACCCTGGGCAATACCGTCCGTGTGAAGAAACTGATGGATAAGCTAGTCATGCAAAAGGCGGTGGCAAAGCGGGAATGGCTGCAACAGAAGCTGCATGAACTGATGAAGAAACATTAGCCTTAAACCACAGAAACCAATATGCTGCAATGCCGTATGGAAGCAAAAAGCAATCTGCTGGCTTCCAGTTGTTCAATTAATAATGGCACTACTAGGGCAGGTTAAATCGTTTATTTTTCCCAAAGTTCCCACGTATCTCCAATCCCATTTCCGTTGAAACCTCCGAATAAAACCACACATTGCCGGAGGGTATCAAATGCCATTGCATGATTTGCACGGGCAGTTGGTCCTGAATTCTGTACCTGCGTCCAATAGTTATCCTGCCATAACCAAGTATCGCCCAAGTAATTCCATGTACTTCTTGTAGCGTCTTTGGGAATGCCTCCGCCAAAAAGGATGATGCCTGAAGGAGAGGAAGCTAAACTGTGTGTTTCCCGTGCAGCGGGCCCCATATCGCTTACCTGAGTCCATTCTGTACCATCCCATTCCCAGGTATCATTCGGACAGTTTGAACCGCCAAAAAGTATCATTCTTTCACTAACAGTATCATAAGCCATTACAGAGCCGACTCTAGCAGAAGGCCCTGTTTCAGCCACTTGGGTCCATTCAATTCCATCCCATTCCCAGGTATCCGGCCAGTATCCTTTATTTGCGCCACCAAACAAGACCACTCGGTTGCGCCGTTCATCGTATGCCATCACATGGCCCGTTCGAGATGGACCCTGGTCATTCAATTTGGTCCAATCCTGGCCATCCCATGACCAGGTTTCATTAAACCAAATACCAGTGCCCAAATTTTTATAACCACCGTGCAGGATTACTTTTTCTCCATCAAAGGCAATCGCCGCATTGAACCGATCACTTGGTCCATTTTTGCCCACTTGCGTCCAATACCTGCCGCTCCAATTCCAAGTATCCGTGCCATCGCCTTTTCCCAAACCCAGATAACCTCCGAAAAGCACAACTCGGTTGCTAACAGCATCAAAGGTCATTGCAGCCTCATGTCGGGGAGATGGTCCGAAGTTTTGTTTTTGCGTCCAAAGAAACCTGTTCATACAGTTGTATTAAAAGTGAAAGGAAAAAACAAAGAACTTGAATTAAATTGAGCTTTGCAAACTAGCTTTAGCAGGGTCTCCCGGTGGCTAGCTGGCGTCCAGTCACCCGCTGAGTTTGTGTCCTGTTTTTGGGTTCGAACCAGCAGGTTGGATAATCCGCTCATTTGGAAAGTCAGCCCCATTCACACAACTCCAACATAGGACATTTTTAGGAGCCATATCTGTTAGCTTTTTTACCTTTGAGCATAGTTTTAAGGGCAGGTGTCCACAAAAAGAAACCTGAACAACTTGGAACAATTATTAGTAAACCCACCATGACTTGAATAGCAGCAAATGATTAAATCCAAATTTCGACTATGGTCCGTTTTCCCGCTTGTACTGGCAATATTCTTGGCCGGATTTTTTTTCTTAATACTGCATGAAGTGTTGCATGAAGTGATACCTGAAGCGCTTTATATTTATAGTATCCTTTTTGTGGTGATTACCGTTGCTTGGGTTTGGTCAGTGTTTGGGGAATTAAGAACCAAAGTTATTGCAGTAACGATAGAAGAAGATTCCATCATGGTTAGAAGTCTTATTGGAATTGGTTCAGTCAAATCATTCAATCATTCGCTTTGAGTGAATTTGACGGATTTGCCACGTCAATGCTGGAGTCCAACTATGCTGAATATGAATACTTGTATTTGATAAAAGGCATCAAAAAGATGGTGAAAATATCTACGTTTTATCACCAGAATTACCTTGAGATGAAGCAATATTTAGCAACTAAGGTGAAATATTTGGGCGATATACCATTCAGTATGTCGGATGAATTTAGGGAAATATTCCAATGAAATGGGCCGAGCGACTTGCGTTGCCCGGCCCATTCAATTTCGTTACAAATATGAGCTTCTTACCTGTTCACCACCAACCGCTTGGTCAACATTTCGTTACCCACAACGATTTTCAAGAGGTAAACGCCAGAGGGTTTGTCGGTAAAGTTGAGCAGTTGCTTGGTGCCAATGGCATTGTGGTGCAGCACCTGCCTGCCCATCACGTCGAAAGCGGTCACTTCCAGATGGTCGGGGTTGGTCAAGCCTGATAGTTCCAGTGTCACCTCACCTGAAGTTGGGTTCGGGTACAGCAGGATATGGCTGTCGAGTCCCGCCTCGGTAGTGGCGTTAGTGTTCTGTATGGTGTAGCCGCTCTGCGATACACAGCCGTTGGCATCGGTAGCAACGAGGGTATAAGTGCCAGCAGGCAGTCCGCTGATGTCTTCCGAATTGCCAATAATAAGACCAGCCGGGTTTTTCCAAACGAAGGTGTAAGGCGTCACGCCGCCACCCACGGCCACGTCAATGGAGCCGTTTGATTGGTTGTTGGAAGCGTTGACGATGTCCACCAGCGTCGTTGTAAAGTCGGTTGGTTGGTTCACGGTCACCGTTTGCACGACTGTGCAGCCCCCTGCATCCGTTACGCTGACAGAGTATTGTCCAGCAACTAGGCCGTTGGCCGAAGGTGTGTCGTCGCCGCTGCTCCACAGGTAGGTGTAGGGCTGTGAGCCGCCTGTGGGCGTTGCGTTGGCGCTGCCGTCGTTTTCACCAAAACAAGTTACGTCCACCTTGCTTAGGCCGACCGTCATTGCTAGCGGCACCGTTATCACAAAGCTGCAAACGGCGGTGTTGCCACTGACGTCGGTGGCGGTGAATGACACGGTCGTATTGCCAACCGGATAGGTTGAACCACTTGGCAAACCACTGTTTTGGGTGAGCGTCACTGCTCCGGCACAGTTGTCCGTAGCAGTCACATCAAACGCCGCCACAGGGTCGCAGTAGGGTAACACAATGCCTGCTGGACAATCAATTTCTGGTGGTGCACTTTCCATCACGTTCACGACCACGGTGGCTGTGCTGGTATTGCCGCTGGCGTCGGTAGCGGTCACTTCCACGTTGTTCGGCCCAGCGTTGTTGCAGCCGAAGCTGGTTTGGCTCAGGGTCAAAGTCACGATGCCGCAGTTGTCGGTGCTGCCATTGTCCACCATTTGTGGAGTGATGGTGGCCACGCCCGTAATGTCAATGGTGACGCTAATGTCCTGAAGGTTCAAGACTGGCGATGTATTGTCAACAACCGTTACGATGGCCGTTGCAGTCGAGGTGTTGTTGCCAACATCCGTCACGGAAAGCGTCACAGTGTTTTCACCCAAATCATCGCAATTAAAATCCGATGGGTCAAGGGCGTAGGATGCGATGGAACAGTCATCGGTGCTGCCATTGTCCACGTCCGTTGCATTGGCGTTGGCTTGGCCATTGGCGTCCAGTTCCAGGGTAATGTTCTGGGTTGCTGCCACCGGCGGCACATCGTCGTTTGTTCCCAACAAAACATCGAAGTTGTTCGTGCAGTCGTTGGCGTCGGTGATGGCCACGGTGTAAGTGCCTGCTGTTAGGCCAGTTACGTTGGGCGTTGTTTCGCCCGACTGCCAGAGGTAGGTGTAGTCGGGTGTGCCGCCCGTGCCAAGCACGGTCAAGCTACCGTCTGAAGCGCCACATTCGGCTTCCGTCATTTCGACGACGGCTACGCCCAATGCGTTGGGGGCAATCAGGGTAGCTTCCGCAATGGCTGGGCAACCAGATTCATCGGTAGCTGTGCCAATATAAGTACCTGCTGAGAGGCCGGTGATGGTGGCCGTCGTTTCGCCATTTGACCACAGATAAGTGAATGGAGCAATGCCACCCACCAAGGAAAGCGTGGCTTGGCCATCGCTTGCGCCGTTGCAGCTGATTTCGCTCAAAAGTATGGTCGCAGCCAATCCGCAACTGTACTGGTTAACCGTCACGGTTTGTTCCGATTGACAGCCGTTTGCATCTGTGACCACTACGGTGTAGTCGCCAGGCGAAAGGTTGCTGATGGTTTCGGTGGTTTCGCCATTGTCCCAAAGGAAAGTGTAGGGTGAAGTGCCACCCGTTGGGTTGGCGCTGGCAGTGCCGTCATTGGAGTTGTAGGCCGTGAGGTCGGTAGCGGTGGCGTTCGAATTGAACGGCTGAGGCTCCTCGATGATCACCGTCGTAACCACTTCGCAGCCATTGGCGTCCGTGGCAGAGACATCGTAAGTGCCTCCGGCAAGTCCGGTGACCGTTTGGGTCGTCTCACCATTTGACCAAATAAAGGTAAACGGCGGGTTAGCATTTTCCAAGTTGATGGTCGCCGAGCCATCGGCAGCACCCGGGCAGGAAACGTTTGTTTGGTCAATATTGGCCTTCACGATGCAGTCATTGGCGGAGACGGTTACGGTTTGCGAAGCCGTGCAACCGTTTTCGTCCGTTACCACAACCATGTAGTTGGCGGGGGCAAGACCGGTAATGGACTGGGTGGTTTCACCGTTGCTCCACAGGTAAGTGTAGTTGCCTGTGCCGCCCATTGGGTTGGCCGTGGCCGTTCCGTTGTCCACGCCAAAAATGGTTTGTGGCGTGGCCGAGGCGTTGGCCACCAAGTTTGGTGGTTGCGAAATGACCACTGATTGCGAGGAAGTGCAGCCGTTGCCATCCGTCACAATGACCGAGTAGTTTCCTGCGAGCAGGTTGGAAGCAGTGGCCGTCGTTTGGCCGTTCGACCAACCGTAGGTGTAGCTGCCATTGCCGCCGCTGGCGGAAACGGTGGCCGAACCGCTTGTCTCGCCAAAGCAGGCCACGTTGGTTGAGCTGCTAATTTGCGATGTGACGGGCGGCAGTTGTATCACAGTAGTCGAAGCGGTGCTGGTGCAGCCGTTGGTGGTGTTGGTGACGGTCAGCACGTAAGTGCCCGCTTGGTTGACAGTTGGTGTGAGCGTGGTTCCATTGGATACGATATTGCCATTGGTGGTTGTCCAAGCGTAGGTGAACTGGCTGCCCGTGGAAGAGCCAGCTCCGCTCAACAACACGGATGTTGCGTTGCAATTGAGCGTGCCATTGGTAGTTGCAGCCACGGTAGGCGGCACCTTGTTTTCCGACACCACCGCTGTGGCGGTCTTCGTGCAGCCGTTCGAGCCAGTCACGGTTAGCACGTAGTTGCCCTGAACGCTGACGGTAGGGTTTTGCTGGTTGGATGTGAAGCCGTTAGGCCCAGTCCATGAATAGGACACGCCAGGCGTTGTTGAGCTTCCCATGAGAGCCACTTGGGCGGTGTAGCAGTTGACATTGCCGCCCGTTGCGACCACGCCTTGCGGTGGGGTGGTATTTTGAACAATGACGACCGTTGCCACGTCCATGCAGGTGTCGCCCGCCACGATGCTATTGATTTGCAAGGAATAGGTGCCTCCGGTAGTGACAGTCAGTGTCGGGTTAGTGCCAACGACCGTGTTGCCTTTTCGCCAAGTGTACTTTGGGTTGGCTGCGTATATCGAACCGACGCTCGTTAGCACAATGCTCGGCGTGATGCAATCAATCGTATCAGCTCCCTTGATGATTGTTTCGATGGGCACGGAAATCAGCAAGAGTTGATTTGTGCTGTCACAGCCGAACTGGTTTTGCAGCACCTCGTCGTAAGTGCCTGATTCGCAGATGGTTTCGCCCCCCCATTCCACACATTCGCCTGCACAAACTTCCTTGACCGTCACTTTGAAGTCTGAAACTTTTTGGATCAAATTTAAGCGCACGATACTGTCGCAGCCCTGCCACGAATCGTACACCAAGTCGAAGACGCCACCATAGTAAAACACATCGCCGTTGCCCGCCACGTAGTAGTCGTTGGTACAGACGTAAGCTGATTCGTAGCCAGCGGGTACTGGCAATTGGGTGACATTCACTGTAATGCAACTTGAATCAGCATCAAAGCAACCCAATTGCGTACCAGATGGTGTTACACAGACCTCGTATGTTCCAACATTTGGGAATTGAAGCTCATGAAAAGGGGTAGGCCCGTTTTGGGTAATGCCACCCGGCGTCACCGACCATGCATAGTTGTTGGCACCCAGTGTTGGGGGCACGGTAAAAAGCACAGAACCACCGGCACAAATTTCGCTGGGGCCTTCAATGTCTCCGCCATTAGGAGGTGGTATGCGAGGTGCAAGTATGGAAGAGCCACCTACTGTTATTGTGAAGGACTCGCCAGTGTTATTTACATTTGAAACTAACAAGAAATAGTTCTTGCCAATATCCAAGAAAACGACACCTCCTACAAACTCGGCATTGGGTGCAGTTTGTGAAATTCCAGTTGGGCCAAGTCCTGCAACTGAATTACAGGCTATGGGCACCTGGACAGGCGAGCTGGGCGTGGCTTGACAAGGACAGGAGTCTTCCCACAAAGAAAAATTGAAGTCGGCGCCTGGCGGTGTTTTTGGTTCAATGAATATAGATATTGAACCCCCGGTTACAGTTGAGAAGGAGAACCAAGTGCTGCCTCCCTCTCCGCTGAGGCAAGAACAACTAACATCATCGGCTATCAAACCACTGCCACTGGTTTGGGTATACTGAACCGGAAACGAACCGTTTGCTGACAAGTCGAGTGAAAAACAACAATCCTTTTGAGCAAAGGAATATTGTTGAACAGTCAGTAAAAAAAGAGTTAAGAGTAGAATTGAATGCTTCATACGTGAAAAGTATTTTGATGAATATTTGATGACAAAGTTAGGTGACTTCGGCAGAAGTCGTTTGAAAAGTACCAGATGTTTCCAAGTGGTGAATTACGGCAACAGGCGTGAAAAATATTTGACAGAGATGTCCAATCTAACAATTGAATGAAGGTCGAAGCTCAAATTTATGCTTTTCTGACGTACCCAATAGGTTAATGTCGCCAAATAATTTCTTGTTTGCCGATTCCACGACAAAAATAATATTTTTCAATTTGTTTATGAACAAACTCGTTGATTCCGCCAATTGTTGATTTTGAAACTAAATTGAAAAAGGAAAGTGAAATGGTTTTTCTCCGCTGCATCGGGTTGGTCAACCATGCTTTATGGAGTGATAGTGATATCGTATCTGTCCAAAAGCCCCACAATATTCTGTGCAGAAAACTTTGCCTTTTTTATCCGGTTCTGTTCCGGGTCAATGGAGAAGTTGTAAGCCGACCGAAAATCCGCCCCTTGCAAATTGGTTTTTTCAAACACAGCTTTTTGTAGGTTGCATTGATGAAAAACAGCGTTGGACAAGTCAGCTTCCGTAAAATCCACTTCTTCGAGCTTGCAGTCCTGGAACTGGGTGTTTTTTAGTTTCAATTTGAAAAAGATGGAGTAGTTCAGCACACAAGCATCAAAACTGAGCGAGAGCAAGAAGGCGTTGCAGTCGTCAAAATGGAGGCCCAAAAGCTTGCAGTGCTTGAAGCGCACGGTTCGGAACGCTGTTCCATTGAGCTTGGCGTTGCTTAGGTCACAGCTTTCAATCATGCAGTCCAAAAAAACAAGGTCAGACAAATCGGTGCCTAAAAAATTGCAATCAGTGAAGCTGCAGTTTTCATACTCAGCAATGCCGAGCGGCTTTTGGGTGTAATCTTTCCCTTTGAAATCTTGACTTTCAACGTAGGTTTTGACCATGGCTTTTCTTGAATTGACCCGTTGCTGGCCACAGCTAGCAACTGACCGGGTCGCTGGTTTAGTTTGACAAAAATTGTGATTGCGCAAAACCAACCCAACCGCCTCAAAATTCCCCCCTCAACTGCAATTTAACTTCCGACCTCCGCTGCCCTGGCGTTGCCTCCAACCCGCTTCCGATCTCGGTTAAATTTGGGTAAAAAGTTGAGACGTACCTGGCCTCCAGCCGAATTTGGCTGTTGAGCCGATAGCCCAGGTTCACGTAAAAACGGCTGCCTCGGCCATAGTAGGCAGGGATGGAGAAGTCGTTGAGTACATCCCGCTCGAATGAATAGAAGCGAAAGGCATAGTCTTCGGTGGAGAAAATGGCAAAGCGGGTGCTGGCTGTGAACGGCGACCCCAAAGGTTTGAAAATCAGTTCCTGAAACATGGCCATGCCCTTCAGTTTTACACCTGCCGTTTCGGATGAGCCGAGGTCGAGGCGGCTGCGCCACTCCACAGCGGGGTGCAGTTTGAGCGAGAGGTTGAGTCTGCCTTGGAGGTTGTGGCGGGTGGCAACTTGGTCAAGCTTGGTCTCGTTGTCGGGCAGGTTCACTTCCTTTTTTTCGCTCCGCAATTGGACGTATAATTCCAGTTTCCGTTTCTGGGTAAAGGTCGCACGGGCCAGCCACTCGCTTCCCTGCGAAGGGCCGTCCACGCCAAACCTGGCCCATTCGTGCCGCCACTGGTCGAAGTAAGCGTTCATTCGCCAGCGTTGGGTCGGCTGTACTTGCAGCCCAAGGTAGGTGCCCCGTTCGTTCAACCCTCCAGAGGATTCGGCGAAGGGCTTGGCGTTCAGCGACTGGTAGTCACGGGCGAAGTGGCGGTGCACCAATGCCAGGTCAACCCGGCGGTCGAGCGCAGCTACGAAGCCGTTGACAGTGGACACAGCGCCGTTTTGGCTGCGGGCCGTTTCACCGAAAACATAAAAATTGCGAAGCGAATAACCATAATCCACGCTGAGGTTGAGCAGCGATTGCCCGTTGAAATAGTAGCGGTTGTAAACGGCGGTTGTGCGTTGTAGTGGCTTATCGAGGTGTTCGTAGAGGCCGTTGAGGCTAAATTGCACTCGTCGGTTGTTGAATTTTAGCGAAGCGCCCGCCGAATTTTGTTGGATGGCGCCTCGGTCGGCAAGTTCGTTGGCGGTGCGGTGCAAGCCAGAGGTTTGGAGGGAAGTGGCGAATGCAAGGTCGGGTTCGCCACCTGTTGGGTCAATCTCGGTGTAAAGGTTTGCGTCACGTTGGCGGGTGGAGGTGAAGGTGAGCAGTTCCAGTTTTTTGCCCAAATCAAAAATGGCCGCTGCCCCCCTGAAAAAATCGTACTCGCTGACGGAGCTGAATGGTCTAAGCGGCTTCCCGCTTCGGCTCACGAGGGTACTGAGCGCACTCTTTCGGGGCGCAAATCCTTGGTACACAAGCAGCCCCTGCCCCATCATTACGGCGTAGTCGCCAAGCGCCAATGACTTGACCCGCCGCACGGGGTCTTTTAGGAAAAAATGGGCGGAATAAAAATCAAACCCCTTGCGGTTGCTGCCTTTGAAGAATTCTTCGCCAGCATCCTTCTCTGCTGTTATTCCAGCCGAAATCCGGTCGCCACGGGTGAACTTGTAGCGGAAGTACAACTGGTCAGGGCTGCCGGGGTAACGGCTTGCGGCAGTGTCCGAAGCGGGTACGCTGAACCCGGCCTTGTCCTCCAGTTGCTTCGACCAGCGCAGGATGACCTGCTGTCGGTTGGAGGATAGGGTTGGCCTTTCCTTTCCGAAAAAATTGGGTTCGTCCACCATCACGAAAGGCAGCAGCAACTTGATGGTGGGCAGGTCGTAACCCGGCACGGCTTGCAGTTCATAGATGGAGATGAGGTTGCCGTATTTGCTGCGGTATTCTGGGAGGGCGTTGCGCTGCAAATCGGTCAGGAACGGGAAGTCGGCAAGGTCGGTGGCGGAGGCTTGGTTGAGGTCGAGGGGTCGGCGGCGCAGGTGTGCGAGTCGGTCGAAAAGGTCGTTGTAGTCGAAACTGCCGTCTTCGTCCTGGCCTTGGGAATAGCCTTCGAGCAAGTCTTCGGTTGGGGTCGGGAGGGAGGTAGTGTCCGTTTGTGCAGATAAACACGTGGAGATAGCCAGCAGGAAAATAGTAAACAGTTTTTTCATCGGACAAATTGAAAGCCAAACCTACGTTGATTCCACCGCATAGCCAATTCAAAAACGGACTTTGACGCCAGCATAAAAGTTGCGCAGCGGTGCTGGTTCATAAAATCTTGTACCTGCATTAATGCGGATGTTGGCGTTGTAGGCTTCGTCAAAAAGATTGTTGCAGCCGAGAAACGGCTCGATTTCCAGCTTTGGGAACTGAACTCGCCAACCCGTGCTTGCATTGGCCAATAGGTAGGCTGGCACTTGGGTTTCATTGCTGTCGTCGGCCACCAGTTCGCCAATCCTGTTGATATAGAAATTGAAAAAAAATCCTTCGGGTCTGGCATATCGAAGCGCTGTACCGAACAAATGCCGGGGGATACCCGGCGTCGTGTTGCCATCAAACGACTTGTATTCTTCATACTTGAAATCAGAAAAAGTGTAATTGAGGCTACACGAAAGGTGTTTTCCAAGTTGTCCGGTCATGCCCAACTCAATGCCCTTCCGGTTGGATTTTCCGGCATTTTCAAAGCGGGAACGTTCCAACTCGGAAATCAGTACGAATTCATCGGTCAGCCAAATTCGAAACAGCGTGGCTTCCAGCCGGAACCTGCCATTTGCCAATAGCATTTTACTGCCCAGCTCAAGGGATTTAGATTTTTGTGGCTGCAAGTCTTTATTGATGCCATTTGGCCCCAAATCAATGGTTGTAACTAATTCCTGTAAAGTCGGGGTCTCAAAATTGCTGCCTGCATTCAAGTAAAAATTGAAGTGTTGCGAAGCCAAAAACGACAACCCAATGGTCGGGTTGAAGACTTTGTAGTTCTGTTGGAAACTATCGTTCGAATTGTCGTCAAGGTAATGGTCATCAATGCCAATTGCCATCCGGTCGTAACGCAACGAGGGCATCACCATGAAGCGTTTGCCCAATGCGATTTTTTGCACAAAAAAAAGCCCAATTGAGCGGAAGGTTTCCGTTTGGTTGGCGTACAGGCTTCCTCTTTTCCCACTTTCGTTTTCATAGCGCTTGCGGTCATCGTTTTGGTCCTCTAGGTCAATCCCGGCGGACAGTTCCCAGTTCCGGGATTTGAAGCCGTGGCTGATGGTGCCACCCGTGAACGACCGTTCAAGCTCCACGTAATCAAAAGGCAAACGGGCTTGAAAACTACGGTCAGTGTGATAAATATTGCCGTTGAGGCTGTGCTTTTGGTTGATTTTTTTTGAAACACCGATGCCAGTGCGCAGTTGCCACAGGCTTTCATCGGCGTTGTAAACCAAGTTGGCTTCCCTTGCCATTGTCGGGTCAGCGTCCACTTGCTCCTCCGTCAGCGCACCTGGGTCTTGTGCAAGCGGGCTGTTCAGGTATGTCACCACGCACCGCATCGTCAGGGTGCTGTCAATCGGAATCAAAAAACCGCCGTTGACCAACCAGTTTTTCATGGCGCTGTGGTTACGGTAGCCATCGGTGGCGGTGTAGGAACTGTTGACAGAATACAGAAATTTGTTTGCCTTGCCGCCGCCCATGCGGAGTTGGCTTTTGTGAAATCCATAGCTTCCAACGGATGAACCTATCTCAATCCACTCCTCGTCATTGAACTTCATCGTGCTAAAATTCACGCTCCCTCCACTTGCATTTCCATACAAACCGCCCGTGCCGCTGCGTATCACGCTAATCCCCGTCAGTGAACCTGGGTCCACCGCATCCACCTGTGCGGTGCCATCTGGGGTGCTTTCCGGGAAGCCGTCCACTAGGATTTTCACGCCCCGGATGCCGAACTGCGACCTTGCCCCGAAGCCACGGATGCTGACCCGAATGTCTTGGGCGAAGTTGGTGCCGTTCTGCACGAATAGGCCGGGCACGCCAGCCAATGCCTCGTCAAGGGCAAGCTGTTGCGAGCCATTTTGGAGCTGCCGTTGGCCAATGGTGGTAATGGAGAGAGGAGTAGCGAGGTCGGAAGTTTGGAGGCGGTAGGCAGTGACCGTCACAGGCTGCAACTCGTTGACAATCAGCGTGTCAGTTGTTTTTTGCTGCGCAAAAAGCGGGGCAGCAAGCGCTATGTTCGACAGCAAAAATGCGAGCAGCCGTGCTGTTTTTTGCATGGTGGAAATTTTTTACGAAGGAAAGAAAAATCCCCAGTTCGAGCCTGTTAAATCTTTGCACAGCCAATAAAAAAGAAACCGCCCCCTTGCGGGAGGCGGCCCAAATTTTACTCCAAATCTATCTATCTTAATTGTGAACTGTAAACTTTGAACTGTGAACTGCCCTCCGTTCACAATTCACCGTTCACAATTCACCCTTCATCGCATTATCGTCATCGAACGGGTAGCCGTGAAGCTCCCAGCTTCGAGGCGGTAGAACACCAGGCCAGTCGAAGGCAGGGTGGTTCGGTCGAGTTCGATTTCGTTGTAGCCGGCGTAAAAATCACGGGTGATGACGGTGATTTTACGGCCAGTAGCGTCGTAAACCGTCAGCGTGGCATCGCTAGCATTTGGCAGTTGGAACCCGATAACCGTTTTCTTGCTGAACGGGTTGGGAATGTTTTGGAACAACTCGTATGCTGGACGCAAGCTTGCTGCTGTCGCAGAGGGGTTGTTGACGATGAGCGCCACATCGAAAAGCTCGGCTGGCTCACCAACATACGCCTCAGCCGCAGTAAACCTGGAACTGATACCAATCGCATCCGACAAGCTTCCGTCTGCCTTCGCCATGAAATTGAGGGTAATGACTGGCTCGCCGTCCACCAGGGACAATGGTGGGTTGGTTTCCCAACTGACGGTCACTGCACCTTGGTCAGTCAACGTGGTGCCGAAGTTTCCCGCACTGGTCACGGAAGTTTGCACAACACTTTGGAAATCAAGCAATTCTAGGCTGAAATCAATCGTAAACTGGAAACCGTACACGGTGTTGAAATCTTTGGCCTTGAAAGTCATCGGCACGGTAGCCCCAGTTTGGAAGGCTGTGTTGTCCATCACGAAGCTCAGTGTACCTGCGCTCCGGTCGCCAGTTTCTTCACTTGTCAGGCCGTTGGCGACTGCACTGCCATTCACATCTCCGATTTTAATGGCCACGAAGTCTATTCCACTTTGCGCAGCGGGCAAGTTGTTGATGTTGGTGACTTCCGGGAATACCGCCAACCACGGATTTGCCGGGTTCGGGAATTGGTAGCTCTTTTCCACAAAACGCCAGGAGGTGTTGTTGGGGAAATCCATGTTTATCATCAAAATCAACTTGCGCACTTCCACGAGGTCGAACGTTGTCACGCTGTTCGATTTGTTGGCATCCGCAGCGATGAGCTGGTAGGGCGAAGTTAACAGCGAGACACCAAGGATATGTTTCGACATCAGCACGAGGTCAAAAGTAGTGACACCGTTGAGCGGTTCGTCGTCCTTGAGCGGCGTCACCGTGTAGTCCTCGCCGATGGTCAGGCCGGGGAATTGGTACATGCCATCGGAGCCAGTCATGAAGTCGAGGGTTCCGCTGTTGTTGTTGTTCAACATCACCGAGACGCCTTCCACTGGCTCATTTTCTGCTGTCGCAATCAGGCCGCTGACCGGAGCACCCGTTGAACAACTGAACATGTTGTCTTGGACGTTGATGAAGGTCGTGCAGAAGTCTTGATTGCCCGCAGCGTCTGTCACCCAAATGTTGACCGGGTTTACCCCAAAATCAAGACAAGTGAATATGCGGCAAGTGTCGTTGATGTCCTGTGAAAATGAAATATGCAGGTCGCCGGGGCAATTGTCGTAGCTCCCGTAATCAAGCGCATCGGCGCACACTGGCACCATTCCAGTCTGCATGAGTTCGACTGTGAGGCCGTTTTCGCATACTGCAGTTGGATTTTTGCAGTCTTTCACTTCAAAATACACCGTCAGTTGAGCCTCGTTGTTGCAGCCATCCTCCACAACGTACACGATGCGGTGTTTGCCCATCGGCAATTGACCGTTAAAAAAGCCAGTGCCATTCAGGTCGTAGCTCAAGTCGTCGTATAGGTCAAGGTGATAAACAACGTTGAAGGCATTTGAGCAGACCCCATCAATTTGGATAGGCAAGTACACGTCGCCCTCAGTACAGGTAGCATCCACGCTGCAATAAACATTGGAAAATGGAAAGCTCAACACTGGTGGCGTGTCGTCGTAAATTTTAATGATTTGTTGGTACTGGTACGAGCCGTAGTTGTTGTAGTCGTCTTCATCCACCCAAACGCCGAGCGGAGTGTGGTTGATAATCTTGAAAGGAACATACGGGTCATAACTGCACCAGTTGATGACCTTCCAGGTGCGCACGATTTTGTAGCAGGCGCTGTCGCCGAGCGTGAGGGCAAAGTATTGGTCCTCGTGGTTGACGGCAAACAAATCGCAGCCGAAATTGACAACTTCCAACTCATCAGCGTCCACGATGTCGTCGCAGGAGCCGTAGAAATCTGCTGGGAATTTGAGGAGCCAGTCTGATTTCGGTACCACGTAGATGTGCTGCTCGCAAGTGCCGGACTGGTTGCCGTAGCTATCCACCACCTTCCAGTAGCGGGTGACGTGGCCCTCGCCACATGCATTGATATTCTCGGCATACGGAAGTTCGACAATGGTTGCATCGCAATTGTCATAAAAAGTGGCCGTCCCGAAGCCGTCCAGCCAAGCTTGCGTCACGTCGGCAGGCATGTCGGTGCAGGGTATGATTTTTTGTTGCGGAGCAATGCAAATCGGCGCAATCTTGTCGTTGACATGCGCCGTGACCATGCACTCGTTGTAGTTGCCGAAGCAGTCAACCACCCGAAGTACCACCATTACTTCCGGCACATCTTCGCAACTAAAATCAATGGATGTGGCAAAATTGGCGTTCGGTTCGCCCATTCTTTTTACCAAGAAATAGTCCAGGCAGCAGTTGTCGTAACTGGCGAGGTTGAATGCATCGGCAGGTACTTCCGTGAAGCCATTGGCTTCGAGGTTGACGTCCGTGAACTCAATACAAATCCCCACTGGTGCAATTTGGTCAACGACCGTTGCCACCAAGTTTACTTCCTTAAAATTGCCGCAGGCGTCGGTCACTTTGTAGGTGACAATGTGGGCGCCGATTTTCAAGCCCGGAGCAGGTACGTACCCGCCTTGCTTACCATCCACACCGTTCACATAGATGGCTTCACCAACTGCCGTGAAAATTCGGACGGTTACATCATTGCATGAATCAAATACCACCGGAGCTGGCAGCAATCCAGTGGAAGCGCATGGGTTGGGGTAGGCACCTTGCAGGTTTGCATTCAACGTAATGGTCGGTACAGTAATCGATGGCTTGTTGTAGTCCATCACCTTGATGAGCTGCTGGTTGCTATCGCCCTCGAAATCCTCCAAAATAACTACACCTGTACACCAGTCTATCACTGTCCAAGTACGGATAATTTTGAACGAACTGCCGCAGACCTGCAAAGTGTCGTCACTGTGCTGGTAGTTGTATTGGCAGTAAGGGCCGCCTACGCCGTAAGGCCGACCAGAACCTGTGGTGTGCAAACTGTCGGTGAAAGCCGTTGGATTGGTAATGTTTGGATACAGGTCGTACTGTGTACAGGTCCAAATAGTATCTTTCGGGAAGTCCACTGGCCCGTTCGGGCTGATGTGAAGCACCTCCGAACAGTATCCTTG
The DNA here is from genome assembly GCA_964508135.1 of uncultured Saprospiraceae bacterium. Taxonomy (GTDB): domain Bacteria; phylum Bacteroidota; class Bacteroidia; order Chitinophagales; family Saprospiraceae; genus UBA6168. Next base: position 135,132 of record CAZDSU010000002.1, read on the forward strand.
GTTGCCGTGGTTATCCTTGGCAGTCCAGTTTCGAGTTATCCAAACACCGTTGCAGACATTGGTATTGTTGACTTGATAGCCAACCAAATTTACCTCGATTGAAATATCGCAATTGTCGAAAACCAAGGGATGTGGAATCGAATCCAAATTGGCATCGCAAGGAATTTCGATGGGAACGGTTGGGCAGAGGAAGTAAGGTGGGAGCTTATCTTCCACTATCATGGTTGACCAGCAAGAATTCCCGCTGCACAAGTCCCTTACTTTGCCTATGAGGGTCATACCTACCTGGGCGCAGGTTATAGTATTGCCAAGGAAAACACCTGGTTGGGTGTAAATTTCCACTACAAAACTACCGTATGTATTGTAGTTTCCTTCCAATAGCATATCGGGCAATATTTCGATAATCCCATCCTGGTCAATGGAGACCTGAACGGTATTTTCACACGTCAGCACCTGCCTAACGATGTAAACTGTGTGAACATCTGAACCTGTCATGCCACCGGTGCCCGTTTCCACGACACTCACGGTTTGAGTGCTGTTCTGTGGGCCGTACCAACCTACTTCGATGGTGTTGCCTAAGTTTTGGAGAATGGCGCCGCCAGGCGAGACTGTCCAGGCGTAGGTATTGCCGGGCGTATTGATGGTAGTATAGAAATACGCATCGTTCTGGCACGCTACCGTTTCGCCAGATATGATTGGAACTGGCTGGGCGTAAGCGAAAATACTGAATGTACAGGAAGCTAACAACCACGCAAATAGTCGCCTCCTGAATGCCGGAGTAACTGCCGGATTCACCATGGGATTGGATTTAAGTTAAAGAATTGGAGTGTGAGTAAAACGCAAGCGTCAGCAGGCAGGAACGGTTGGTTTGACCTATTGGGTAAAATTGAAAATTTTACAAAATGGCGCTTTTAAATAAAATTGCCACCTTGGGAAATCCAAAGTTTTCTAACAGGGTACCCCAAATCGAACATACAAACTTCGACTTGTCGTGAAGCCCTTTTTTAATCAATGGAAGTATAGGAAAAACAGGATAGGAAAAAGAAAGAAGCAGTTTTCTTGTTCTTGATTTTGATTGTAAGCTGAAGTTTTGCGTTAGCGTTTTTTGACCTCAACTTGCCATTTTGACCTTTTCTTGATGGAGCCTTTATTTCTTTTCTTTGGAAACACATTAGGCAAAAACGTTGCCCGTTTGGGTCGGCACGAATCGTTCTTGTAGGGTATATTTTAAATAGAATAAAAATTATATGTTTAATGAATTTGAAATCAATTGAATGGGAAAAATTTTGAATTCATTTTTTTTCAAAATTGTTTTTTTGCCTCTATCTATTTCAGCGAATAAATGCGGTTTGACCCAGGCTTATACTTCACGCCATTAGGTTTTGTGCGTATCATCTTATAGAAAACACCTTTTCCCCTCCTCGCCGCCTTCGACGGCTCGTCGGGGGAGGGAGCCTTTGGGGGCGTTCCGCCCCCAAACCCCCTTTGCAAAAAACCTATTGTCGCAGAGTATAAAATAGAAAACCTGCCATTGAACTAGTCAAGGCAGGCTTTTATCACTTAGAATTGGGGAGGTTAAAGCTCTCCAGCAATGGCTTTTCTCATGGTCTCACCAATGGTGGCAGGCGAACTTACTACGTGGATACCACATTCCACCATGATTTTCATCTTGGACTCAGCGGTGTCGTCAGCACCACCGATGATGGCACCAGCATGACCCATCTTGCGGCCTTTCGGTGCAGTCTGTCCGGCAATGAAACCAACCACGGGCTTTGTACCGTAGCGCTTCACGTAATGCGCAGCCTCTGCTTCCATGCCGCCGCCGATTTCACCAATCATGATGATGCCGTCGGTTTCCGGGTCGTTCATCAGCAGTTGCATAGCGTCCTTGGTAGTGGTACCCACGATGGGGTCGCCGCCAATGCCGATGCAAGTGGACTGGCCCATGCCTGCCTTTGTAACTTGGTCAACCGCTTCGTAGGTTAACGTGCCAGAGCGACTCACGATGCCGATGCGCCCTGGCCTGTGGATGAAGCCCGGCATGATACCGCATTTCGCCTCGCCCGGTGTTATCACACCAGGGCAATTTGGCCCCACGAGTCGGCATTCTGGCATGTCTTCGAGGTATGCTTTTACCTTAACCATATCTTGGACTGGAATACCTTCCGTGATGCAGATGATGACTTTGATGCCAGCATCGGCAGCCTCCATGATGGCGTCGGCTGCGAATGGTGGTGGCACAAAAATGACGGAAACATCAGCCCCGGCCAGTTTCACCGCATCGGATACGGTATTGAAAACGGGCTTGTCGAGGTGCGTGGTGCCACCTTTGCCGGGCGTAACGCCTCCGACCAAGTTGGTTCCGTATTCAAGCATTTGTGTAGCGTGGAAGGTGCCTTCTTTTCCAGTGAAGCCCTGGACGATGATGCGGGAGTTTTTGTTTACTAAAACGGACATTTTTAACTGTGAATGGTGAAATGTGAATGGTGAGCTGTGAATTGTGAATTGTGATTTTGCGGAATGTTCACCGTTCACCGTTCACAATTATTTTTCTTGGATGATGAAAACATCTTCGTTCGACTTGTGCATGTGGTACTTTTCACGAGCGAACTGTTCTTTGTTGTTGTTGATGTTGTCCTGGTCGAGTTTGGCTTGCTCAATCCGCTGCTCATAGTAAGCCTTGTCGTGCTCCAGTCGCTTGACCGAGCCTCGCAATTTCCATTGCGTGAGCAAGTCGTGTTTGTCAAAAAGAATCAGCACCGACGCAAAAACAGCAATGGACAGTAAATACTTGTTGCGCAGCGGCTTAGGCAATTTCTTTACGATGACTTGCAGCGGATTTGGTACTTGTATCGCCATATCTCATTGATTTTGATGCGGCAAAGTTAAGTCATTTAGCCGGGAAAAGATTGGAAAAACTTCTCCACATCCTTCCGCACAATTCGACGACTTTGCCTTCGCTGCCACTTTTCAATTTTATGTGTTGAAATTTCTGGCTTGGACACTATCTTGCCCCGAAATTTAGCAAAATGAAAAAACAACTTCTAACCACGTTGGCATCCTGCCTGCTGGCCTTCGTTGCCTTGGGCCAGCTTTCCATCAAAAATCCAAGGACAGAAAACCGTACCAACCCAATTGGGCTGGACGAAGCAAAGCCTCGCCTGGGCTGGATTCTTGACGCCGCCAACCGCCGCAATGTGATGCAGTCCGCCTACGAAATCAGGGTAGCCACCGACCGGGACGACTTGCTCCGGGGTAAAAACCTGGTCTGGACAAGTGGCAGAGTGAGGTCTGATGCCTCCGTCTTGGTGCCTTACGGTGGCCCGACGCTAAAGCCGGGTACTCGCTACCATTGGCAAGTCCGAGTTTGGGACAGCGCCGGCCAAGTGTCGCTCTGGAGTGAGGCAGCTTTCTGGCAAACCGGGCTTCTCGACCCTGCCAACTGGAAGGCATCTTGGATCGGTATTGGCCATCAAGAGGACTCACTCAACTGGCCTTCACCTATCTTTCGTAAAGAATTTTCAGCAAAAAGAAGGGTGAAAACGGCCACAGCTTACATCACCGCTCGTGGACTTTACGAAGCACAAATCAATGGCCAAAGGGTTGGCAACGCCTACCTGACACCCGGCTGGACAGCTTACCAAAAACGCATCCAATACCAGGCTTACGATGTGACAAACCTCCTCCAATCGGGCGACAACGCAGTGGGCATAACGCTCGGGAGCGGGTGGCATCGCAGTTACCTAGCTTGGGGAAATAGACGAAATACTTACGGAAGTGATATTTCACTGATGTTCCAACTTGACATCGAGTACGCCGATGGTACGCACGAACTGGTGGTATCCGACGGCTCTTGGCGCTACTCGACTGGCAGCATTCTCGATTCGGAGATTTACCACGGTGAAACGATTGATGCCCGGCTGGTAAAAACGGGCTGGAGCAGCCCCGATTTCAGGGCAAGGAACTGGCAGTCGGTTAAGGTTGCGGAAGCGCCCAAAGCAGCGCTAGTAGCCACCTACAACGAGCCGATTCGCAAGCAAGAACGATTCAGTCCCCAGCGCATTTTTACCACCCCAAAGGGCGAGCGGGTGATTGATTTTGGGCAAAACCTGGTGGGCTGGGTGGAGGTTAGGGCCGTAGGGTCGGCAGGCAGCAAAGTCAAGCTGCTCCACGCCGAGGTACTCGACAAGGCGGGCAATTTTTACATCGAAAACCTTCGGGCTGCCAAGCAAATCTGCACGTACACCCTCGCCGGGACAGGTGGGGCGGAGTTTTTCGAGCCGCATTTTACATTCCAAGGTTTTAGGTACGTGATGGTCGAGGACTTCCCTAGCGAGTTCACGGCAGCCAATTTTACCGCAGTGGCGCTGTACTCGGACATGCCGAAAACGGGCAGTTTCACCTGCTCCAATCCGCTCGTCAACCAATTGCAAAGCAACATCCAGTGGGGACAACGGGGCAACTTCCTCGATGTGCCAACCGATTGCCCGCAGCGAGATGAGCGGCTTGGCTGGACCGGTGATGCCCAGGCGTTTTGCCGCACTGCCGCTTTCAATCACGATGTCCACGGTTTTTATGCCAAATGGCTCAAGGACGTGGCACATGACCAGCGTCCTGACGGAAGCGTGCCATTCGTGGTGCCCAACGTGTTGGGCGAGCAATCCTGCGGTTCGGCCGGGTGGGCGGACGTGGCGACCATCATGCCGTGGGACGTGTACCTGGCTTACGGCGACAGGCGGGTGCTCGAAGACCAGTATCCCAGCATGAAGGCTTGGGTGGATTACATGACCAACCAAAGCCTCGACGACGACCTCTGGAACACGGGTTTCCTGTTCGGCGACTGGCTTTTTTACTCCGAAAACAACGACAACATCGGCAACTCGGCAGTTACCTACAAGCCTTTCATTCAGCAGTGCTTCTGGGCGCACAGTACCCAATTGCTCATCAACGCCGCCCATGTTTTGGGCAAAAACGAAGATGCGAAGCAGTACAGCGAATTGCTCGAAAGAATAAAAACGGCCTTCAACCGAGAGTACGTGACCCCCAACGGGGCGTTGGTCTCTGCAACACAGACGGCGTACGTTTTGGCGCTGAACTTCGACATGCTGCCCACCAATTTCCGCCAGCAGGCCGCAAAACGCCTCGTTGACAACATCCGGGCCTACGATACCCATTTGACCACGGGTTTTCTCGGCACGCCCTACCTCTGCCATGTGCTTACCCGCTTCGGTTACGACGACGTGGCCTACGAGCTTTTCCTTCGGGAAAAATACCCCTCGTGGCTCTACCCGGTAACGATGGGCGCCACTACGATTTGGGAGCGCTGGGATGGCATCAAACCCGACAGCACTTTCGAAGAGGCCAGCATGAACTCCTTCAACCACTACGCATACGGGGCCATCGGCGACTGGATGTACCGCTCCGTGGCTGGGCTTGACACCGAGCCAGGATTGCCCGGATACAAAAAAATCATCGTGAAACCGCATATTGGTGCGGGCCTGACGCAGGCTTCGGCGGACCTGCAAACGCCTTACGGCAAATTGGAGTCTGGTTGGAAAACGGAGCCAGGTTCTTCATCGCTCCATGTCGAGATTCCGGCCAACACGACCGCTACCATCTACGTGCCTACCGAAAAAGCCGAGGTGCTGATGGAAGGTGGGAAGCCGTTAAGCGAGGCTGGTTTCACTATCGGCAAAGCGGAAAAGGGCTATGTGGTGCTGACCGGGGTGGGGTCGGGGAGCTACGATTTTTCGTTTTGAAAATCACCAAATGACGTGGATATGGTCATCGTGTCGGGCTGCTTTGCAGCCTTGGGACCTGATTTTGTCAATCCTTCCAAGCCCAAGGCGGGTTTTCAAGTGCGGTTCCAGTAGGATTTTGCGGACGGCCTTTTCCAGCGAAAAAAGCCGGGTCATCTCGCCAGTACGGACTTCGTCGAGTTGGTAGTTTTCCTTTTTGTAAAAATGCTGGACAATGTTCATCTCGAGGTTACGGAGCCAATTCCCGCATTTTTCGTCCAAGTCCACCTCGCCAGAAAGTGGGGTGGCGCTAACACCGTAAGCAAGTGCTGTTGGTGCGCCCTCGATTTGCTTTCCAGTTTTTGCATCGAGCCAATGCAGAGCGATGTCCACGGTGGTGCCGTTGCGATGGGTGAAGTGAGGCTGCAACGGGTAATCGTCGAAGAACGGAAAATTGGCGTCTAGGTAGAAAATCCTTGTGCCGGGGTATTGTGTTGCCAGCTTTTCGGCCACCCGCTCGCAGGTAGCTTTTACTTCGGGACGGACGTAGTGGTGGTTTAGCCCACAGTAATAGATTACATGGTGGGGCTTCAGGTTTGGGTGACCAAAAACGGGCAATGGCACTCGCCCACACTGCCATTTCGCCAGCGGCGGCACAACGAAAATATTTACCAAAAAATAGAAGACTAGGAAGGTGAAAGTGCTTAAAAAACGGCGCTTCCATGGTCGCCCCATCCGTTTTTTCAACCAGAAATGTGCAGGCAAAAAAAGTAACCAAAGCATCCCGCCAGTTTGCGTGAAAAGGGTAAGAAGCCCAATAATTACCAAGTGTTTTGAGAAGTTGACCATTTTTTGCACGATTATTGAAAAGCTGTTGTTATCTCCCTCCTTTGACTAGATTGAATCAGGCTTTTTAGAACTCCCTCCGTTAAAAGAATTGGAAATGCGACTTACCTACTCACTGCTGACAGCATTGCTGTTCAGCTTATTCACACCTTTATTCGGGCAGGGCAATTTTTGGACGATTTTGGATGAGAGTACCCTAGCCAGCCGCAGCCAAGAACGTTGGATTGTTCCTGAAAAGTACAGTAGTTTTTTGCTGGATGCCGCCTCGATGCGCTCGGCCTTGGAGCGTGTCCCACAGCGCTTCAACACTCAAGGCGAGACTGCCATTGTCCATTTGCCGATGCCGGATGGAAGTTTCGAAGAATTTGCAATTGTGGAGGCTTCGCTGATGCACCCCGACCTTGCTGCACGTTACCGGGAAATCCGAACTTTTTCTGGACAGGGCGTAACCAACCCGGCTGCCGCCGCCTACCTCGATTGGACGCCACAGGGTTTTCATGGGATGATTTTGATGCCCGGCAAGGTTGTTTACATTGACTCGTATTTCAAGGGAGACAACACGGTGTACGTGAGCTATGACCGTGACGATTATTTCAACGAAAAGTCAGCTGAGTTTTCCTGCACGACCGAAGATGAAGGAGGCACTCAATATGTGCCATCAGCGGACATGCTGCCCATCGGAATGAACAGCCGGGCTACCACAAACCTGCTCACTTACAGGATTGCCTTTGCCGCCGCAGGCGAATATACTGCCTATCACGGCGGGACGGTGCCACTTGCTTTGGCAGCCATCAATACGACGCTGAACAGGGTTCGGGGCATTTATGAAACCGAGCTTGCCGTTAGTTTTACGCTAATTTCCAATAATGACCTTATTATTTACACGAATCCCGCAACAGACCCCTATTCCAGCCCACCGACGTTGGCAGAAAACCAATCAAATACTGACGCCGTGATTGGCAGTTCAAACTACGACATAGGCCATGTGGTAAGCACAGGTACTGGCGGCGTGGCAACGCTGAACGGAGTTTGCGATAGCACAAAAAAGGCAAGGGGCATGTCGGCCACCAGCAACCCCAAGTCCGATGCATTTGATGTGGATTATGTGGCGCACGAGATGGGGCATCAATTCAGTGCGCACCACACTTTCAATGGTAGCACTGGTTCTTGTACAGCTTCAAACCGTTATGCCGGCACTGCCTTTGAACCTGGGAGCGGGTCCACCATCATGAGCTATGCGGGTTTATGTGGCACTTCGCAGAACCTCCAACGGCGAGGCAATGCTTATTTCCACCTTGTCAGCTTGGGCGAAATAACCCATTACACCACCGTTGGTACGGGGAGCACGTGCCCGACTTCGGTTGCCTCCGGCAACAACATCCCGACCTTGAATGCCAATCCCACCGGCATGAGCGGCAAATACATTCCAATCAGCACGCCGTTCGAGTTGACCGCCATTGGTTCGGATGCCGACAACGATGAGCTAACCTATGCTTGGGAAGAATGGGACATTGGGTCGCAGGGAGCGCCAAGTTCGTCAAGCACAAATGCACCTGTGTTTAGGTCGTTTACACCCACCGCTAGCCCTACACGGACTTTCCCAATACTCAGCGACATGCTTGACAATACTACCAGCATCGGCGAGAAACTGCCATCGGTGACCCGTGATTTGAACATTAACTGTACCGTGAGGGACAACCGGACGGTGGGCGGTGGCTATGGCGCTGACGGTGTCGTGCTGCACGTCACCAATGCCGCTGGCCCGTTCGCCATTACCTCCCACAACACCGCAGCGACGCTCAATGGTGCAATAACCGTTACTTGGGACGTGGCAGGCACGACGGCTTCGCCGATTAGCTGCGCAAATGTGGACATTCTGCTTTCGTTGGATGGCGGGGTTACTTTTTCCAACCTGGCCACCGCTACGCCCAATGACGGCAGCCAATCTGTCACCCTACCAAATACGGCTACTGGCAATGCACGGATAAAGGTGAAGTGTTCGGACAACGTGTTTTTCGACATCAACAATGCTGACCTGCGGATTGCGCCCAGCGATGCAACTTGTTCGGAAAGCGTCACTGACGGGAACATGTCAAATTATGTAAACTGGACCGAGTATTCGTCAAATGGTTATTTCCTCATTGACAACTGGGCCAATTATTTCCACAATGCCATCGGCAGTGCATGGCTTGGGTCGGTCAACAACGAAACATCAAGGTTGTCACAAACCATCACCATTCCGGCAGGTGCTCATTTTGCCAACCTTGAGTTCTGGTATCGTTATGACCGCACCGATTGCGGAGGAGACGTTTTCAATATCAAGGTAAATGGCTCCATTGTCAAAAGTTACAATCAATGCAACGACCCGGGGGCACACGACTGGACTCGCCAACTGATTGATTTGAGCGCATACATTGGAACTTCACCAACAATTATGTTCGAGTGCATCACCAATTCTATTTATCTATCGGATGTTTTCATTGACGATGCCTCGGTGTATGTTTGTTCGGACGGTTCTTTTTCCCCACTGCCAGTCGAACTGATGGCCTTTGTGGCAAAAGCCGACGAACGCAACGTCCTGCTCACTTGGACTACTGCCAGCGAATCCGACAACAATGGTTTTGAGGTGGAGATGCAATCAGAAAACGCTGGTTTTCAAGTAGTTGGGTTTGTGCCGGGCCAAGGCACCACCAGAGAGATTACCAACTACGACTTCACCGTTTCCAATCTGAATCCTGACACCTATTACTTCCGTCTCCGGCAAGTGGACTCGGACGGAAGCGCAAAATACAGCCCGATCCGCTCTGTGACGATTTCTGGTGAGGCGCATGTTTCCGTTCAGCCCAACCCCGCCACGGATGTCGCCTATTTTAAGGTGACGCTTGAAAAAGAAGCCCAAATTCAATTGCAAATACTTGATGGTTTGGGCCGAATTGTGGGCACGGTTGTCGAAGACCGCTTCGCAGCCGGCAACTTTGATTTGGCTTTTAACCTGAACCAACTGCCGGAAGGGATTTACTACTATCGTTTAATCGGAAGCAATATCGAGGAGACAGGAAGGTTTTCAGTGAATAAATAAGCCAGAGGTTGTTGAATTCTGGGGTTGAAAATAGTTTTCTTTTGATAAAAATCACCATTGACATTGATAAATAGCAGGTGGCAGGGTTGACAATCACCCGAAATTCGGGGTATAAAACGTCAATAATTACGCACTTAAAACGATTTGTCATGTCATTCGAAACCTCCACATCAATAATCGAACTTGGGATACTTGGCATCATTGTCATTTCTACCATTTTACTACTCTCATTAAGGTCTCACTTTAAGCATGTTGAGGCATTGAACCTAACTGAAAAATACAAAAATTGGAAGTGGGGCTCTCCCTCAGAGGCAAGGACCAAATACCCAGAACTTGACATCTTCAGGGTGAGCCTTTCGCTGCGCATTTATGGGATGGTGATTGCGCTTGTTCTGATGATTTTCGCTTTCAGTTGGACAACCTATGATGAAAAACTGGACGTGTCAGGTCTTCTGGGTTCAATCAGTGATGAGATTGAGATGGAAACACCCCGTACCGCTGAACCTCCACCTCCACCTCCACCGCCACCACCACCTGCTGTGCAAGTGATAGCCACTGACCTGCCCGATGTCGAAACTAGGATTTTCGAGGACCAAAGTATCAGTGAAGAAACGTCCATTGAACCGCCGATTGTGATAAAAAAAGAGACGGCTGCACCACCGCCGCCTCCTCCTCCTCCACCGCCAATGGCAGAGCACGAACGGGAAATTTTTAAAGTGGTGGAAGAAGCGCCAACTTTCCCAGGCTGTGAGGATATTGACGTTAAAGCTGAACGGCAGATTTGTGCGGAAACCAAAATGCTGGAATTTATTTACAGCAAGATCCAATACCCCCCCATCGCCCGTGAAAACGGCGTGGAAGGAACCGTTTACATTAGGTTTGTGGTAGAACGTAACGGGAGCATCTCCAACATTGAAATAGTACGTGACGTAGGCGCTGGATGTGGGGCCGAAGCATCAAGGGTAGTGGAACTGATGCCCAAATGGAATCCCGGCAAGCAGCGTGGAACCCCTGTACGGGTTATGTTCACTTTGCCTGTAAAATTTGACTTGCAGTAATTTTTATCAGTTTCGCCAAAAATAAAATAATGAGTTGTTAGGGGCATGGCCAGTGGCCATGCCCTTTGCAGTTCTTGGGCTTTATCCATTGAAAATATGGCGGTGATTTACCTAAAAAGCTGAGGCTAATGACGTTTCAGTGTGAAAAGCAATCATTTTTCACCAAGGAACTTACGAAAAATTGCCCCCTCCTCACCGCCTTCGGCGGCTCGTCGGGGGAAAGCTTTTTTAGGGGCGTTCCGCCCCCAAACCCCCTAATTTTTACGCTTAAAAGTCATGACCCAAAGCTGAATTCAATCCCTGAGTACCTGAAGCACCTTCCCGACATCCTTCACCTCGAACCATTTGATGAGACGAACGACTGCCCCAAACAATACACCGGGGCTGACAATGACCTTGTTCAGCAGTGCAACATATCCATCCAACTCGTTGATTTCCAGTTCTTTGTCTTCGGGTGAGAATATGGCCAATCGGTTAACGGCCCTCCAAGCGTTGTTGCGGGCTTTCACGAGGCTGAACTCAGCGAAGCGCTCGTCGTTACGTTTGCCGAACCAGTCGAGCAGGAAGAGTAGGGGCGAAATTTTACTGAGGCGATCTTGCATTTCATCAATCCTGGCCACCAACAGTTCGTTGATTTTATTGAAATCAGCTTCCAACCTAGGCAGTTCAGCAGGCGAAACAGCTTCAGATGCAGCTATGCCGAGGTCGAGGTTGATATGGGCGTTCATGCCCATGAGCAAGTGCTGGAGCACGAGCAGGTCGAAGCGTTTGGCGGCGTTGAAGGTGGACAGCCAAGCTTGGGTACAAGGCTGGGAGGCTCGGTAGGCATCGTGGGCGAGGATGTAGCGGTTGGCAAAAATAACGTCAAGGCGCTCCATTCGAGGGCCATCCTGAAATACATTTCGTTGAATGTCCGCTTTCACCGATTTGGTGACGCCAAGGTAAACCAGCGCAAAAATGCCCATTGGGTCTTTGCGCTTAGCGGTGTCATCAACGATTTCTTCAAGCCGTTTGATTACTTCGTCTATGGTTTTGGAAGTCATGCTTGGATTTTTTCGGATGTTTTTTTCAACAAAGAAAAGAATAATCCAAAGCAATAATCCAGGAATCGCACAACATTTGACGGTTTGCGCTTTGAAACAAAATTGGGGCTATCTTCACGGCCACAAAACGGCCAATTGCACAGCGTATGAACCTAAAATTGGGAACGGCTTACAAAAGTTTCAAGCAGTTAGTCAACGTCAGTACGGTGGTGACTGTGGCGCTGTTGATCAGCCTATTGTATCCGAACAACGTGAAGTTCAAGTACGAATTTCACCAAGGACAGGCATGGCCCTATGAAGACTTGACGGCGCCTTTCGATTTTGCTATCAAAAAATCGAGCGCCGAGTTGGAAAAGGACAAGGAACTGATAATGAGGGAGTTCTGGCCTTATTACACCCTCAACAACGACCTGTCAGGGGCCAAGATAAAGGACTTTGAAGCTGCGCTTGATGCATGGTGGAACGATGCCGCTACCTCCCGCCCACCTGGGCTACGCATCGAGGTGGTACGCACACAGGGCCGCAATTTGCTGGAAAAAATCTACGCTACGGGCATTCTTCAACTCTCACCTGAACACACCTCCACCAACGAAAACTTTGTGATAAACTTGGTGCGAAGAAACACGACTTCTAAGCGTACCCGTGCCGGATTTTACCTTCCCGAGCAGGCCGAGTCTGCACTGGAATCAGGTTTTGAAAAAACAAAAACACCCCTGCCTGCCGAGGTTTTACCCCTACTGAAAGCGGCACTCGTGCCTAATATCACCTATGACGAAGCTCGCACGCAAACCATGCTCCAAGAGGCGCTGAGTGGCGTGTCGCCGTCACGTGGATTGGTAAGCCAGGGCGACATCATCGTCCAAAAAGGCAACCTGGTCACGGACGAGGTCTTCGAAAAACTGGTCTCGTTCAGGGCAAAGTACGAGTCGGACATCAGTTCGAAAAAGTCGAGCTTTACGGTTTATTTGGGCTATTTGCTGCTTACCGGGCTAATCCTCGGGGCCTTCTTGATGTACGTGAACACTTACCGCCGAGAGATACTTTCCAACTGGAATTACCTCGCTTTTGTGATGGTCTGGCTGGTGGCTTTCAGCTACCTGACCTTCCTTGTTGAGCAGACAGAGGTGCTCAGTGTTTACGTAATTCCATTCTGTGTGGTGCCCGTGGTGGTTCGGCATTTTTTTACCTATCGTTTGGCGTTTTTCACGCACGTGGTGGTGGTACTGATTGCGGGGTTCCTCACGGCGGAGGGGCACCAGTTCCTCTTCACTCAAATCGTAGCGGGTGTGGTAGCAGTGCTCGCTGTTGCCGACGCTCGGGATTGGTCAAAATTTTTTAAGTCCGTGGTGGCCATTTTGTTGGCGTATTCGCTGGCGCACGTGGGCATGTCGCTCATCGAGGAGGGCAGTTTTCAGGGGATTGATTGGCCAGTTTTCGGCTGGCTCGCCTTCAACGGCTTCCTAACGCTCCTTGCTTTCCCGCTGATTCCGCTTGCCGAGCGGGTTTTTGGTTTCACCTCCGCCATTTCGCTGGTGGAACTTTCCGACATGAACCGACCGCTGCTGCGTGACCTGGCGATGCGAGCGCCTGGTACCTTCCAACATTCCTTGCAAGTTGGCAATCTAGCCGAAGCCGCCGCCAACGAAATCGGTGCCGACCCGCTGCTGGTGCGGGTGGGTGCACTCTATCACGACATCGGAAAGATCGTCAACCCAGAGTTTTTCGTGGAAAACCAATCGGGGTCAAGCCCGCACGAAGGCCTTAGCCGCCTAGAAAGCGCCAAAATCATCATTGAGCATGTACCCGATGGAGAAAAGATGGCCAAAAAACAAGGGCTGCCACCTGTCGTTACCCGATTTATCACAACCCACCACGGCACGACCAAAGTGGAATATTTTTACAAGAATTACCTCCTCGAAAACCCCGGTGTTGAAGTTGATATTGCTTTGTTCAGGTATCCTGGGCCGCTTCCTTCCTCAATGGAAGAAGCTATTTTGATGCTTGCCGACTCTGTGGAAGCTACTTCACGGTCGCTCAAAGACCCTACCGGGCAGGACATTGACAGGTTGGTGGACAGGATTTTCAAAGGGAAAGTTGACCAGGGGCAGCTCAATGAATCGAAATTGACGCTTGGCGACGTGGAGAAATGCCGCTTGGTTTTTTGCAAAATGTTGCGCAGCATTTATCATGTGCGGATTGAGTATCCTGAGTGATTGAGTTATTGGGTTATTGGGTTATTATGGTATTGCGCAGCGATAACCCAATAACCCAATAACCCAATATCCCAATAACTCAAAACCCCACACCCGCCACCAATGCAATCGAAATATTCTGGGCATCGAATGCCGAATCACCTTTGCTGATGTTCAGCTTGCCGTTGAAGGCCCTCAGTGACACCTGTACCTGCATCCCGTTTGCCATCGTGGAGCTTGCCCCAATACCTGCCACTATGGCGTGGTCTATGTTTTTATAGCCTTCCGGCATGAGCAAAATTATCGTTTGGGTAGGCGTGACGACCCTGATTTCGCTGGGAAACTTGTCGGTGTGGTGCAGCAGGTAGCCGAATGCATAGCCAACATGGATTTGCATCTTAAAGTCGTCACCCGCCGAAAGCTGGAACAGGACGGGCAGTTGGAGGTAATCAAAATTGTCTTTGATGGTATAGCCTGGCAATGGGTTTCCGTTGCCATCTGAAAGAGGAAGCCCTGATTTTCCGCCCTTTCGGTCGAAGTTCAACTCGGTGCGCAGCCCTACGTTGTTGGCAAAGTTCCAGGTGAAATAACCACCAACCGTCACGCCTGTTTTGAAGTCGTAGGGATCAATCTGCACGTCAATCGGTAGTGCATACTTGGCTTCCAGCCTCAATTTGGAAAAGCTCGGCCCGGCGTAAATACCGTAATTGGTTTTTTGGGAAAAAACCATTGAGCAAGTAAACAGTAGGCAGGAAATGAAGAAACAGCGAATTGGGTTGAAGGTCATTTGTGTACTTTTTTGACAAATGTAAAAGTTGCAAACCAAAATAGGGCATCAGACACCCGTTGAATCGAAAAATGACGGCTTTGAGCCAAAAGAAATCTTGGTTCAATCGTTTTCAATATTTGATAAAAATCACCCTTTTATGTTGAAAAAAGTCCTCTTTAAGAACCAAGGATTGGTGCAGCTTGCATACAGAATTTGACCATTGATAAAACTCATTATTCGCATCAAATGGAAAAACTAAAAAGCCCAGCCTTGTCCACTGACACTGCGATTTCATTAGTTGATGAACCGGTATTCCGAAAGCCGGTTGCCAACCACTTCCACATACACAAGGAGCGCCCATTTCTGGCGAGCGAACGAGCAACAACAACCGTTTTGACTGGCGGATTGTCCCCTGCGCATGACTACTTGTTGGAAGCTGCCATGAAGAATTTAGGCTTAAAGGTTAAAGTCTTGCCTACCATGACGATTGAGTCTTTTCATATCGGCAGGGAATATTCAAACAATGGCTTGTGCAATCCCTCCTATTTTATGGTAGGCAACCTGATTTACTTCCTACGGGAACTGGAGAAATCCGGCCAGACCAAGGAAGAGATTGTCGAACAGTATGTTTTTTTCACGGCAGGATGCAATGCACCTTGCCGTTTTGGTATGCTGGAAACGGAATACCGGATGGCCTTGCAAGATTGTGGCTTCGAAGCCTTCCGGGTACTGGTATTTCAGAACGAAGGGGGCCTAACCCAAGATACGACCGGGAATGGCCTGGAGGTGAACCCTGAGTTTTTTTTAGCCATCGTGAATGCGTTGAACCTGGCCGATATTCTCAACGATTTCGTGTATGCGACAAGGCCCTTCGAGGTGGTGGAAGGCCAAACGGACAAGGTGATGCAAAAAGCCTTGGACTACCTCTATGAAAAATTGGAACACAAAAAGAAAATCCAGCTCGGGGCAAAATGGAAAACCGTTTTTGATAAACTGCACTGGAGTCAAGCGATGACGTTCCTCTATCGGTTCATAGACCAAATTACCAGTTCCTACTATCTTGATGCACTCAAAGAAGTCAGGAAAATGTTTGAGACCATCGAGGTGGACCGTTTCAGGTCAAAAGTTGCGGTCAAAATTACCGGAGAATTCTGGGCGATGACCACAGTTGGGGCTGGCAACTTCCACATGTTCCGATTTTTGGAGCATGAAGGGGCCGTGCTGTTGGTGGAGCCAGTCGGTTCATTGATCCAGTTTTTGTTCAGCAAAGGCAAACTTCGCCACCTGAACCGCAGAGAAATGATGCTGAAAAACGGGGTAAAAAACGGGTGGGATGTTAAGACACGTTTCGGTAATTACCTCAAATTCCAGAAGAAATTAACGGTGCTCAAAGTGGGCAACTGGTTGTTCCGGCGGGAATATGGCCGCTTGTTGAAGACGCTGGGCGGCGACTTCCACATGTTGATTCATCAGCCCATTCTTCAAAAATTGGCAAACCCCTATTTCAATATCAACATCGAAGGCGGGGAGGGCTATATGGAAATCGCCAAGAACATCTACTACCACGAGCATGGTTTGTGCCACATGGTGTTGAGCTTGAAGCCATTCGGGTGCATGCCCAGTACGCAATCTGATGGTGCCCAAGCAGCCGTGGTTGAATTGAACCGTGAAATGATATTCCTGCCGCTCGAAACCGCAGGCGAAGGAGAAACCAATGCGCAAAGCCGGGTCCTAATGGCCTTGGGTGATGCTCATGTTAAAGCCAAAAAAGAATTGGCTGATGCCCGGAAAACTGTCACTACTGATATGGAAACGATGAGAGAATATGTTGGAAGACATCCTGAGCTTAAATCCCCAACTTATGTCGTCCCACGCCTGAAAGGAGTGGTAAATATGGCCGCTAATTTTATTTACCATATTGATGATTTAATTAAGCGGAGTGTCAGTTCATAATTGACGTTTAAATCCAATGATATGAGCAATGTCCAATTGTATATCGGCATTGATGTAGGTTCTACTACTGTAAAAGCAGTCGTCATGGACGCTACTTCCCAAAAAATAATATGGCAGGACTACCGACGCCATGAAACCAAGCAACCCGAGGAAGTGCTGTCCTTTTTGAAAAGGATAGAAGCGGAGTTTTCCAATGTCCCCATCGAAAATATGCGGCTGTTTGTGACTGGGAGCGGTGCGATGAGTATATCGAATATGATCGGCGCGAAGTTCGTGCAAGAAGTCACAGCGGTATGCCTCGCTGCCGAAAAACTATACCCCGATGTGGGTTCCATTATTGACTTGGGTGGGCAGGACTCCAAGATCATTATTTTTAAGGAAAATCCGAATACTGGCAAAAAACAGAAGATACCCAGCATGAATGATAAATGCGCTGGTGGCACTGGTGCCGTAATTGATAAAATCAATAATAAACTGGGTCTTCCCCCCCAAGAGCTGGGCCGACAACAATATGACAGCGTCAAGCTCCACCACGTGGCGGGCAAATGCGGCGTTTTCGCCGAAACGGACATCAACAGCCTGCAAAAACTTGGCATCCCCACCTCCGAACTCATGGCCAGCCTTTTCGAGGCCATTATTTTGCAAAACCTGACCGTACTCACCCGGGGCCACACCTTGCGCCCGCTAGTGCTGCTACTGGGCGGCCCGAACAACTATATTGTCGGGATGCAACAAGCCTGGAAACACCATATTGCCCAGTTATGGGAAGAACGGAGCTTCCCCTTGCCGGAAAATTGCAACCCTAAGGACTTGATTTTCGCACCGGAAAATGCGCTCTATTTTGCGGCCATCGGGGCAATCGTTTACGGGTTGGATAATGAGGAGGACTTGGGCCAGTACCACGGGTGGCAATTCCTTGATTTTTATATCCATGAAGGACGGCTGCAGGCAAGGGCGGGCGCTGAATCCGGCCTTGTCAATTGCGAAGAAGAACTCGCTTCATTCAAAGCCAAATACGTCCCCGAGCCTTTTGTGCCCGCTACCTTCATGTCTGGTCAGGTCGTGGATGCATTCATTGGCTTGGACGTGGGTTCCACTTCCACAAAGGCCGTACTGCTGAACCTAGCAAAGGAAGTGCTCGCCAAAGCCTATCAGTTGTCGAGGGGAAATCCAATCGAGGACACCAAGGAGGTTTTGCAAAAATTGAATGACCAGGTGCAGGCATCAGACGCCAGTCTGAATGTGCTTGGCCTCGTGACCACTGGCTATGCGAAGGACGTGCTGCGCGATGTTTTGTGCGCCGACAGGGCGGTTGTTGAAACGGTGGCGCACACCAATTCCGCACTTCATTACTACAAAAACGTGGATGTTATCTGTGATGTCGGGGGGCAGGACATCAAGATTATGATGTTGAAAAACGGTCAGGTCAAGAACTTTGAATTGAATACCCAATGCTCAGCAGGCAACGGCTATTTTCTGCAAAGCACAGTGGAGAGCTTCGGTATCCCGGTTGAGCAGTACGCCGACCTTGCGTTTAACGCCAAGATGCGACCAACGTTCAGCTACGGCTGCGCTGTTTTTTTACAGTCGGACATCGTGAACTTCCAGCGGCTTGGCTGGAAACCGGAAGAGCTACTGGCCGGACTGGCTTCGGTTTTGCCCAAAAACATCTGGTTGTACGTGGCCCAAATCCCAAATTTTGCAAAGCTGGGCACCAACTTTATCCTCCAGGGAGGCACCCAGAAAAACCTCGCTGCCGTAAAGGCACAGGTGGATTTCATCGAGTCCAGGTACATCGGAAAGAAAGAAAAACCGACCATCACGGTACACAAACACTGCGGAGAAAGTGGCGCAATTGGTGCTGGTTTGGAAGCCATCAAACTGTGGGAAAATGGCCGTACCACCAGTTTCATCGGGCTAGATGCCACCTCGAAAATCACTTACACTTCCTTCTCCGACGAAAGCACTCGCTGCGTTTTTTGCAAAAACAAATGTCTGCGCACCTTCATTGATTTGAGCATCGGAAATGGGGCTGATGGCTCTAAAAAACAGACCCGACGAATCATCGTGGGCAATTCCTGCGACAAAGGTTCAGTGGAAGATGTGAAGGATATGCGGGGGATAAAAAATGCGATGGATGCCGTGCTGGACACTACCCCCAACCTGGTGGATGTCGCCCTCAAGGAGTTGTTCAAAAGCTATGCGCCAATGCAAGTGTCCGACCCTGCCCCGAAGCTGGATATTAGGTCCCGAAAAAAGGCCCTTGCCCGTCGTTCAGAAATGGTGGTTGGCATCCCAAGGGTGCTGCTTATGTATTCTTTCGCACCGCTTTTTAGCGCCTATTTCGAAAGCCTGGGGATAAACAGGAGCGGCATCATCTACTCCGATTTTACCAGTGAAAAGATGTTTAAAGAAGGTGGCAAAAGGGGCACCATTGACCCCTGCTACCCCAGCAAAGTCTCGCTTTCCCATGTTCACAACCTGTTGTATGAAAAGCACAAAAAGCGGCCGCTGGACTTCCTCTTTTTCCCGATGATTGGCACGATTGACGTTGGCCTGAAAAATACGCTTGGCAACTGGACTTGCCCGTCCATCGTGCCGTCCGCGGAGGTTGCGAAAGCCAGCTTTACCAAGGAGGGAGACATTTTCACGGCTTTGGGCACTACCTACGTGAACCCATTTCTGAACATGGCTGAGCCCGAGTTATTTGAACTTCAGATGTTCACCGCATTCGAGTTTATCCTGGGACTTACACGCAGCGAAAACAAACGGGCGGTAGCAGCAGGGTTCAAAGCGCTGGATGAATATCGCAACTACATGCGCCAACAATCCCGGGAGGTTTTGGATGCCCTGGAGCGGGAAAATAAGATTGGCATTGTGCTGCTCGGACGCCCTTACCACAAAGACCCGGGCATCAACCACGAGATTTTCACGGAGTTCCAAAAGCTCGGCTACCCAATATTGGCGCAGGATATTCTGCCCATGGATGAGTATTCGCTGGAGCAGGTATTTGGCGAAGATATTCGCAATGGACGTATCACAGACCCATTGGAGATTTCCGATGTTTGGAAACGGTCCATCAGCCCGAATGCAAACACGAAATTGTGGGCTGCAAAATTCGTGGCCCGGCACCCAAACTTGGTGGCCTTGGAAATATCCAGCTTTAAATGTGGGCACGATGCGCCGCTGTACAGCGTCATCGAGGAAATCATTGAAAGCTCCGGTACGCCCTACTTCAGTTTTAAAGATATTGATGAAAACAAGCCCAAAGGCTCCATCAAGCTTCGGATTGAAACCATTGACTATTTTTTGAAACAGTACCGGAAAGACTTTTTTGGAGCAACGAAACCCGTCGAAAATTTCGCACTGGAGGCGGTCTCGTAACCATCAATGGATGCGCTCACTCGCACCCACCCTCCAGCACCCGCATTTCCACCCGGCGGTTGAGTGCTTGATCCCGTTCTAATACTGCCTTTGGGAAGCGCATTTCGTGGTTTCCGTAGCCCTTCCAACTGATGCGGTCGGCGGCGATGCCGTTTTCAAGGAGATATTTGAAAACGGCTTTTGCTCGGTCTTGTGAAAGCTTGAATTCCCATGCGCTCTCGGAGACTGGAGGCGCATTCGGCAGGTTCACGTGCCCGGCTATCTCGATTTTCATAGCTGGGTTCAGTTGCATGAAACGCAGGATTTTGGGCAATTCCGGCTTCGATGTTTCCAACAGCACGGGTTGATTTCCCACAAAATAGAGATTTCCAATGTCGGCCATGGCGCCTGTTTTGGCGGGTTTCAGTGGCAAGGCAACGGGAGCCATTTTGGGCATCGCCTTCACCATTTCCGATTTCATGAAATGGCATTTGGCAAATGCGTCAATGCCCACCACGGTTCCCGACGGCACAGTTGTCTTGAAACGGCCATCGGCCCCCGTGCGGATGGAGTCGGCAGCCTCCTTCGTTCGGATGATGACGTCGGCGACGAGCGGCAGGCCGGTCGCTTCGTCGGTCACGATGCCCTCGATGGTGACCATCGGCACGGTTAAGATTACCTCCACCGTAGCCCGGCGGTTTCGTTGGCGGCCTTCCTCGGAGTCGTTGGCGGTGGCCGGCATTTTTTCCCCAAAAAATGAAAAACTAATGCGCTCGGCTGCGATGCCGTTTTTTACCAAAAAATCCTTGACGGTTGTTGCCCGCCGTTGTGAAAGGGCTTGGTTGTTGGCCAGCGAGCCGATGGAGTCGGTGTGGGCCGTGATTTTGATGGTGAAATTGTCCTTACCCTTCGTGAATGCCACCACTTGCGCCAGCGAGGAATCGGCGGCGGGGCGCAGGTCGTGCTTTGCGAAGTCGAAATAGATTTCGGTGGAGAAACTGGGTTTGGTAGCGGTTTGCGCCAGCGCAAACTGGAAGGTAAACAAGGCGACGGATAGGAAAATAAATCTCATTTTCAATGCTTTTGGGATTAATAACGCCAATTTCCAATTTTAGTACACAACTCGCAGACGCCAATCTAATGTCTATTGTCTCCAGTCTATTGTCTCACAAGGCCGGATACGCCAAAACAAAATTTTTCTCCTCAAAATGCTCCGCCAGATAGGCCGGTATTTTTTCCATGAACGGCTCCGCCGAAACAGATTCGTAGCGGCCGCAGAGCAGGATGACAAGCACGTCGTCGGGCAGGTTTTCGTGCAGGTGCCACCAACTGTCCTTGTCGAGTGGCTTTATTTTCAGGCGCTCCAGCGTTCTTTTGAGGAAAAGCTTGGCGGCTTCTGGCCTGGCGGTATCCGAGATAATCAGCGTCAGTGGCAGGTCAAGGTTCAAGGAGATGTTCTCGATGCGGCGCATCATTTCCCCAAAGCCGGATTCGAGGTAGGCGTTTTCGGCAACCACTACTTTTAGTTTTTTGAAGGTAAACGGCGACCGCAGCATGTTGGTCACGAACAGCATTTCCGGCGATTCGTCCAGCAGGTTGTCGAGCAGGGTGCCGAAGAGGCGCTCACTGGTGCTGGCCTTGGGGTGCCAGCCCATCACGATTTCCGTGGCCAAAAGTTCGTCGGCAGCCCGGAGGATGCCGCTCACGGGGCTTACGTCAACCCGGTGGATGGGCGAGATGGCAATCTGCCGCTCGGCGGCGTGCTGCACCATTGGTTCGATGAGTTGTTGGCTCTGTTTGATTTTTTCCCGCACGTCTTTTTCATCCAAAATGATGGAAAGCGGGTAAACGGGTTCTTTTTTTCCCGGCGTTTTTATCAAAAAAGCAAAGTCCACGAGGTTGGCCACGCTGGCCGGATTGGAGATAGAAACGAGTATCCGTTGGGTCTTTTCGGTATCGCTGGCGGCGTGAATGCTGGCAGCGGCGATGCGCCGGGCCACCCGTTCGGTGACGAAGGAACTGACGAGGCAGGTGACGAGGATAAGGAAAATCGTGGCGTTCAGTACCGACTCGTCGAACAATTTTATTTCATAACCAATCAAAATGATGGCGATGGTGGCGGCGGCGTGGGAGCTGCTCAGGCCAAAAATCAGCTTGCCCTGGTTGGCGGAATAGCCGAAGATTTTTTGCGTAGCAAAAGCCGCCAGCCATTTGGTCAGCAACGCTACCGACGTGAGCACGAGCGCCGTGAAGATGGTTTCATCGTTTTTGAAAAAAACACGAAGATCTATCAGCATCCCCACGCTGAACAGGAAGGCCGGAATGAAAAGCGCATTGCCTGCGAACTCGATGCGGTTCATCAGCGCCGAAGAGTGCGGGATGAGCCGGTTGAGTACCAGCCCCGCCATGAACGCCCCGATGATGGCCTCGATTCCCGCCAGTTCCGCCAGCAGCCCGCAAACGAACAGCATGGCCAACACGAACACAAACTGGTAGGTGATGTCGCTTTCTACCCTTCGAAAAAACCAACGGGCGACGTGCGGCAGTAGGCCAAAAACCAGCGCCCCGAAGATTCCCAACGAAACGATGAGTTTTACCCAAAACCACCCATCCATCGTGCCCTGCGCCATGCCGGAGATGACGGCCAGCAGCAGCAGCGCCAGCGTATCAGTAATGATGGTGCCGCCAACGGCAATGGAAACCGCCTCGTTTTTAGCAATCCGCAAGCGGTGAACGATGGGGTAGGAGATGAGGGTATGCGTGGAGAACATGCCCGCCAGCAACAGCGCCCCCATCCATTCTAGGTCGAGCAGGAAGTAGGTGCAGAGGCCGCCCAGCAACAACGGTAACCCAAAGGTGAGCATCCCAAACGTGGCGCTTTTGTGCTTGTTTTTGAGGAAGCTGGCCATGTCAATCTCCAGCCCCGCCCAGAACATGATGTAGAGCAGCCCGATTTTGGAAAGCAACTTAATGCCATCGCCCTGCTCCAGGAGGTTGATGCCGTGCGGTCCCAAGATGGCCCCCATCAAAATCAGCCCGATGATGCCCGGTAGCTTGAACCGCTGCAAAAGCGCTGGCACGGTGAGCACCGTGAGCAACAGCACGCACATAAGAAACACAGGGTTCTTGATGGGCAGTGACCAGTCGTGAAGGCTTAGGAAGATGATGTCCATTTCGGGTGCGAAGGTAGAAAAAAGGAGGGTTTGAGAGGTTGAGAGTTTGAGGGTTTGAGAGGAGGCAGGTGCAAAACCAACTATTGTTCTTTGTGAAAATGAAGCAACGAACCTCCCGGTTTTTGCGTACATTTGCGCCCATTTTAGAAGAAAAAGTCCTTGATGGTCGGCTGCCTAAGTGCTTTGTCTATTAAATAGTGTCGGGTTAAAGCAAGGGGCTTGGGGCGGCGCAGCCGCCCCAAAAGAACCTCTCCCCCGACGAGCCGCCGGAGGCGGCGAGAAGGGGCAAATACGATAGTTTTTTTGACCCGTCATTATTGATTTGACAAAGCACTAAGGCAGCCGACCATCAAGGAAAAAAGGTTATGACGGCTCGCCGAAGCCGAGCCGTCATAACCCATTTTATAAAAATACGATGAAAAACATCCGCAATTTCTGCGTTATCGCTCATATTGACCACGGCAAGAGCACACTTTCCGACCGTTTGTTGGAAACCACCAAGACCATTTCCGCCCGTGACATGAAGGAGCAGGCCCTCGACAGCATGGACCTCGAACGGGAGCGGGGCATTACCATCAAGAGCCACGCCATTCAGCTTTACCACCACCACAAGGACGGCCAAACCTATACGCTCAACCTGATTGACACGCCGGGCCACGTGGATTTTTCTTACGAAGTGAGCCGCTCCATCGCTGCCTGCGAGGGTGCGCTGCTGCTGGTGGACGCCACGCAGGGCATTCAGGCGCAGACTATCTCGAACCTGTACCTCGCCATTGACCACGACCTCGAAATCATACCCATCATCAACAAAATTGACATGCCCAATGCGATGATTGACGAGGTGATGGACCAAATCATCGAACTGGTCGGCGTGAAAAAAGAGGACATCGTACTGGCCAGCGGCAAGACCGGACAGGGCGTGGACGACATCCTGACGGCCATCGTAGAGCGCATACCACCGCCAAAGGGCGACCCGGAAGCACCGCTGCAAGCCTTGGTTTTCGACTCGGTGTTCAACTCGTTCCGGGGCGTCATCGCCTATTATAAAATCATGAACGGTACGATGAAGAAGGGCGATAAAATCCGCTTTTTTTACACCGAAAAAGAATACAACGCCGACGAGGTGGGCATCCTTCAAATCAACCTGATACCCAAGCCGGAAATGCGGGCGGGCGATGTGGGCTACGTCATCACGGGCATCAAGCAGTCGAAGGAAATCAAAGTCGGGGATACCATCACGCACCATGCAACCCCCTGCAAGGAGGGCATCCACGGCTTCGAGGAGGTGAAGCCGATGGTGTTTGCGGGCCTTTACCCCATTGAAAACGAGGACTTTGAAGACCTGCGGGAAAGCCTCGAAAAGCTCCAACTCAACGACAGTTCACTGACCTTCGAGCCGGAAAGCTCGGCGGCCCTGGGCTTCGGTTTCCGCTGCGGCTTCCTTGGCATGTTGCACCTCGAAATCATACAGGAGCGCCTCAGCCGGGAGTACGACATGGAGGTCATCACGACCATCCCCAACGTGTCGTACTACGCACACACGACCAAGAAGGAGGTTATCTTCCTTCGCACTCCGGTGGACTTCCCCGACCCGACCAACCTCGACTTCGTGGAGGAGCCGTACATTGCCGCACAAATCATCACCAAGCCGGAGTACATCGGCGCCATCATGACGCTGTGCCTCGACAAGCGGGGCATTTTCCTGAACCAAAGCTACCTGACGCCAACCCGTGTGGAAATGTCGCTGGAACTGCCGCTGGCCGAAATCGTCTTTGACTTCTACGACCGACTCAAGTCCATCAGCCGGGGTTATGCTTCATTTGACTACCATCCCATCGGCTACCGGGAGAGCGACCTGGTGAAGGTGGACATCAAGCTGAACGCCGAACCGGTGGATGCGCTTTCCGCATTGGTTCACCGTGACAAAGCGTATGCCTTCGGTCGCCGCATCTGCGAAAAACTCAAGGAACTGCTGCCCCGCCAGCAGTTCGTCATCGCCATACAAGCCGCCATCGGTGCCAAAATCATCGCAAGGGAAACCATCTCCGCCATGCGAAAGGACGTGACCGCCAAGTGCTACGGTGGTGACATCAGTCGGAAACGCAAGCTGCTGGAAAAACAGAAAAAGGGCAAGAAGAAGATGCGCCAAATCGGCAACGTGGAGGTGCCGCAGAAGGCGTTTATTGAGGTGCTGAAGTTGGATTAGAGACTTTAGACAGGAGACTTTAAATAGGAAGCCCTTCCGAATTTTGGAACTTGGAAGGGCTTTTTGTTTAGTAGTAACCGATTAAATTCAGGTTATTAATTTTTAGAGGTTGCTGTTCTGAACCCGCCAAAATAATATTGAACGCCTACTGAGAAGTCAAAAGCATTTGTCCATGAATAGGAAGTTCTTTTAATGCCTTGTATATCAATTTCACTGTCGCTTTTTGCAAAATTGTATTTTGCCAATGCTTCAAGTGCCCAACCGTCGTTTGAAAATATGGTAAAACCCGGACCAACTCCGATGGTCAATAACTTGGTGTTGATGGATTGCGTGATGTTATCGCTGCCTGTAAATTGGTTTTTGGCATTGCCAAAACCTACGGAAGAACCTAAGAAAAACGCTTTGTCCTCTCCAGTAGGAATAAAATAGCGCATGAAAGGGCCAAAAAGGACATTGGTATTGCTTGATTCTTGAGATGGTGCTGATCCTCCACTCACATCTACACCTGTACTGCTACTTGTTTTGAGCCAATCCAAACCGATACCCGCTACGAAATTATTAGCGAAGAAATAACCAATAGCGGGAGCTAAATTGAATTGCGTAGAACTGCCTCCATCGCCTTTAACGGAGGAACCTGTGGACGATTCAACTTCAATGGTTGATTTAGCAGTTGAAAAACCAATACGTGAACCCATAACAAAATTGCCACGTTGGGTATGTTGAAATGACGAAACTTGTGCTATCGCAGAGATAGCGAACATGGAGAATGTGAATAAGATAATTGCTTTTTTCATGATAGTGAGAATTTAAATCATACTCATAATATTTAAAATAATAACCACTTTGATATCGTGGTCTTACTTACTTTATTATAATTTGATTTTATTGTAACGGAATTAATACGATGCAAAGGTGAGCACCATTGAAGGAATAGATGTTACACAATATTTTTTATAAATTGCAAGATTCACCTTTTTCTATTTTAGAATAAGCTCAATTATGATTTCAAGTGACTTTGTTGCATGACTCTGAGTTAATTCCGTGCATTCCCAAAAAATGCCTTTTAGGGCTTTAGGTTAGGCGGCTTTAACCGAAACCGACATTCCCAAATAGTAGTTCGCAACTGACTTGTGTTTAAGCCCTTACACCACCAGCACCGGCACTTCCACCTTGTGCTGCACATGGCTCACTGTTTCTCCATAGATCAAATCTTTTAGTCCTCTGTGTCCGTGGGAGCCCATCACCACCAGGTCGGCGTTGCATTCCTGAACCAGCTTGGGAATGACCGAGCGGGGGCTACCAAAGCCCAATTTGTCGGTCACCCGGTAGCCTTGGGCACGGAGGCTTTCGGCGTAGCGGCGTAGGTTGGCAGCATCGGTGTCAGTCTCGAAGTCCTCGATGTCTTCGCCAGCCACCCGGGCACCCGCCGACTCCACGACGTGGAGCAGGAAGTACTCCGATGCGTCGCCATTACCCTGCGATACCCCGGCGGCGATGGCCTTGATATCGCTGGTGGAGAAGTCAATGCAGATGGCAATGCGCTGGAACACCTCTTTTTTGAACATGGGCAATGGCTTGGCGCTGCCGTGCGGCAAGGCGATTTGCTTCTCCATCCGCCTGCCAAACACAGGCTGGAAGGTGATATACACCAACAGGCCGAGCGAAAAAATAGCCACCGGAGCGATGACGAAATTGAACACCCAAGCGTAGTCTGCCATAGCCTGTCGCCATGCGAACAGGGTATCGGCCACCAGCCGGAGGTTGAGGAAAACGATGATGGCTGCACTCAACCAAGCCAGCACCTTGATGGGCATACCGATGGCAAACTCCCGCATCCGCTTGCGGTTGCTCACGGCATGGATGAGTGGGATCACCGCAAATCCAAGCTGCAAGCTCAACACCACTTGGCTCAAAATCAGCAGATCGCCCAGTTGGTCTTCGCCAGCCAGGATGATGGTGAAAAACGCCGGGATGATAGCCAGGAAACGGGTGATCAAGCGCCGCAACCAAGGCGCAATGCGCAAGTCGAGGTAGCCTTCCATGATGATTTGGCCGGCCAGCGTGCCCGTGATGGTGGAACTTTGGCCAGAGGCAATGAGCGCTATTGCAAAGAGAATTGGCGCCAGCTGTTCGCCAAGCAGCGGGGATAGCATGGAGTGGGCGTCCTGTATTTCGACGATGTCGTGGTAGCCGTTTTTGAAAAAAACCGTCGCTGCCAGTACGAGTATGCTCGCATTGACAAAAAAAGCGAGGTTGAGCGCTATCGCCGAGTCAAGGAAGTTGAAGCGCAGTGCAGTTCGGATGCTGTCGTGGTCTTTCTTGCTTCGTCGGGTCTGCACGAGCGAGGAATGGAGGTAGAGGTTATGTGGCATCACCGTGGCGCCCATGATTCCGATGGCGATGTAAAGTGCCCCAGAGTCCTGGAGGAAAGGCATGAACCCTGTGGCCACTTCGCCCATATTTGGCTGCGCAAAAATCAGCTCCAAGAGGAAGGAAAACCCGATGACCGCCACTAGGCTGAGGATGAACATTTCCATGTAACGCATGCCCTTGCTCTGGAGGTAAAGAATGAGGAAGGTGTCGAGGACAGCGATGCTCACGCCCCAAATGAGGGGCAGCCCGAAGAGCAGGTTGAGGCCGATGGCCATGCCCACCACTTCCGCCAGGTCGCAGGCACAGATGGCGATTTCGGCAAGGACGTAGAGGGAAAAATTGACGACTTTGGGATAAGTTTCCCGGCTCGATTGTGCAAGGTCACGACCCTGCACCACGCCCAGCCGGGCGCAAAGGCTTTGCAGCAGTAGGGCGATGAGGTTGGACATGACCAACACCCAAAGCAACGAGTAACCGTAGCGGCTACCACCTGCAATGTCGGTTGCCCAGTTGCCGGGGTCCATATAGCCAACGGCTACCAGGAAGGCAGGGCCTGAAAACCGCAGAAACCGTTGCTTCCAAGTGAGGTTGCCTGTGGTATCTATCGTTCCGTGTACTTCTTCAAGCGACTTCCGCATGGGTTAAAATATTTTACGGCAAACCTATAAAATATTTTTAGACGAACCTAAAAAAATGAAAATTGGGAATTGGGGAATTGGGGAATTGGGAAATCAGACGCCGACGTAATTCCCTGGCTCAATCCGCTTAAGCTCCGCCCTAACTGCCTCCGTCACCGCCAGTCCATCAATGAACTCGTGGATATCGGCACGGGTCACTTGGGCTTTGCCTCGGGTCAAGTCTTTCAGGGCTTCATAGGGTTGCGGATAGCCCTCCCGGCGCAAGATGGTTTGGATGGCTTCGGCCACCACCATCCAGTTGTTGTCGAGGTCTTCCCGTAGCTTGGCTTCGTTGAGCAGGAGCTTGCCCAGTCCTTTTTCGATGGACTGCAGGGCGATGATGGTATGGCCAAACGGAACGCCCACGTTGCGCAGCACGGTGCTGTCGGTGAGGTCACGTTGCAGTCTGGAGATGGGCAATTTTTCAGCCAAGTGATTGAAAATAGCATTGGCGAGGCCGAGGTTGCCTTCCGCATTTTCAAAGTCAATCGGGTTCACCTTGTGTGGCATGGCCGAAGAGCCGATTTCGCCTTGCACCGTTTTTTGCTTGAAATATTCCATCGAGATGTACGTCCAGATGTCCCGACACAGGTCAATCAAGATGGTGTTGATACGGCCCATCGCCTGAAAAACTGCGGCGAGGTTGTCGTAATGCTCTATCTGCGTGGTGAACTGCGAGCGCACCAGCCCCAAGTGTTTTTCCAAAAAGCCGTTGCCGAAGGCCACCCAATCCACCGAGGGATAGGCCACGTGGTGGGCGTTGAAGTTGCCCGTGGCACCGCCGAACTTGCCCCGCCAGGGGATGGCATTTAGCTGGCGCAATTGCTCGTCGAGCCGCTCCACGAACACCATGAACTCCTTGCCGAGTCGGGTGGGGGAGGCGGGCTGTCCGTGCGTCCGGGCGAGCATGGGGATGTCGGCCCAGTTTTGCGCAGCGGCAAGCAGCAGGTCACGCACCCGCTTCATTTCCGGGAGGTAAACACCCTGCACAGCGTCCCGTGTGAGCATCGGCGTCGCCGTGTTGTTGATGTCCTGCGAGGTCAGCCCGAAGTGGATGAACTCCTTGGAATCGCCAAGTCCAATTCTATCGAATTCTTCCTTCAGGAAGTACTCCACCGCCTTCACGTCGTGGTTTGTCGTGCGCTCGATGTCCTTGATGTGCTGGGCTTGTTGGAGGGTAAAATTGTGGCCGATGGCTTCCACTTCCCGTAGCTTTTCGAGGTCGAGGTGCGCAAGTTGCGGCAGTGGCAGTTCGCACAGCGCCTTGAAATAGCGGACTTCCACTTCCACCCGATATTTAATCAGTGCGAATTCGGAAAAATATTCGGAAAGTTGCTTTGTTTTACCCGCATAGCGGCCATCTATCGGAGAAATTGCGGTGAGCATTGGCGGTTCGTTTTGCTGCAAAGGTAGGAAAAACGGTGGACGGGAAACGGTGGACGGTGGATAGGAGAACAGCGGTAACAATGGAAAAAAAAAGTGCCATCAAATGATGGCACGACAACATAACCATGAAAATAATTAACCAAACTTTTTTGTGCTGCCAATCGGACAGCGTGCCAAGTTGAATTTGGCTATAATTTTTGTTTTTTTGGGAAAAGGCGCATCCAAATCGAATCCAAAAACCCGCAACTCGAAACAAAAAAAAGTGTCACCGGGAGCCTTTACAGCGGGGGGATGCCGTGCCGAGCATCCCGGTGATTTTGTGTTTCAAAGTGCGAGGGACTTTGCAGTTTTCAGCATGGCCTCTCGATTGACTTACTTGAGAAAGTAATTCAATTTAAATACATTGTAATATTTACCAACTACCGTACCAATATGAAACGGAACATCATTTATTGCATATTTTCATTAGTTTTAATCTCAAGCGCTTGCCAGTTTGCAAAGCCAAAGCCACCTTACGAAGTGGTTCAAAGTGCTGTGGGGGATTCAGCGATGGTCGTTGCAGAGCACCCACTGGCGGCGATGGTGGGCGAGGAAATCCTTCAAAAAGGCGGGAATGCCGTGGATGCGGCCATTGCCACGCAGTTTGCGTTGGCGGTGGTTTACCCCCGTGCTGGCAATATCGGCGGCGGCGGCTTCATGGTCATTCGCCTGGCCGATGGCACTTCCGATGCACTCGACTACCGAGAAAAAGCGCCCGCTGCTGCCCATCGTGACATGTACCTCGATGGCGAAGGCAACGTGATGGAAGCGGTGAGCAAGGAGGGACACCTGTCCGTGGGAGTGCCCGGCACCGTGGCGGGCATGGAGTTGGCCTTCCAAAAATACAGCAAAATCAAGGATTGGCGGCAAATATTGGCACCTGCCATCCGGTTGGCGACGGAGGGTTTTGCCCTCACGGAATCGGAGGCGGCACGGCTGAACGAGTACAAGGAGCAGTTCCAAAAAGCAAACCCCGATGGCCGGCCATTCGTGAGGGACGCAGTCTGGAAAATGAACGATGTGCTGAAACAGCCCGACCTCGCCCACACCCTCGAACTTATCCGTGACAGGGGCGCCACTGGGTTTTACGAAGGCGAAACGGCCTCGAAAATCGTGGCGGAAATGAAGCGTGGCGGTGGCCTCATCACCCTCGAAGACCTGAAAAATTACGAAGCAAAATGGCGGACGCCCATCATCGGGCACTACAAAAACTACCGAATAATCACCATGCCGCCGCCATCGAGTGGGGGAGTGGTGCTGATGCAAATGCTGACGATGTTGGAGAAATTTCCGCTTGGGCAATACGGTTTTCAGTCTGCAAAGTCCGTACACGTCATCGTGGAGGCGGAGCGCCGAGCCTACGCCGACCGTGCCAAGTACCTCGGCGACAGCGACTTTTATCCCGTCCCCGTTGATTCTTTGCTCGACCCCGCCTACTTGACGGCCAAGATGCTGGATTTTGATTCGACCAAAGCCACCTCGAGTGGCACTATCGGCCCAGCGGTAAAAATCGGGATAGAGACTTTCGAGACGACGCACACTTCCATCGTTGACGAAGCGGGCAATGCCGTCTCCGTCACGACCACCCTGAACCTCAACTACGGCTCAAAAGTCATCGTGCAGGGCGCTGGTTTTTTCCTCAACGACGAGATGGACGATTTCAGTGCCAAGCCAGGCGTGCCGAACTACTTCGGCCTGATTGGCGCCGAGGCCAACGCCATCCAGCCGGGCAAGCGGATGCTCAGTTCCATGACCCCGACCATCGTGGAAAAAGACAGCAGCCTGTTCTTGGTGTTGGGCGCACCGGGCGGCTCGACCATCATCACGGCGGTGCTCCAAACCCTGCTCGGCGTCACCGACTACGGCATGACGATGGACGAGGCGGTCTGGGCACCCCGATTCCACCACCAATGGTTGCCGGACGTGATTACCTGCGAGGAGGCGGCCATTGACACCACCGTGCGAAAACAACTTTGGGGCATGGGCCACAAACTGGAAAACGTGGAACGGATGGCGCTCATCAAGGCCGTGCTGGTGCTGCCAGATGGCAAGCTACAAGGCGTCGGTGACAACCGGAACCCGGATGACCATGCGGAAGGGTATTGAAGGGGCTTTGTGGTCGCCCAATTTATTGGGCTGACCGTGGGTTGCTGGTTAGGTCAGCCCAATAAATTGGGCGACCACAAAAAAGAAAAAAAAGAGCGTGAACTTGTTGGCAGGTCACTGCTTTGGGAGCAGCCGCCGGTATAAATCGGTTTTAGGATAGCCTCCTCGATTCAAAACGAATCAGTGCATCCATAGTACAAAAAGGTTGACAATGAGAATGTTATGGGAAAATAAATGTAGGTAGGTTAAAGAAGACGGGCAAAGGTAAAAACGCATCCCGTTTTACCAAACAAAAAAAGGGTCATCTTCAATTATTTTTAAAGATGACCCTTTTTTGTTTTGGGCAGGATTTGCCCCTGACCCCTAAAGGGGGACCTACTTCATTAAGTCCCCGCCAATCCGACCACGGTCTTGTTGGATTAGGTTCCCCTTTAGGGGTCAGGGGTCCGCTACTGCCTTACAAACCGCAGCGTCTCGAACAACTGCCCGTTTTGCACTTTCACGAAATAGACACCTCGCTGAAATTCCTCCACAGAAATCGGTAAGTCGGATAGTTCAGCATCAAAGCTCACTAGCTTCACGAGCTTGCCACTTTGGTCAAAAAACTGAATGGTGCCAGCCTCTTCTCTTGGTGCTGGGAAGCGGACTTGGATTTCGTGAGAAGCTACGGTAGGGAAAAGCTGAACTTGCCCCTTGCCGCCAACAAAGTTCACGGAGACGACCTTGCTGTACTCGAAGTTGCCGTCGAAGTCCAACTGTTTAAGGCGGTAGTAGTTGAGGCCACGGGCTGGCGATTCGTCGGTGAAAGAGTAGTCATTTAGTTCATAGCTGGTTCCTTTGCCTTGCACGGTTCCGATTTCACGGAAGGAGGTGCCGTTGGTGCTTTTTTCGATGGAGAAGTGGGAGTTGTTGAGTTCGGAGGCGGTTTGCCAGGTTAGGTTGACCTTTTTATTGGCCAAAATACCTTTGAAAATAACTAATTCTACGGGTAAGGCATTTTCTGCTCCAACTGTGAAACCAGAACAGCAAGCAATTCCAGTGAATGTTGCTGTTCTCGGACTGCCAGTTGGTACTGCTACCGTACCGACAACCGCCCAACTGCCATTGTTTTTAAAGAGTTTAATATCTCCTGTTGTTGGGAAGTTCGAGCCTTCAACACTGGCGAGCCATTGGAACGACATATCTGGTGAACCACCACCACCAGTGAGATTCCATTGTTTTAGAAGGATTTTTGTGGCATCCAAGCCTGATGTTGGTGCCGATAGGTTTACTGAGAAGGTTCCTGAGCCACCATTAATCCGGCATGGAATATAATCAGCCGAAGTGCCAATTGGGAAGAGGACATTTGTGCCATTGTTTCGACTTAATTTACCACTACCCTCCGCTATGATGTATTTTGCAGCATGTTCACCCCAGGTAGCAGTACCTGAAATCGTGTTGGAGATTAGGTTGAATGAGCCAATATTGAACCTCCCTGCGGTGAGTGTCAGCGTACCTGCAACCGACAAATCTTGGCCAAGTGCAACGCCGCTACCAGCGTTAATGGTGAGGTTGTTGACGGTGTTTGCATCTGGCGTTGTTGTGAAGATGCCTGTGGCTGCGCCTTGGAATTCGTAATTAGCACCGCTGCTGAAAATTCGAGTGGTAGTTTGAACGCTTCCTGTGGGGCCGGAAGAATTAATGCCTGCGGAATTAGCTGTTTTTAGACTTACTCCTGATGAAAGATTGAACGTTCCAGCACCAGTGAAGACTCCTGTTGTACCAAAGTCTATTGTGGTTCCTGAAGCCACATTGATTGTTTGATTTGTGGTTGCACTCATTGAACCGGTTACTGTTTGATTAGATGAGCTGTTTAAATTCATTGTTCCCGAAGTAAATGCATTAAAACTAAGGGATCCTCCATTAACAGCAATATTTCCCTTGATACTATGCCCAGGTGTGCCAGTCATTCCGATAGTAACTGTACCGGAAGTAATTGTTAAATTGTCCATCGATACAGCTGTACTACCAGTCATTGTTGAATTACCAGACCCAGCGAACTCAATATTTGCATAGGTCCTTCCATTAAATGCAGGTGATTGGCCGGAACCTGTAACCTTGAATAAACTCCCAGATTGAAAAACAACGACCGAGGCTGGTGCATTTAAACCAAAAGGATTAGCCCCGGCAATTTGGAAGTATGTTGACCCACTCGAAAATACAACTGAATTTGCTGTACCTGTGCCAAACGGATTGCTGGTAAAACCCGTTCCTGCCGTAAATGTACCTCCACTGTTAAAGGTGACTGCACTTGCATCGACAGCCGTAAATTTATGAGCTGCACTTGAGAATGTCATGTTGCCATCAATACTACCAGTTGCACCAGTTGCTAATGTAATTGTCGTCGTGTTTATGGCTACATTAATATTCAGTGCAGAGCCGCTAGCTATTGTCAGGTCTGTACCAGTACCGCCGCCAACTGTTAATATAGTACCAATAGCGACACCTTGAAGATTTACTGTTGTGCTCCCATTTACAAGCAATTGTCCAATAGTTTGTGTCGGAATGTTTGTAGTTGTGGTGGTGGCTCCATTATTAAATTGTAGAATATCATTTGTCGCAGGCGTTGTTCTCGTAGGTGTCCAATTCGCGTCTATATCCCAAGAAGCAGTACCTGTTTGGTTCCAAGTATAAGTCGTCTGTGTCCAGCAATTCTCCCAACTCCCCATCACTATACCCACCAACCCCACCTTCAAAAGTAAATTCCAATTTTTCATAACAGAGTTTTTTAGTGTTTATTAAAAAATATCCGGCCATGCAAATAATTACCTGCCCAACTGAAAGACAATTCAATTGGAAACTAATAGAAAAAGCGATGCCTTTTAAAGCAGACTTATTCGGTTAATATGGACTGGAAATTTGAATGGAAAGGACAAATGTGATAAACCCCTTTTTAAGTGTCAAATATTATTTTCAAGACTTTATTGGCTCATGATGTTTTAGCGTGAAAATAGGGGGATTGTGGGCGGAACGCTCCCAAAAAGCTCTCCAATCGACGAGTTACCGTGAGCCTGTCCCACTATTCGGGATGGCAAGGAGGGGCAAATGCGCTATGCTTTAACTCATTTGCACAAAACCTATTAGTGCGAAGTATAACCTTAAACTGTATCAGCGGAGCAACTCCCTCGCAATCACCACCTTTTGTATCTCGCTCGTCCCTTCCCCGATGGTGCAAAGCTTGGCGTCCCGGTAAAATTTTTCCACCGGGAAATCCTTGGTGTAGCCGTACCCGCCAAAGACCTGAACGGCATCATTGGCCACTTGGCAGGCAATCTCCGATGCGTAGTATTTCGCCATCGCCGACTCCTTGGTACACTTTTGCCCCGCATTTTTCAGGACGGCGGCTTGGCGGGTAAGCAGCTCCGCTGCATCTATTTTTGTGGCCATGTCCGCCAATTTGAAGCTGATGGCCTGGAAGTTGGAAATGGGCTGACCGAACTGTTCTCGTTCCTGGGCGTATTTTACGGAAGCCTCATAAGCGCCTTTTGCGATGGCAAGGGAGACTGCCGCAATCGAAATCCGGCCACCATCCAGCACTTTCAGGGATTGGACGAAGCCATCGCCGACCTTCCCAAGCACTTGGCTTTTGTGCAAACGGCAATGGTCGAACACCATTTCAGCGGTCTCGCTGGCTCGCATCCCGAGCTTGTTTTCTTTTTTTCCGCCGGAAAAACCGGGCGTGCCTCGCTCCACCACGAAGGCCGTCATGCCGTGGCTGTCGAGCAGTTCACCCGTTCGGGCTATGACGACCGCCACATGCCCCGATTTGCCGTGGGTGATGAAGTTCTTGGTGCCGTTCAGCACGAAATAATCGCCGTCTTGGGTGGCCACGCACTGCATCCGGCCAGCATCGCTTCCGGTGTTTGGCTCGGTGAGGCCCCATGCGCCAATCCATTCGCCGGTCGCCAACTTGGGGAGGTATTTTTGCTTTTGTTCCTCATTGCCGAAGGCCAAAATATGGTTGGTGCAAAGCGAATTGTGGGCCGCCACGGAAAGGCCGATGGAACCGCAGACTTTCCCAATCTCCACAATCACGGAAATGTACTCCTGGTAGCCCAGCCCAACGCCTCCGTACTCCTCCGGCACCAGTACCCCAAGGAAACCGTATTCACCCATTTTGTGGAACATCTCCATTGGGAAATGCTGTGTTTCATCCCATTTCATCACATTGGGGCGAATATGCGCCTCGGCAAAGTCCTTGGCGCTCTGCTCAATCATCGTTAGGTTGTCAATCAAATCTGCGGTCATCTTTCTTTATTTTGGTTGATATTAGGGTAGTGGGTCAGAAAGGTTGAGCGGTAAGGCGAAGTGTCGGCGCGACTCAAAGTCCAATGTCGTCAACTTAGCGTCCCGTAGGGACGATATCTTTGTAGAAACAGGCAGTAAAGCGGCTTCCGTTCCAGCGATAGTGCCGTTTGGCAACATATTTCCAAAAGTCACTATCTGCATTTGTGCCAAAAGTCAATACGCTACGCATTCGCACAAACCCTATTTGTAGCGTATCGCCATTTGGCACAAATAGAGGAACGGTATCTTTACAAGTGCTTTTAGATACCGTTCCGATGGAACGGTTTCACAGAATTTCATTCAATTCTACAAAGATTTAGTTCCAATGGAACGACTTTCATAAGTTGACGACATTAGACTCAAAGTCACGCCGACACTTTTAACCATTCTGACCCACTACCGAACATAGTTAGGTGTTTTTAGTGTATCCACTTGCTTCAACTCACAACAAAATAAATTGTTCAAGTTTTTTAGTTTTCCGAAAACCCATAGGCTGAACGCATCTTGTAATACAAGTCGGTATTCTCGTAAATCCCCCTGAAAAGTTCGGACTTAGGGCCGTAAGCAAACACCGGAACCATGACGGCCGTGTGGCCATTGGTGGTGAATTTGGGGTTCAACATTCTGGGGGTACCGCCGTTCAAGCCCATCCCGCCAGTCTCGTGGTCGGCGGTTACGATGACGAGGGTCTCGCCGTCATTTTTGGCAAATTGGAGGATTTGTTCGATGGTTTTGTCAAAATCCTCCAGTTCGCTGTACAGTGGCTCAACCTGGTTCGCATGGCAAGACCAATCGATTTGCGAACTCTCCACCATCAGGAAAAACCCCTTTTCGCTGCGTTGGTGCAAAAAGTCGGCAGCCATTTTTGCCGCTTTTGGTAGGAAGTCACGCCCATGAAATGCAGGCAGGGGCTGGTTGTCTGCCGTGAAAAACGCAAATTTTCTGGAAGGGTCAGGTTTCACCATGAATATATCATGGTTGAAATAATCATAGACATTGAACCCCTTGTACTTGAGCGAATCTATCAGGTTCCGTTCGTCCTTCTCCCGTCGGTCGAAAAACTGTTTTCCTCCACCAATAAAAAGGTCAATGCCCGAACTTAGGATATCCTCCGTGATTTCTTCGTAAAGGTTCCGTGCCTTTCTGTGAGCAATGAACCCTCCTGGCGTAGCGTGCTGGATGGAAGAAGTAACAACCATCCCCGTGGCGTACCCATTTTCAATGGCCTCTTCCAAGATGGATTTGCAGGGTTCTCCGTCCTTGTTTAGGCCCAGAACATTGTTGTTGGTTTTCTGGCCACATCCCATTGCAGTGGCTGCTGCCGCTGAATCCGTCACGAGGTTGTTGGCCGAATAGGTTTTCTGAAACCCAATCACTGGAAAGCCCTCAAGGCTTAACCTCAAGTTGTTATGGTAGAGTGCTGCTGAGATTTGGGCCAGCCCCGTGCCGTCGCCGATAATCAGGATGATATTTTTGGGGGAGTCGCCAATTTGCTGGGACGTGGCGGGAAGGTTTTTTTTCCAATAAAAACCGCCGGCAATCATTAAAATGGAGGAGAAAACAAATAGCTTCACTAGTGCTTGGATAATTTTTCAATAACTGATTGTTACGTGTAAAGGTAGTTGTTGTTAAGTAATTCTTCATCTAAAAATTTTGCCTTCAGAAAACCATTTTGACAACAAGGTGTTTTTCCAATGTGATTGTATCGAGGCTGTCATCGAACTAAGAATCCAGTAAAATCAGCAACATTCAAGATTGCAACACATGTAGCTACATTTTTTTGAAAAAAGATTGAAAAAAATTTTGGTTGAATCACAAAAAGTTCTTTTCTTTGCATCGTTGATTTAATCAATATAGCCGCTCAAGCAGCGACACGAAAATTGAAAGTTCTACCAACTTAAGAAATAAAGAGCAAAGTGATTTGCTCAAAGATTTGGTTTTTTGGGGTTAAATAAGCTGGCTTCCTTCATTGGAAGTCGGCTTTTTTGTTTTACACAATCGTTATCATGCCCAAGTCTTCCCTCGACATGGATTCCATCTTCCATTCCTTTGAAAATCAACGAGTCATGGTGGTCGGCGATGTCATGCTTGACCGTTACGTCACTGGCCGTGCCGACCGAATCTCACCAGAGGCCCCGGTGCCTGTGCTCGAATTTGAGCAAGAAGATAACAGGTTGGGTGGCGCTGCCAACGTTGCTTTGAACTTGAAATCCCTTGGAGCTACGCCGATTTTGTGTGGCGTTGTAGGGAAGGATGCCGACGGACTTCACTTTTTGGAGTGCATGGAAGAGAACGGGATAGCAGCGGGTGGGATTATTGGTAGCGCTGACCGTATTACTACCGTCAAAACCCGAATCATTGCTGGGAAACAACAACTGCTCCGCCTGGACAAAGAACAGACCCATGACCTCTCCAACTTCGATTCGACCCGGTTTTTGGAAAATGCCATTGAACTATTGGAGCGGGAAGCCATCACGGGCGTTATTTTTCAGGACTATAATAAAGGTGTGCTGACCCAGGCTGTCATCCAGACCCTCATCCATGCGGCCAAAAAGCGCGGTATTCCAATTTCTGTTGACCCCAAGCGCCACAATTTTTGGAGCTACTATGCCGTGGACCTTTTCAAGCCTAACTTGAAGGAAGTTCGGGATGCATTGCAAACCAATATTTCGCCTCATGACGCTGCCCTGAAAGCGGCATCAAAAGCCATTCGTGACCGCAACCAATGCCAAATCACCTTGATTACTTTGTCCGAGCAGGGCGTTTTTCTCGATGACGGCAGCCTGTCACAAATATTTCCAACCCATCCCCGAACCGTGGCCGATGTTTGCGGTGCAGGCGACACGGTCATCAGCATTGCAGCGTTGGCTTTGTCAGCAGGCTTGTCTTCTCCGGAGATAGCCTTGTTGGCCAATCTGGCTGGAGGCCAAGTTGTCGAAAAAACGGGCGTTGTCTCGGTGGACAAGGAAAAATTGAGGCAGGAACTGTTGCAAGTTTTGCTCGAAGCATGATGGGTGTTTTGGGCTAATAGATTGATATTCAAGTGCTTAGTTCATTATCGAATGGACAACCACCACATCTTGATAAAATTAATTGACACAGCTTCAACCGTGGTTTTGATACTTGCCAAACACCGATTACCTTTGCCACCAGTTCATTGAGCCGCAACACTTATCAAGAAAGGCTGAGGGATATGGCCCTACGACGCCTTGACAACCTGTCTTCGACCCATGGTCGGGATAAGGTGTCAATTCCAACCCTGCGCTGGCAGCAGGGGCAGATAGGTCGCTGTGAGTGTTTAATCCGCTGAAAATTTCCTTTTTCAAAATATTAAAGCTCATCCGGTGACTTGCCGGATGAGCTTTTTTCATTTCGGCAAGCGCTACCAAGCGCAGTTTTCTTTGGTAAATGTTCGGAGCAGAACTTCATTTTAACATCAACATTTACCAAGGAAAATGTCAAGTGAAAAACTCAGTGCGCAAGCCCGGCCTACACTTTTTCCCTTCGCCTTTTTCCTTTTTCCTTTTAAAAATGTCCTATCAAAAAAGTCTGAACATTGGACTATTCGGCTACGGTGTGGTCGGCAGCGCTGTATTTGAGGTGCTTACCCACACTCCTTCGCTCAATGCCAGTGTCACTAAGATTTGCATCAAACACCCGAGCAAGCAGCGGAACATCGCTGCCGAATTTTTTACCACGAACAAGCAAGAACTCCTTGACAATGAGGCGATTAACGTCATCATCGAAATGACGGACGACGCCGATGCCGCCATTGAAATCGTTCGGGAAAGCCTCCGAAGGGGCAAAGCGGTCATCACCGCAAACAAGAAAATGGTGGCCGAAAACCTGGCGGAATTGGTGGAGCTGCAACAACGCTACGGTACGCCCTTGCTCTACGAATCGGCCTGTTGTGCCAGCATCCCGGTCATCCGCAACCTGGAGGAGTATTACGACAACGACCTGCTGCACGGTGTGGAGGGCATCATCAACGGCAGCACCAATTTTATCCTGACCAAGATTTTTGACGAAAAACTGCCGTACAGTGAGGCGCTGAGACAAGCACAAGCATTGGGTTTCGCCGAAAGCGACCCCTCGCTCGACGTGGAAGGGCATGATGCGTTGAACAAGTTGTGCTTACTGTTAGCACATGCATACGGCATAGTGGCGCACCCTTCCGAGCTGCTCCGGCATGGCATCCATCGGCTGAATGCCATTGACAGCGAAGTGGCTGCTGCGCAGGGCGCCCAAATCAAGTTGGTGGCCAGGGCCATGAAACAGGAAAATGGTGAGATAGCTGCTTTCGTGCTACCGCAATTCGTCAAACCGCCGCATCTGCTGCATACTGTGCGCAACGAGTACAACGGCGTGGTGCTGACCAGCGCCTTGGCCGATGAGCAGTTTTTTTACGGAAAAGGTGCGGGCGGTTTCCCAACTGCCTCTGCTATCCTCGCTGACCTCTCGGCCTTGCGCTACGATTACCGCTACGAGTACAAAAAATTGTTGCTCCAAGAGCCGTCCGTGCTTTGTTCGGAGGTGAAACTCAATGTTTACGTCAGTTTTCAAGATTGGCAGATGCTGCCAGTGGATGCATTCGAGGAGATACACGAGTACTATTCGGGTCGGGCCTTCCATTACCGAAAGGGCGTTGTTTCACTGAAAAAATTGCTCAAAAATGATTGGTGGAAACAGCCGGGCGTGTCGCTGGTACTGTTGGAGGAGGGCATTGCGGAGCAAAAAAAGGGTGAAAATAAATTGGCTCACGCCGAAGCACATTGACCTTTTGCCTTGTGCTGAATAAACAACCCCGTTAGTGCTCCGAAGCACTAACGGGGTTGTTTATTCAGCGCAAGGTCACCTGTTAAATCAATACCCGGCTCCTCGAAATTTTGTCCTTGACCACAGGTTTTAAAAGCTCGGCGGCCTGCAAAATCAATGATTCGCTACTTGGAAATGGCCTAGGTCGGTTGCCGATTTTCGTTTTCGATTCCTCTGACAGCGCCCGTTTGTCACCGTCGAAAGTGGCGGCGTAGGTTTCAAAAATAGCATCCACAGCAAGCGGTTCGGTGTGGATTATCTCCCGGTCAATATTGTCGAAAAACTCCAACCTGCCGCCAACATGGGCTTCCTTGTGTTGGTACGATTCCAAAACTCGGGCTTTGATGAGTACCTTTTTCGGAATCTTGATGTCGTTGCCAGCGCTGTCCTTCCTGACATTGCCCCTGTCGTCAAGCACATACTCCCAACCTTCCTCGATGGTCTTGTCGTCAATGTACTCCCGTTCTTTGACGAGGTCAGGTGAAACATCAATTTCCGTCAACCGCAATACGACTGTATAGTCGTACTTGTAATTTCCCTCGGGGTTCAGGTGGACGGTACGCCAATCCGTGTTGAGGTCCCGGACACTGATGCGCTTGATTTCCCGCTCAAAATCCCTTGGCAAAATCGTGCGGCTGTCGTTCTCCATTTTGAAAAGCACATAGATGGTACCGAGTTCCCTTGCTCGGTTCTTCAGTTTTTCTTCGTCCTTGTACTTTTTGTAATATCGCTGAATGTCTTCAAAATGCTCACAGGCTTTGCGGGCAGCAGCTTTGTCGCCACGTTCGGCGTCAACGAGGTAGCGCTTACCCTCGGCATAATAAAAATCGGCCGCTTTTTGCTTCGACTCCAGTTCTAGGTCTTCGATTTTTACGAATTTGAACTCGGCCTTGTAGCCATCACTGGCATAAAGCGGGAGCAGCGGTTCTATCAATTGCTGGCGGAGCAGGATTCGGCGATGGATGCGGTTGATTTCCACCCAGTTTTCGTCTCGGTTCTCCTTTTCAAGCACCTTGATTTCCCGCATGTCCACGTTTGTGGCCCGAGCAAAGGCTTCCTCCAGCACCTTCACATGCTTCACTTTTTTCTTCTTTTTCCCTGACAATTTTTTGACGCTGGCAGAGACGGCGCTTTCGTACTCGCCTCGCTCAAGCAATTTTGCAGGACGTGAACAAGCACTCAAGACCAGTAATACGGAGAACAAAAACAGGATGGATTTTAATGATGTCGTTAACATGGCCTAATCGTTTTGATGGAATAATCTGGATTCTTTCAAGCAAGGTAGTGGGGCATTCCCCCAACGCATTCTAATATAACGTTAAAAAAAAGGGCTTGGCCGTTAAGAAATTTTAATGCCTGTCGGCAATAGTTAAAAGCCGTTATTTCAGCGATTCGGTGTAACAAAATTGAAGACGTGTTGGCGGGTTGGCATGTTGGCGTGTTGGCTGGCCCATTGGGTTGCAGCAGTTTTTAACCAAAACGCCAAAACGCCAACGACCCAATCACCCAACTACCCGTTCTCTTCCCAAATCATCGCCAAATGCACAATGGTTCGCACCGCCGCTTCCATGTCCTGCACGGAAACCCATTCGAGTTTGGAGTGAAAGGCATGTTCACCTGCAAAGATGTTCGGGCAGGGCAGCCCCATGTACGACAGCCTCGACCCGTCCGTCCCGCCACGGATACTCGACCGATCGGGCTTGAGGCCTGCCCTTCGGATGGCCTCGATGGCATTGTTCGTCACTTCTGGGTGCTTGTCAAGCACTTTTTTCATGTTGCGGTACTGTTCGGTGACCTTGAACTCAGCAGTTGAATTTGGGTATTTCTTCAGCACCTTGTTCATGATTTTGCGGAGCACCTCCTCATGTTCGGCCAGTTTTTCGTCCGTGAAATCCCGAATGATAAACTTGACGGTGGCTTTTTCGACCATGCCTTCCATCACTACTGGATGCACGAAGCCCTCTTTGCCTTCGGTACTTTCGGGGGAGAGGCCGTCTTTGGGCAATGAGGCTACGATTTCACTGGCAATCTTGATGGCACTTTCCATTTTGCCCTTGGCAAATCCAGGGTGTGCGCTCACGCCGTGAATGGTGATGAGCACGCCGTCCGCAGAAAAGGTTTCGTCTTCAATCGAACCCGCTTTTTCACCATCAATCGTGTACCCGAACTTGGCACCGAGTTTTTTCATATTCAGCTTGTCCACTCCCCGGCCTATTTCTTCATCTGGCGTAAACAGGATTTTAATTTCGCCATGCTTCACTTCGGGGTGGGTCATCAGGAAGTTGGTGGCATCCATGATTTCGGCCAGGCCCGCCTTGTTGTCGGCACCGAGCAGGGTAGTGCCACTGGCGGTCACAATGTCGTTGCCAATTTGATCGGTGAGGTGCGGGTGGTCTTTTGGGCGTAGCACCTGTGTCGGGTCGTCGGGCAGCACGATGTCCCCACCTTTATACTTATGGTGAACGATAGCCTTCACGTTCTCCCCACTGCAATCCGGAGAGGTATCCATGTGCGAGCAGAGGCA
The DNA here is from genome assembly GCA_964508135.1 of uncultured Saprospiraceae bacterium. Taxonomy (GTDB): domain Bacteria; phylum Bacteroidota; class Bacteroidia; order Chitinophagales; family Saprospiraceae; genus UBA6168. Next base: position 178,798 of record CAZDSU010000002.1, read on the forward strand.
GATGACGGGCACATTTTTGCTAGTATTGGATGGAATGGTACCATAGACGTAGCCGTATTTATTGAGCTTGGCATCGGTGATGCCGATGGCCCTAAGTTCCTTGACCAAGATTTTTGCAAGATTTTTTTGCTTCTCGGTGGACGGGATGGTTTTTGATTCCGGGTCGGATTGAGTGTCAATTTTCACATAGCGAAGGAAGCGATCAAGTACGGTGTGTTCGATTTTTAAGGACATGGTATTTATTTAAGTATTGATAATCAATGAGTTGTGGATTTACTGCTTGTAAATTCGGCACAAAATAAGGACTTGGCGAGACTATTTACCGTGACAAAAAACAGCTTTTTTCTTGTTGACCACTAGTAAATGCCATTTCTTTGCGTCGTCCTTAACAAAATATTAATCTATTATCAGGCATCATTCCTACCATTCTGCACGTTTTCGGGGCGAAAATTAAACGTGCCACAAAATTTTCACACAAAAAAAATGAACAAAACACAATTGTGACCTCTTTACTTAGTATCAATCAAAAGGTAAATCTAGTTTGAACAGGTTCAAAAATTTGACAAAAGGAATCACTCGCAAAAATCCCAAAAGTCAGGCTCAAGAAACTTTCAAACTCTTAAACCATAATCACTTAACTAAATTTCTATTTCAACATGAAAAAATTTCTTTGGATTTTCTCTAGCGCATTGCTGCTTTCTGTTGCATTTTTGTCCACCGGTTGCGGTGAAGACGATGTAACTACCGACCTATCCCCTATAATTTCTATCACCGACGGTCCTACACCTCAAACTGTTGTCTCAGGCGTTGGTACTACGGTGACGGTTTCCGTTGAAGCTACAAAAGGCACAAAAGCACTCAAAACTCTAACTGTTTATGAAGGTGACACTAAACTTTCTCTCAATGAAGTTACGCTTGATGGCAACCCACTGTTTATCACTACGCCAACTGATGTAATGACTTGGGATATTGGTATCGAAGTACTGGCTGATGCAGGCAAAGCAACCTACAGAATAGTAATTGAAGACGAAGGTGGCCTAACCGACGAAGCCACTTTCGAAATAACCGTTGAAGAAGCCATCGAAGAAACTATCGAAGGCGTGAACATCAATCTTTGGAACCAAGCTGGCCCTGCTGGCAAAGGTGCCATTGACCTTGACAATGGTGCGAGCACAGGCACGAGCGACGTAGCAGCTGAACTCCGTGACATGGGTATTGACTCATTGGCCGGCTCTGGTGACAACTGGAGGCGTCGTATCGGTGGCATCAATGGCACGGAAGTACGTTACGTTGGAAACACCAGCGCCAGTGCTGACTTTGGTGCGGTTGTATCCAAAGAAGCTATCGTTGCACTTTTCGATGGTGGCGATGACCTGATTACTGCCAACACCATCTCTACTGGTAATATTGATGTGTGGGGCACCTTCAAAGTGAGCGACGTTGTCACGCAAGGCGATGTCTTCGCTGTTTACAAAAGCTCATCCAGCACCTACTACCTCGTAGTTGTCAACAGCGTTACCGAAACTACGTCGCTTGGTGACAACGAGGACCGTTACAACGTGTCCATCAAGTATTGATTTTCATCAATAGCATGACACTTAAAAGCGCCCGGCATGAATTTGCCGGGCGCTTTGCCGTTTTTAACAAGCCGTTAACACTTGTTGAATACCTGTTGTACAAAGCTGGGCATGAGTTTGGCTTAAATTTGCAGGGCGAAATGGAGGAATAATTTCTTTCTGAAAATTCCCTAATTTTGCACCGCTGATTTCAATCGCAACAAAAAAATTTCTCATCACAAAAAAATTAAGAAGATGTTGAAGCAAATCAAAATTGGTTTTCTCACGATGATGACTGTAGCTGCACTTGCAAGCTGCAAAAATGACGCTGCTGACACTGCTGCTGCTACCACAGCTACCGATGCTGCCGCACAGCCTGGTGCTGTTACGGATGCTTCTGCTGTAAACGTAGTTCCCACTACAGACCCAACAGCAGCACCGGGCGAGCCTGCTGCTCCCACTGGCCCAACTACGGTCATGAGCTTCACGGAGACCGAGTTCAATTTCGGCAAAGTAAAAGCTGGCGAGCAGGTTATGCACGAGTACACTTTCAAGAATACTGGCAAAGAGCCGCTGGTAATCAGCAACGCAAAGGGCAGCTGTGGTTGCACCGTGCCTGAGTGGCCAAAAGAGCCGATTGCCCCAGGTGCTTCCGGTAAGATTAAGGTTGCTTTTGACAGCAAAGGCAAGAGTGGCCCGCAAACCAAGCAGGTTACCATCACTGCCAACACAGACCCGGTTCAGTCTATCATCTATATCAAAGGTGACGTAATCGGTGACCCAGCAACTGCTGCTCCAGCTGCTGGTGGCACTGCTCCACAGAAGCAATAATCTGATTCAAAAAGAAACACCAAGCCTGCACAGCCAACCGCCGTGCAGGCTTTTTTTTGGCTTATCGGCAACCCATTCCGCCCGATTTTGTTTTTTTGCTAACCTTGTGGGCAAAATTTCTTGTTTTGAAAAAATACCTTTCCCTCATCAAGTTCAGCCATACCATTTTTGCGATGCCTTTTGCACTGTTGGGCTTTGTCTTGGGCACTCAGGCTGTTGCCTCGAATCTAAGTTGGAGGCTGCTTTTCTTGGTGGTGCTCTGCATGGTCTTTGCACGAAGTGCAGCCATGGCTTTCAACCGTTACCTCGACCGGGAAATTGACTCAAAAAACCCAAGGACTGCCGTCCGGGAAATTCCCGCTGGGGTGATTTCTCCAAGAGCTGCCCTCGCTTTTACGATAATCAGCGCTGGTTCATTTGTGGCCACTACCTGGTTTCTAAACTTTAATTGTTTTATGCTGAGTTGGGTGGCGCTGACCGTGGTGTTGGGCTACAGCTACACCAAGCGCTTCACGCCGTTGTGCCATTTCGTGCTGGGATTGGGCTTGGCACTTGCACCCATCGGCGGTTACTTGGCGGTGACCGGATACTTCGAAGTACAACCGATTTTGTACTCCTTCGCCGTTTTTCATTGGGTGTCCGGGTTCGATATTATTTACGCCTTGCAAGATGAATCGTTTGACCGGGAGCACAAACTCAAGTCAGTACCTGCTTATTTGGGGAAAGTAAAAGCGCTTCGGTTGGCGAAAATACTGCACCTGATTTGCTCGGTGGTCATCGTTTTCGCAACATGGCAGATGGCACAGGCAAATGAACAGCTTGGTTGGTTGAGCTTTTTTGCGGATGCATTTTTTTGCGCCTTGCTTTTTTATCAGCATACGCTGGTGAAACCAGACGACTTGCGCAAAGTCAACCTTGCCTTTTTTACGACAAACGGCGTAGCGAGCCTGATTTTCTGCGGGACGGTTATCCTTGATTTTTATGCTTGATTTTCTTCGGAAAAATGGTCGTGGAAAATATCAAAACGGGTAGCCAATCGCCAACTGGTACCTGATGTTGTTGTTGAATTTGCGAAAAATATCCCCAAACTTGTTGATTTCCCAGAGCTTTGGGTCAACGAAGTAGGTGTTTCCCCTTTTCTCATCTGGATAATTATTTCGGATAGGAGTGCCAAAGTCGAGGCGGAACACAAAGTACGTGAAATCAATGCGAGTACCAAAACCGGTGGATAGGCCCATTTCACGCAGGAACATATCCTCAGTTATTATGCCTTTTTCGTCGGTTTTACGATCGAGGGTGAACCGTGAACCTGGCCTTGATGCGTCAAAATCTTTCGTCCAAATGTTTCCACCATCAAAAAACAATGCCCCGTACAGGTTGAACAAGCCGAAAGGCCTGGTCAACAAAAACCTATATTCTAGGTTGAATTCCAGTTTCATATCGCCTGCTTGGTAGAAGAGGTTGCGATTGCTGGCGCTGCTGGTGGTAGGGTCTTTGTAGAGGCCCGGCCCAAGCTCCCGGGTGTACCAGCCTCGGATGCCGTAGGGACCGCCCACGTAAAACTGTTTGACGTAGGGAATGGAATTCGACTTGTAGTAGGGAAGTGCCATGCCCGCATTCAACCTCGCTATCAAGCTTCGGTCGGCACCGAACTGCCAGTAATGCCTACCATCCAGCTCCAATTTGGCGTAGTGCGAAAAATCCACGCCGCCCACCTTGAACCCTTTGGAATTTCCAGAAACCCCGCCGTAGATGGCATTGGCCGTCATCACTTCCATGCCCGATAAGTCGAAATAACCCCGAAAATACCATGAAGCGCCCGATGGCTTTGGAGGGCTTGTGTAAATAAAATTGATGTCACGGAACAAAAGCCCGGTAATCAGCTGCTTGTCAAAGCTGGTGCGCAGGGCGGGGTTTCCGTCAAGCAGCGCTTCAAAAGCAGACCCTCCCACAATTTCTGGTAGCACCAAATCAACCCCAAAATGGTTGATGGACACCCGGTGGTTCATGGAAACTGGAACGTCGTAGCCATAGGACAGGTTGACGAATTGCAGCTTGTAGTTGCCCAGTAAATTCAGCAGGTTGTAGCCTGCGGATGCCCTGCTCGTAGCCTTTTGCCGAAGGTTTTTGTTGAATTCTGGCCCTGTAATTTTCCATTTTTGCATCCGGCCCCAAATGCCAAAATAGTCGCTGAAACGGGGGAAGTAAAGGTCGTTTTGCCACCTGAAATCGAGCGAGTTTACTAGGTCCTTCTTCCCACTAAAAAAGCTGAACTCTGCGCCAAAATTCAAGTTGCAAACCAGCAGCTCTGCGCCCTTCATGAAATTCCTGTTGCGAAGCGAAGGGTTAAAAGATACGCCAATCAGGTTTTTGTTTCCGAGAACTGTCCGCTCCGTGGTGCTGAACCCGCCTTCCCAGCCAATTTCCCATTTTTTGTTGGCGGTGAGAAAGATGAACATGTTCAAGTTGCCGGGGTGCAGCGTATCGTCCTGAATCCGCAGCGTTGGTGGGCGAAACACGCCCAACGCACCAAGTTGCCGGATGGAGTTGTCCAAGGCTTCCTGGTTATAAACCTCGCCTGTGCGGATGAAAATGGAATTGGCGAGCGTGCGGGGCTTTACCCTAAACTCCTTGCCGCCCGTGCCAAAAAACAAGCCGTCAACCAACGTATCAGGCACGAGGCGGTTGGTGGTGGGGTCATAATCTGGGAAAACGTAGATATTTCCAACGGTATATTTTACATGGCTTTCCAGCTTCGGCGGGGTCAGCACTTTCATTCGGATGCTGACGGTTTTCCTTACATTGGAACTGTCAAAACCCTCCAGTGTGGCGATGTATTGTGGATAAAAATAGGCATAGCCATTATCCCGCAAGTACTTGGTAATCCGAGCAACCTCCTGGTCGTACAGCTTGACATCCACGGGGTTGCCTTTCTTGATGAGCGAAGAAGGTGCGATTTTTTGTAAAATCCGCAACACCGCTGTGTCTTTGCATTGAATATCCAGGGAGTCAATCACATATCGGCCATCGGGATGTGCGATATAGGTGACGGTAGCCTTTGTGTTCTGCTTGTTGAAATCAACATTGTACGCCACATCGGCGAAGAAATAGCCCCGGGTTTTTAGGTAGGTTTCCATGGCCACCTCTGTTTCTTGGGCGGAGGTCGAATCGAAATAGACGGGCGGTTCGCCCCGGTTGGCAACCCAGCGTTCAAAAGCAAGGCCAAATTTTGACTTGTCAAAAGTGTCCTGCGACACAAAATAGTAGTACTGGCGAGGCACACCGAACATCTTCCGGTTCTCCCGTTTGACGTATAGCCTCGCCAGCTCCGCAGTCATGTTGGACTTGCTCTTTATCTTGCCTTTTGACTCGTCAATTTTGATGACATTCTTGTGGAGGTACTTCTCGCCTTTCGATTTATCCAGAAACTGGGTAGTATTGCAGCCGCAAAGCGCTGCCAATAGCAGTAGAGAAATGATATGTTGTACAGAAAGCTTCATATAATTTGAAAACCCCAACCCAAAAACCTGACAGTTGATGTCCCCTCTCAAACCCTCAAACTCACAAACCCTCAAACCCCCATCCGCTACATGAAATTATCCATCAACCAGTTAAAGAACTTTAAATCTTTGCACGACCGGAAGTACCGCCAAAAGTATCACAATTTCATCGTGGAAGGTGCGAAATTGGCCAACGAAGTGTTGCGTTCGGGAACCCATCAGGTCGAAATGGTGGCGGCAACAACCGATTGGCTGGAAACGAACAAGGCTTTGCTCCGCAATGTGGAATCCATCATCCCCGTTGCCGAAGGCGAGCTAAAAAAAATCTCGCTGCTCACCACGCCCAACCAGGTTTTCTTGGTGGTGAAGCAGCCCGACCTTGCTTTTGATGAAAAATCGGTGGCCAACGGCCTCTCCCTTTACCTCGACGACATCCGTGACCCCGGCAACCTCGGCACCATCCTCCGCATCGCCGACTGGTTTGGCATTCCGTGGGTATTCTGCTCGCCGGGCAGTGTGGAGGCTTACAATCCAAAAGTGGTGCAGGCTGGCATCGGCGCTTTTTCGAGGGTAAAATGTGTGGAAATGGACTTCGACGAACTACTTTCAAAACTGCCAACCCTGCCCATCTACGGAACAGTATTGGACGGTGATTCAATTTTTGACACCAAAGCAACTGGCCCCGCCATCATAGCGATTGGCAACGAAAGCCGGGGGCTTTCCGCCGAAATTCAGGCCAAGTTGACCCATCGAATCTCCATCCCGAAAGGCGTCGGCGGCGGAGCTGAGTCGCTCAATGCGGCGGTGGCGACGGGAATTGTCTGTGCTTTTTTTGCAAAAAAATAAACGCTGCTAACGCCTCAATCAAGAAAAAATGAAATCAAATATTCTAGCAAGCAATTCTATTCACTGGCTTTGGCTTTTAGCTGGTGCTGTCATTCTTGGTTTTTGGTGCTGGTACAACGGCTATCCTTTTTTTTACCCCGATACGGGGGCATACATTAAAGGCGGCTTCTCGGGCATCCCCGGCAGTTCCAGACCCTTGACTTATGGCTTGTTTTTGCGCCATACCAGCCTGAAAGACAGCTTGTTATGGGTTGTATTTGCCCAAGGAATTTTGACAGCAATATTTATAGGCAAATGGTTGGGACACTTTTCACCGAAAGTGACGCCGGGCATCTTTATCGGGTGGGTAATTTTCCTGACTTTTTGCACCCATGCATCCTATTATGTTTCCTTTCTGCTCGCCGACTCATTCACCCCAATTTTTTATGGCTGTGCAATTTTATTGGTAACTGTTTCTATGAGCCGATGGCAATTTGTTGGCATTTGGCTATTGGGCCTCCTTGCCCTGATGATGCACTACTCACACCTCATGACAGGCATGGCATTGGCTGGCCTTCTGACATTGGGAATGATGTTGCCCAGCGTTCGGACATGGTTGAACTGGAAAAAAATTGGGTCAATTTGGCTGCTTGTTGCCGCTGGTTGGATAGGCATATTGCTGATTCACCGCATAAGTGGTGGACAATGGGCGATGATGCAAGCCAGCCATGTTTATACGATGGCCCGGCTGAATGAGGTGGGAATTTTGAAGCAATACCTCGATAAAGCATGCCCCGCTGGAAAAAATTGGAATATGTGCCCATACAAAGACTCACTGCCTGTTGACTTTCTTTGGGATACTGAGCATAGCCCGGTCTATCTAACGGGGGGCTGGGATGCAAACAAGCAGGAATACAATGCCATTTTGAAAGACATCGCCACGACTCCGAAACTGGTCAAGCGTATGATCATAGAATCACTGAACGGTGGTGTGAAACAATTCTTCAATTTCCGAACGGAAACACTGCACCGTAATCAAGAGGGTTCCATGCTATATAATATGGTGAAACGTTACTTCCCTAATGAACTCCATGCATTTCGATATTCACGACAAAACAGCAAGCAAGAGCAACTTCCGATTGAAGGAAGGAATGAACGACAGGCAACTGTTTTTCTTCTTCGTAGCATTGTTGGTGGCTGTTCTCCTGGCTAGCTCGCCCAAATGGAAGGATGCTGTACCCGTTGAATTCAGAAGGGCCTTTTTTCTTTTGTTGCTTTGCCTGTTGATAAATGCAGTCGTCAGCAGTACGTTTTCCACAATATCGGCCCGATTCCAAGGGCGAATTGTTTGGTTGTTTATATTAACGTGAGGTCTGGATTACAAAACAGGCTTTTGTTGGGTTAAATTGGCGTAATTATCCAGACTGTGCCTTGAATTGAGAGGGCGGGTTATCAAACCCGCTTGTTCGGAACAGGCGGGTTTGATAACCCGCCCTCTCGAAAGAAGGCTGCTATAACTGTTTATACACCCTCTTTTGCGAAAAGTCTGATTATCAATGAATTAGAAAGGTTTTAATCCAGACCTCACGTTATATTATCGGCTGGATTATCGGCAATGTGGCGTGTAAAGAAAGTGGGAAACGAGGAATGGGTAATCGGGAGCAGTAAGTTGATCATAACTGATTGACGAATAACGATTAAGAGCATTCATATGTCCCCAATCGTTACTCGCCAAATCGTCCTATTTCATCATCATCCCCACCGGGTCCCATTTCACCACTTTGTTTTCAAAATAGCTGAGGTTGGCGGCCAGCGAAGGCGCAGCCGCCCGAAGCCCAAAGACGGCGTCTTCCACTGGCGTTTTGCCATTGCGGATGGCGTCGTAGAAGTTGAAATGGTGGTCGTAATGGTCGTCGTAGCCATCAGGAGAAGTATATACCTGCTCGGCAGGCTCTTGCATGACGGGCGGCAGGCTGGGGTATTTGGCCTTGTACCATGCCTCGAATTCCTTTTGCTGGGCGCTGGAGAAAGTATCGAAGGTGTCCCAGCCGCCCATCGGCGGCACTGTTTCGATCTTGTGTCTGGTCACTACCACGCTGTCCCCACGCAGTTCGATGACACCATCGGTGCCCACGAGGCGGGTCTTCTGGCCCCCACCATCACCGCTCTCGAAGTTGACACGAAGCTGTAGATTGAAGGCAGGGTGCGTTTTTGCCGCTGGGTAGTCGAAGATGGCCAGCATGAGGTCTGGCACGTCACGTCCATCCTTCCAATAGCGCAGGCCGCCGCTGGCATAAATCCGCTCCGGCCCCGCCGAGCCAGTGATGTTGTGAATGCCTGAAAACAGGTGCACGAACAGGTCGCCAGCGATGCCCGTGCCGTAGTCCCTGTAATTGCGCCAGCGAAAAAATCGAGTAGCGTCGAAGGGCATTTTGGGCGCATCGCCGAGGAAGTTGTCCCAGTCCACCGTCTTCGGCGAAGCATCGGTGGGGATGGAGTACTGCCAGGCGCCTCCGGCAGATTGGCGGTCGTTCCAGCCTTCCACCGAAATCAACTGGCCGATGACGCCAGAAGCAAACACTTCCCGTGCCTTGATTTGTGCCAGTCCGCTCACGCCCTGGCTGCCCACTTGCAGCACTTTGCCCGTTTTCTTTTGCGCATCTATCACGGCTTTGCCCTCGTCGAGGTGCTGCACCATCGGTTTTTCGCAGTAAACGGCCTTGCCTGCCTGCATGGCGGCGATGGCGATATGGTCGTGCCAGTGGTCGGAGGTGGAAATGATGACGGCGTCAATGTCCTTGCGGTCGAGGATTTCCCGGTAGCTGCGGGTGGTGAAAAGGTGGTTGCCGAACACCTCCTTGGAGCGCACGAGACGGCCATCGTAGAGGTCGCAAGTGGCCACCAGCTCCACACCGGGCACTTTGACGGTTGTGCGGCAGTTGTTGAAGCCCATGATGCCGAGACCGATGCCAGCCACCCGGATTTTATCGTTGGACGAGTATTTTTGCACCTGCTTTTCGTAGTCAAGCACTTTGACTTTGCCTTCGGCAAATGCTTGTCTTGGGATAAAACCGGCAGCAACTGCCCCGGCGGCGAATTTTTTGACGAAGTTGCGACGTGAGTTTTTCATTTTTATGCGTTGAGAATTGTTGAGATGGTTGAGAATTGTTGAGAAGGGCTTGGCTAAACCATCTCAACTAATCTCAACCATATAAAAAGCAATTCTAAAAAAAGCCTTGGTCAATCCATCATTCATTCCAAGTTTTTATTGAAAAAGCTGGTTATTTGCAGTGAAATCCAGAGGAGGAAATGCTTTTGAGGTAAATCCTTCAATCTTGTTAATCCCAGCAATCCAACAATACAGCAATTCAACAATGTTAAAAGAAACTGCACAAACCACTTCCCATATTCTGATGGTACGACCCGCCAATTTTGGGTTCAATGAGGAAACGGCGGCCAGCAACGCCTTCCAGACCAAGGACGAGTCGCTGTCGTATGCCGAGGTCAGCCGCCTGGCACTGGCTGAATTCGATGCATTTGTGGACAAGCTGCGCTCCGCAGACGTGGACGTCATCGTGGCAGAAGACACCAACCGCCCGCTGAAGCCAGATGCCGTTTTCCCCAACAACTGGGTGACTTTTCACCAGAATGGCACCATCGTTACGTACCCGATGTACGCCTCCGTGCGACGCTTGGAGCGCCGGGACGACATCATCCGAGGCATTCAGGAGCGGTTTCGGGTGGAGCAGAAAATCCAGTTGCAAGAGTACGAAGACATTGACCAATACCTCGAAGGCACAGGCAGCATGATTATTGACCGCCCAAATAGGCTGGTCTATGCCTGCCTCAGCCCCCGCACCCATCCAGATTTGCTCGTAAGGTTTTGTAAATTGATGGGTTACACGGCTGTGCCATTCCACGCAGTGGACGAAGAAGGGCTTGAAATTTACCATACCAACGTGATGATGGCGATTGGGGAAACCTTTGTGGTGATTTGTTTGGATACCGTCCAGAGTGAGATTGAGGAAGAGTTGCTTCACAACAAATTTGCTGAAACAGGCAAGGAGGTCATCGAAATAACGCTCGACCAGATGATGAATTTTGCGGGAAACATGCTGCAAGTGCGCAACGGCAAAGGCGAAACATTCCTGGTCATGTCCAGGCAGGCATTCGATTCTTTGGACGAGTCGCAGATTGCGCAAATCAGCAAGCATACCAACATCTTGGCATCGCCAATTCCCACCATCGAGACCTACGGCGGCGGTAGTGCCCGCTGCATGATGGCGGAGGTGTTTTTGCCAGAGAAATAGGTTTGACGGAACACCAAACTATACATCAAAACTCCCCAAACCTCACCTTGGTATTGGCATTAATTGGTTTCATCTATAAAAATCAACCGTGCTAAAACTGCCTGGTACTTTCGTTGTTCAAGGATAATTCATCATTCATCATTCAACCGTTCATCATTCACCATTAATACATGAGCCAGTTCCTCAAAAATGTCTTTTCATCTTGCCTCGGAGTCACGTTGGCCTTTCTGCTGTTGTTTGTCTTGGGCATATTTTTCGTTGGCGTCTTGGCGGGAAGCAGTGGAGAAAAGACCACATCGGTCGGTAAAAATTCTGTGCTGCACCTGACTTTTGGAAAACCTGTACCTGAGCAAACCAATAATATTGAAATGGGTGTGATGGCCTTCCAAAGCGACGATGTCCTTGGATTGAACGCCATTGTGGAAACGCTTGAGCATGCCGCCAAAGACGATAAAATCAAGGGCATCTACATCAACCCCGAAAATGGACTGAGCATGGGCCTGGCCTCCGCTGCTACCATTCGGGAGGCCATCGTCAAGTTTAAGGAAAGCGGCAAGTTCGTTATTGCCAACTCAAAATATTACACGCAGGGCGCTTACTACCTTTCCTCTGCTGCCGATACCGTTTACGTCAATCCGCTCGGTGGCATTGATTTTCACGGGTTTTCGGCCATGATTCCTTTTTTCAAGGACATGCTCGACCGAGTGGGCATCAAGATGGAAGTGTTTTATGCAGGCGATTTCAAGAGCGCCACCGAGCCTTTCCGCCTCAACGAAATGACGGACAAGAACCGCCTTCAAATGCGGGCTTTCCTAGAACCTGTTTATACCCATTTTTTAACGGACATTGGTGTCTCACGGAAAAAAGACGTGGCCACCCTTCGGGGTATTGCCGACGGGCTGAAAGTGCGCACTGCCGAAGACGCTGTGGTGCTCGGACTGGCCGACAAGATTGGCTATGTGGACGAAGTGATTGCCGACATGAAGCAGCGAATGGGCATTAAAGCAGACGATGACCTCAACGTGGTTTCGCTGGAAGACTACGCCATGAGTTTTGCGAAGAAAAAAGACTACAAGGCCAAGGACAGAATTGCCCTTGTTTTTGCCGAAGGCAATATCCTGATGGACAAGGGCGAACGGGGAAGCATCGTTGACCAAAAATACGTGAAGCTGATCCGTGAAATTCGAAAGGACGAAAAAATCAAGGCCATCGTACTACGCGTGAACTCCGGCGGTGGTAGTGCCATTGCCTCCGAAAACATTTGGCGGGAGCTGCAATTGGCCAAGGAAGCGGGCAAAAAAATCGTGGTATCAATGGGCGATTACGCTGCCTCCGGTGGCTACTATATTGCCTGCAATGCAGATAAAATCGTTGCGGAGCCAAACACTTTGACCGGTTCCATCGGGGTGTTCAGCATGATGCCCAACGCCTCAAAGCTGTTTGAGGAAAAGCTCGGCATCCACTGGGACACGGTGAAAACAGCGAAGTACAGCACGGGCGTGAACCCGTTTTACGACATTGCGCCAGTGGAGGCAGAGCACTTGCAATACTCCACGGAGGCGATGTATGCTACTTTCCTCAAAAGGGTGGCTGATGGGCGTCAAATGACGACGGACAGCGTGCACCAGATTGCGCAGGGTAGGGTATGGATTGGCGAGAAGGCCAAACAAATCGGCCTTGTGGATGAAATCGGCGACCTTGACCGAGCCATTGAACTTGCCGCCGAATTGTCCGGTATCGAAAAATACCGGCTATTGGAATACCCGAAGCAAATAGACCCCATCCAAGAGTTGATGAACGAAATCACGGGAGAGGGGGGCGAAAAAGGGATACATGGCAAGGCCGTGGAAAAGGAGTTGGGTGAAATTTACCCGAATTACCGCCAGGTGAAAAGTTGGTTGACCTTGAAGGGTGTACAGGCACGATTGCCGGTCATCATTGATTTCAATTGAGTTGAGAAGGGTTGATAAAGTTGAGAGGGGTTGATAGTGCCTTGGCGTACTATCAACCCCTCTCAACTTTATCAACCCTTCTCAACCAAATTTTCACGGCTTGATTCATTGAATATTCCTACATTTCGCACTTGTAGTTTCATTCACACTAACTAAGTAAAAAATGATGCACGAATCAATTGCCATTCTTTGTGCCGGGGGACCTGCTCCGGGTATCAACACTGTCATCAGCACCATTGCCAAAGTCTTTCTGAAAGACGGCTACAAGGTGCTGGGCATCCATGATGGGTTCAAGAATCTTTTCAATGGCAACGCCGAAGTGGTGGACATTGACTTCCACTACGCCGACCGAATATTTCCGAGGGGCGGCTCTACGCTCCGCATGAGCCGCTACAAACCGAAGGACCACGAGTATTCCGCCGATTTTTTTACCAAAAACAATGTCAAGCTACTGGTCACGATTGGCGGCGACGACACGGCATCGTCCAGCAACCGGCTCACCAAATGGCTCGAAAGCCAGAGCATCAATATCCAGAACATCCACGTTCCGAAAACGATTGACAACGACATCCCGTTGCCAGATTTGATGCCCACTTTTGGCTTCAACTCGGCGAAAGACGAGGGCGTGCGCATCGGTAACACCATCTACGAGGACAGTCGCACGAGTAGCACATGGTTTGTCATCAGTTCGATGGGGCGGTCGGCTGGGCACTTGGCATTTGAAATCGGGGCGAGCTGCCACTATCCGATTATCATCATCCCGGAGATGTTCAACAAGGTAAAAGTGACCTTGGACATCATCGTTGACCTCATAATTTCCTCGATGGTGAAGCGCAAAATCAACAATATTGAACATGGCGTGGCCATCGTCAGCGAGGGCGTTTTTCATATCATGGACGAAGAGGACATTCGCAACTGTGGCATCACTTTTACCTTTGATGCGCACGGCCACCCAGAGTTGGGCAACGTGAGCAAGGCGCACATCATCAACGTGTTGCTGCAACGGAAACTCAAGGAACTTGGCATTGACATCAAGAGCCGCCCGGTGGAATTGGGCTATGAACTACGCTGCTGCCGTCCGGTGGCCTACGACCTGACCCTCTGCACGGTACTTGGTATGGGCGTAAAAAAATTGTACGAAGAGGGTTACAAGGGCTGCATCGTGTCCACGACCAGGATGGCGGAGATTGTGCCGATTTTTATGAAAGATATTGAGGACGAAACGGGCAAGATTCCGCCTCGTTTGGTTGACATCAACACGGAGTTTGCCAGGATGGTGATTAGCGACCTGCACGTCCTGAACAAAAACGATTACGAAAAGGCCAGCAAATACTTGCTGAACCCGCATGCTTTCGATTTCTTCAAGCTGATGGGATGGGAGTACAAGCCTTCGGCAGTTTTGAGGCCAATTGATGAATAATGAAAAAGGGGCGTTTCGAAAGAAACGCCCCTTTTTTTGTGTTCAAATTTCCATTTTTAGAATGTGCAGTGGGTACTTGTCCACTCGTAGCTCCACAAAATTCCAATCATTGAACCAGTGGTAAGTTTCACCGGTGAGTAGGTCGGTTACCTCCAGGTTGAACCATTTGCCTTTCAGGCCAAGCAGTTCCCTTGGCACTTCCACGTAGCCGGAATGGCTGTGTTCTGGGTCGAGGTTTATGATGCACCAGATGATGCTTTTTTTGTCATCAGTTGCCCGTACAAAGCTGATAATACGGTCGTTGTCCGTGCCTGTAAATTCGAGGTTAAACATGTTGTGCATCGCCGGATTGTCTCGCCTTATTTTGTTCAGTTTGGTGATAAAACCGGTGACCTCGTTTTGCTTTGACCAGTCGTGGTTAGCAATTTCGTATTTTTCAGAGTGGTTGTAGCGCTCCTTGCTTCCAGGAAATCGTTGGTTGTACATCAGCTCGAACACAGGCCCGTACACCCCACAATTGGATGAAATCATAGAGGCCAATGCATATTGGAGCATGAAGGAATTCGTGCCTTTATCGGCTAGGTAGCTTGGCAGAATGTCTGGTGTATTGGTGAAAAAATTGGGGTGCAGGTACTCACTGGTGTCACCTTTTATTAGCTCGGTGATGTACCGTTGGAGGTCGTTTTTGTTGGAGTTGCGCCAGATGAAATAAGTGAATGACTGGTTGAACCCAGCCTTAGCCAGCTCCTCTTGAATAACCGAACGGGTGAATGCTCCGGAAAGGAAAATAACGTCCGGGTAGGCCGTTTGCACCTCCACGATGAGCCAGTTCCAGAACCCAAACGGCTGGTGGTGCGGCGTGCTGGCATAAAAAATACGAACCCCTTTTTCTGCCCAGAACAAGAAGATTTTCTTCATCTTCTCCCAAAGGTTCTGCCAATCTTCGCACTCAAAATTGAAGTCAACAATGTCCTGATAATTCAATGGCGGTACTTCTTCCACCGCCAACCTACCGTCGGGCAGCAGGTTGAACCAATCTGTGTGCTCCTTGGTGTAGGGATGGTCGGCGGAGCAGCGCAAGCTGATGTCCAAAGCGACTTCCATCCCAAGTTTTCCGGCTTCCTTCACCAGTGACTCGAAATCCTTCAGGGTGCCTAGGAGGGGATTGATTGTCATGTGGCCACCGTCAGCATTTCCCACCGACCATGGCGAACCGACATCGTTAATCTCGGCTTCCACTTGGTTGTTTTTTCCCTTCCGATTCGTATTGCCAATGGGGAATATCGGTGGCAAGAAAAGCACGTCGAAGCCCATGTTGGCAATGCGGGGAAGCAATGCCTTGCAATCGTTCAGCGTGCCATGTTTTCCAGCAACCGGGCTGGCAGAGCGTGGGAACATCAAGTACCAGGTGCTGAAAAGCTCCTTCGGACGCCCAACCCGAACCAGCATGTTTTTGTCGAAAACCGTTGGGAACTGCTTCAAACGGCATTTCCCAAACACTTTTTCAGCCTCTTCGCTCAACAACACCTCGCAGGCTTCTTGATGTTTTGAAGGGCTTTCCATCAATTTGGCCCAACCTAGCAATAGCTTTGAGGTCGCCTTGTCAGCTTGGTCAGCGGCCTTTTTCAGCCAAACCGTGCCAATCATCAAGTCGTTGGACAGGTTCTGACCGGCATTGTTTTTCCATTGCAAACCGTGGTACCAAGTGGCGACGTGGTCAACCCAAGCTTCGATTCTATATTGGTAAAAACCAGTTTTTCCCACGTTGAATTTACCTTCCCATTGTTCGTTTTGGGTTGGGTGCATGGAAGTTTCTTCCCATGTAGTTTCACCAACAAGTTGGTGCATTATGGAAGCACGAAGCACCTCGTCCCCATCGCAATAAATGTCGGCAGTGATTTTAACCTCCTCGCCTGGTATCCGCTTGAGGTAATAACTGCCGTCTGCCAGTAGGGGTTTTACGTTTGTAATTATTGCACGGTTTCTCATTTTGGTGAGTATCAGGATGTTAAGAGATTTAGGTTTAGGGATGGTTAATCCACTCGTTCAAAGGTATATCGTAGATTGCTTAGTGCCAAATATTTTAAAAAAACTAGGTAACAAACCCAATGTCACCAACGAAAAACGGCCAGATTGAATAATCTGGCCGCTATTTATTTAATTGGATATCAATTCATTGCAAAAGGCATTGGAAAGAAGATTATTACCTTCTTCCGCCACCGCCTCCACCGCCACGGAAGCCACCGCCTCCGCCTCCGCCTCCGCCGCCACGACGGTCTCCACCGCCACCTCCGCCACCACGGAAGCCGCCACTTCCTCCGCCACCACGACGGTCTCCACCGCCGCCTCCCTCTTCAAGGTACTCGTCGTCAGTGGGCATCGTACCGTCCGGCTTGACCATTAGCGCCTTGCTCGAAAGCCGCAACTTTCCGGTGGTCTTGTCTATGCCGATGAGCTTGACCTTTACGGAGTCGCCCTCTTGGTACATATCTTCGACATTATCAACCCTGGTATGCGACATTTCGGTCACGTGCAACAGGCCGCTTTTTCCGCTGAAGTCAACGAATACGCCGTAGGGCATAACCGTTTTCACCACAGCATCGTACACGTCGCCGACAGACGGCGTGAAGGTGATTTGGCGCACCCTTGCGAGGGCTGCGTCAATGTTCGATTTGTTCGGACTGGCAATCGTCACGCGGCCTTGGTCACCGATCTCTTCGATGTTGATGATGGTGCCAGTCGTGCTTTGGATTTCCTGTATGATTTTGCCACCAGGCCCGATGACCGCACCGATATAGCTCTTGTCAATGAAGAGTTCCACGATACGAGGCGCATGTGGTTTGAGGTCTGCCCTTGGCTCGGACATGGCCTCAGCCATTTTTGACAAGATATGCAAACGACCTTCTTTTGCCTGCAAAAGTGCTTTTTCAAGTATCTCGTAGCGCAAGCCCTCTACTTTTATGTCCATCTGACAGCCACAAATTCCATCAACAGTGCCCGTCAATTTGAAGTCCATGTCGCCCAGTGCGTCCTCGTCGCCGAGGATGTCGCTCAGGATGGCAAACTTGTCGCCTTCGGCAATCATGCCCATGGCAATGCCCGAAATGGCTTTTTTCACAGGAACACCTGCGTCCATCAGCGCCAGCGAGCCAGCGCAAACGGTTGCCATGGAAGATGAGCCGTTGCTCTCCAAAATATCAGAAACTACCCGAATTGTGTAGGGGAAACCTTCTGGCAAAGTCGTTTTCAAGGAGCGGCTGGCAAGGTTGGCGTGCCCAATCTCTCGGCGACCAGGCGCACGGAGCGGCTTGGTTTCGCCAGTAGAAAACGGTGGAAAGTTGTAGTGCAGGATGAATTTTTCGTAAGCCATCTCCATCGCAGTGTCCATCATCGCCTCGTCCAGTTTGGTGCCGAGCGTGACGGTGGTCAATGATTGGGTCTCGCCACGTGTGAAGAGGGCAGAACCGTGCGGAGAAGGCAAGTAATCCGTTTCGCACCAGATGTGCCGTATTTCGTCGGGCTTGCGGCCATCGAGGCGCACGCCATCGGTCAGGGCCATGTTGCGAATCACCTTCTTCTTCAGGGTATCAATATAGCCTTTGGCAATGGCGGCATTCTCTGCCATAAACTCTTCGCCCTTTTCGGCAGTGATGGTTTCGATGATGCTTTTCTCGATTTCCGAGAATTTATCCTTACGGGCACTCTTCTCAAGGAACGCTTTAGCCACTTCGTAAAACTTGTCCTTGCCAAGTTCTCCTACCCGTTTCTCGATTTCCTCATTTTGGGGTTTTGGAACCAACTCTCGTTGCGTAAGCGCCTTTCCACCAACGATGTTGGCCAAGGTAAGCTGTGCTGCGCATTGCACTTTGATGGCTTCGTGCGCTACTTTGATGGCGGCCACGAGGTCTGCTTCGGAACATTCCTTGCACTCGCCTTCTACCATCATGATATTGTCCTTGTCAGCTGCCACGATTATGTTGATGTCGGAGGTAGCATAGGCGGCTTTGCCGGGGTTCACGACGAACTGACCGTCAATACGCGCCACCCTTACTTCCGAGATGGGGCCTGCCCAGGGAATGTCGGAAAGTGTGAGTGCTGCCGATGCCGCCAAAGCTGCATAGGCATCTCCCGGTACGTCTTTTTCACCAGAAATCAATTGGATGATGACCTGTGTCTCGCACATGTATCCATCTGGGAACAGTGGGCGGATGGCACGGTCAACAAGGCGGGAGGTCAGCACTTCGTAATCCGAAAGCTTGGCTTCCCTGCGGAAAAAGTTGCCGGGGATTCGGCCAGCGGCTGCGAACTTCTCCATGTAGTCCACGGAAAGCGGAAAGAAAGCTTGGCCTTCCCTGGCTTCTTTTGCGCCGACGACGGTCGCAAGCAGCATGGTGTTGCCAACTCGCACGAGGACCGATCCATCGGCTTGGGCAGCTAGTTTGCCCGTTTCAATGGTCACCTCTTTGCCGTCCGGCAAATTGAATGAGGTGGTGGTTGGAATTTGTTTACCCATTTTTAAACTTGAGTGATTGTGGCCTGACCAGTTGCCAGACCTGATTATTTAAGATATTGTTGTAAACATTTCATTGTCTGGCATTTCCCAATGCCAGAAACTCAAGGCAATCTTCGAATCGCAAAGCTGCGCTCAAAGCATACCAGCGTTCGAATTGCGTTGTTCGTTGTTTTGGAAAGAGGACATTTGACCGGAACATGCCCCAATGACGGAAACATGTTCCGGTTCAGTCTTTTTATCCACGGATACCAAGTTCCTGAATCAGCGCACGGTACTTGTTGATGTCGTGGCGTTTCAGGTATTCAAGCAGGCTTTTCCGTTTTCCAACCATCATGATGAGGCTGCGACGGGTAGCGTGGTCCTTTTTGAATTTGTTGAGATGCTCGGAAAGGCTTTTGATACGGAAGGTGAAAAGCGCGATTTGACCTTCAATGGAGCCGGTATTGTGCTCGTTACCGCCGTACTTTGTGAAGATTTCTTGCTTCTTCTCGAGAGTTAGATAAACTGCCATTTAAACTTAAAAATTGCGCAAAAAACACCGCTCAAGGTGCTGTAACTTGTTGGCTTTCAACAAATTGGATAATGAAATATTGCGAAGCAAACCGTTTCAAAAAACCGGCTTTGCCAATCGCCAACTCATTCCATGAGCCTGTTTTTAGCCGTTAGTGATTACGGAAATCAGTTACAGCGGCGCAAAGGTATAGTATTTTGTTTCACCAACTATCAAGTTATCAATTTTGTTTTTACAAAATGTTTGTTCAAAATCAACGCAGTTACTGGTCGGGGATGAATTTTTGTCCAGTTCAATTTTAGGCTGTTGATGCGACGGGTTGGAAGGTCAGCGCACAGATGGACGCACACGAAGGCGAAATTTAGGGTTCACACCACCACCTCCCCATTTTCAATCACCAGCTTTTTGTAATCACCGCTGAAGCTGCGGGCGATTTCCTCAGCCCGTGCTGGATGGGCGTCCGTGATAAAAACTTGCCCAAAATCACCTTTCACCAGCAGTTCAATTAACTGACTTGCCCGGGTATCATCCAGTTTGTCGAACAGGTCGTCGAGCAAAAGGATTGGGGGTTTTTGTTTTTGCTGGCGCAGAAGTTCATACTGTGCCAGCTTCATGGCCAAAACAAACGATTTGAGCTGACCTTGCGAAGCAAAGCGTTTCAGCGGGAGGCCTTTCAAATGAAAAACAAGGTCGTCCTTGTGGATGCCCATGGTCGTCCTGATCAAGAGGCGGTCTTTTTCCAAGCTTTTTTCGAGGAGTTCGGAAAGGCTGGCGGCTTCGAGTGGAGAGCGATAGATGCAGTCCACCGGCTCTGCATCACTGCTGATGGCTGCATAAAACTGGTTGAAAACGGGCTGAAATTGCCCGATGAACCAATTCCTTTTCTCAAAAATATAAGCCGCTGGTGCTTCCATTTGCCGATTGTAAGTTTGCACCAGCAGCAGGTTGAAACCACCCTGCGTTGCGAATTGACGAAGCAAGGCGTTGCGTTTTTCCAGCAGTTTGTTGTAGGTAACAAGCGATTCCAGGTAGTTGTGGTCTAGCTGACAAAGCGTGTTGTCCATAAAACGGCGGCGCTCCTCGCTCCCTTCCAGGGCCAGGGCCGTATCGTCGGGAGCCATGAAAACCACAGGCAGCAGGCCCACATGGTCTGAGAGGCGAGGGTAGGGGGTATCGTTGCGTTCAATCGTTTTTTGCTCTCCAGGCAAAACTTTGGCGACAATTTTTTCGATTTTATCGAGCATAAAATAGCCTTCCAATCGAAAGAATGCCTCACCTTTTCTCACCACGTTTTTGTCGGTACTTTGGAAATGGCTCTTGCCCATGCAGAGGTAGTACACCGCATCGAGCAGGTTGGTCTTGCCCATGCCGTTCAACCCTAAAATGAGGTTGAGGCGCTCCGAAAAGTCAATGGACTGGAACTCGTAATTCCTGAAATTGGTGAGCTTGATTTGCTGCAGGTGCATCGGGCAAATGTAGGCAAGCCTGCATTGATTTTTGCATCCAAAACCATTGGACGGGTACTGCCTACTGGTTTGGCATGACGATGAGGATGCCCCAATGGTTTTCAAGTTTTGGGATTTGCAACCTAATGAGATTGCCATTTCGTTGAAAATCAAGCGTTTGCGAAGCAACCAAGTTTGAAAAATCTCCGCTTGCTTCCGCTTTTTGATGCAAAAATTCATCGTAGGAAGTCGGCGTGAGCAGTTGGATGGATGCTATCCTTTTTTTGAAAAAACGCTTTTCGTTCAGGCGCAAATCGAATGGCTCCATGAGCACATGCCAGTCTATCAAATGCACCACGACGGGGGCGGATTTGTTCCCTTGTTTTGCCCGAACGAATGCGTGGACTTGCCGACGGTAATCGTCAAAACTCACAGGCAGTTTCTCGGTTTCCACGAATCGAGGTTCATCTTGTGAGGTGGCGTGAAAAGCATCTTCGTAGCCATCCAGCCATTTTGCGACCGCTCGCACGAAGCCGTAAATGGGGGCAAATTGTTCAGGTTTGCCAAAGTAGCGGTCTTTGCCACCGCCCTGCCACACGTCCCAGGGGACTAGCATGTTGCCGCCGCAGGCATAGGTGGCGGCTATCATTTTTTGCACCAGCCAGTCACGGTCGTTGGAGAAGGTGAATACCTGTGCCTTGCCCAACTTTTTTGCTTCCCGGATGGCTGCGTAAATGAATTCGGGGTTCGCCCGTCTTTCAGGAATTTCGGCTACGCCAAAATCAAATTCCCCAAAGGGGAAAAGCTCCCAATCCCCCTCGAAATTGTTGCAGGAGAACGGTACTTCCCGACCTGCCAGCTTTTCGGCCATTTTTTTCATTTTTCGATGAAAATCCTTGACCGAAACCTCCTGAATATCAGTGGGAGGCACACCAAGGCTGTCGGCTTTTTTTTGGCAGAAATCACAGTAGCAAACGTCTTCCCATTTGTTGCGGATCAACAAAAAGCCCATGGCGGGGTCGTCCACCTGGAACCCGTATGCACCTGCCTGGATTGCCGCTTCGATATGCGCAAAATAGCTGTCTTGGAAGTCGGGATTATTCACACAGCCCCACCAATTGTTCCAGCCTTTCATCCAAGGGGCAGTCACTTTTTGGCCGGATTTGTTGAGGATGCGGCCTTTCTCGTTGGTGCTGCTGCCAAGTGGCAGGTCGGGCAGGGAAGGGGTAAGCGCAACTTGCAAACGATAACCCAGTGAGTCGGCTTTTTTGATGAAATTCGGATTGGTGGTATATACCCAGTTGAGGTAGGTAGCGTGAAAACTGCGGGCTGCTTGGAACGTTTCGAGGCTGTCTTCCTCGTTGCGTGGTCGCTCCCATCGGCTGGAAAAACAGACGTCGCTATACCGGGGTGCTCCGCTGGGCAACTTGGCAGGCTGGGCTGCTTGCTGCACGGTGAGGTTACGTCCAGCATCGCAAGCGGCGAAAATCAAGCAAATGATTAGGATAAAAACAATCCGGTACAACATGTGGTGATTGCGTTTTGGCGCAAATTACAAAAGCGGCTCAAAGTACGGGCGGGGGGAATAAAAAAAAGGCAGTAGCCCTAAAGCCACTGCCCAAAAACAACTTCTATTGAGATAAAGGCTTTCCAAATTTAGTGCGTCAGTTCACGGCCACTTTTCCATCTTCCACAATCCGTTTTGTGCCGTTTGCCAACTTAAAAGTCAGGTCGTTCTTGAAATAAATGAGCCGTAGCTCGTAGTTGCGGCCTTCTTTCGGCTGCGTATTTAGGTACCTGACGGAGACGGGCTTGCCGTCATACTTGAACTTGTAACCAATGGCTCCCATTTCGCTGTTTGGGAACTGCATGTTTTTTTCGTTGAAAGGGACGACTACGTTGTTGTCCAGGTCATACACTTGGATGATGAAGGTTTCATCCATAATTGATTCTTTGTCAACGTTATCGAGGTCAAAATCAATGAAAGTATAGCGCCAGTTGTCCTCACTTTTTATCCTTTTCAATTCGTTTCCACCTTCCCTGTTGCGGAGCGAGATAGAGGAAAACTTGACCTCCGTTTTCGCCATGATGTTGGCGAGACGCTCTTGCTTCCTCGAAACGATGGCCGCTTGCAACTCCTCCGAAACCTTTGGGCCGGTGGCGATTAGTGGTTCGGAAGGCGACTGGTTAATGATGGGCGCAGGTGCAGTTTGAGGTACTTGGTCTATTTTTTCCTGAGCCACTTTGTCCAAGGAAACGATTTTGTCATTGTTCACCTTTTTGGTTTGCTCATTTTGGCGTTTGAATTCAAGGAGTGCGATGCGCTCCTTATCAATCGTCTCCATTTTAGTGAGCAACTCCTCCCGCTCCTGCTCCAGTTCCTTCACCTTCTCGGCGTTTTTCTTGCCACCTTCTTTAAGGCGTTTTATCTCTGCTGTCAATTCAACGACTTTATCGTCGTGCTTTTGAACTATTTTATTGAGCTTTGAAATCGTAGTTTTTAACTCATCAATTTTGGTATGAAGCCGCTGGTTCTCAGTTTGTAGCACAGCCACACTGTCCTTGTACAGTTGCAGTTCTGCTTGAAGCCCATCCGTCAGCAATCTTTGCTCATCAAGCTGCTGACTTACGAAAACGAGCATCTTGTCCTTGCTTTTTATTGTTTGTTTAAGTTCTGTAATGAAGCCGCCTTGGTAAAGTATGACGGCAACGAGGGTAAGTGCGACAACAGCCGAAGCTGAAATGATTGCGGGCAATTTTTTTGTCATGCTGTTCATGGGACCCGGTTATGGGCAGCACCAGAATCAGAAAACCAAGCCTTATAAGAAATTGTATTTTTAGCCTTTCTTCCTGTGTTCTCCTGCTGCGGTTAAAGTTTCTTTTAAAATCCCATCTGGGTGCTTTCAGAATCCTATAACGTGATGGGTGGTAGTTAGGGTTTCAGTTTTTTAAAAATAATTTGTAAAAAATAGATTTCGTAAAAAACTGATTGTTAAACATCTACATGACAGCGTATATTTCAAACATTATTCCAATTTTCTATTTATCTAAAAAAATAATTTAAATTTCTTTGTCCTACGTGATAAATTGGCTTTGGTTGATACTTGGATAAGAAAAATTAAGTCAGGTTCGCCAAGAAATGCACAACATAAAAAAGCCCGAACGAAACGTCCGGGCTTCACTAAATTTTGATTGTATTGTATTTGGAAGAAATTCCCAAAATTCCTCATCCCTTACCTCACCTAGTCAGCAGCGCCTTGCCAGGGTAGAACGCCACATCGCCTAGCTCATCTTCGATGCGGAGGAGTTGGTTGTACTTGGCAATCCGGTCGGAGCGGGAGGCCGAGCCAGTCTTGATTTGGCCCGTGTTCAGGGCCACGGCCAGGTCGGCGATGGTGGTGTCTTCGGTTTCGCCGGAACGGTGGCTCATCACGCAAGTGTAGCTGTTGCGGG
Organism: uncultured Saprospiraceae bacterium; assembly: GCA_964508135.1. Lineage (GTDB taxonomy): Bacteria > Bacteroidota > Bacteroidia > Chitinophagales > Saprospiraceae > UBA6168. The sequence continues at coordinate 203,114 of CAZDSU010000002.1, forward strand.
TTGCCAGCTGTACGGCGTTGATTGTCTCGGTAAGGGAGCCGATTTGGTTCACCTTAATTAATATGGAGTTGGCGATGCCCTTGTCAATGCCTTGCTGGAGGCGAACGGTGTTGGTCACAAACAAATCATCACCCACCAATTGAACGCGTTTGCCAATGGACTTGGTCAACTCCTTCCAGCCGTCCCAATCGTCTTCGGCCATTCCGTCCTCTAGCGAGAAAATTGGGTATTTTTTGCTCCAATCCGTCCAAAAATCCACCATTTGAGCTGGGGTGAGTTTTTCACCGGTAGATTTTTTGAAATGGTAAACACCAGCTTCTTCGTCAAAATACTCTGAGGATGCAGGATCCAATGCTATCATAATGTCTTCACCAGGCATGAAACCGGCCTGCTCAATGGCTTGTAGTACGGTCTCCATTGCCTCCACATTGGATTTCATGTTTGGTGCGAAACCTCCTTCATCGCCCACGTTCGTGGAATATCCTTTGCTTTTGAGTACGTTTTTCAGGTGGTGAAAAACTTCCACACCCATTCGCAGCGCCTCCGAAAATCGGTCAGCACCTACTGGGACTATCATAAACTCTTGAAAATCAATCCCGTTGTCGGCATGTGAGCCGCCATTGAGGATGTTCATCATTGGCACAGGCAACACGTGCGCATTAGCGCCGCCGATGTAGCGGTAAAGTGGCATTCCGCACTCCTCAGCCGCTGCTTTTGCGATGGCAAGCGAAACGCCGAGGATAGAGTTAGCACCAAGCTTGCTCTTGTTTAGCGTGCCGTCAAGGTCAAGCATTAGCTGGTCGAGGTAGCGCTGATCGGTGACTTCCTCACCAACCAGGTGGTCGGCAATGATTTCCTCCACGTTCTCAACCGCCTTTTGTACACCCCTGCCCATGTATCGTTCCTTGTCGCCATCACGAAGCTCCACAGCCTCGTACTTGCCAGTGGATGCACCTGATGGCACGGCCGCACGGCCAAAGTAGCCCTCCTCAGTCAAAACTTCAACCTCAATGGTGGGGTTTCCCCTTGAATCGAGGATTTCCCTCGCTATGATGTCTGAAATTGCACTCATCTATATTAATTTTAGTTGTTAAATGCTGGTTCTGCAACGGATTCGTTTTTCGATTCTGCAATCATTTGCTAGGAGTGTACGAAGGATTAAAGTAATCAAAAAATTGGAATGGCTGTCAAATTAA
>CAZDSU010000003.1:0-171993 GCA_964508135.1 uncultured Saprospiraceae bacterium
AGTCAGGTTGATTTATTCGACACTTTCGGTTAGTTCCGGTCTTCGAGCGGCGGGGGTTTGAACCCCGCATTTTGGTTGCGGAAATGCGGGGGTCAAAACCCCGCCGCTCGAAGACCGGAGCCAGAAGTCAGGTTCGTAAAGTGTCGAATAATTCATCCTGACTACTTAGGTTTTTGCAAATCTGTAAAAAAAACCGCCAGATAGTTTCGGTTTTCTGGGCTATATTTGCTGAAACAAAGATATAGATTATGGATTTTGAAGTTCAAAGCTTAGAAGTTTCATCGGAATCAAACTACACACTTGAAAGGAACAAACCTATGCCCTCCTATAACCACGGTAAAATTCAGGCCAACCTAATCATGGAATTGGCTGCGTTCAGAAAAAAATATGACATCAATTCCGAAACAAGCCTAGCCCTTGACCAATGGCCAAGTGTACCCGATATTTCAATTTTTCCGAAATCTGAAATGGACTTGTTGAACGATGAAATAGCTGTCAAGGAACCCCCTCTCTGTGTCATCGAAATCCTCTCCCCAACGCAAAGCCTCAGTGAACTGACCACAAAGGCCAAGGGCTATTTCCAGCACGGCGTCCAATCCTGTTGGATTGTTCTTCCCACGATGTCAAATATCTACGTCTATTCCAGCCCCAGCGAATACGCCATTTTCAGGGCTACCGAAACTTTAGTTGACGCCAAACACGACATTTCGTTCCCACTTGCCGAGGTCTTCAAATAATTGCCACCTGGTCAGTCCTCGAACGCCTCCACTTTCAAATCATCCATCCACATCATCCCCTGCCCACCGGGGCACCACAGGAAGATTTTGATATTGTCAAAATCCTTGCTTGGCACTTTGATGTCCATGCCTACCTCGCCCCACTTGCCCGGCTCCAGCACCCGCATCGGGCGCAGCGCCCGCTCCCGCACCGTGCCGCCCTGCTGCTCGAACCTGACCACCAGTTGGGGCATCACCCATGCCTCCCAGACCTTTTCTTCGCAGTAAAATTGAGCGGCGATGTGCAGCCATTTCCCTCGGGTCATCTCCGGCGTTTGGGGAATGTTCAGGGTGTGCGAAAACGGCGTTTGCGGAGCGACAAATGCCGACTGAGCGCCGGAGTGTACGAACTGTTTGCTCACGCCAATGCTGTCCGTAACTTCCTCAAAATCAGTGGAATAAATGGCTTGCACGTTTTGTCTTTTGCCAAAAAATCCCTCTCTCGTATCGAGCAGGAGCTTGTCCGTCGGGTCGTCTTTCAGCTTCGCAAAAATGCGGCGATAGTAAGCCCCAGTCATCGCATCCGCCTCCCACGGCCCCCAGTGGGCTTGGTAGGTTTGGAACAAATTCAGCGCCACGCAGCCCGCCAGCAACAATTTCAAGATCGCGGATTGCGGATTGCGGATTGCGGTGGCCCATGTCAAAAACGCCGCCAACGGAAACGCCAGCAATGGGTACGACTGCACCATCGCCCGCTGCCCGAATGCCCCGCCATACCACCAAATGTCCCAAGCGCAGACGATCCAGGTGTTGAGGAGGAAAAAGGCTACGATTGTGGATTTGGGATTGCGGATTGCGGATTGGCCCGGCCCCCAATCCGCAACCCGCAATCCAAAATCCGCAATCGCAAACCCCACCAGCGCAAACGCCATCAGCGGCGTGTAAACCAGCCAGCCTTTGCGGTAGCTGAAAAACACGTCCACGAAGTGCGGGTGCAGGAAACTGAACCCTTGTTCGCCGTAGCTGTACACGAACCAATGGCCGCTGACGTACTTCCAATAGACCAGTTGGATGCTGCCGATGGCGGTCAAGGCAAAACCCGCCAGCAGCACGTGGGCCAAGTTGTTTTTGAAAAAAAGCAGTCGCTCCCGCAATGCGGCCACGCTCCCAACGCCCCAGAGCAGCGGCACGATGGCGAACAGAACCTCTGTTGGGCGGACGAGCGCCGCCAGTCCGATGACCGCTCCGATGGCCGCTGCCCTTCGCAGTGTTGGACGCTCGTGGTAGCGGATGCTGAGGTGCGTGAGCAATGCCAGCAGCAGGAATAACCAGCCGTGGGCGTTTGCGGCATCGAAAGTGGCGTAGTTGAAAAAATTGGTGCCGAGGGCAATGAGCAGCAGCGTCCAGCCCACGGTGCGGTCGGGGAAGTAGCGGAGCAGTATTTTCCGAAGGAACCAAAGCCCCAAGATGGCTGCCAGCACGCTTCCGAGGTGGATGGCGGCTTGGTACGGCAGGCTGAACCCGTCGGCGGGGTAATTGGTCAGCTTTGCAATGGCGTGGCCTGCGGCAAAAAACGGCAGGTACAGTACTGCCATGCCCGCCGAGTATTTCATCACCTGGTTGCTGTTTTCGATGGGGAAGGCTTGGTCAGGGGCGAAACTGGGCTGGTATTTTTCGATGATTTCGGGTAGGAACGCCACCCGTTTCAAGTCGTGGTAGATGAACGTGGCGGGCAGGTACAGGTAGTAGCCACTCACGTCCCAGGCCAGCGTGGCCTCCGTGCCGAGGCGGGTGTAGCGAGGGAAAAGCAGCGTGACCACCAACAGGGCAGCGGCGCAAAAGCGGAATATGGAAAGTGAAAATTTCATTGAAATTGCGAAATTGCGAAAATTCCCGGCATTCCGGCAACTCGACAATTTTTGTGAAAATAACGGGCAGATGCAACCATTGGACTGGTTTGCCTACCTAATCAACTACAATTGGCGAAAAACTCTGGATGATTGACTTTCAGCAAAATATCCTGGCCCGCTGCAAAAACGGTGAGCGCATTGCGCAGCAGCAACTGTACGAGCACTTCAAAGGGAAGATGTTCGCCGTTTGCCTGCGCTACGCCAACTGCCGACAGGATGCCGAGGACGCCTTGCAGGAGGGGTTCGTCAAAGTGTTCCGGGACCTGCACCAATTTCGGGGCGAGGGCAGCTTCGAGGGCTGGATGCGGCGGGTCATCGTGAACGTGGCGCTGCAAAATTTGCGCAAGCAAAAGGGCGGGCTTCAGTTCACGGAACTCGAAAACGTCGAGTACAAGTTGAGCGATGCCGACGATTCGGTCTTTGAAGAAAGCGAAAAAGCGGCGGCGCTCATCAAGTTGATGCAAAAAATGCCGACCGGCTTCCGCACCGTGCTCAACCTCTACGTGATGGAGGACTACTCCCACCAGCAGATTGCCGGCGAACTTGGCATCTCGGTGGGCACCTCGAAGTCGCAGTTGAACCGGGCGAAGGCGTTTTTGAAAAACCTGCTGGAGAAGAATCTGGCGGGGTGAAGATTGGGATATTGAGATATTGAGATATTGGGATATTGAGTGATTAATGAAAAACCCAATCACCCAATATCTCAATCACTCAATAACTCAATATCCCAATAACCCAATCACCAAATAACAAAAGTAAAATGAAAGATAAATTACCTAACGACCGCTTGGAGGAGTTTCTGCGGAAAAGCCTCGAAGGTCACAGCGAAGACCCGCCGGGCGACCTCTGGTCGAAAATAGCGGGGAACCTGGAGCCGCCGGTGGTGGTGCAGCCTCGGCTGACCCCTGTGCGTGGCTGGTGGGCGGTGGCCGCTGCGGCTGCGGTGGTGGCGCTGCTGTTGGTGGGTCAGCACCTGTATTTCAACCAAAAAATAAACCGGATGAGCCGGGAATTGGAGCAGAACACCAACCAACTTCGACAGTTGGAGAAGGAGAAAATGGCCGACCAGCAAACCGAGACAACGAACAGCGTGGATGCGGTGGCAACTGAACCCAACAGCCTAGTCCCACCATCCACTGCAACTGACGGCACGGCCGCTACTAACTTGGAGGAAAGGAAAAACACGCTCTCTTTTTCACAAAAAAAATCAAGATTGACTAATGCTGCGGCTACTTTTCCGAAGGAAAAAACACAGGTGAACGCCGCAGAAAAAACGGCACAACCGAAGCCGCCAGTTGACAATTTGGAAAAAGAAACTGGCGCAAACGACTTGGCTTCAGATGGGAAAAACAGCCCTGCAACCACTGACGAACCGCTGAAATCCCCAGAAAACTTGACAGAAAACCCGGCAACGGTTGCTACTGACTTGCAGCGGATTTGGCCAAAAGAACTGACCACTTTGGAGATGCCCGCAACGCCTTCCCCATTGGCGAATTCCATTGTCGTTGCTTCCAAACTTGGCGGTTCAGGATACTCGGTCGGGCTCCGTGTACTGCCAATGGCATCGAGGCTAAAAATCAACAGCATTCGTCGGTCAGGGCCCAACCCCGGCCCCGGCGGAGAACGGACTTTTGAGGTGAAAAACGAAACAACTGGCCAGTCGCTAATAGCTGGGCTGGTTGTTGAAAAACAGGTGACGCCTCGCCTCAGCATTGGTTCGGGCATTGACTACCGGAAGATGGATTACCAGGCCATGCACAATATTGAATTTGACTTCAAGGACCGTAGGGGCCACCACCCCCACATGCCCGGCATGGGCGACAACGAGCACGAGTTTCAATACAACTTGAACACAGCGGTAGGTGCGGTGGAAATGGACGTGCGGGCTTCTTCGTCGGATACGACCGTTGAAATACCGGACAATGAAAAAGTGGGAGCGGAAATCAGTACCAGCCAACGGCTTGACTACCTCAGCCTGCCACTTTATGCCGGGTACAATTTCGGCAACGGGCGGTTGCGGGTACTTGCCAAAGCGGGCGTCGTGTTCAATTTCATGCTCAACAACGAGTTCAATGTGGACTCCATCAAATCACTAAACCCCAAGTTCGATTTTAGGCAAAAAGACAAGCAGTCCGGCTCCCCCTCCGACCTGCAAACCGTCACGGTGGACTACCTCGCTGGCATCGGACTGGAGTACCGGATGACGAGCGCACTGAGCCTGCGCCTGGAGCCGACGGTGGTTGGCTCGCTGACGAGCAGGCACAGCAACCCCCGCATCCAGTCCTCCGAATTTTCGGCGGGAGTGAATGCTGGCGTGATGTACAGTTTTTGAAAAAAATCGTTCTCTGACAATTATTGTGGAACAAGCCCGAAGGGCTTTAACGTGAATAGCCCCGGATGAAATCCGGGGAGGAGCGCAATCCGGGGAACAACCCTGAAGGGGTTGAAAGTCAAACATTTACGAAAAATTCAACCCCTCTGGGGTTGCGATCCAACGTCATCTTTACCCCGGATGAAATCCGGGGCTATTCAAGTTCAACCCCTTCGGGGTTTTTACCACAAAAATTGTCAAAGAACCAAAAAAATGAAATTCCGTGCAACCAACGGAGCAGGTTTTTTGACCTAAACTAATACAAAAGCGGCGATGCTGCCGCAATCAAAATACCGTCATTATCGAAAAGACTTTTCCTCAACCGATTTGGTAAAAAAGAATAGAAACACTTGCTTTTGATTTGATTTTGAAATTCTAATAATCAAGGGTTTAGGGATGAAAATTGTTTTTTGCCAATTGTGTTTTCACATCTTATTTTTAACCAAAAAAAGTTTCTAAAACATGAAGAATCTAATTTATGGTATGCTCGCAATGGGCATCGTGGCATTGGCTTTCGCCTGCCAAAAAGACACAACAACTACAGACGCCATGGACATGATGAACGCCATCGCCAATTCGAGCGACAAGCAGGCCGTCACCGTGGCACAATTGCCAAACGACGTGCGGGAGTACGTGGCGCTGTCGTTCACGCCAGTGGAAATCGAAGCTGCCTGGCGGGTGCGTGGCATGGGCTATGAAGTGGAACTAGAAGATGGCCAAGACCTCTACTTCCGCGAGAACGGCCGCTGCATCGGCGCTGGCAGGAACGGCGGTGTTTTCCGCTGCATGAGGGGCGACGCCGTGGACGTTAGCGAGCTGCCACAGGGTGCAACCGAATACATCAGCACCACCTACCCAACTGCTACCATCCAGACCGTGGTGTACAAGGCGCACGGTGACCGAACAGGCTATGCCGTGGAGTTGAACGATGGCACCATTTTGCTGTTCAATGGGGTGGGCGAATTCGTCCACATCTGCGGCGAGTTTGATGGCGATGGCCCTGGTGGTCATCATGGTGGTCATCATGGTGGTCATCATGGCGGACATCATGGCGGACATCACGGTGACGGCCCGAACGGCCCGAGCGGCGGCTGCGTAGCCGGTGATATAATTGACGTGGCCGACCTGCCCCCGTCTGCTGCTGGGTACGTGGCGGCCAACTACCCCAACGATAATATCTCGGTGGTCGTGGTGAAGCCTACTGGCAAATTTGGCGTCGAGCTTGAAAGTGGCACGGTGCTTCTTTTCACTGCTAACGGTGTATTCATAAAGGTTTGCGACGGACAACCGACCGGTGGCCCGCACCACCACCACTGCAACCTGCCGATAACATTTGACGACCTTCCAACGGTTGCTCAGGATTACATCACCACCAACTACGATGGTGAAACCATAGAGCGTGGTTGCGTGAAAAACAACGGCAACTACATCGTCCGCTTGTCGAATGACGTGGTAATCCTCTTCGACCCCAATGGGGCTGTACTTTTCGACAGTGGAAATTGAGTTTAAGGTGACAAGATGAAAATTATTCGGCTCATGACGCCCTAGCGTGAAAATTAGGGGGTTTGGGGGCGCTCATTTCCAGCGCAGCCCAAGAAACTTCTCCCCCCGACGAGCCGCCGAAGGCGGCAAGGAGGGGTCAATTTTTCGTAAACTATATGACAAAGAATGGTTGTTTTTCATTCTGAAACGCCATGAGCCAATAATTCAACAGTAAATGGAATGGTGGGCGGTAATTTTACCGCTCACCATTTTTCACAAAAGCAAATCATTCATGAAAAAAATCAAAATCCCCGTTTTTGCATTGGCTATTTTAGCTTTCGCCTTCGGCAAAATGGGGGCACAGAACCTGCCCGACGAAATGCACTTTTCGCCCGACGGAAAGCGGCTCATCACGGGCGGCAACGTGACCACTGGGTTTTACGACGAGTCGGCCTTCCACACCATCGAGCTGATTTTCGATGAGCCAAACTACTGGACGCTACTGACCAACAACTACCAGTCCGGCACCGACCTTGGCGCTGTGATGGTGCTCAACGGCGATACACTGGCAAGTGAAGTCGGTGTGCGCTTCAAAGGCCAGACTTCCTACTCGCAGAACCTAAACAGCCCAAAAAAATCGTTCAACATCACCCTCGACTGGGCCGACCCCGACCAGGACATTGAGGGCTACGAAACCCTCAACCTCAACAACTGCTTCCAGGACCCCTCGTTCATGCGGGAGGTGCTGTACCTGCACCAGAGCCGCCAGCACACGCAGTCGCTCAAGGCCAACTACGTGCAGCTCTACATCAACGGAGAATACTGGGGGCCGTACCCCAACGTGCAGGCGCTTGACGGCAAATTCACGAAGGAGTGGTTTCAGAGCAACGACGGCACCCGCTGGCGGGCACTCAAGACCATCGGCGGTGGCGGCCCAGGCGGTGGCACGGGCGGGCCATTTGGCACCGGCTACTGCTCCCTCAACTGGCTCGGCACCACCGACTCCAGTGAGTACAAAAAATATTATACCCTCAAGAAAACGAACAAAACCAATCCTTGGGAAGACCTCATCAAGACCTGCGACAAATTGAACAACACACCGCTCGCCTCGCTCGAAGACACCATCAAGAACTACATGGACCTCGACCGCACGCTCTGGTTTTTGGCCACCGAAATCGCCTTCGCCGACGACGACGGCTACGTGTTCAAGGGGGGCATGGACTACTATCTCTACTGGGAGCCGGAGACCAACCGCATCGTGCCGCTGGAGTACGACGGCAACACCATCCTGGAGCCGATGAACGCAAGCTGGGGTGCGTTTTACAACCAGAACGACACCCGCTACCCGTTGCTCAACCGACTTTTGGCCGTGCCGGCAATACGCCAGCGCTACCTTGCGCACCTGCGCACCATCATGCAAGATGCCGTTGGGCAAGCTGAAATTGATGGGCAGATTGACGCTTATTTTGATATGATTGACCCCTACGTGGCCACTGATACCAAGAAGATTTACACTTACCAGGAGTTTGTCAGTGAAAAAAATACGTTGAAAACGCTGTTCCAAACCCGACGGAACACGGTGAACAACAACGCCGAAGTCAACGTGCAGGGCTTGACCGTCGCCGACGTCAACATGGCCTCTGCCAATGGCATCTGGACCAGCCCCGACGCTGGCCAGCCCGTGACCGTGACGGCGCAGGTGAGTGGTGCGCTCGGCATCAGCAAAGTCAACCTACATTTTGGCAGTGGATTGGTGGGCATCTTTGATGAAACGGAGATGTTCGACGATGGCGCCCACGGCGACGGGGCGGCGGGCGACGGCCTTTTTGGGGCAGAGATTCCGGCCTTCGGCAATGGCGACTATGTGCGTTTTTACATCGAAGCCCTTGCCAACAACACCGCCAAGACGGCGACCTATTTCCCGAAGGGTGCTGAGTACGATGTGTTCGTTTATCAGGTGGGCGTGACGCAGTTCTTTGACAGTGAAGTGGTTATCAACGAAATAATGGCCTCCAACGAGGCTGCCGTGGCTGACCCGGACGGCGAGTTCGAGGACTGGGTTGAGCTGTACAACAACGCTGCCGATGCCGTTGACCTCAGTGGCTGGCACCTCACGGACAGCTACACGAACCTGGCCAAATGGACTTTCCCTGAAGGAACGGCCATTCCAGGCAACGGCTACCTCATCGTCTGGGCCGATGAGAACGGTAGCCAGTCCGGCCTCCATGCCAACTTCAAGCTTTCGGCGGGCGGCGAGTCGCTCTATCTCCTCGACGACCAACAGCGCATCGGGCAGGAGGTGGTTTTTGGAGACCAAACGACAGACATGGGTTACGCTCGTGTGCCCAACGGTACGGGTGACTTCGTTATCCAAGCACATACTTTCAATGCCAACAACGAAAACGGGGTGAACGCTGTGGCGGACATTGCGGAGCAAAACAGGCTCGAAATCTATCCCAATCCTGCAACCGGCCAAGTCACGGTGCGCAGCACCTCCAACCAACTGGGACGCCTTCAGGTATTCAATGCGTTGGGGCAAATGGTGCTGGAGAAGGAGGCTCGGTTCGCCACCAAATTGGACCTAAGTAATTGGCAATCAGGTGTTTACTGGGTGAGGACTGGCGAGGAAACCCGAAAATTAGTGGTAAAATAAGTGCTTATTTACCTTTAAATGAAGCTCGACTGGCGCGCTGCCAGTGGAGTGCCAGCCGAGCTTCGCTGTCGGTGGATTTCCACATCGGGGGTAGTGCTTTTCAAATAAAAGGATGGCTCGCATGTTCCTGAAAATTGATTAAGTTTGCATAAAAAAGGGAAGCCAAAATATTATTGAGCCTACTTTTAAAAACAATAAACCAATGGTAACTATACAAGGCATTTTCGACGGCAATAAACTCATCCCTTTGGAAAAACTCCCAAAAGGCAAGAAATACAAGGTCATCATCACCTTTTTGGAAGAACTCACCCAAGCGGAAGAAATTCGCTACTTCACAAGCCAATCCGATGCGTTCGGCTTCTGGGAAAAAACGGAAGAAGACATTTATCAGGATTTTCTTCTATCAAATAAGGCCTGATAATGTACAAAACCGGCGATATAATTCTCATTCCATTTCCTTTCATCGAATATACAGGGGCAAAAAAAGTCCGCCCAAGCGTCGTAGTTTGTGAAACCGCCGATGGTTACCATGATGTCGTAGTTTGCGCAATTAGTTCTGTTATGCCGCCGATATTAAGTGCCAATGAAATTCCATTGCTCCCGGATACTTCGAACAACTTGCGTACTTCCTCAGTCCTCAAAGTGGACCGTATTGTTACAGTCCAGGCAATAAACATCATTGCCAAATTGGGCGAATTGAGTGCTGTGGACCAAGCGGTATTTATTACCAAATTCAGGTCGCTTGTTTAAAAATTCATCACACCGGCCTTTTCGTTCCCACCTAGCCCGCCGCACCCATCAAATCCAGAACGAACCATTGTTACCATATCAGGCAAATGATAAAACAATAAATGGCTTGAATACCCGAAAAACAAAAAGCCCGGCGGGAACATCCCGCCGAGCTTTTGCTTTTGTGAATTTTTCTCAATTTATTCAGCTGCGTTGGCATCATGGTACCGTTTGCTCACCTCCTCCCAGTTGATCACGTTGAAAAAGGCGGAAATATAATCAGGGCGGCGGTTCTGGTAGTTCAAGTAATAGGCATGTTCCCAAACGTCGAGACCGAGGATGGGAGTGCCTGGTTTCTCTGCATTGTCCATCAGTGGGTTGTCCTGGTTTGGGGTGGAAGTGATGAAGAGCTTGCCGCCCTCATCGGTGCAGAGCCAAGCCCAGCCGGAACCGAATCGGGTGGTTGCCGCTGCGGAGAACTGTTTTTTGAACTCCTCGAAGGAATCGAAGTTACGATTAATAGCCTCTGCCAAAGCACCGGAAGGCTCGCCGCCACCGTCGGGCGACATAATTTCCCAGAAAAGATTGTGGTTGTAGTAGCCGCCACCATTATTGCGGATGGCTGCCGGAACCTGGCTTACCGTGTCCAGTATTTGCTCGATGGTCTGGCCTTCAAGCACCGTACCGGCGATGGCAGCATTGAGGTTGTTGGTGTAGGCCGCATGGTGCTTGCCGTGGTGGATTTCCATGGTGCGTGCATCCACGTGTGGTTCGAGCGCATCAAATGCGTAGGGGAGGTCAGGAAGTTGAAATGCCATGATTCGTTGTGTTTTTTATGTGAATCCAGTTGGTGAAGCGCTTTCGCAAAAGTGGATTGCCAACTAGCGAATTGGCCGCCAAGATAGGCAGGCCGGATGTCATAGGAATAACGTGGGAGGGTATTTTTTGTTTAATGTGGGGATTGGAAGAAGCTGCCTCTTGGGAGCAATTATGACTTCAACGGCCATCGAACGTATTGTCTATCAATTGGAACAACCTCTTAAAGGCTCGACACGGCCTATCTTTGCTGGCATGACCACTCTACTCCTTTCCATCCTCCTCACCATCACCTTGGCCGCTTGGTACTACCGCCGCCAAAACGCCAGTGCCACCCTCGGAGGGGCTATCTCCAAGGCCAAGGCCGTTTGGCTGTTTTATGCACTGTTCCACTATTTTTTTTTGACGGTTTGGTGCTATTTCAACTTCGAGGAAAGCAACCGCTTTCATGCCGTGCTGCCCGTGTTCATAATACTTGTTTACTTCCGTTTGGTGGCGCAATCGGTACTCATGTTTTGGCTAAAAAGATGGACGCCACCAATAGGAATCAGCTATAACCTAATGACGTTTGCCATACTTTGCGGCTGTGTTTTTTCAAAACTAGGAAAGCACGAACTAACTATCTTGCACCCCGATGAAGGCTTACTGCTTGGATTTTATGGGCTATTGGGCATGATGTTGCTCGTGGATTCGTACTATGCCTGGTCGTTCTACAAGCTTGTCGGCAGCCTGACAAAAGGCAGCGAGGCCATCTGGTACGCCTCCGAGGAAGACGCCAAGTTTCGCCGCATCAACCGGGTGACAAAGTGGCTGAACGTATTTTTTCTGGCCTATTCAATGGTACTGTTAGGTTTAATGATTAAACCAACTGGATAGCATGTGCCACGTTTACGCCTCATCAATGTCATGGTTGTCGCCATCGTTGGCGTCCTAAGGGTTTGTCATCGTGCAACGACCCATCCACGCCACGATGGCACGTATAACGAGGACGGGTCATTGCATGATGACAAACGAGACACACACTACGTGACGCAGAAAATGGTTGGTAAACCAATCACCAAAATGAGCATCAACATAAAAAACTGGACAGGCACCTTCGCCCCACCGCCACTCTCCGATGTGCGGTGGCGAGCCTTTGCCCTGCTGTTCTCGTACCTGTTGCTGGGCATCACCGTGCTTGGGTTCAGTCGGCGGCCGCTGCACGTTTTCCTGCTCATCGCCATCGGCTGCGGACTGGACATGCTGCTCAACGGCCTCCTCAAAAACCGCCGAGTCTTCCCGCTTTCCGCTATGATTTCCGGCTGCTCACTGGCCATTTTGCTCAACTGGTCTTACGGCATCTGGAACCTGTTCCTGCCCGTTTTCGTCTGCATCGCCAGCAAGTACATCTTCACGTTGAACGGTCGCCATTTCTACAATCCTTCGCTGTTTGCCATCTGTTTTTGCATCCTGCTCGGCGGCGAGTACGTGACGCTGGCGCCCAGTTACCAATGGTACGGCACGGCTGGCAGCGCCTGGTTCATGGGCTTTTTCGTGGTCACGGGAGCGCTGTTGCTCTTCGTCTTCAAAATCAACCGTACTTGGCTGATACTCTCATTTCTGGCCAGTTTTGTTGCGCTGACCGCTGTTCGGGCCACCATCATGGAGCACGTGATTCCGTGGCAGACGCTGTTCGTCGGTGCGGTCACATCGCCAGCGTTTTACCTCTTCACTTTTTACATGATAACCGACCCAGCCACCAGTCCCGACAAGCGTTCGCAGCAGGTCATGGTCGGCGTCGCCATAGCCGTGCTGGACTTCCTTTTTCATATAAAATTCAGCCTCTACACCTTCTTTTTTGCGGGGCTAGCCGTGGCCACGCTGCGCTATATTTATTTTTTGGGTAAAAAATGGCGCACAGATGGGGCGGCCACGCTGCTCCCAAATTACGGGGAGGCGCTCCGCAAATACGCCGTGCTCGCCGTGCTGGCCATCCCCGTTTTGTTGGGTTTTAGGGCAAACGGGCGGGGCGGAAAACTGCCCACGGGAGCCGATTTTCGCCTACGGCAAATACCCGAAACGGAGAGTGGTCTCGGCGGCGCACCGAGCAACATCCTCAACGAGACCGACCCACGAGTGGCGCATGTGGCCAAGTGGATTCTGTCCGTGGGCGACGCTGCCGCCGTCGCCGATGTGGATATGGACGGGTTGCCTGACCTCTTCCTCACCCAGCCGCTGAAAAGCCTCGACTGGCGGGGCAAACTCTTTTTGAACAAGGGAAGTTTTAAGTTTGAAAAAATGCCAATCCCAGACCTGGAGCGCTACCTGAACAACCCGCAGGAGCATGGCATTCCCGGCTTCGCCTATTTCTTGGACTACGACAATGACGGTGACAAGGACTTGTTTGTGGGCTTTGGATTCGGCACCTCGCATTTGTTCGAAAACCGCATTTTGCCAGATAAAACCTTGACTTTCAGGGAAGTAGATGTCCCGTTTTTGCGCAGCAACAACACCGTCTGCCTGGCGGCAAACAGCCTCGACTTCAACAACGATGGCCGCCTCGACATGCTGCTGACCAATACCCTGCACCAATACCTGCCCGACTACCACGATACACTCGTGCCCTTGAACATTTTTAAGCTGCCGCAACCGCAGTTTGAGGGCGACCGCCGCATGTTCCATTTCCTGCATGAAAGCTGGCACAACGCCAACAACGGCGGGCTGAATTACCTGCTGCTGAACACGGCAGATTCTTCCGTTTTTACCCCAATGAATACTATAAAATCGGGCTTGACGGAAACCCGTTGGAGCCTCGCCGTCGGCACTTTTGACATCAACAATGACGGTTTTACCGACGTGTATATCGCCAACGATTTTGGACGAGACGACTGCTATTTGAACCAGAGTGGCAAGACTTGGAAACGGCAGGTTGGCCAGTTTTATGGCGACATCGGCCTCGATACCTACAAGGGCATGAACGCTTCCGTGGCCGACCTCGATGGTAACGGCAAGGAGGATGTTTACATCAGCAACGTCCACCACGCCATGCAGGCCGAGGGCAGCTTGCTTTGGATGAACAAGACGATGGATGGCGTTTCCAAAGCGGATTTTGAGGAAAAAGCGTACAATTACAACTTGTTGAATACCAACCGCTTCGGCTGGGGCGCTGCCACTGGTGACCTCGACCTAAATGGCTGGCAGGACATGGTGCAAGCCAACGGCATGGTAGACGACGCCTGGGACAAAAAGCACGAAAAGGCGCATGATTACTGGTATTATCAAGCCCAAATCGCTCGCACCGGCCCTGAAATCCACAGCTATGCCGACAAATGGGCAGACATCCGTGGCTGCTATATTTATCCAAACGAAAAAGACCGGATTTCACTGAACCTCAACGGACAGGGTTTCGCCGATGCCACCGAGCAATTGGGCTTCACGCATGAGGCCAACACCCGTGGCGTCGCACTCGCCGATTTCGACAACGATGGCGATTTGGACATTTTGGTCACGAACCAATTTGGAGCGCCGTTTTTATATGAAAATGAAATTAAAGGGCATCAATGGTTGGGTTTATCTTTTGTCGGCAATGGAAAAAATACCAATATGGACGCCGTTGGGACAAAGGTTTGGTTGAAATATACGCTTGACGGCAAGCCACAGGAGCAATACCGGGAAGTGCGCTTGGTCAATGGTTTTATGGCGATGGGTGACAATCGGCTGTTGTATGGTTTTGGTAAAGGGAAAGTAGCGGATATAGAAGTGGTAGTGCAGTGGCATAATGGAGAGCTGGAGGTGATTAAAGATTTAGCATTACATAAATATCAGGTTATTCAACAATCAGCTATTAATTCACGCAAAGACGCTAAGTTATAAAACAAAGACGCTAAGAAAAGACTGCAAAACTTTGCGTCTTTGCGTGAAATTCTTTGCGTCTTTGCGTGAAAAAACAAGCAGAATGTACGAAACATCCGGCAACTTAATCAATTACTGGTACGCTGCTGGCCTCTCCGAGGACTTTCCTGCGGACAAGCCCGTTGCTCGCACCATTTTTGAAAAACCCCTTGTCCTGTGGCGGGGCAAGGACGGTCAAGTGACCGCCATTCTCGACCGTTGCAACCACCGGAATGCCCCATTGAGCAAGGGGAAAATCCACAAGAACTGCCTGGTTTGCCCCTACCACGGCTGGACATACGACACCAACGGCCAGTGCGTTGACATCCCCTCGGAAGGCCCGCACGTGGAGCGGATACCCAACAAACGGGTGGAACATTTCCCGGTGACGGAGTCTGGCGGCCTCATTTGGGTCTGGATGGGCAAGGAAAAGACGCCGACAAACCAGCCGTTCAACATGCCGGTGATGAAAGAACAAGGTTGGCGCAGCTACTATATGGTCACGAAGTTCAACAATAATGTCACCGACCTCGTGGAGAATTTCATGGACGTGCCGCATACGGTTTTTGTACACAAAGGCTGGTTTCGGGATAAAAAGCAAATCTGCGTAAAAGCCAAAGTAGAGCGCACTTCCGACAGTGTTTTGGTGACCTATGACCAGCCGAATGATTCCATTGGTTTTTCGGATTGGCTGGTAAACCCAAAAGGCTTGCCGATGGTGCATACCGACAATTTCTTCATGCCCAATAATACTCGTGTGGACTATATTTTTGGAGAAACGGAGCGGGGATTTATTATTTGCAGCACCTGTACACCAATACGGCCATTTGAGACGCTGGTTTATACCTTGATTACTTATAAATTTGGTTGGCTGACGCCGATTGCAAGACTTGGATTGGGCGCATATACCCGCAAGGTGATTGGCCAAGATGTTTGGATAATGGACGTGCATGGCGAGAATATCCGCAAATTTGGCGAAACGGATTATAAGTCTACGCAGAGCGATACGATGCATTTATATATCGAATCGCTGCGCAACCATGAGGAAGAAAATGATGGTTCGCTTGCGCCCAAGCCGATTGTGAAGGAGATTGAATTTTGGATATGAGGCGAGGAGGATTGACACGGAGACACGGAGAACACAAAGAGGCACAGAGGTTTTACGATGCCATCTCCGTGTCCCTCGTGCCCTCCGTTTCTCCGTGTTGAAAAAAAATATCATGGAATTATTGCACCACAAGTTATTTACCGTCGAAGAAATTGGATCTGCACACCGAGAACGGATGTTTCAGTTAATGTCCGAAAATTACGACAACATGAATCCCAATATTTTCTACAAGGACCTGAACAACAAGCAGTTAGCCGGGTTGTTCTTCGATGAAAACGAGGAATTGCAGGGCTTCACCACCTATGTCGTCAACCCCAAATCATCGGGCGGCGTGGATTACCATATTGTCTTTTCGGGCGACACGATTATTTCACCTATGCACTGGGGCAGCCAAATCATGGTGAAAGGTTGGTGCTATACCATCGGGCAGATCATCGCCACCGACCCGACAAAAAAATGGTATTGGTACTTGATGTCAAAAGGACACCGGACGTATATGTACCTGCCGCTGTTTTATTCCGATTATTTTCCGTCTATAAAACCATCGCTGCATGATGATGAATTAAGGAGAATAGTGGCAGAAGTTTCCGCTAAATTATATCCAAAATATTGGTTGCCAGCGGAGGGCATTATTCGTTTTGAAGAAAGTATGGGCGAATTAAAAGCGGCATTGGTGGAAGGTACTTACCAAAAGAAAAACAAGCCGCATGTGGCTTTTTTCTTGGAGAAAAACCCGGGTTTTTATCGGGGAGAGGAACTGGTTTGCTTGGCACCGTTGTACCCGGGGAACTTCAACCGTTCTGCAAAATCCTTTATTGAAGCGGGCATGCAACACCCGTTGAACCCTAAACTGATAAACCTTGAAAGCTTGGCTTTTTAACAGGATTTGGCTTAGGTCACAGGCACCGCAATACCGATATTTCAGGGATAACTTGAAATCATCCAGCTCCATGCAGGAAGGAATTTTAAGAAATTATTTAAACACAAATGCGGACACTGAATATGGAAGGGAATACTATTTTTCAAAGCTCAATACATACCAAGATTTTGCCGAGGCTGTGCCCATTGTTGATGATTTTTTGTTGTTGCATCCATATATTGATAACATGGCCAATGGCCAAGGCGATATATTATTTAAAGGAAAACCGCTTTTCTTTGAAACCACTTCCGGCAGCACTTCCAACGCCAAATGGATTCCCTATAATGCCCAGTTAAAACGAGAATTCCAGGCCGCCGTGGCCGTTTGGATGAAAGATGTTTACCGTCATTGCCCGGCGGCGTTTAATGGCCCATCGTATTGGTCGATTTCACCCGCTTTAAAGGACAAGGAAACCACAACGGCGGGCATTCCTGTGGGAATTACCTCGGACACGGACTATTTCAACCCGTTGACGGCTTATTTTTTGAAGCAACTGTTCGCAGTGCCATCAAATTTGGGCAGTATCCGGGACGCCCACCACTTTTATTTGCAGACTTGGCGGCACCTGCTTTCCCGCCCAGATTTGTCCTTCGTCTCCGTTTGGAGCCCTAATTTCTTGCTGAACCTCGACGCTTTTTTGCGGGCAAACCTGGAGGAAATATTACAAACCAGCCTGATTTCCAGCAATCGCAAAAACGAGGTAAAATGGCTTGTGGGCAATGGGTCAAGTTGGCAGCGTTTGTTCCCCAAGCTGGCTTTGGTGAGCTGCTGGACGCAAGCCCAAGCTGCCATCTGGTTGCCCAAACTGAAAGCAGTACTTGGTGACGTTCCAATTCAAGGCAAAGGGCTTTTATCCACTGAAGGCGTGGTGACTATACCGCTTGGTTTCTATCAACATATATTGGCATATACCTCCCAATTTTATGAATTTAGGTTGCCAGAAACTGAGAAAATATTCAGAGCACATGAGCTTGAAAGTGACGCCATTTATGAGGTAATATTGACCACGGGCGGGGGACTTTATCGTTATTGCACCAAGGATTTGGTGCGGTGCACGGTTTACGTTGAATCTGTTCCCTGCTTGGAATTTGTGGGCCGAGGCTCTGGTGTTTCGGACATGGTTGGGGAGAAAATAAGCGAGGTGGCAGTAAATGGAATTTTAGCGAAATTGGTGACGGAATGCCCCATAAATTCGGCATTCCTGTATCCAGTGCAAATGGCGCATTCGGCAAAATACCTGCTCATCGTTGAGTCAAACGAGGAATTGGAAGTTGCCAGCTTGACCATTGGGGTTGAAAATGAGCTATCTAAAAATCCCTATTACAAACAGGCCTTGGCGATTGGACAATTATCAAAACTTGAACTTTTAAAGATGCCCATTGGGTTTTCGGACAACCTTTATTTGCAACACAAAAAAGTAAGAAAATTAAAGGACGGCGATGTCAAATTGCCCCTATTATTGCACCTAAAATCTCTGGAATCCATCATTGGTTGCTGATGAAGTCAATCGAAATCATACCATATCATTTGACCCACGAAATAGGCATAAAAGCGCTTTGCCGCATACCTGTTTCTGGCAATATCAGCTTGTCGCTGGAGCGGGAGCCAGATTATTATGTTGGAGCCTGTATCCAGACAGAAGAACCTGAAATTTATGTCTGTGTCCGGCTGATGGATGGGCTAATTTGTGGGGTATTCAACATCGGTTTCAGAAGGCTTTTTTATCAAGGTAAAATCGTAAAAGTCCGCTATCTCTGTGACTTGCGCATCCACCCTGACTACCAAAAATCAACGCTGCTTTACCGCATCGTCAAGTTCGTCAACCAGTTTGAACTGGCAGCAAACGGGCTGCCTGCCCAGACCGTCGTTTTCGCCGACAACCTGAAAATGGTGCAGATGATCAATAGCCGGGCAAAGAAAAATATGGATGCCCCATATTACCGCCACGCTGGCATTTTGGTCACGAATATGCTGACATTGAAACGACAGGTCAAAATGCCAGATAATATTGAAACCCGAACAGCCACGGCTCGTGATATGCCCATGATGCAGGACTTTTGGTTAGCTGAAGCATCAAAGTTGAACTACTTTCCTTTTTACGATTTTACCGAGTTGGGAAACCCCTATTATTATGGATTATCACGCCATAATTTTTGCCTCGCATTTCAGGGTCAAGCGCTTGTCGGCATTTGCGGCACATGGAACCAAAAAGACATAAAGCAAACCCGAATTACAGGTTATTCAAGGGCTTTTCAGTTTGCCAAACCTTTTTACAACTTATATGCGGGCATAATGGGAAAGCCCAAATTGCCCAATGCTGGTAGTATCGCCAACTACTTGGGATTGCACAGCATTTTAATCAAAAACAGGGAACCAGCAATTTTCGCAGCACTACTCTCTGCCATAACTGCCGCAGCAAAAGATGGTAATTATGAGTACCTACTTTTTGCGCTGGACAAAAATGACCCGCTACAACAATTCATGGAAAAACTGCCCAACAAGCGGCAAATGGTCGGCAATTATTACCTAGTAAACAGTGGGGAAAAGCTGCCTGATGACCTGCTGAAATCTTGGTTTTATTTGGAGACAACGAGGATTTGAAAGCATTTTTTGTGGCCCGGAACTTCCCTCCATAAAACTCCGTTACCTTTGCTTTTAAAGAAAGACGATAGGCATTAGATGTTAGACATTAGACAGAACCACGAATTCCTCTAAAGTCTAATGTCTAAAATCTATAATCTAATAAAGAAAGCATTTGAACAAAGGAATCGTCATCAAATCCACCGGTAGCTGGTACCAAGTGCGGTTGGAGAGCGGGGAAGTGCAGGAGTGCCGAATCATCGGCAAGCTGCGCCTCGAGGACATGAAGACCACCAACCCCATCGCCGTAGGCGACGAGGTGATGGTCGGGCCCGACGAAGAGGGTAGGGGTATCATCAAGGAGGTGCTGCCACGGCGCAACTGCGTCATCCGGCAATCGCCCCGCCGCAAGCGGGACATGCACCTGCTGGCCGCCAACGTGGACCAGGCCATGCTCATCACCACCATCGTCGAGCCGAACCTCAAGCAGGGCTTCATTGACCGATTCCTGCTGATGACCGAGCCGTACAACATCCCCACCTGCATCGTTTTCAACAAGGCCGACCTCTACGACGACTACGCACTGGAAACCTTCCAAATTTTGAAGGACCTCTACGAATCCATCGGCTACGAGGTGATGCTCGTATCGGCGGAGACGGGCGATGGGCTGGATGCCCTGCGGGATTTTTTGCGCAACAAAACAACGCTGGTCGCCGGGCAGTCGGGCGTGGGCAAGTCCACCCTCGTCAATGCCATCGAGCCAAACCTAGACCTGCGCACGGGCGACATCTCCGACTTTTCCGGCAAGGGGACGCACACGACCACGTTTGCCGAGATGTTTCCGCTCAGTTTTGGCGGCTCCATCATTGACACACCGGGCATCAAGATGCTGGCTTTCAACAACTTAACGCCGCTCGATGTGGCTCACAACTTCCGTGAGTTTTTTGAAAAATCGCCGGAATGCAAGTTCGGCGGGCAGTGCCTCCACAAAAACGAACCGAAATGCGCCGTGAAAGCAGGCGTTGAATCCGGCGAAATCAGCCCCCTGCGCTACATGAACTACCTCGCCATTTTGGACGACGTGGAGAACCAAAACGCTTGGGAGATACATGAGATGTGAGGGGGAGGGTTTGAGAGATTGAGAGGGCACAGTGCATTACCCACAGCCCCTCTCAAACTCTCGAATCCTCAATCTCTCAAACCCTCAAAAGCCACCCCGCAATACTCATCCGTTCCCGGCTCGCAGGGCGCACTTCGTGCTCGATTTTGTCCGCTTTAAAAAAAACGACCCGCCCGCCCTGTGGCTGGATGATTTTTTCGACGCCATCCAAGTACAAGACCAACTCACCGCCGTCTGTGTTCACCCAATCCTCGTTAAGGTAGGTGACCATTGAAAATTGCCGATTGGAATCCTGTTTGAACTGGTCGAAATGGCGCTTGTAAAAGCTGCCCGACTCATAAAGGGCGTTGTGAAATTCGCTGCCGTTGATGCCCGTGTAGCAGGTTTGGTTTAGGTAAAGATAAAATGCTTGGACGATGGCCATGAAGGCCAGTTCGGATGGTTCGATGGAGTCGTTGTCAATCCAAGAAATCACGTCGCCCCGCACTTTCAAGTTTTGTTGAAAACTTGCCCGCTTGCCCACGCCCGCTTGATGCATCCGCCCGTCGGCATGGCCCATCAGAAGGTTTTTGCGCAGCCCAGCAATTAGTTTTTTGTCGAAAAAATCCTCGCAAGTAGCATAGTCATCGGCGAGGTAGTCCTCGATGATAGCCTCGAATTTTTCATTCATTTTTTAAGGATTTGAAGATGCGAGGATTTGAAGATGCGAGGATTTGAGTGGGCCGTGGGTTACGCACTGTCCCCTCAAATCCTCGCATCCTCAAATCCTCAAACCCTCACTTCGTCCAAATCCCGAACTCATCGTAAGTTTCGGCATTGCGGTCAAAGTGGAAGCCGATGGTTTGGCCGGGTGCATCGAAAGAAGTACCGACCGTGCCGACTTCGCCAGTAGGCATTTCGACCCGCAGGCTGAGGTACTTCAACCTTTTATTATTCTTGCTAAATTCCATTCTTGGGCATTCGAACTTGATTTGGTAGGTGTTCCAAAGCTTGTCCTTCAGGTCGAGCAGTTCGGCCTTGGTGGCGGCCTTGGTGATGGTGACGGTGAGGATGTTCTTCTCATCCTTCATCCATTTGTTCTGCTGCGCAATGGCGAAGTTGGCCATGAAAAGGAAGGCAACCAGGGTAAAAAATGCTTTCATGTTCAAAGTTTTTGATGAAAAAATAAGGAGTGAAAAGGGCATATCAGCGGCCAGGTTTATACAAAAATAGCCTTTTTTTTGAGCATTGTGGTCGCCCAATTTATTGGGCTGACCGATGAGCCTTACTCGGTCAGCCCAATAAATTGGGCGACCACAAGGGGAATCTGCCCAGTTTTGAGGTTATTTGCAAAAAAATCTCCCGCACGCATGGAATTCGGCAAACTGCCCGACATCTCGCAAGTCAACTTCAAGCTCCCCCCTGACCCACCGGGCAATGCTCTCGTGCTGACCAATGGCCCGCCTCAAATCCTCGCACCCTCAAACCCTCAAACCCTCCTCATCGGTGCCACCGGCTGGAGCGTCAAGGAATGGGTGGGCAAAATTTACCCGAAGGGTGCCAAAACGCCCGACTTCCTGCGGCACTACGCCAGCCAGTTCAACACCATCGAACTGAATACGACGCACTACCGCATCCCCGACCCGTTCACCGTGCAGCACTGGCACGACGAGGCGGCTGCGGATTTTCGCTTTTGCCCGAAGGTGCTGCAAGGCATCAGCCATGCCGGGGACCTCGGCACGGGCGGCGAGCTGATTCAGCGTTTTTGCGAGGCGATGAGCGGGTTGGTCAGCAAACTCGGACCCTGTTTCATCCAATTGCCGCCGTATTTTGGGGTGGATAAAATCGGGGTGCTGGAGGCTTTTTTGAAACAATTTACACTGCCCTTGGCCGTGGAGGTACGGCACGAGAGCTGGTTTTCAAATCCGTTGAACGCTGGGCGGCTTTTTGGTTTATTGGAAAAATATGGCACTTCCACGGTCATCACCGACGTGGCTGGCCGACGGGACGTGGCGCACATGCGGCTCACCTCCAGTCAGGTGCTAGTCCGCTTCGTCGGCAACAATCTCGACCCTACTGATTTCACACGACTGGATGACTGGGCTGAGCGCCTAACCGAATGGGTTTCAAGGGGTTTGGAGGAGTGCTATTTCTTCACCCACGAGCCGGACAACTTGCTGGCACCCGACCTTGCGGCAGCGTTTTACGAAAAAACAAAAAGCATCGTTGGCATCAGCACCCGTGGGCCGAAAATCGCTGGGGAGGAAACGGGGCAGCAGATGACGCTATTTTAATTGAGAATGGAAAATGGAGAATTGAAAATTAACCAGCGCCTTTCAATTACTTGCGTGAATCTTCGATTTCTCCATTTTCCATTTTTAATTTTCCATTATTTTTCGGTGCAATCATTGCAAATCAACCTGCCAGCATTGAAACTTGCTAATTTAGCCGCCAAATTCCACCGTACTCCAAGCAACATGATAACAGCCGAAGACATAGACGTACGACCATCAGAAGGCACTGAAAACTATCCTTTTTTGCACCGGGACATCAGTTGGCTTTCGTTCAACTACCGGGTATTGCAGGAGGCGAAAGACCCAACCGTGCCCCTGCTGGAGCGCTTGAAATTCCTTGCCATTTACTCCTCCAACCTCGACGAATTTTTTAGGGTACGGGTAGCCAACCACCGCAACCTGATGCGGGTGGGCAAAAAGACCCGGCAGGTTTTTGACTACAACCCGAAGGCGATTTTGAAACAGATACTGCAAATCGTGAACGAGCAGCAGCAGGAGTTCAGCGAGATTTTCGAAAAGCAAATCGTACCAGAGCTTGGCAGGCACCGCATTTTCCTCAAGCGCCGACTACAGTTGGGGGAGAAACAGCGCCAGTTTGTGGAGAATTATTTTGACGAGTACATGTTGCCCTTCGTGCAGCCGGTTTTGTTGCTGAAGGGCAAAATCAGGCCGTTCCTCAACAACGCCTCGCTCTACCTGATGGTACACATGGAAGACAAGGAAGACCATTCCACGCAGTACGCCATCGTGAAGGTGCCGAGCGACCACCTGCCCCGTTTCATCCAATTGCCCTCGCTCAACGGGCGCCGTGAAATCATCATGCTCGACGACGTAGTGCGGCACTGCCTCGGCGACATGTTTCCCGGTTACGATATCCAGGACACGTACTCCATCAAGTTGACCCGTGACGCCGAGCTGTACATTGACGACGAGTACTCTGGCGACTTGCTTGCCAAAATACGAACGAGCCTGACCAAGCGCCACGTGGGGCCGCCCAGCCGCTTCGTTTACGACCGGGAGATGCCGCTGGAACTTTTGGATTTTTTGGTGGAATCGTTTGAACTAAAGAAAACAGACCTGCTGGTGGAGGGCCGCTACCACAACAATTTCGACTTTTTCAAGTTCCCGGACTTCGGGCTTGCGGAGCTGAAAAATAAGCCGCTGGTGCCATTACCCTACAAGCCGCTCACTACCGCCATTGATTTTTTTGGTGCCTTGAATGGCAAGGACCACCTGTTAGCGTTCCCCTACCACGCTTACCAAACGGTGATCAATTTTTTTGAAAAAGCGGCGCACGACCCCCTCGTAACCACCATAAAAATCACGCAATATCGGGTGGCCAAGCATTCCCGAATCATGAATGCCCTGATGGAAGCCGTGGAAAATGGCAAGCAAGTCTTTGTTTTCATTGAGGTGAAAGCCCGCTTCGACGAAGAGGCGAACCTCAACTGGGGCGAACGCCTCGAAGCCGCTGGTGTGAAGGTGGCCTACAGCCTGCCCGGCGTGAAGGTACATTCAAAGCTGGCGCAAGTCACAAGACAAGAGGCTGCTGGGCCGCAGGTTTATACCTACCTCAGCACTGGGAATTTCCATGAGGAAACCGCTAAGATTTATAGCGACTTCAGCATTTTCACCACAGACCCACGACTGACGGACGAGGTTTCAAGGCTGTTTTACTTTTTGGAAACTGGGAACAAGCCAGAACAGGGCTTCGAGCATTTGCTAGTGGGGCAGTTCCAGATGCGGGAGAAAATCGAGTGGCTCATTGACCGTGAAATCGGCAATGCAAAAGTGGGCAAGCCCTGTGGCATTGCCTTAAAGCTCAACAGCATTCAGGATGAAAAAATGATCGTGAAGCTCTACCAGGCAAGTCAGGCTGGTGTGCCTATCCGATTGATTATCAGGGGGATATGTTCCGTCGTGCCCAACATGCAGGGCGTCAGCGAGAACATCCAAATCATCAGCATCGTGGACCGTTACCTCGAACATGCCCGGGTTTTTATTTTCCACAACATGGGCAACGAGGAGATTTACCTCGCCAGTGCCGACCTGATGACCCGCAACCTAAGCTGGCGGGTGGAGACGGTCTTCCCCGTGTACGACGAAGCCATCAAAAAGCAAATCCGGGATGTGATTTCCATCCAGTGGGGCGACAACTGCAAGGCCCGCATCATTGATAGGGACAACACGAATACCTACCGACATACAGCAGGTAAATTGGTGCAGTCGCAGGTGGAGACGTACCATTATTTCAAGCGGCTGGGGGAAGGAAAAGCTGGCTAATAATCGGCACTTTCCCTCTTTTTTTACAAGGTCTCAATTTTGGATACTGCACGATTGAATCATGTATTCATCAATCGTCAATCAAAAAACAAGAAAAAGTACATCAAATTGAAGCCGCACCCCACTTGATGTTACCTCCTAACTTTTGCACTTGTCTTTCAAGTTTCCTCACGAAGTTGTTGTGATTTTCAAAGGTGGCAAATGTAGCGGATTCGGGTAATATTATTGCTTGCCGGAATTATTAAAATGATACTTAACCGCCCTGTTCCGGCTGCTCAAGCATCTTCTCCTTGAGTATTTCCAAAAAAGGCTTGTTTTGGAGCTTGCTCTCCACCCAGATGGAGATTTCTTCGTGGCCAGGGAGTTTTTGGGACTCGAAGCGTTTGAGTTCTTCCTTGAACTGGGTGAAAATCGTTTTCTTATCCTGTTTCCTCGCAGCTATCTGTTTTAAGAAATAGGTAACTTTTCCTTCAAAATCGTGCTGCTTGTCCTCTTTTTTGAGGTGGTATTCAAATGCTTTGAAGGCATTGTCAATGTAGAGGTGTTCGCCTTTTTCGGTGTAAATGAGCAGTTGAACGAGCCGGGCGAAAAGCTGCACTTCTTTTCGCTGGTCGGTACTGTTCGAGGACTGGATTTTTGAGACCCAATGCAGCACCTCGTCATACAGGCCGAGGGCGAAGAACATCACTACCGAATTATGGATAATCGAAAGTTCCCTTGACTTGACGATTTTGTTGCCATGCTTTTTCAATCCGTTTTCAATTTCGGTGGCCAGCGACTTGGCCTTGGCGACTGTCGCCGCCGCCTGCCCGAATATCTCCTTATTCATAAAATAGAGTTGTTCCAGGAAGCAGATGTTTTGAAAGGCTTCGGCTTCTTCGTAAAGGCTACGGGTGGGGGTTCCCTTTAGCTCCTCCAGCAACTGCTCGAAAGGCCCATAGTCTTTAGCCATGTGGCAACTGACCAAGTAATTGGAGGTATAAATAATGTAAGTTGAAGGGTATTCTTCTTTGAAATGCGGATAGCCAATCCAGACATTCGACAAACTTTTGTAGTATTTATTGGCAGCAATTAGGTCGCCTTGCATGAATGAAAGCATGGCCCAAGCATGGTAAAAGCTGATTTTGGATTGAAAGGTGGCTGGCATTCCCTCATCTTGGAGCAACGCTTCATCCAGCATAGCAGCCAGTTTTTGTTGCGCCGATTCGCTCCTTGCCCTGTTGTCACGCCTATAAAATGCCAGCATCCTTTGCCGTAAGTCGCTATATGCAAGTGTATTCTGAATCAAGTGTACATACCTATCCATTTCCGCCTTTGTTTTTTCCAACCTATCTTCTATCATATTGGTGCTGGTCCTGGCGTACAATATCCTCTCCATTTCCAGCACTTCAATAATGGTTGTGTATCGCTCGTACTTCAAACAAGCTGCCTTCAATGTTTCGAGCTTTTTCAAGCACATTTCGTACAAGCCCTTTTGTTCCAGCAGCCTTGCCTCGGACATCAGCGTCGCAATTTGTTCTTCGATATTGCTTTTCTCCCGAAGCCCCCTTAGCGATTTCAGTATCAGCCCAGTCAGGTAGTTCTTCATCACATGGAACTGGCTTTGGCTTATCTTGTTCTTGAGCCGCCCTTTTAGCATCGCCTCGTCGTAGCCAAGCGCTTCCTCTTCTTTGTGCTGAGCTACCTGGGACTCTATCTCGTCGAAGAGCAGGAGGTAGTCCTTTTCCCCTTTCTGGAGGGAGGCATGCATCTTAAAATACCTTTTTTCGGCCTTGGTCAAGGATTTTATCAGATTAAACAAGTCGTCGGAAACCTGCATGTTTTTGTTGTTTTCGTTCTGTAATGGCCGAAAAGTAAGGGTTTTTTTGTGGAAATGGGGGTTTGGGTTTTTACGGATGGGCAGAATCTTTTCCAATCCGGCTACTGCGTGTGTATACATTTGTACCATAGTTGAGCAAAAAGGCAAACAGCATTGGTTAAGCAGTATGGAAGTCTTTTGGCTTTACGAAGTTTACAAAATAACCTACAAACCTTATGGCTTGGCAATTGCAATCTTCGGTACATGGGAAAATAAAGCGGTTGATGATGGCTGCACCATATTTCGATAAGAATAATCGATTCAGAGCAATATTGCTCGAAATGGCCAAAAAGAAATCTGCACACACACAATTGATAATCTGGTCAAATTCAGAGGAGCAGAATAGCAGAATGATAGATTTTCTAGCAGATGAAAAAATAATTAACAGGGGTGAAGTGAATATTACAAGTAGTGAATATCTTTTCCTTTACCCTAAAACTGGCGAAAGTCAATTTGAGGAGTGGACAAGAGATCCTTTCATCGTTTTTCAAGACGACACTGGTAAATCCCCATTTGTAGAGGTGCTTGATTATGAGCCTTCGAATGCATTTTCAGAAGGGCTTGAAGTAAATAATATCGTAAAAACTAGAAAAAGTCAATGTTGGTATTCATTCCAAGGTGGTGACATTTTAACTAGCAATGAAATCGTCATACTGGGTGGTCAAGCATTTGACGTCATGATGACTCGCTTAAAAGATTTACCAACACCCGTCTTAGGTTATGAGGAAGGCAAGCAAAAATTGGCAGAAATCCTAAATAAGGATGCATCAAATCTCATAATTATTGGGTCAAAAAGCAAATCCAATGAAGAGGCAATACCTAAGGGAAACAAAATCAGCTATGAAATTTTATTCAAGCCTGAAAGTTGGTTTTATTCTAAAAACGTTAAGAAAGCCAAAATAAGTATAGGGACTGACCTCCCACATATTGACTTATATATAACCTTAACTGGGGAATTTTCTAAAGAATCCCAACCCAAACCAATAATTTTACTTGCGCAAATAGAAGATTACAATTCTCGACATACCGAAATTGATGAATTAAATGAGAAATTAAATAGACTTGAAATAGAATTGTCAACACATTTTTATGTAATTAGGAATAAATTACCATGCATATATATCAAGAACATCTGGGTGTTCCTGTTCTACAATAATTGCTTAATTGAAAATAGCTTTAAATCAAAAACTGTGTGGTTGCCTTGTTATCTTTGTCCATTAAAAAATGGAACTCAAAGGGAGAGAGTAAGGACATTTCAGAATTGCAATGAACTAATTTGGAAAGCTCTAGGCTTTGAAGTTAAGTTTATAGAGGCGGACTTTATTAATGTCTCATCTCGTAGAGGTAGCTTGCATTGTCTTACAAAAGAAATAAATAGAGAAAATTATTCACCTTTTAAATACTAAAAATTATGTGTAAAGCTTGTAATGATTCAACTGTTGACACTTCACTCGACAGAAACCCTCCCGCCTCTACAAAAAACCCTCCTGATTTGCAATTCAGGTTTCGGCTAAGTAATAATCAAATAGATTACAGCATCCTTGAAGTAACAAAGAAAAACCCACCATCAGGTGGTACGGTGGAGCTTATTTGTTGCAAGGATATCAGCGGAAATTACATAGGAATTAAGGTGGTGGGAACAAAATTAGAACTTACAAACCCTAGATCCAATACCATTATTGACATTAGTATTGATGTAGCTATTAACAAGCCGAATTTTGGGCTTAAATTAATTGGGGAAAAATATTATTTTATCGGAATTGATGACGTCCGTGGATATACCAACCCATATTTTGAATTTGAATTGAATACGATTAATGGAGGTGTGAATGTCAGATATGACAGCACCGCTAATAAACTTTATGTACAAGGCGGTTACCCAGAAACTAATAAATAGCCTCTGTCCATGAAACTCCTCCTCATCTCCGACTCCCCCCTACTCATGGACCAAGTCGAGACGGAAACAGCCACCCGTATGCCTACCGTGAGGGTCATCGGCAAGTGCTATACCTTACGGGAAGGCATCCGGGCAGCCCAGGCGCTGCTACCTGACGTGGTGCTGCTGGATGGAGACATGGATGGGATAGCACGCTTAGGTGCCCTGGGAGGTTTGAAAACAGAAGGCGGCAGGTTGATAGTCCTTGTGTCAAAGGGAACTCCCCGTTCATTGGGTAAGGCCATCGTCATGCATATTTTGGAGAAGCCATTAGATGTGGAGGTGTTTGTCGAGTTGATTGATAGCAGTTAGAAACCATTTTTTCACCTAAATATTCAATTCATCTTTCATTGACTAAATAATCAATCATGAAAAAGTTTATCATCATTTCTATTTCAATGCTCTTGTTTTGCAACATGCTATTAGCTCAAAACGGATTTTCAAAAAGGAAATTGGAAAAAATGTACAATGAGTACAAAGCTGACATAACTGAATTGCAATCCAAAACTTTTAAGGAGTATTTCGGGCTTTCTCCGTCTACACTTACAATTGACGATATCACAAACAAAAGAACCAATGTAATTGTCCGAACGCCAAATTTTCCTCAAAATTTCACGAAAATAATCCAAGATGAAAAAGACGAGTGGCAAATGAGTGGCGAACTGAATTTTGGAGTGTCCTACGGAATCATTTTTGGCGAAATGGAGCTTGAAAAGCCAGAAGGAAACGGTATAGTATATCCGCATTTTGGCATTGCACTTCATATAAGTGGCGGCACAACCCAAGATTTTGAAAACGGTGGGTTAACAGGCAACTTGAATGCCGGATTCAGCGTCCTGATGTTGAATTACGTCAACTTTTTCATTGGTTATGATTTTCTGAATAAAAGTGGTTTGATTGGCTTAGGGGCAAGGGTTGATATGGTGCAATTTGGCGGATTTGGATCGGATATCATTAACAAGGAAAACGTCTTTAGGAATTTGAGTTGCCAATAGCGTACAATTTTTAAACAAAAATGATTCACTGAGTTCTAAATATCAATAAATACCCTTTCAAATCAAATCATCATTGCTAAAGAAATTCCCAGCACCATTCTGTCAACATATGACGACTTGAAGCGGTCTGGCTGACTATGTATTCGTAAAAGAGCGCACCCACCAGATTTGCCAACCCTTTTGACGACAATCGGGTGGAGGCGGTGAACCTGTATTTGTGGAGGTAAGGCGCTTTCAGTCCATTTATTGCAGTAAAAACAAACCAAGGATAACATGACCTAACCAAGCTGTCAGCAGCTTGGGTGGCAGTGCTTTGACTTAATGGTTGCCTTATAATAGAACTCAATATAAGAGCAGTTTATAAGGGATTATAAGAAGTTAATAAAGGTTGATTTTCCCATGAGTTTATTGAAAATAAATCTCGTCAACCTTTTCACATATCAGATACAATTCCCCATTCCGCTCACCTGACATATCAGGAGGCTGGCCATCTTTTGCCTGTCGGTGAATGGGCGGGGAACATTTTTTTTCACCTAATAAACTATTTGTGCTATGACCAAGATGATTGTTTTTTTGATGCTTTTCCTGCCGTTTACGTTCGGCTTTTCCACCGCACCGGAAACGGCAACCTGCGACTGCCCGAGCATAACCAACCTGCAAGAAACCGGGCAGACTTCCAGTTCCATCAGCTATGCCTGGGGCGGCTCGCTCGGTGCCAATCGGTACAAGCTATGGTACTACCGCTCAGATGACCAGTACACAAGCGGCTATTTTTACACCAATAGCACGGTGTATAGCTTCACCAGCCTTGCCCCCGGCCACTACACCTTCTATTTTGTGGCGGAATGTGACTCGGAGGAGAGCAATACAATTGGGGTCGAAGACCTGATTCAGGGCTAATGACTACAAGGGAAAGTGCTGCTCGCCAATCGGCACTTTCCCCAGTTTTTTTTATATAGATTCGATGCTCTCCTCCAGCCATTTTTTTGAGACGATTGGCTTCAATTGCTTCAACTTCGCACGAAGCGATTTTTTCTTCACCTCCGGTACGTCCACCATTTCAAATTTGATTGCCGTCATTTTCCTGACGAACTTGATACAGTTCAATTGGGCATTCTTCTTTTCCTCCGTCAATTGCTTGATGTTGACAAATTTCTCAAAAGCATTCAGGTGGGCGTTAAGTAATTCGTAGTCCTTGCCTTCCCGCACATAGCGGTCGAAAAGTATCTTGAGTAACATTCCCCTTGCCACGATATCGAAAGCAGGGAGCATAAAGGTTTCGGCTATCAAGCTGGATTGCGCCTTGTCTAACATCCCTTGGTGGTAATATAGACTGGATTCCGAAAGGGCAATGACAGGCTGCCGCTTGCCTGCTTCCAAGTAGGGCGAGAACCTGTGCATGAATGCCTTGGCCCAATCAAATTCCTTGCACAATGCGGCAAACATGACAATATTGGCGAAGGTGGGGTTGGTAATGCGGTTGCCATCGAGCAGCATATCGGCTTCAATGGCCATTTTGTATAGGGACAATATTTCATTGTGCAACTCGCAATCCTTGGCAATCAGCGCGATACCACTATTAATAAGGTGATGCAACATCTCCCGCTGGTCAGCCTTGGGCAGGAAGGGGAATTTTTCGATAAAAAGCAGCCGCAATGCCCTGAAATCCTGCTCGCCAACCCCCTGCAGGTAGAGGTGTACCAACCGATTGTACAAGGCTGCCAATGGGTGGGTCTCCAACAATTTGGGCGCTGCGGTTTTTTCCAGCACCGCCTCCAACAGAGGCAGTTCATAACGGACTTGGAAAAGCCGTTCCCTCGCCATCATTTCCGCCGCATATCGGAGCTTCGCAATGCAATAGTACAGGTCAAGCTGCTCCATCGCCAAGGGCAGGCTGGGCGGGTGCTCCTTGTACTTGGGCGTATCGGGGTTAAAATAGACGAGGTGGTGAAGCTGCTCCAAGGTAAGGTAGTCTTCCAATGCCTTTGCTGGCAATGCGCTCAACTCGTCAATCAACCGCTTTGCCTCCGCCCGGAAATAAGCGCCCATGTTGCGCTGGCCCAGCGACCTCACCAGCAACTCCCTTTGCAATTGGCTTTCGTCCTTACCGTTCGGGTTTAGCATCATCTTTACGGCCAGGTACTGCTCCACCTGCCTGCCCAAGCCCGACAGCAGATTGTACAGCTTGGATTCCGTCAGCGACTGCTGCCCAAAGCATTGCCGATAGGCGGCCTCCAAGTCCGTCCGCTCCACCTCGAACCTCGGGTGGTGCTTGCACAGGTGCCTAAAAAACTTCAGGTATTGCTCGCTGGCCTTGAAGAACGGCGATTGCAGGAACTTAACGAATTCCTTGTGTTCTTCTTTTTGCAGCGCTTTGAGGAGGGTTGGAAGCTTCATTTTGTGTTTTTTTAGAAAAATAGTGTGTTTCCATAAGGGCTTCCAGTAGAGGCTGCAACAATGTTATTGCTGCCCCAAGTGTTTGTTTTTGCTTGCGGTACATATCAACAAATCATGCTATTGTTGGCGTTCGCATAGAGAAACTGAAAAAATTGGGTGAATTTAGGGAAAGGTGGGGGAAGTATGTTTGTGGGGTGGTTAATATTCAAAAGAAATTCACAGGCTTAAGCAAGTTTGTGGATTTTTTGAAAACAATAAGTATTGCAAGTGGAGTCTAGCAACCACTTCAAAAACGGGGCGTAACCGAAAAGCCATATGAGTAGGAAATTTAAAATTAATATTATGTCATTTCAAACTGAATTAGCCAAGTTAAGTAACTTCGAGGACATTTCTTATGATGCCCAAGCAACCACAGGTGCTGGACAAAGTGCTAAGGATATATTCTGTAAGGGATGGCCTGTTGCAAAAACTGTTCTCGAATCTATCGCTGCAATGATCAAAAATCCTTTTGTTAAAATAATAATAGGAATTGTGACAAAAGCAGGTGATGCTTTATCAACAAAAATTTGTCATGACTGATACTTTTGGTAAAACATGTTTCTATTTTCTATTCCCTTCGGTCTTATATTGCAATTGCTGTTCGAAGCGATATGATTGCTTGAAACGATAGTATGGCTGTTGCCAAATTCGTGCTTTATTAGACTGGAAGGGAATAAGAGCATGTTTGGGGTTTTATGTAAGTCATGTTGAAAGCATGAATTGAAAAATATACTTCGCACCAGCTATAGGTTTTGTGTGAAGTATAACACTCAATATCAGGAGCTTTGCAATATTAGATTAAAGTCTGGAGGATTTAACCAACGTGCCCACCTTTCGAGTGTCGAGCGGGTCATTAATGCAAACGGAACGTACTTTCTCGCAATTCTTTCTGAAAACAATTATGTTTTTAAAACGATTAAAACCTTTCACTCATGAAAAAAACTAAATCCTCCATCATTCTATTTAATTTAATTATACTATGTAGCATCCTCTCATGCAAAAAGGATAAATGCAAGGACGAAAATTGCAGCTTTAACGGCGTTTGCATAGACGGCACCTGTGACTGCAATGAAGGCTATGAAGGCATCCATTGCGAAAAAGAGGTGGGATACAATTGTGTCAGTGGTACTTGTGTGTACGTTACCAGCTATCCACAGTTTTCAAGCTTTACCTTTTGTCAAAATGCTTGTGGAAGTGGCTATAGTTGTATTGGAGGAAGCTGTTCCTACGTCTCGAGCGGGGCAGAGTATAGTAGCTCCGCCGAATGTGAAAGCAATTGTACTGCCGATGCATGTTTTAGCACGCCTTATTATGGTTCCCAAGGGTGCATGCCTGGATACGTTCAGATTAATCCTACATCATGCTGCTCAGCGGCGTATCCCTATTTTGGAGTGCAAACAGATAATTGTTTCACTACCTGCGAAGCTGCCTACAATGCGGGTAACTCTAGTATCGTATTTGGAACAGGTCAGACAACCGATCCGGGTGGTAGCAGTGGATACAGCTGCATTGGAGGTAGCTGTTCGCAAGTCTCCAACGGAGCGCAATATGCAAGCCTGTCCATCTGCCAAAGTAATTGTGGGAGCGGTGCCGGTTACAACTGCATTGGTGGAAGTTGCTCTCAAGTAACAAGCGGGGCGCAATATGTAAATTTAACAGCCTGCCAAAATGCTTGCGGTTCGTCAATTTCCAACATTTCCTTTGTCAATAAGTCCTATACGGATATGACTATCACATTCAACAACACTACCCAAGTAGCTTCACCAGGCCAGATTGCAGTATTCTCGGGTAGTCCGGGCACTTTTGCTTCTGGTTCAGCGCTAACTTCTGGTAAGACCTCCCAAGGCACACAAGTTGGGCTTGAATTAATATGGAATTTATCTGAGCAGTTCCCTTCTTCCGGTAATCAGACAATAAATGTAAATGTATCTTCTAATTACTTCTTTATCTATTTAAAAAATTCAGGTTCCACTCCTCTTGAAAATTTTTATGTAAATTATGGCACTATCGAAGAGACGGTTGACTATATCGTTATTTCGAATAATGGCTTCAACACTGGTGTGGGGTACTACAAAGCTTTTTCAAACTCAAATGCAAAGGCTTACTACCAAAGCAACCCCAATAGTTATTGGTACTGGAATACCTTCAATTTGCCATTCACTAATAATCAATCTGTTCATTTAACCTTTAACGGCTTTACCACAGAAGTTGGTGACGAGAAGGCTTTTATTCCGAACAGCGGTAAGCCGCAAGCTAAATTTGGCCAAGGGGATAAACCCTCGAATTTCAGAGCTTCCGTTGAATGATTAAATGCAACTTTTTAAAACAATCTTATCGAAAAGATAAGGCCATAACCTGTTTGTCAACAACTAAATACTGACTAACTTGGGTAGGGCAGTACCTTTTCACCCAGAATCATTTGAGCTAATTTTTAAATCTTTTAATCATGAAAACATCTAAAATCCTATCTTTATTTACATTTGTCGCCATTGGGATGATGTTCTCTAGCTTGCCAGCAAAATGTCAGGAATTATTCAAGGGCCAATTTTACCAACCTATGCCCTTGCCCCAATGGAAACCCCAGAAAAGCGGCACTATATCTGACCAAATGATCAGTCACAACCCGCAAACAGGAGAAACGATTTTGTCCCAAAACAATTTACTATCGCCCTTAAAAGTTTTACCGACAAATAGAACAGAGGGAAGCAATGGCATCCCCAGTAAAACAAATAATGATAATGAATCTCCGAGTGAGAAAGCCTTCACCAATTTGGAACTGGAGGACTCACCTGAACTTTTTCCGTGGAGGGTCAACGTAAAACTTTTTATTGAAGCTGCAAACGGCACCCATTTTGTCTGTTCCGGTACACTAATAGATGCTTATCATGTAATAACAGCGGGGCATTGCGTCTATCTACATGATGAGGGTGGATGGGCCAATTCCATCACCGTAATACCGGGTTATCAGGATGGTATTTCGCCTTATGGTCAGGCGACTTCAAATAGTTTTACCTCATTTACAGGTTGGATTAATAATGCGGAGTGGGAGAATGACATGGCAATTATTAAGCTCGATAGACCTGTCGGTTCTATTGTTGGATGGTTTGGTTATGGTTACAATACTGACAATAATTTTTTCTTTACCCCAACCTTTCATACTGCCGGCTATCCTGGGGCTTCACCATATAACGGAGCATACCTTTATTACCGTTACGGAGATTTTGACAGTGCAACCCCATATATTTTGTACAGCAATAATGTTTCATATGGCGGGCAGAGTGGCAGTGGCACATATTGGAAGGACACTAACACTGGCTCTCGCTATGTTTACGCAGTGCTCTCGCATGGAAATAATGTGACTACAGGTCAAACCCGAGTTACGGCTAACAAATTCAATGTTATAACTGACCAAGTAAACTCCAACATTTCTTCCAATTTCGATATGGTACCACTTTATACCCGAAGTACTCCATCTTCAGTAAATGCCGGAGACATTCTTTCCTCTTTTGAGTTTTATGTTTATAATAATTCACTAACCGCTTTCAGCGGGAGCATGACCGCTAAGATTTATTTATCAAGTGATTTAAATATTACGACAAGCGATGTATTACTTGGTTCATTAAACTTCAGCAACCTTACCGTTGGGGGCAAGCAAACCAATAATTTATATGCTAATCCTGGAGCGCAACCCGTGATACCTGCAAATACGACTTCTGGTGGTTACTATATCGGCGTTCAATTAGATATTCAGGACGGTAACACTTTAAATAATATTAGTGGGATAGAAGATGTGTCTCAAGTTTATGTAAATCAGCTTCCTACGGGTTTGGCGGCAACATGCGCAGACGCTTTAACACTATCAATCCCTGGCACCTATTATTCCGATGGTCCCTTTTCAGGTAACGGATGCTTTAATTGTTCAGGTGCAACACACGCTGATTGGTATGTTTTTTCTCCACCATCAAATGGTCTTGTTAACGTGAAGTCATGTGGTTATGGAGAAGATACAAGACTTTGGGTCTATGAAGCTGATGGCTGTTGGAACCTCTCTTTAATAACCTCCTCAGATGACGATTGTGAGATGGCAAATGGCTCATCAGCTTATGCTTCTCAGATTTTGGACATTCCTGTACAAGTAGGAAAGTATTATTACCTTGAATGGGATAACGCGTGGTCAGAAAATAGTTTCAATTTTGATATCGAATTTGAAGCATCTGCCTCAAGTTTTCTGGATTGTAATGCATTGATTCAACTTACTCCGGGGCTTACCTACTTTGGTAACACGAGTATCGGGCAAACCAATGCATCAATTTATAATTGTGGTTTTATTACTGAAAATGGGAAAGAAGTAATTCATTCGATCACGGCAACTCAATCAGGTCAGGCTACTTTTCAATTTACTGAGACAGCTTTGGGATTTATCGATTTGTATTTGCTGAATGATTGCGATCCAAATTCAAGCATAGCATGCTGGTTGGGAATAGATAATATTTCTAGCGGATTCAATGTGGTGGCAGGAGAAATTTACTACTTTGTCACGGAAGTTTATGGGACAGGAAACGGTGGTGATTATTCATTGACAGTGAATATGCCGGTTAGTAGCTTGCCAGATTGGGATTTTCAAGCAACGGGCTCCAACCATACTATCATTGTTCCATCAAACCTTGTGAGCAATATTAGTGGGCAACCCTTGTCGCCAGGTGATTATATTGGATTATTTTATACTTATAATGGGAGTCAATATTGTGCCGGATATGGAAAATGGACAGGTGGTGAAACCATATCATTTCCGGTATTTGGTAATGATGCCGCTTCACCTAACAAAAATGGATTTGCAGCAGGGGAAACATTTAACCTCAAAATTTGGCGGACAGCCCAACAAGCCGCTTTCGACGTTCAAGCCACCTACACGCCACCCGACGGCAACCTCATTACAAACACAAATAAGTATGCAGAAGACGGCATAAGTCAACTCCAAAGCCTTGATGGTAGTTCAACCTTGTACATCAACCTTGCAGAAGGTTGGAATATAATTTCAAGTAACATGATACCGACCACGCCAAATATGGAAGACATATTTGCTGGCATCCAGGACAAGATAGTGATAGTGAAGGATGGCTCGGGCAATGCCTATTTTCCCAATATTGTCAATAACATTGGAAATTGGTCCGTCACCAAAGGTTACCATGTAAAAGCTTCGGCCAATACTACATTGGCTGTAGCCGGTCAGAAGGTAGATCCAGTGGCTACACCGATACCGCTTGCTACGGGGTGGCAGACTATTGCCTACCTGCGGGATAATCCAAGCCCGCCTGCCACTCAATTCGGCAGCATTGGATTATCCATAATTCAGGTAAAAAATGCACAAGGGCAGTCCTATATACCTTCTTTACCACCCCCTGCTAACACTTTAACTAGCCTCCTTCCTTCACAAGGATATAAGGTAAAAGCTAGTGTTCCAACTACCTTGGTCTATGCCGCCAATTTCTTGCCGGGGGAGCCTATTGAGGACAGGGCAGGAATTTTTGAGCCAAGATTTTTTGATATTAATGATATTAATACGGGTGTCAATGCAACATTGATTGTACCGCTTAATGTCGCTGAAAAAGGATTGCAATTGGGTGATGAAATTGGAATTTTTTCCCAAGATGGCATCCTTTGCGGCGCTGTATCCTATAATGAACAAGCTTTTATCATCACCATTTGGGGGGATGACCTGACTACTGCTGATAAGAAGGAAGGGCTTGCCGAAGGAGAGACTTTTTATGCAAAACTTATAAGGGCTGATTGTCGTGAAGAATTTTTACTCCAAATGGAGCTAGTATCAAGCGGCCCAATTTACCGGCAAGATGAAATTTATGTCGTGAAAAACCTTGTCTATCCATTTGTCGAAAGAAAAGGACAGCCAGCCGTTTTCTTCCAGCCCAATCCAGTATCAAATAACTTGCGACTTATCATAAATGCAGAACAGGCATCAGAGGTACTTCTGACCTTATCCAGTCGGGATGGTGCATGGCAAAAAGAAATATTCAAAGGGGAAATCAACAATGGGATTTTGGAGCATGAGATTTCAGTTGCCAACATCACGCCCGGGCTATATTTCTGTACAGCCCGATTCGACGATCATGTTCTGACCTATAGGATTGTTGTTCAGCACTAAATTTAATCAGTTTATTAGGCATGTCATGTGAGGTAGGTTCCAGTTACTACAAAAGATATTTGGAACCTACCTATGCTGATGTATTTAATTTGCTCCAACTACTTTTTCGACTTAATAAACAATCAATCATGAAAATTTCAATTACTCTCCTTTTCTCGTTTGTATTTATGTTTGCTTTTAATTTCAGTGCAAACAGCCAGCCTACCTCCTGTACTCCAACAACAACTGGGGAAAATGCCACTATTGTAATTCCGGCCACTGCTCAACTCACGCTTGATGGAACCCCATTGCCATTGGGAAGCCATATCATTGCCATGTTCAACAATAATGGTGTCCTTACCTGTGGAGGATATGCCACCTGGAATGGTACAGCTACTGCCATGACTGTATATGGCGCTGAAGGAGGCAACCCTGGCTTTGCAGTTGGCGAAGTCTATAAATTTCAAGTTGAAAAACCAGGAGGATGCGTAGTTGCCAATGCAACAGCCACTTATTTGACCGGAGGGATTTATTCCAACACGAATACTTATTCAAATGATGGTATTAGCGGTATAGCCACATTGCAGGCATCCCCCATGAAGATTGATGCAACTGGCCAAAATCCTCTTTGCAATGGCGGTATGAACGGTACTGGTTCGGTTGTTTTTACAACCAATGGTATTACCCCTTACCAATATGCGTGGAGCAATGGGCAAAGTACGCCAACAGCAACTAGCCTTGCCGCAGGAAGTTATTCGGTGACCGTTACGGATGACTCTGGCTGCACGGCTACCGATGGCTTCACCTTGCAGCAACCAACTGTGATAAACGTAGCAACCAGTTCAACTCCTGCTATAAATGGTGCAAACAATGGCACGGCCACCGCAGTAGCCAGCGGTGGAACGCCAGGCTACACTTATAAGTGGAGCACAAGCCCACCCATCACTTCTGCTACTGCCACGGGTTTGGCGGCGGGCAACTATACTATTACTGTTACGGATAATAATGGATGTACCAAAACAAATTCTACAACGGTAAGCAGTTTGATTGACTGTGCGCAAAGTAATTTATCCATTGCATCGGTAACAGACAATGGGAATGGAACCGCTACTGTAAATGCTACCGGAGGCTCTATGCCATATTCCTACGCTTGGTCAGACGGGCAAACGACAAAGACCGCAACCGGCTTAATCCCCGGAGACTATACAGTCACCGTGACCGATGCCAACTTTTGTACCAAAACCGACACCGTAACCGTCGTCGGAAACCCGGTACCTTGCACCATCGGGGGCTTTGTGTGGGACATTTTCAATACCGAATTCGGCGGTTCCCCTTGCAATGACGGAACAGGATGTCCCTTCAATGAGTATTCTGGTTGGGAGGTATGGGCCGGCGATAACTTTATCTGCGACAATTTTCAAGCAGGCGGTGTCTATGCCTTCAGCATTTGCAACGGAGCAGGTGCGGGCAGCTGGGTGCCTGAATTTACCATCCTCGCTCCCAGTGGCGCTATTGATAAGTTTGGTGCTGGTGCTGTCGACGGCTGTACCATCACATGGACTGCTAGTGAAAACGGGGCTTATCTTATCCTCGTCAATGAAGCTGGAGCGTGTGGGGAATATAACACAATAGACAATGGGCGGCCAGCCCTGACTTGCATTAGCAACGCCAACTGTGTCCTCCCTTGTGCGAACAGCACACTTAATGTAAGTTCGGTGGTTAACAATGGCAACGGTACAGCAACTGTTACAGCAACTGGCGGAGACCAACCTTACTCTTATGCGTGGTCTAATGGACAAACGACAAAAACTGCAACCGGCTTGACCGCAGGCACCTACACCGTCACCGTGACCGATGCCAACGGATGTACTGTACAAGGCAGCATAATCATCACTGTTTCCAGTAGTCATGAGATAGCTGCATTGAAAAGCCTGGACATCTCGCCGAACCCAAGCTCTGGGAAGTTCACGGTTCAACTGGAACTGTCGAGCATAGAGGCCGTTCATATTGACATCTTTGATGCAAAGGGCTACCTATTTAAAACAGTATCATCCACCACCGCTGGCCAGGGTTTCAGCTTTGACCTTGGGGACAATCCAGTGGGCTTGTACCTCCTGAGAATTGCCGTGGGCGATGACTATCTGACCCGTAAGTTGGTCATTATTGATTGATTCCAATGAAAACTAGCGTTTTCATGCCACGAAAGACTCCCTAAAAAATCACTCTAAAACTCCATCCAGCCCTTCCGACAACTCGGAAGGGCTTTTTTACCTACGCTCCACCATCGGCCCCAGCACCTTCCACACATTTTCCCGCAGGATAAACTGCCCCTTCTCATTGGGGTGAATCCGGTCGCCTTGGTTCAGGTCAGGTATGCCGCCCACGTTTTCGAGAATGAAGGGAATTAGGGTTGCGCCATGCTCCTTGGCCAGTTTTGGGTACATGGCTCGGAACTGGTCGGTGTAGGTCTGGCCCATGTTGGGAGGGGCTTGCATGCCCGCCAGCACGAGTTTTGCTTTTGGGTATTTCGCTTTCACTTTGTCGAGGATGGAACCGAGGTTCTTGATGGTTTCTTCGGGTTGGATGCCACGGAGGGCGTCGTTGCCACCGAGTTCCAGCACGAAAATGTCCACAGGTGTCCTGATGACCCAATCCACCCGGTCATTGCCACCGGCGGAGGTTTCGCCACTGAGGCCAGCGTTCACGGCGTGGTAAGGCAGGCCGAGCGAGTCGAGGCGTTGCTGGATGAGGGAGACATAGCCAGACTTGACATTCTCCAGCCCGTAGCCCGCCGTCAGGCTGTTGCCAAAGAAAACAATGGTTTTCTTTTTGCTTGAATCTGGCGTGGCGGGGGTTGTAGTTTCAATGGATTTGGCAGCCTCGTCCACCTTTTGTTCCGGTTGGGAGCAAGCAAATATGGTGAGGCAGCAGAGGAAAATTGAAGTGAAACGGAGCATCATGTTTTGATAATTGAGTTTGATTTACCTTCCATTTTGGGAAGGGCGGTTGGCATAAATAACACACCAAGCCTAAAAGTTCTTTGGCAATGGGAGAAAAAATGTTGGGTCTTTGTCAAAAAGTGTGGAAAGCAGGGATTGGAAAGCCCGTTAGGGATTTCTAAGCCCGACCCGCTTAGGCTGCCCCTCCTTTTGGCTCAGACTTTCGGCTCCGCCGAGCAAGCGCAGGCCTTCGGCGGCTCGTCGGGGGAGGGCGTCTTGAGGGCGGCTGCGCCGCCCCCAACCCCCCTTCGCTTTAACGCTAAACTATTTTTATAGGAACCCCCTGCTAATTTTTATAGTGCTAGCCCTCATTGTTTAAAAACTTCAAGTTCCGTTTCAGCCCTTCGAACTTTGTCCTTTTCACTGCCGATTTTTTGAATATTTTTTGGAAGACCTCTTCGGTCAACTCCTGCCAATCCGCTGACTTCATGCCCAGCAAGTCTGCTTGCGGCTCAAAAGCGGGTTCATTGTGCGGCTTCGCAAATCGGTTCCACGGACAAACTTCCTGGCAGATGTCGCAGCCAAAAGCCCAGTTCTCCATTTCCCCTTGAAACGCCGTTGGAATCTCCTCCCGCAACTCGATGGTCAAATAGCTGATGCACTTCGAAGCATCCAGCAGGTAGCCTTGGGGCGAAATGGCCTCCGTCGGGCAAGCCTCGATGCAGCGACGGCAGGTGCCACAGTGGTCACGGATGGGGTCATCGGCCACTAGCGGCAGGTCAATAATCAGCTCGGCCAAGAAAAAGTAGGAGCCAGCGCCGGGTCGTATCAACAAGGTGTTCTTGCCCGTCCAGCCAAGGCCGGCCCGCTTGGCCCATTCCCGTTCCATGACCGGGGCGGAGTCCACGAAGCACCGCCCGTCCACCTCGCCGATGTTTTCTCGGATGAAGTGGAGCAGGTTTTTGAGCTTGCTTTTCAGTACGTGGTGGTAGTCCTCGCCGTAGGCATAGCGGGCGAGCTTTGGCGCTGTGGGGTCGAGTTGGTTTTCCTTTGGAAAGTAGTTTTGCATCAGCACAATCACGGACTTGGCACCAGGCACAAGTTTGGTGGGGTCGGTGCGCAGGTCGAAGTGGTTGGCCATGTACTGCATCTTGCCGTGAAAGCCTTGGTTGAGCCAAGCTTCCAATCGGCGAGCCTCGTCGTCCAAGGGTTCAGCTTTTGCGAAGCCGACAAAGTCAAAACCCAGCCGCTCCGCCTCCGTGCGGATTAGCTGTGTGTTTTTATATAAAAGGTTGATTGACAAGTAGTTGGCATTGAATTGCACTTTGCAGTGGCAAATGTCGGCAATTTTCCTACTTAAAACTTAACGCACTCAAACGATGGAGGTAAGGCGGACTGGGTTCATTTGCGGGCGGTGTATCAAATGTAATGCTGTCAATCTTGGGCATGGGGGTTTGGGGGCGAAGCCCCCCAAAGCCTCCTCTCTCCCCACTGCGGCGCCGGAGGCGCCGCAGTGGGGAGGAAAGTGTTCGCTGGGGCGGCTGCGCCGCCCCAGACCCCTTGCTCAAAACAAAGCGGGCATTAGCATTACATTTGAGGCACCGCCCATTTGCGAACCACTTGTCAAAAATGAAAAGCATGATTTTGAGGAATACAAGTGGCGAACTCTCGCACTATGAAAGGTGAGTTTGACCAAATTCGAGGTAGTGATGGTCGTGCAGGAAAACAAAAACGGGATGCCCCCTGGGTAAGCATTTGGGCATCCCTTCAATTGGTCGTAGGATTAAACAGGGTGATACAAAATTCTAAGCACTATATCTGGAACTTAACGCTGTCAGAAGCAGCATCGTAACGAACGTTCAGTTGAGATACTGTGTATCCCATGCCTGTATCCTCAATCCCAATGTTCAACACACCACCACTCATCTTTACTATGATGAGTGGGTCGTCAGAAACGTCGGAACTGATGTCGGTGTTTAGGCCGGAAATGGCATCCGTGAACACGAGGTGGTTGTCCACGATTTTCACACCAAGGAAAACACTGGAATTGATGTCATTGGTGCATTCTACCGTCTGGTCGCCAAGTTGAAAGACGTGGATTTCCTTTCTGTCCGTGGTAAATTTGATGTTTTTGATCAACGCACTGCCGCCGTCCAACAGTGCAATGCTGGTGTCTTTTCTACAGTTTGCCATAAGGGTAAGCTTTAATATTGTTTTAGGTGAAAAATTATAGTGTTCCGTTCTCTGGAGCTACCTTAATGGATTTTCGGGACTAGAAAGTAAAAGTTCTTTTCTTCAATAAGTAATTGGGATCTTCGCCGTAGGTCGTGATTTTTGGGCTTTGAAAAACGGGCAT
This sequence comes from uncultured Saprospiraceae bacterium, assembly GCA_964508135.1. Taxonomy (GTDB): domain Bacteria; phylum Bacteroidota; class Bacteroidia; order Chitinophagales; family Saprospiraceae; genus UBA6168. The sequence continues at coordinate 43,490 of CAZDSU010000003.1, forward strand.
GTTCAGGGCGACCTCTTTGAAAAACGATTCATAACTGTCCAGGAAAGTTCCTCCGTTCCAGGTATGCTTGATGGCGGCTGTCAGGTATCCGTTGTAATTGGACTCAAAGGCAACCTGGTTTATCTGGCACCCGGTAAGCCAGGTAACGTTGGCGGAAATGGTAGGATTGGATTTGGAGCCTAGATAAATGGAATCGTACTGGTCTTTGTTTTTGAGGTAAACCGTTTCAGCTATCTCCACGGGCAGTGAACGTTGGCGGTCAGCGTTGGCAGGGTTAATGGGCTGGTAATTCAAACTGGAATAAGGACTTGAAGTATCGGAAACAATCAAAATGTTGACGCCCTGCGTGAAATCGGAAAGTGCCTGGAATATTTCGGGGAACAGCAGTTGGCCATTTTGCAGGCACCAGGTTGCGCTTATTTGTTCGCTTAGGTTTCCATCAAAGTTGATGACATGGCCCCCGTACCCCGAAAACGTCAGCAATAAGAAATCGCCTGCTTTCAGCATTTTGGCTGTTTTGGCCAGGGTGCTTAAAAGTTTGGACCGTGTTGCATTTTCAGCAAGCAGGATATGGGTGGTCAACCCATTCAGTTTAGCCATTAGTTCATAATCTTCCACATCTTTGTCGGGACTGAGCAAATCAACGCAAGAAGTGCCATAGTGGCCAGGGTCAAGTTTGTTCACACCGACAAGAACGGCTGTACCGTTAGCCTGTCTAGGTGAAGTCTTCATCTTTTGTGAGGTGAAAAACAGCGGGGCTTATTGCCATTTTATTGGAATAAGCACCCGTTATTCTGTTGAAAACTCAAAAGAGCGTTCATTGGTTTTTTAGGGCTGGTTTTTTAGGGCTGGTTTTCTAGGTTTGGTTTTCTAGGTTTGGTTTTCTAGGTTTGGTTTTTTAGGGCTGGTTTTCTAGGTTTGGTTTTTTAGAGCTGGTTTTAAAGGGCTGGTTTTTTAGGGCTGGTTTTGGAAACGTTCAGGTTAAATGATTGCTCAAATTTGGTTTGGATTACTATTTAGCAGAGCATGGTTTCGAGGAAAGAATAAGCTGGTGCAGTAACTGGTTTTCTTAAAGGTGGTATTGATGTTACAAAAGTAGGTAGCCGGAATACTGTCGGCAAGCCTGTTTACTTCGCATTATTAAAAGTCTAAGGCATTGGATTTTGCCAAAAAATACTTTGTAGGGTAGTTTTAAAAATGCTAAAAAGTTAGTTATTGCTTGATTTTGACAGCAATTTCCTATGTTGTGCCTTACTTGGATACTCACATCTAATTTAATCACCTAATTTGCCAATATTAAACATCAATGACACCTACGACAGAGTTATTTGACTTGATAAAAAGATTGACAAGATCAGAAAAGCGGTATTTCACGGTCAATTCCAAGGCCCAGGAAGGTTCGAAGCTGTATTTGACCTTGTTTCAGGAAATGGATAAAATGGAAACCTACGATGAGGCAAAGCTGAAAGACCGCCTGAAATCATTGGGATTCAAACCTACCAACCTGGCTGTTACGAAAGTACACCTGACTAAATTGATTTTAAAGGAACTGCGTTCGTTTTATGAGGGAAACACCCCTGAGCACACCATACTTTCCATGTTGTTGGAAGCAGAAATCCTCAAGAACAAGGGACTCTACCGACAGGCCATCAAGCACCTTGAAAAAGCAAAGGACACGGCCCGGCATTATGAAATGCACTACCATATTTTCGAAATCCTGAACCGCCTTATCTTCATCCACATTGAATTGTTCGGAAAGGGAACAGTTGAGAAGCTGGATGCGCTTTTTGAGGAAATGGAATCACTGAAAAACCTGGCTTACAAAGAGGCAGAAGTCAAGACGTTGGCTTGCAAGGTTGTACTAATTTTGTATTCAAAGCCAATGCGGCATCCAGCAACGCTGGCCGCTATTGAAGCAATTGAGCGCCATTCCATGCTCGCAGCAATAGAAACGAGGGATACTTTTTTTACAAAAATTTATTATTTCAATGCACAAGCCAATTTGAACCATGCCAAAGGGGAATACCAAAAAGCCAACCAGCATTACAAAAAAATCCTGGAGCTTTGGAACAGCCATCCCCATATCCGAGACATTAACAATCGTACTTACAAAGCAGATATTGGCTATTACCTGAATAGTTGCCATACGCTGGGCAGGTATGAAGTCTTTGATGAATGGCTGGAACGGTTTGAAAGCATCAAGGACACCAACTTCAATGAAGAAGCGGGCAGTTTCAAGGATTATTACCAAATAACCCTTCTCTATTTGCTCAACACGGCACAATTAAAACGGGCACTGGAGATCGTGCCGAAAGTTGAATACGGACTAAAGGCTTACAAACAGCGAATAAACAAGGCACGGGAAATGTCGCTGCGCTTCAACGTTTTTTTCGTCTTCTTTTGTAATGAAAGATTCTCCGAAGCACTGGATTGGCTCAATACCCTGGACTTGGACAACAAGCTGGAAGCCAAAGCCGACACAAAGGCGCTTGCAAGGATTATTCGGGTTATTGTCCATTATGAATTGGGCCACACCCGTATCCTGGAGGATCTCAGAACTTCCGTCTATCGAAAACTGAAGAAGGAGGACCAATTGCACGAATTCGAACGAACCATCCTTGAACATATCCGCCAATTGGAAAACGTCTCCGACAAAAAAGACAAAAAAGTTTTGTTTGAATCCCTGCTTGATAAGTTGAATGCAATCGGTGAAACTTACGGCATGCAGAAGATCGCTGGCCTGGAAGATATCGTATGTTGGGCAGAAAGCCGGGTGTACAATAAATCTTATTTAGAGGTACTTGAGCAAAGAAAGAAGCAGTAAAAATTACTTTTGCTTATCAATGAAGCTGTTTAGACTTTCCTCATTTGGCTAAAAAAGGCGCTTTTCCGCCCTGAAATCAGCAATTTTTTCGGCAATAGCGCTGCTATTCCCTCAAAAATTCCTGACTTCAGGACAAAAAATCACTCTTTTTTATCTCAAACAGGAAAGTCTAAACAGCTTCAATAAAAAACAAAACGACATGACCGCACAACACTGGCGCATCAAGCTTTCCCTTTTCCTCAACTATTTCGTTTTTGCCATCCTGCTCAACAGCGTGGGCACCGTGATTTTGCAGGTGCAAAACAACTACAGCGTCAGCGAGTCCTCGGCCAGCGTGCTGGAGGCATTCAAAGACCTCAGCATCGCCATCGTTTCGTTTTTGGTGGCCAGTTACATCACCCGCATCGGCTACAAGCGGGCCATGCTCATCGCATTGGCCTTTGTTACCGGGGCTTGTCTGCTCATGCCTGTGGTTGGCGGCTTCGCAATGAGCAAGCTGCTTTTCGCTACCGTCGGTGCTTCATTTGCCCTCATCAAAGTCAGCGTGTACGCCACCATCGGCATCATCACCAAGGACAAGCAGGAACACGTCAGCTTCATGAGCTTCATCGAGTCGTTCTTCATGGTGGGCATCCTGTGCGGGTACTTCATTTTCAGCGCCTACGTGGACGATGCCAACCCACAGAGCACCACCTGGCTCCATGTGTACTATCTTTTGGCCGGCATCTCGGCAGCCGCTTTTTTGCTCCTGTTGAGCACCCCGCTCGACGAGTCGTCGGTACACGCCGAACCCGGCAAGCCCATTACTGCCGACTTCGCCGAGATGTTCGGGTTGCTGGCGCAAATGTTGGTAGTGGTGTTCGTCATCAGCGCATTTTTCTACGTGCTCATCGAGCAGAGCATCATGAGCTGGCTGCCCACGTTCAATAGTAAAGTGCTCCTACTGCCCACCACCCTCAGCATCCAAATGGCCAGTATCCTTGCGGCTTCCACCGCCCTTGGGCGGTTCTTGGCAGGGGTGGTGCTCCGTAAAACGCATTGGTACGCTGTGCTCATGGTTTGTTTGGCGGCAGCGGCATTTCTCGTGCTGGCAGCAATGCCGCTGGCCCGTGGCGTGGACGGCTCCGCCGTCGTCGGCTGGGGCGATGCGCCGCTGGCAGCGTTTATTTTTCCGCTCATCGGGCTGTTCCTGGCGCCCATTTACCCGGCCATCAACAGCGCCGTGCTGAGTGCCCTGCCGGCCCGGATGCACGGCCCCATGTCAGGACTCATCGTCATTTTTTCCGCCTTGGGCGGCACCACCGGCTCGTTGCTCACGGGCGCTGTTTTTCAAAAATTTGGGGGACAAACGGCCTTCTATTTTTCGTTGATTCCCATCAGCATACTTGCGCTTAGCCTGTTCTTTTTCAACAAATTGCAAAAAAAAGCATTGGCGAAAGCCAAGTGATTGGAATATTGTGGTCGCCCAATTTATTGAGCTGACCGTGCGTCGTTGTTACTATCTATTAATTTTGGATCAACCAACCATTCGGTCTGCCCAATAAATTGGGCGACCACAATCCAAAATCCTCAACATGAAATACATCCACGAACTTGGCGAACTCTTCGAAGCGGTGCAGATGGGCGGCATTTTCCCCGACGGGAAAACCTTCCCGGATTGTCTGCCGAAGAAAGCGCTGGCGACCATTGCGAAGCAATACGAAAAGAACAAGCGCCTGTCCGGGTTTGACCTTGCAGCGTTCGTCGCCGCCAACTTCGACCTGCCCCCCACCGTCGGCAGCGACTTCAAAAGCAACCCTGCCCGCTCGCCGGAGCAGCACATCGAGGCGCTGTGGGACGTGCTCACCCGCCAACCCGACGCCAAGCCGCCGAAGCAAAGCTCGCTTCTCCCGCTGCCCAACCCCTACGTGGTGCCGGGTGGTCGGTTCCGGGAGGTGTACTACTGGGACAGCTATTTCACCATGCTCGGCCTGCGGGCGCACGGTCGCTGGGACCTCATCGAGGGGATGCTCAACAATTTTGCCCACCTCGCCGAGACCTACGGCTTCATTCCAAATGGAAACCGCAGCTACTACCTCGGACGGTCGCAACCGCCTTTTGCTTCGCTAATGGTGAAATTGTACGCCGAACATGCCGGAGAAGCAGCGCTGGTCAAATACTTTTCATTGTTGACCAAGGAGTACAAGTTTTGGCAAAAGGGCCACCTTGACCTCAACCAGGAAACCCGTGCCTCCAAACGGATGGTGGCACTTGGCGGCTCCGACTTCCTCAACCGCTACTGGGACGAGTTCGACACGCCACGCCCCGAATCGTACAAAGAAGACGTACACCTGGCGCTCACGTCCATGCAGCCTTCGCCACAGATTTACCGCAACCTGCGGGCAGCCGCCGAATCGGGCTGGGATTTCAGCAGCCGGTGGTTCGCCGACCAGGGCGGTTTTGCCAGCATCTGCACCACGGACATCGTGCCCGTTGACCTCAACTGCTTGGTGTGGCACCTCGAAACCACCCTCGCCGAAATCTGCGGCATCATTGGCCAGGCCGACCTCCAACAGCAAATTCAGGACGATGCCGAGGACCGCAAACGGGCGCTTCTCCGCCATTGCTGGGACGAGACAGACGGCTTCTTTTTCGATTACAATTTCAAGACGGGACGCACGACCAACCGCCGCACCTTGGCGGCCATGTTCCCCCTGTTTTTCAACCTCGCCAGCCAAGCGCAGGCCAACCAAGTCGCCGACATCATCGAACAGGACTTCCTCAAACCGGGTGGACTCGTCACCACCTTAAGCCAAACCGGCCAGCAATGGGACGCCCCCAACGGCTGGGCCCCGCTCCAGTGGATTGCCTACAAGGGACTGAAAAACTACGGCCACGACGGTCTTGCCGAGCGGGTCAGGACGAACTGGCTCAGTGCCGTACGCCAGGTTTATGAAAAAACAGGGAAGATGACGGAGAAGTACAATGTTTTCAACGAAAGCTCCAATGCCGGCGGCGGCGAATACGAAAACCAAGACGGGTTTGGGTGGACGAATGGAGTTTTTGCAGGTATGAGGTATGAGGTATGAGGTATGTTTGGGACACAGTGGATGCCACCATACCTCATACCTCATACCTCATACCTCCTTTACCCTCCATTCACGATAGCCAGCTTACCATCGCCGCTGATGGCCATTCGGGTGATGTTATTGACGCCAATCCGTTTCAGTTCGGCCACTTCCTGCCAGTTTTTGCTTTTCGTTGGCTGGTAGCGGTAGAGGCGGCTGCCTTTGCCCATGACGATGGAGCCATCTTTCATGATGACGAAATCCTCGGCACCAGATATGGTCTTGCAGATTTCGGTGACTTCCAACGTGTTTTTATCGAGGGCCTTGATGACCCAGTTGCTGTCATTAATCTTGTGGACGTACACGAGGCGGCCATTTGGCGAGGTCTGGAAGCAGCGGCCCACGGAGGGCGAGAGGTTTTGGATGGCGGCGTCACGGGTATCGGCCATGGAGAGGTAGTTGAGGTTGTCGGAGGTGATGTTGAACAGCGCCACCTTGTATCGGTCGAGCCAGTGGTAGTAGCCTACGCCCCGCAGGAACCTGAAGGCGGCCTTGCCCACGTCCTGCCGGTCGAGGGGGTACTGCCAGAGGCGCTGCGAGCGGTCTGCATCGGTCTCCACCCGCACCACGCTGAAAAATAGGTTGTCGGGCGTGGGTTTTGGCGAAAACTCCGACTCGGCGGTGTGGGTCATGCGCAACCTCGATTTCGCCGTCAGGTCGAGCAGGTAGATGTCGGTCTGGCGGTCGTTTGGCGAAGCCGAAGCAATCAGCAACTCTGCGTTGTTGACGAAGCAGGGCTGGTTGTTGTAGCCATTTTTGTTGAACCCCGTCAGGAACTGTGGGTCGGTAAGCGACAGCACGGAGTCCTGCATCGAGGTTCTGAAAAGGTAGATATTGCAGGAAGGAAGGTCTTGCCCAAAGGCATTGGCCATCAGCATCATGGCAGCGGCGAGCGTCGTAATTAATTTCTTCATGTTGGCTAGTTTTGCAAATGACGTTACAAAGTAAGCTTAAATTCGCCGAAAAGATAAACAGTTCGGATTGAATGTTGAATTTTGAGGTTCACATAATGGCGCAAAGGTTTTCACGCAAAGGCGCTAAGCTAAATACAAAGACGCTAAGTGTTCGTGCCATGTAACTTTGCGTCTTTGCGTGAAAACCTTTGCGTCTTTGCGTGAAACCCCTGCTTGAAAATCCACTCACAAAACATAAAAATGAAAATCTTACTACCACTATTTTTCGCAAGCCTATTTTTTGTAGGACAAACGAGCGCACAGGTCGTGCTCCAGCAATTTGCCAGCGGCTTCATCCGCCCCTGCGACATCACCAACGCTGGCGACGACCGCATCTTCGTCGTGGAGCAGCGTGGCTACATTTGGATTTTGGACAAAAATGGCAACAAACTTCCCGCCCCGTTCCTCAACATTGACCCCATCGTGGGTTCCACCGGCACTGAGCAGGGATTGCTCGGGCTGGCCTTCCACCCAAATTATCCGCTCACGCCCTACTTCTTCGTCAATTACACCGACAACAACGGCGACACCCAAGTCTCCCGTTTTTCCGTTTCGGACACCGACCCCAACCTTGCCGACCCCAACAGCGAGTGGAACTTGTTGCAAGCGGACCAACCATACGGCAACCACAACGGCGGCTGCGTCAAATTTGGCCCCGACGGCTACCTCTATATCGGCCTCGGCGATGGCGGCTCCGGTGGCGACCCACAGGGGAATGGGCAGAAGAAAACAACTTTCCTGGGCAAAATGCTCCGCATTGACGTGGACAACGGCTCGCCCTACGGCATTCCGCCCAGCAATCCTTTCATTGCCGACGCCGTTACCCTCGACGAAATCTGGGCGATAGGCGTCCGCAACCCCTGGCGCTTCAGCTTCGACCGCCTCACCGGCGACCTCTGGATTGGTGACGTGGGTCAGGACGCTTGGGAAGAGATTGACTTCCAGCCCGCAGGTAGCCCCGGTGGACAAAACTACGGCTGGCGCTGCTATGAAGGCAACCATACTTTCAACACCACCGGCTGCCCTCCCATGACCGAAATGACCTTCCCCGTGGCCGAGTATGCCAACTCCGGCCCGCTGGGCTGCTCCATCACAGGCGGTTTCGTTTACCGGGGCTTCAGTTTTCCACAGCTATACGGCAAGTACCTCTACACCGATTACTGCACGGGCCTCCTCTGGTCTATCGTACCTGACGGCGCGGGTGGCTGGACGAACACCCAAATCGCCGACCTCATCAACGGCCAACTGGTTTCTTTTGGGGAAAACAAAAACGGCGAACTCTTTGCCCTCGGCAACTCCAACGGCATCGTGTACCGAGTGGTGGAGAATTCGGAAGATTGGAGCTACACCATCACTGTACTGAACCCGCCCTGCGTCGGCACCACCGATGGCCTTATTCAACTGGTGTTCCCCTCCAACGTACCAACTCCGACCATTACCTGGAATGACGGTGCCATCGGCCCGCTCCGCACCGATTTGCCGGAAGGCACCTACACCGCCACCATCGTTGGCGCAAACGGCAGCGTGGCCACCGAAACCGTGGTCCTTGCACCAACCGTTTCGATTTCCACGGTGGTCAGTGATGTGGTATGCCCCGGCGGACAAGACGGTGCTATCGGCATCGTCGTGCTCGGCTCACAAGGCCCGGCCACGGCCACTTGGTCGGATGGTGCTACCGGGCTTGAGCGCATTGAGCTTCCCGCTGGCCCATATTCCGTGACCGTAACCTCTGCGGAGGGATGCGTTTTTACGGAGAGCTTCAACATTGTCACACTTTTGCCGTCGCCAATGCCCGTCATCGAAGCGCAGGGCGACACACTGAACGTGGTTGGCAGCTATGAAGACTACCACTGGCTACTGGGGGGAGCGCCCATCACTGGGGCGACGGACTCTACTTTTGCCGCCACCGAGTCTGGCACGTACAGCCTTGCCGTGGTGGATATTTACGGTTGCACAGGCACTTCCAACGCTATTTTTGTGGAGTTTACTGCCGCCAGCTTCATCCCAGAATTGAAGTCCATGAAGGTGACGCCCAACCCATTTACCGAGCAACTCCGGCTGGAAGTGACGGTATTCGAGCCAGTGTTCCTGGAGCTTTCCATCAATGATTTGCAGGGAAAAACCGTGCTAACCGAGCGGCTCGCCGTGTCGTCCACCACCATCCGTGATTTTGATTTGGGAAAAATACCGAGCGGGACTTACCTGCTGGTGCTGAAGAATGGGAAAGGGGAGTGGGTTGAAAGGCTGGTGAAATGTAATTGAGAAGAGAGAATTGAAATTGGCGATATGGCTTGAATTCCAATGTGTCCTCAAGCACTTCTCGCGAGGAGGATGGGAACACGGATGGGGCGGATTGAGCGGATGAAAACGGATTTAATCTGTGTAAATCCGCCTAATCCGTCCAATCCGTGTTCCCATCCTCCTCGCGTGTCAAGCTTTTTTGCCCATCAAGCCTGCCGTTTCTATCGAAATCAGCGGATCAACAGCTGCCTCGCCCCCATCTCCCCATCCACATTCAAGCAAACAAAGTAAAGCCCCACTCCCAAATCCAGCGAAAGGGCCAGCCGCTGCTGACCCACCGCCAGCCGCTCCTCGTCCAAGGCCAGCACCTGTCGCCCTTGCGCATCGAAGACCGTGAGGCGCACGGCCGCATTTTTCTCCAACAGCAAATCAATCGTCACATCGCCGCTGGTCGGGTTGGGAGAAATGAGCCAGTCGAACGATTGGCCAATGGCCTCCTCAGCGTCCGTGTAAAAGCTCGGTGGCGTCACCTTCAAGTCGGTGTAGAGGCGATATTCGCCAGCATTGAAACTCAGCGGCGTGGCCACGTCCGCCACGTTCAGGCTGTCGCCGGTGAAGTAATCGTACCACCAACCTGTGTGCTGGAAGTTGGGCGATACGTTGCTGGTTTGCACCGCAAAATTGCCGAGTACCACGGCGTGCATGGCCGTGTGGTTGAGTCGGATGGATTTTTGGAAGCCACTGGTAACCATTTGAAAATCAGTCGTTTGGAACGTCTCGTAATTGGTGCGCAGGTAGTTCATCTGGCGTACGACGTTCCAAAGGTCCACCCGGTCGGGGTTGGCCATGTAGTCCCAGCGGACGGGCTTTGGGTCGAGGCGGCAGTTGTTGTTCACCGTGCCGTTGGTGCAGCGGTTGATGGAGTAATCGTAGCCCATTTCACCGAACTGCCAAAGCATTTTAGGGCCGGGGATGGCGAGGTAAAAAACACTGGTCAGTTCCGCCCGGTCGAGCGCCACAGGCAGGCTGCGTATGTTGTAACTTGGGTTTGACTGGTTGCCGTAGGTAATGTTTTTGTACATCATGCGCTCCTCGTCGTGGCTCTCCATGTAGGCGATGAGGTGCGGGTCATCCCAGCCCTTCGTCTTGTAGCTGGCGCCGCTGAAACTGCTTGCGGAGCCTAGCGAAGACTCCAGGAACTGGTTGCTGATACCCGCCCCGCCCCAGAGCATGCAGCCGTAGTCGCTGAGTTCTTCCTCCTCGCTGTTGGCGGTGAAATGCTCTAAAATCACATAGGCGTTGGGGTTTTCTGCCCATATCGCATCGGCGTAGTTTTTCAGCGTGGCAATGCGGGCGGCATCGTAAGCACCAGCGTCGTACGGGCCGTTGGTGTTCTGCGTGAGGCCCTTGGAGAGGTCAAATCGGAAGCCGTCCACGTGGTAGTCGTTGAGCCAATGTTTCAACACCTTTCGGACGTAAACCTTGGTCGCCTCGCTCTCGTGGTTGAAGTCGTAGAACACGCTGTAATCGTGCGGGGCCACCGGGTTCAGCCAAGGATTGTCGGCAGCGGGGCGGAAATTGGCGGCATCCCAGTAAAGCCTGCACAGCGGGTTTTTCTCGTGCGCATGGTTGAACACCACGTCGAGGATGACGGCGATGCCACGTTCATGGCAAGCATCCACCAGCAATTGGAATGCCTCCGGTGTGCCGTAGTATTTGTCCAAAGCATAGTGGTACGTGGGGTTGTAGCCCCAACTCAGGTTCCCGTCAAACTCGTTGACGGGCATCAGTTCAATGGCATTGACACCGAGCCGCTGGAAGTAGTCGAGCGTATCGGTCAGTGTCTCGAAGTTTTGCTTTTGGGTAAAATCCCGCATCAGTATTTCATAAATAATCAGCTTGTCCTCGGCGGGGCGGTCGTAGTCATCGTGCTGCCAGTCGAAGGCAGGCTCGGCGGTGCGCAGCAGCGAGGCGATGCCCGTGGTTTTGCCAGTGGGGTAGGGTGGTATGTTGGGAAATGTTTCCGAAGGGATGTACTGGTCGTTGGAGGGGTCGAGCACAAGGTTGCTGTACGGGTCGCCAATGCGGATGTCGCCGTCCACGATGTATTGGAAGGCGTAGTATTGGCCGGGGGTGAGGCCCGACACGTCAATCCACCAGGTCGTGCCATCGGGGGTGCGCTTCATCTGGTAGTCGTCGCTAAACTGCCAGTTGTTGAAGTCGCCGAGGAGGTAGGCGAAGGTCTTGCCGGGGGCATAAAATGCCAGCCGAACGCCCGTGTCGGAGAGGTAGTTGATGCCAAGCTCGGTGCCAGCGGGCAGCGCCTCAACAACCGTCGGGCTTGGAACCAAGTAGGTAAAACTGCGGACGATGGTTTCAGTGCCGTTGGTGGCCTCAATTTCCACCAAATGGATGCCACCTGTGGTCACGTTCAGGTTGTAGTTGATGGAAGTGGTGCCAATATTGGTGAGCAGGATAGTCCCGTTGTCCTTCACCAAAAAATTGCCCTGCTGCGAACTCGCCGCCTGTATGTTTATGACCGCCCCAAGGCTGGTGAAAATTGCCTGTTGCGTCGGCGCAAACAGGGTCATGCTAAACACGGAATTGTCGGGATAAACATCGTAGAAGATGTCCGTCCCGCCCACGTCCTTGCCTTCCAGCGAACCGTTGCTGTTGCGGAATACGAAGGCCATTTTTTCGATGATTTCGGTGGGGCTGGTGACGCCGTAGTAGCCCCGGATATTGGGCTGGATATTGTAGCTGTACACGTTGGGCTGGCCGCTGACGGGCGTCATTTGCCAAGCCGCATTGGCTTGTCCCCAACTGGTGACGACGTGCTTCCAGTCGCTCGGCCCCGTGCTCAGCGAGGTGATGACACCCGTGTGAAGGTACACGTCGCAGTTGCAGTTGGCAAGGCCGCCCGTGCCCTGCGTGGCATCGAAGTAGATGGTGACGGGTTGGTTCTCGGTTGGGAAAACGGGGTCGGCCCAGATGACTTGTGCTTGGGTGGTTTTTGCGAAGCAAAGCAGCAAAAAGAGGTGGGTGATGAAACGAGACATGGACATTTTTTTGGTTTGACGCCGGAGGATACCGGTATGGCAAAGGTAGGAAATCTGTTGTGGAATGGTGATGCCGTGGTGACGGTGAAACGTTTGGCTGTGCATGCTTTCTGTAAGCAACTATAGCTCACGCCGCCAAGTTTTGGGCATGGGGGTTTGGGGGCGGAACGCCCCCAAACCCCCATGCCCAAAACTTGGCGATGCAAAGTATACCTAAACACAGTTGGTTCAAAGCTGTATTTTTTTTGTAAATGAAAAAGGCAAGTTGAACTGGGCAGCCAGAAATCAGGCCACACCAAAAACTGTTTCAAATCATGCGAAGGCGTGACTATTGTCACTCGTAAAACCTTGGACGGCAACGCAACCCATCGTACATTTGCGATAAACCAAGTGGGCTTTTGACAGTAACTTGATTCAGCGAAAAACTGGAATTGGAGCCTGTCTAAGGTCGTCAACAACACATCCTACTCACAACCTTTAAAACAAAACAACATGTCAGAAATAGCAAAATCAGAAAGGCAAATCACCTTGATTTACAACTCGGAATCTGTGAGGGCGAAAAAGACGTTGGCCTTGGCGCTAACTAAAGAACTGCCCATTCGGGAAATTGACGTGCTGACGGACGGATTGACCCGTGAACAGTATGCAGAGATTGCCACCAGCTTGAACCTGCCGATTGATGAGCTTGTCAACCAAGATCACCCCTATTTTAAGGAGCATTTTGGTCACAGGGAATTCTCGGACATGGACTGGCTGACGATGATTGAGCACAACCCGCAAATCCTCAAGCAGCCTATCGCCATGAGGGGCGAGAAGGCCATCCTGATAGATACGCCGACCGACATTTTGCAGCTGTAAACATCAAATTAAAATTAGAAAGGCAATCGTCCATTCACGATTGGCTATAAAACGATTCAGATGAAAGACATCAAAATCCTTGGCACAGGCTGTCCCAAATGCAAGCAGACCACTGCCGCCGTTGAAGAAGCGGTGAAGAAATTGGGCATTGAAGCCACCATTGAAAAAGTAGAAGACATCATGGAAATCATGAAGTACAACGTGCTTTCTACCCCTACTGTGGTCGTGAACGGCAACATCGTCTTCAAGGGTCGGGTTCCAACTTCAAGCGAGTTGGAAGCTATCTTGGCTAATTAATTCATTGGCATGTTTGACTGGCTACAACACTTTGCCGACTGGCTGATTTACGCCGTGTTTGGCATCGGTGCCGAGACGCATTTGGGTGCAGCCCTCAATTTCTTTGTCTTTGACACGCTGAAAATCCTGCTGCTGCTTTTCCTCATTGTCTTCCTGATGGGCATCGTGAACGCTTATTTTCCGGTAGAGCGCTTGCGCAATTATTTGAGCCGCAACAAGCTCTACGGAGGGGAACACCTGCTGGCTGCGGTGTTCGGGGCGGTCACACCGTTCTGCTCCTGCTCCTCCGTCCCATTGTTTATTGGCTTCGTGCGGGGCGGCATTCCGCTGGGTGTCACGTTTTCATTTCTTATCACTTCGCCGCTGGTCAATGAGGTGGCGCTGGCCATGTTCCTCGGCATGTTCGGGTGGAAAGTGACGGTGATTTATGCAGCGAGCGGCATCGTCTTGGGCACGGTCGGCGGCTGGGTACTGGGCAAGCTGAACCTCCAGCGCTACCTTTCTGATTGGGTCAAACAACTGTGGGAAAACGCCCAACGGGAAACCGATGCATTGGAAGCTGACCCACAAACCTTTGTGCAGCGCCTACCCGGCATCGCCCGTGGCGCTTGGGACATCGTGAAGGGCGTGGTGCTGTACGTCATCATCGGCATTGGCATCGGGGCGGCCATGCACGGCTTTGTGCCGGAAAACTTCTTTGTCGAATACCTCGGCGGCGGGCAATGGTGGACGGTTCCGTTGGCCGTAATTGTTGCCGTGCCGTTGTACGCCAATGCGGCGGGTATCCTGCCCGTCATTCAGGTATTGGTGGCCAAAGGAGTGCCATTGGGTACAGCCATCGCATTCATGATGGGCACGGTGGGGCTTTCGTTGCCGGAGGCCACGCTGCTGAAAAAGGTAATGACGATGCGGCTGATTGCCATATTTTTTGGTGTGGTGACGGCATTTATCATCTTGTCCGGCTATTTGTTCAACCTTGTTTTTTAATCAAACTTTATTCAAATTATGAGACATTTAAAATCGCTTCTCGCAATTACGTTTTTCATGTTCATTTTGGCATTTGTCGGCTGCGGTGACAACCAAAACCAAGCCACGACCGAGGCCAAAACCGCTGCCGACAGCATCAATATCGAATCCCTAATGGCCGCCACCCCCGCCGCCAACCGCATCGAGGTCATAGACTTTTATGGCACCCACCGCTGCGTCACCTGCAAGGCCATCGAGGCGAACACGAAGTATGCCCTGGCCACGCTTTACCCGGGGGAACTGAAGTCCGGCAAAATCACCTTCCGCACCGTCAACGTGGACGACAAGGCCAACTACGACATGGCCGAGGCTTATGAGGCAACGGGCACGGCCCTCTACCTCAACGTGATAAAGGACGGCAAGGAAACGCATGTTGACCTCACGGAACAGGCGTTTGCCAAGGGCAAGGAACGGGACGCATTTACGGAGGAACTGAAGTTTTTCATTGACATGCAGATGAAGGAAATACAGGACATGTAGTGACCAAACTGACCAAAACAACCGCTGCCATTCTTCACTAAATTTTTAAAAAAATGAAACGACTCATAAGCCACTGCTTGCTGCTGGCAATCTTTGCCTTCATGGCCAATGTGACTGCAACTGCCCAAACCAAAAAAGCGTCCGCTGCCAAGCCCACCAACCGTGTGGAGGTGCTCGACTTCCACACCGACCACCGCTGCGCCACTTGTATCGAAATCGAAAAATTGACCAAGAAGGTGCTGGCCGACCACTACGCCAATGAAATGAAGAGCGGCAAAATTACCTTCCGCCTCCTCAACGCCGACGACAAGGCCAATGCCGCCATCGTTGAGAAGTTCATGGCCTACGGTACTACGCTCATTGTCTATTCGGTCAAAAGCGGAAAGGAAAACCATGTTGACTTGACCAGTTTTGCCTTCATGAACTACAACAAAGCGGACAAGTTCACCGCCGAACTGCGGAAGGAAGTGGATGCGGCGCTCAAAAAAATTCAACCATGAGGGAGTGGCTGCAATCACTGGCCGAGGGGGGCGACTTCCCGTGGCTCTCGGCCCTCGCACTGGGCTTGTTGACGGCCATCAGCCCCTGCCCGTTGGCCACCAACATCACGGCGACGGCCTACATCGCCAAGGGTTTTACCGAAAAAAAGAAAGTGCTGTTGAGCGGCCTGCTCTACACACTGGGCCGAGCCTTCAGTTATGTAGCTATCGCGGTGGCGCTGTACTTCGGGGCCAGCAAGTTCCACATTGCCCGTTTTTTTCAGGGCAACGGTGAAAAATGGCTGGGGCCGCTGCTCATCGTCATCGGTTTGATAATGCTCAATGTCATCCCGCTCAATTTCAAGGGCAGCAACTTCACGCAAAAACTCACTGACCGCTTGAGCAATCATGGCATCTTCGGTGCATTTTTCATGGGTATCCTGTTCGCCTTGGCGTTCTGCCCGTACAGTGGCGCCCTGTATTTCGGGATGCTCATCCCATTGACGCTGAGTGCGGGCGATGCGTTTTCCATCCCGTTGGTTTTTGCGCTCGGCACTGGGCTGCCTGTATTGCTTTTCACCTACCTGCTCGCTTTCAGCATGGAAAAAGTGGGAGCCTGGTTCAATGCCATTCAAAAAGTGGAAAAGGTGATGCGCTACGCCGTGGGCGGGGTGTTCGTGCTGGTGGGGCTGTACTATGTGGCGATTTTTGCGGGTTGGGTGAATTAATTTTAAAGAAATCTTGCGCGTTAAATATTTCATCGTATTTTTGCGATGGATTTCAAAACCATCAAATGGCCATCCATAAAAAAGAAGAGTTCAGCTTGGAAGAACAGGAACTGGCAGCATTGGCAAAAGCGCTGGCACACCCGGCCCGCATTGCCATTTTGAAGGAACTGGCCAAGCGGCAAAGCTGTGTCTGCGGCGAAATCGTGGAGGTGTTGCCGCTGGCACAAAGTACGGTATCACAGCACTTGAAGGAACTCCTGAACGCTGGTTTGATACAGGGTACGGTAGAAGGCGCAAAATCCTGCTACTGCCTGAACACGGAGACTTTCATGCGTTTTGAAAAGATTTTCACTTTGTTTTTTACCCACACGATGAAAGACAAATGCTGTTAAAATGGCCTTGAACAGGGCATTTTTTTGGCAAAATTCATCGTATGTTTTCGATAAAATAAATCACCTATCAACATGACATCAGCAGAAGAATTGAAGAAAGTCGTCCGGGAGAAATACTCGGAAATCGCCACGCATGACAAGGTCGCCAATGCTACTTCTTGTTGCGGCGCAACAGCTTCCGGCACTTACACCATCATGTCGGACAGCTACGCCGACCTCGTGGGCTACAACCCCGACGCCGACCTCGGCCTTGGTTGTGGGCTGCCCACGCAATTTGCCAAGATTCAAGCTGGCGACACCGTGCTAGACCTCGGCTCCGGCGCTGGCAACGACTGCTTCGTGGCACGTGCCGAGGCGGGAGAAACGGGCAAGGTCATCGGCGTGGACTTTACGCCAAAAATGATTCAACTGGCTCGCCAGAATGCCGAGAAACGAGGCTACAACAACGTGGAGTTCCGGCAGGGCGACATCGAGGAACTGCCCATCAGCGACCAATCCGTGGACGTGGTGGTGAGCAATTGCGTGCTGAACCTCGTGCCGGACAAGGCAAAGGTTTTCAGCGAAATCATGCGGGTGTTGCGCCCCGGCGGGCATTTCAGCATATCGGACGTGGTGCTGCGGGGCGATTTGCCCAAAAAACTGCAAGATGCGGCGGAGATGTACGCCGGCTGCGTTTCGGGCGCCATGCAAATGGACGAGTACCTTGCCCTCATCGAGCAAGCAGGCTTTGAAAATAGTACTGTTCAAAAACAAAAGCCCATCCTCATCCCCGACGAAATCCTGCTCGAATACCTTTCATCAGAAGAACTCAAGGCATTTGCTGCTTCCAAAACGGGTATTTTCAGCATCACGGTTTATGCGGAAAAAGTGGGCAGTACAAAGGAACTCCGGGCAGCCAAGCCAAAATTGAACCTTGCCGATTTGCCAACGGCTGGCTGCTGTGGGCCTGGCTGCTGCTAAACTGGCCTGACTTTACTGTTTAACACAAGCTTCATGCACCGCATGTGGCTTGTGTTAACTCGCCAAGTTACTTTTGCCCGATGGATGAACAACGAAGTTCATTTTTACAAAAAACGAAACATGGGATTTTTGAAAACCTTCTTTGCAAGTCTTGGGATACTCCTCCTTTCCGCTGCCGCATTTGCGCAGCAACAACCCCGCCTCGTGGTGGGCATCACCATTGACCAGATGCGTTACGACTACCTCTATCGGTACTGGGGCGATATGGGCGAAAATGGCTTTAAAAGACTGCTTCGGGAAGGCCATGTAGCCCACGACGGGCACTACCAATATGCCCCCACCTTCACAGGCCCCGGCCATGCCAGCATCTACACCGGTACCAGCCCCACCCTGAACGGCATCATTGGCAACGAATGGTACTCCCGGCTGGACAAAAAAACCGTTTATTGCGTCGAAGACCAAACGGCCAACACGGTTGGTTCCAACTCCGTGGAGGGCAAAATGTCGCCCCGCAGGCTCACAGCCACCACCTTGGCCGACCAACTGGAACTGGCTACCAACCGCCGCTCGAAGACCATTGGCGTTGCCATCAAGGACCGGGGTTCCATCCTCCCGGCAGGGTTCCTCGCCGATGGGGCCTACTGGTACGACAAGACCAACGGCCTTTTCATCACCAGCGATTTTTACAAGAAAGACCTGCCGGATTGGGTCAATCAGTTCAACAGTCGCCAACTGCCCGGCAAGTACCTCGAACAACCCTGGACGCTCCTGCTGCCGCAAGAACGCTATGACGAAAGCCTTCCCGACGACCGCCCCTTCGAGCGGCCATTTGCCAACACCGAAAAGGCTGTTTTCCCTTACGACCTTAAATTTATCAGCGATACCAAAAGGTTTGGTGTCGGCGAATCGCCGTTTGGAATAATCCTTTCCAGCCCACACGGCAATTCGCTGACGCTGGAGTTCGCCAAAGCCGCCATCGAAGGCGAGCAAATGGGGCAGGACGACATCACCGACCTGCTGGCACTCAGCTTCTCTTCGACGGATTATGCGGGGCACCAGTTTGGGCCACATTCGGTTGAAATACAGGACATGTACCTCCGCCTCGACCAGCAACTGGGTAACTTCTTCCAGTACCTCGACAGCCTCGTCGGGTTGAAAAACACCCTCATTTTCCTCACCGCCGACCATGGTGCAGCCGACGTGCCGGGTTATATTTCCCCGCCTGCGGGCTATTTTAAAACGGCTACTTTTAAAGACGCCCTGAGCAACTACCTCAAGCACAAAACAGGCAAAGACCCAATCGAATATTTCATCAACGAGCAAATCTATTTCGCCCAAGACCACGGCGTGGACGAGGTGCTGCTCGAAAAAACGGTGCGGGAATTTGCGGAAAGATTTCCCGGCGTAATCGGCGTCATTTCGCTAAAGGATTTTTCAAAATGCAATGCCGAACCGGGCGTTTGCGACAAAATCAGGAGGGGCGTAATGCCCGGCAGGAGCGGCGATTTCTATGTGCAACTCTATCCAGGCTGGACGCCCGACTACACCGAAAAAGGCGGAACCACGCATGGTAGCCCCTATGCTTACGATACGCATGTGCCCATTATTTTCTTTGGGTGGAACATCGCTCGGCAGGATAATTACGACCGGATATGGGTCGAGGACATCGCCCCAACGGTTTGTGCCTTGCTGAAAATAGCCTTGCCATCCGGCTGCACTGGGATGCCAATTGGGGAGGTTTTGCGATAGAATAATTGTTGGATATTCAAGTGTCAAGCGGTAAAAAGTCATATTATTCGTCCCATCGGGACGACATCTTTGGTGCGCCGGGCATGACGTATGACTAAGGGGTGCAAGTCCCTCAAGAGCCGTGACGACCGGAATCTTAGCTATGGGCAAGGGTGTTCCCCGTGAGGGGGAATCTGAAGGAAGCCCGATGCAAAGATAGGTTTTGACGCACAGAAACCGGATATAAGGCTTCGTACCGGGGTAATCGAGCCATGAATCGAGACGCCCAATAGTCGTTCGGAACGGTACGGGGTAAATCCGGCAGAACCTATCGAAAGTCAAACGTATTACCCCGGGAGGTCTCAGCGGCGAAAGCCGATGAGAAGTCAGCAGAGGTCATAGTAGGAGAGGCAAACCCTGTCCAATGAAGCCCAAGTCGGCAATAAACGGACAGGAGAGGCTACCCTTTGAAGGACTGAATTTTCTAACACAAGGAGCAGACTTGAAGATGCGTAAAAGGAAAAGACAGCAAAGCAATGAGCAACAACTACGGTTATTCGACCGGGGGGAAGTCTCTATGCGCCCCGACCAAGGCACCGACGGCGGAACCGAAGGAGCAAGGAAAAGGGAGTCCGTTTTTCTCTCGCTACTCGCAAGGAATCGAACCTTGACCGGGACATTGCTGGACACAGTGATGTCAGCGGCAAACCTAAATCAAGCGTATGAAGCAGTAAAAAGGAACGGAGGCGCAGGGGGCATAGATGGTATGGAAACAGCATCGCTTCGAGCCTGGCTCGGAGAAAACGGTCAAGCCCTCATCCGGTCGGTATTGTCAGGGACGTACGAACCGCAAGCGGTACTTGGCGTAGAGATACCCAAGCCCAACGGGGGCACACGTCTGCTTGGCATACCGACGGTGGTTGACCGGATGGTGCAACAAGCCATTCATCAGCAACTGAACGTGCTGTACGAGCCGCTATTTTCTGCAAACAGCTACGGCTTTCGAGTGGGACGCAGTGCCCACGATGCAGTAAAACAAGCCAGCGGGTACATCCAGTCAGGTTACGAATGGGTAGTGGACATAGACCTGAAAAGTTTCTTTGACGAAATCAACCACGACCGGCTCATGCAACGCCTGAGCAAAGGGGTAGGGGATAAGCGGCTACTAAGGCTTATCCGAAAATACCTGCGGGCGGGGATGATGCGGGGCGGCGTGGAAAGCCAGCGCAACAGCGGGTCACCGCAAGGCGGGCCACTGTCACCGCTGCTGTCCAACATCGTACTGGACGAGTTGGACAAAGAGCTGGAGAAACGAGGGCACCTATTCTGCCGCTACGCAGACGACTGCAACATCTACGTCAAAACAGAAGCAGCAGGCACACGGGCATTGGCTTCCATCACCCGGTTCATCGAGAAGCGGAAAGCTCAAAGTGAACGGGGAAAAGAGCGGCGTGCGCCACTGCTCGCAAGTGAAGTTCTTAGGCTACACGGTCATGCCGAAAGGCAAGGTTCGCATAGCGGACAAAAGCATCACCCGTTTCAAAGAGAAGATAAAACAAATCACTCAAAGAAACCGGGGAGTCAGCTTCACGAGCATCCTTGCTGAAATCAACGCAGCCATGCGAGGCTGGATGGGATATTTCCAACTGGCAGAAATATGGTTGCAATGGAAAGACTTAGATGGATGGATACGCCGCCGCCTACGCTGCTACCGCCTCAAACAATGCGGACGAAAATACACCCTGTTCAAATTCCTGCGGGGCTTAGGGGCGGAAGAACGTCAAGCCTGGAACGCCGTGATATACGGTGGCTCCTGGTGGCATCTTTCAGCTAAGCTGGCCTGCCAAAGAACGATGGACAAGATGTGGTTCGCCCGACAGGGTCTGCACACGCTTGAAGGTTTGTACAAACGGTTCAACCGTTAGGAGAAACCGCCGTGATACGAGAGTACGTCCGGTGGTGTGAGGGGACGGAAGGGATGTCAGCACCTTTGTGGGGTCCACAGGTCTAAATGTTGGCAGACCCTCCTCCTACTCGATTAGAAATTTTTCAACCATTGTTAACCGTTCCATCGGAACGGTATCTATAGAGAGATACCGTTCCGATGATAGTGCCGTTTGGCAACATATTTCCAAAAGTCACTATCTGCATTTGTGCCAAAAGTCAATACGCTACGCATTCGCACAAACCCTATTTGTAGCGTATCGCCATTTGGCACAAATAGAGGAACGGAGACCGAGGTTAAATTGTCACTGCTACAGAGATGCCGTCCCGATGGGACGATTATTCTCGATAAACGCTCGATACTTTAAGTGCTATCAACTCTTGTTTTTTCATAGCTCGAAACTCACAACTAACTGCTAAAATTCAACATGAGCGCAACTGACTGCAACCCCGCCACCGGGCGGAAAAAACTCTCCTTTCTCGACCGTTACCTGACGCTTTGGATTTTCCTGGCGATGGCCGTGGGCGTGGGAATCGGCTATTTCATTCCATCATCTTCCGGGTTCATCAACTCGTTTTCGAGCGGAACGACCAATGTACCGCTGGCCATCGGCCTCATCCTGATGATGTACCCGCCACTGGCCAAGGTCAGGTATGAGAAAATGGGCGAGGTGTTCCGAAACACCAAAATCTTGGGCATCTCGTTGCTGCTCAACTGGGTCATCGGCCCCATCCTCATGTTCGTGCTGGCCACCACCTTCCTGCGGGACTACCCGGAGTACATGGTGGGCCTTATCCTTATCGGCTTGGCCCGCTGCATTGCGATGGTCATCGTTTGGAACGAACTGGCCGAGGGAAGCCGGGAATATGCCGCCGGGCTGGTGGCGTTGAACAGCATTTTTCAGGTTTTGCTGTACAGCGTGTACGCTTGGGTGTTCATCACGGTGCTGCCGCCAATGTTTGGAATGACGGGGCTGGAGGTCAACGTGACCATCGGACAGATAGCCGAGAGCGTGGCCATCTACCTTGGCATCCCTTTTCTGGCGGGTATCGTGAGCCGTTTTGCGCTGTTAAAATGGAAAGGCGAGGCTTGGTTTCAGGAGAAATTTGTCCCGTTCATTTCGCCCATCACGTTGATTGCGTTGCTGTTCACCATCGTGCTCATGTTCAGCCTCAAAGGTGAACTGATTGTCCGCATCCCGCTGGACGTGGTGCGGATCGCCATCCCGTTGGTCATCTATTTCGCCATCATGTTCCTCACCAGTTTCTTTGTGGCAAAAGCCCTGGGCTCCGATTATTCCAAGAACGCCTCGATTGCCTTCACGGCTTCAGGCAACAATTTTGAGTTGGCCATTGCCGTCGCCATCGGGGTTTTCGGCATCAACAGCGGGCAGGCGTTTGCCGGGGTCATCGGCCCGCTGGTGGAAGTGCCTGCGCTGATTGCGCTGGTGAACGTGGCCTTTTGGCTTCGCAAAAAATACTATCCTTTGGGCTAAGGGTTTAGAGGGTTTAGATGGTTTAGAAGGGTTTAGGAATCCCCAGCCCCCTCTAAACCCTCTAAACCCCTCTAAACCCCCTAAACCTTCAAACCTTCACCATGAAAATCGCACTATTCTCCGACATCCACGCCAATTTGCCCGCCCTCGAAGCCTGTCTCGCCGACATCGAGCGCCGCCAGCCCGACGCCGTTTATTGCCTCGGCGACCTCGTCGGCTACAATATCTGGCCCAACGAAGTCATCCGGGAAATACGCCGCCGGGGCATCCCGACCATCGCCGGGAACTATGACTTTGGTATTGGCAGGGGCATTGACGACTGCGGCTGTGCCTACAAGACCGACGACGAGAAGGCCAACGGGGCAGTGTCCATTTCGTTTACCAACCAAATCACACAGCCAGCGGAGCGCCAGTATTTGCGCTCTCTGCCCGCCCATATCCGTCTGGAATTTCAGTTGAACGACGACAAGCTGAACCTGCTGCTGGTGCACGGCAGCCCCCGCAAAATCAACGAGTACCTGTTTGAGGACCGGGAAGAAAAAAGCCTGCTGCGCATCCTCGAAGGCGCTGACGCCGACATCCTCTGCTTTGGGCATACGCACAAGCCCTACCACCGAACCCTCAATTCCGGCACGGAAGAAGCGCCGCACTACCGCCATGCCATCAATATCGGCTCGGTGGGCAAGCCCAAGGACGGCGACCCACGGGGCTGCTACGCCCTGCTTTCGGTGAACGAGCGCAGTTCCATTTTGGACAAAAACAGCGTCAGCGTTGAGTTCGTCCGGTTTGAATATGATGTGGAAAAAGCAGCGAAAGCAGTGGAGGAAAGCCCGCTGCCGAATGCGTATGCGGAGGCGTTGCGGAAGGCGAGGTGAGATTTGAAAGCTCCGACCCGCCTCCGACACCGGACATTGACGTTACCTCCCTGCTCGAAAACGGCACCGACCTGCGGTACATCCAGGAATTGCTGGGCCACAAGAGCAGCAAACCACGGAAATATACACGCACGTAAGCACGAACAGTATCCAAAAAACCACTTCTCCCTTTGATTCTTTGTGAAAAATGTGATATTTGCAACTTGAAATATCCGCTACTGAGTAGCGGCAATTGCTCCAGAAATGGGTCAGTTGGCGCTAGTTTATAGCGGGTATAAGTAAGTTATGTGCAACTTTAAAAACCGAGAACGGAGAAGCTTATAAAATACCTAAAAATTATGAACAAGGGAATTATTTACTTTCTATTTAGCTTTATCCTTTTAATTTTTCCCTCTTGTCAAAAAGAGGATAATTTAAATGTAAATTCAAAAGAAGAACTTGAGGAGAAATTGAAATCAGAAGTTTCAAGCAATAATCTTACTTCAATTTCATATTGCGTTGTGAAAAACGATAAAATATTATATAGTAGTGCTTTAGGTTTCGCAGATAAAACAGATAATATATTGGCAACAGACAATACTCGTTATTTAGTTGCATCAATTTCTAAAACTATTACAGCAGTTGCCTTAATGAAATTGGTTGAGCAAAATCTAATTTCATTAGATGATGATATAAATCAAAAATTACCTTTTTCAGTTCGCAATCCCAATTTTCCAAGTGTTAAAATCACCTACAGAATGTTGCTCAGTCATACTTCTAGTATTTCTGACGAATTTCAAGAAAATTTAATCTTAGATTGTTATGGAGCAGACTGTGCGATGACTTTAGCCCAATTTTTTGATAATGTATATTTAAGTTCAGGACAATATTACTCAACTGATAATTTTTCAAATAATAGTCCTGGCACAACTGAAGACTATAGCAATTTGGGTACTGCACTTATAGGATATTTGGTAGAAAGAATTACTCTAACGCCTTTTGATGTATATTGCAAAAACACAATTTTTACTCCATTAGGAATGCCGAAAACCGAATGGCGATTAGCAAATACACCTATAGCTGAATTAGCGATTCCATATTCACCAGATATAACAAATTCAAATCCACATTATACTTTTCCAGACTATCCAAATGGAGGACTGCGAACCAATGTTTTAGATTTATCTAAATTTATAAGAATGATTATCCAAAATGGAACTTTAAATGGTGTGCAAATATTATCAGCAGCAAGTATGACAACAATGAAAACACTACAATTTGGAAGTTCTGAACAATGTTTATCATTTTATTATGAAACCATAAACGGTAGGAGGCTATTGGGACATAGTGGTGGAGAAAAAGGAGTAACAACAATGATGTTTTATGATCCTAATACAAATGTTGGAGTTATAGTTTTCAATAACGAGGAAGATGCTGAATTAGACAATATTTTTACTCTTTTATTGAATTATGGGGAAAAGCAATAATGGATATAAAAACGAACGAAAATAAAAGCAGCACATAACAGCAGTTTGGCAAAATGGCGGGTTCGGTGCTAAATCGAACATTAGGAATTCTAATAAACATTAGTGCTTATCCGAAGTTAAGTGCTTCTAAATCCGCCACTTCGCCAAGCTGCAAACCGGTTGTAGGCCATTCACAAACTACGTGGACAATGACGACCAAATTGACATAGAATAATTTCAAAACCTGAAAATAGAACATTTGGATAAGAAAAAATTCATTACAGTATTTTGGTTGGTTATTGCATTGCTGAGTGCTTACTATCTGTACCGTGGAATTAAATTCAGGTTTTTTACAGAAGGAAATCTTTCTACCAAAGCAATTTGGTATTACTCACATTTAGCGACAGCTATTGCTCCCCTTCTGCTTGGACCCTTTCAATTTTGGACTTGGCTTCGAGTGAGTCACGTAACAATCCATAGGACAATGGGCAAAATTTACATTATTGGCTCAATATTCGGTGGACTGACAGCATTTTACTTAGGACTAACTATTGACTTAGACGGCTCTGTAGTTCCACTCTTATTCTTATCGACAACTTGGCTCTTCATGACAATAAGTGCATGGATTTCAGTAAGACGAGGAAATATAATAGCGCATAGACTTTTTGTAATTCGGAGTTACGGACTTGCTTTGGTTTTCGTTTTTTTAAGACTTATTGGCGACATCCCGCAAGACAAACTATTCTTCTTCATAGACTCGCCAGAAATTAGAGATACGACATTAGAATGGGTTAGCTGGATAATGCCTTTATTGACAATTGAATTGATATTTTCGTGGATTCCTTCGATGAAACGAAAACAGACAACTTTAAAGTAACGATGGACACGAACGGCCTACAACAGTGGCTATAAAACATATGCTGTATTGTAGGTTCTCAAAGTGTGTGCTGTTAAATTTCGGTAGCAACGTGGGACAAGGATGTAGGTATTTAAACGCATACGTTTTATAGCCGAGCGTTAGCGCCAGTTCTGCCAGCAGGAAGGCACCGACGGTAAAAGCCATTGAAAAAAGCATGATGAAACATGCCATCTGATTTCATAACCAACTGACAATGAACAAGTTGCTCCTATTTTTTCTTTTTTACGCCGCATTGGCCTGCAACCACCACGTTGTACTTTCCAATGGCCAAAAACCAACTTCAAATTGGCCGCAACAGCTCGTCGTAGTGCGAAGCCCATCGGACACCAGCACACTGGCACAGCTCCAGCGTTTTGAAAAAAATGGAAGGGAGTGGCAGCCCGTGGGCGATGCAGTGGCCGTGACGCTTGGCCGCTCCGGCTTGGCTTGGGGTAGGGGAGAACATGCGCCACACGCTGGCCTGCAAAAGCGGGAAGGTGACGGGAAATCGCCCAGTGGGGTTTATTCTTTCGGCAATATATTCGGCTATGCCCCAGCCTCGGAAGTCAGTTTCAAAATGCCCTTCGTGACTGCCGACGAGGCGCTGGAATGTGTGGACGACAGTGGCTCCCGGTTTTACAACCAACTCGTTGACAACAAGTCCGCAAAAAAAGACTGGACGAGCAGCGAGTTCATGCGCCGCAGCGACCACCAATACCGCTGGGGAATCGTGGTGAAACACAACACGCCAGCGGCGGCGCAAGCAGGCTCCTGCATTTTCCTCCACATCTGGAACAAACCGGGCGCTGCAACCTCCGGCTGTACCGCCATGGCCGAGGGCGACTTGCTCACCCTGCTCCACTGGCTCGACCCGGCCAAGTTTCCGCAATTATTGCAGGTGACGGAGGCGGATTACCCTGCTTTTCGGAAGCAGTTTGAGTTGCCGGAATAAATTGGGCTGCCTTTTTGCGATAGCATCGAGTGTTAATTGGGAATAATCGTCCCATCGGGACGGCATCTTTGTAGCATTGATAAATTAACCTCGGTCTCCGTTCCATCGGAACGGCATCTCCCTGAAGATACCGTTCCGATGGAACGGTTAGCAACGGGTGGTGATTTCTACAAAGATGCCGTCCCGCTGGGACGATTGAAAATGACTTTTGAACGCTCGAATTAAAGTAAAAAAGCCCCGCCACTATCTGGCAGGGCTTTCTAATTCACTGTGCATCAATCTATTGCAGCGCAATTTAATTCACATAGAACTCGACTGACTCCAACACTTCTGCCACACCATCATCATGGCCCCAGACCTTGGCTTCCAGTACCCAATGTCCCGCTGTGGCCAATATTATGGCATCTTCAAAACTGTATTCACCCTCTGCGTGGACGTGCGCTGCTTCGGGCTTGTTGTAAATCTCGGTGCCGCTGTCCTTCTCGTAGATGCGGACGTTGATGTGGTGTACCGTGCCGTCGTTTTTGTCCGAAAAATGGATGTGGATATCCAGTGAGTCGCCCACCACCATGTCGGTGGCATCTGGAGATTCGATGTCTATTTGGTAGTCAGGTTCCGAGCTGGTATCGTCGTCCTTGCAAGCATTGAAGGTAAAAAGTGCAGCCAAGAGGCTGAGGAAAAGGAATTTTTTCATGATAAATTTAAAGTTAGAAACTGGTGGCGAAGTAGCTTCCCGGCACGTTGCCGTAGAACCAACCATGCATGTTTTGTGATTACAAAAAGTAGGTTATCTCCAGCGAGTAGCGTTGCTTCGCTACGATGGCCCGCTGTGAATAATTTTGTTGAAATGGCCTTGAGGTTAATGAACCCACCTGAAAATCCCCGAAGCGAACGTTCAACCCCGCCAGCACAAACCAGCCGTGGCCACCGGAGCCTTCGGCAAAATTGCCGCTGGGCAGGTGGTTTTTCCCGAAATATTCCGTAGAAGCCCCGGCGAGTGGCGTCAGCTTCGTTTTTTCGCTCAAGGCAATTTCCCGGAACACCGTCAGGGCGGACGTAAACTGGTGGCCGTAGTGGTAGTCGTCCCGGCTTTTGCCGTAAAACTGGGCGCTTGCCATGTGCGCAACCCCCATTTTTTTATGAAAAAAAACGAGGTTTGACTGGAACAAATAGCCCATGTTGCCCATGCCGAGGTTGAGGTTGCCGGGCAAGTCACGGTAGTAAATGCTGGGGTCGTACTTACCGGTGGGCAGCTTGAGACCAGCGCCCAACTCACAGTAAATCAAGGAATTGTGAGCCATTGCCTTGTTGTCGAACAAGGTGTAGCTGCCCGTCAGGCGGGTGTCGGCAAGGCCGTGGAGCAGCTCGTCGTCGCCGGATTGTTGGCGGTGGTTCCAGCGGTAGGGCTGTTGCAGGCTCACCCGTATTTTGCTCGTGAGCTGGTAACGACCAGACAGCTCCGCCACGTAGAAATTGTCCTGAAAGCTTTCCTCGTTCGTTGCGCTCGTCTCAAACGGAACGGCCATGAACCGCAGCCCTGCACAGTTGTTGCGGAGGTTGGTCAGGAGGCCGGTGCTACCGCAGGAGGAAAGTCCTCCGGCGTTGCAGCACGATTGTCCAGAAGATGGGACACTAGCCAAAACGACGAGCAGAAGCATCAAACAATGCTTTGCCATGTCTAATTATTTTTGAAAAAAAATGGATGAATCAGCAGTTAAATGGCTGATTATCTGGCGGTTGGAAAAGCGACTTTCCAAAAAGGCGGGAAATGAAACTCAACTGGCAATCGGACACCGGGAGGTTGGAATCCTTGGCCAAAACCAAAACTACTGGTTGTAGTTGTTGGTGAAAAAAATTGATCTTGAAGCTTTGCTCAAGGTTGTTGAGCGGGCTTGGCTGGTTGTGGTCGTTGTTTTTGGCCAGTTCCTGTTTCAAATGGCATTTGCCGTGGCACTGCATTTTTGGCTTCGCCTTGTTTACGCAGTACAACCGTTCGATTTCAGCCTGGTTAAGCTTGAACTCGGCAACCAACAGCGCATTGCTCATCGAGCTGATGAGGATGACGGCTGCGGCGAATATGGCGAACGTTTTTTTCACTGCCGCAAATGTAGCACCCGAACTCAACTCACCCGGTGATTTTAATCAACCAAAACCAAGTATGAATGTCACCCGACAAATCGCTCAACGGGCCTTTCACCGCTCGCCAACCAGCGTCCGCAAGGTCATGTACCCAATGCCGAGCACTCCCGCCATGACGGCGGCCAGGCCAAGTGAACCCAAGTTTGAGAAGGGGTGCAGCACCACGCCCGCCACGTCCCAGAACAACTGGAAAGGTTGGAGCAGCAGGTCCCAAGTGTTCCAGCGCTGGTAGCGGCCCATGTACACCCCGAAGGCACAGAGGCCTATCGCTGTCCAAATGATGCTGGCAGAAAGGCGTTTCCCGATGTTTTTTTCCAAGAAAGCCTGCACGTTGAGCAGGGAAATGAAACCGAGGAGCAGCCCGGTCCAGGCAAAGGAAAAAATCATCATCATGTCGTACCAGAGCGGGATGCCCGAGCGGTAGTGGATGTGCATCAGGTCGGTGACGATGTAGGGCGCATTGGGCAGGAAGACCAGCCATACGGCCAACAGTGGAATGGCCAGCCACCGGTTGGGCAGCTTCGGCAGGAACAGCGATAAAATATAGGGTATCCAAGCCAGGAACAGGTTCCAGATGAGGAACAGGAAAGTAGTGCCGCGGGTCATTGCCAGATCGTAGAACTCGTTTATTTGCCCAAAATCAAAGCCCGTGTGGATAAGCCGATAGCCCACCAACACGAAGTTGAGCAGGGTGGAAAGGCAGAGCAGCAGGAAGAGGCGGTATTGTTTTTCGGTCTGGAAAATGGATTTCAGCATTGGAATAGAATGATGAATGAGTGAATGATAAATTTTTTGAAGCAAAAAGCGGGAGGTGAGGCCGTAAATCATTGATTTACAATATTTTACCCCTTAATGCCTCCCCCTGCTATTGCCTAATTGTTGTCTTAAATGTCGGCTCATGACGCCTTAGCGTGAAAGCTAAGGGGGTTCGGGGGCGTTCCGCTTTACGCTAAGGCGTCATGAGCCTAAATGTCATTGGTCATTGGAGTGGCTGGGGCAGGTGGGCTATCATCCCTGTTCCCCAAGTTGTACCAGTCCACCTTCCTCGAACTGTACATCACGGCTGCCAGTGCCACGAACACGCCGATGCTTCCGGCCAAAAGGGCGAAATCTTCCAATTGGAGTAGCACGAAAATGAACCCGTAAATGGCGATAAGCATCCCCAACAGTTGCCAAACCAGCCGCCGGATGCCCAGCATGGTGCTGCTGTACCCACAGATGAGGCCAATGGTGGCAATGGATGAAATCAAGTAGGCAATGTTGAAACCCAAATGCTCAGAGAGGGAAAGCAGCAGCAAGTAGAATACCGTGAGCGCAAGCCCCACCAACAGATACTGGAACGGGTGGATAAATATCCGCCGCAGCACTTCGAAGAAAAAATAGAGCAGGAACGTAAGCCCGATGATGAGGATGGCGTACTTGGCCGAGCGGGTGTTTTTCAGGTACTCGTCCACGGGCTGGATGAGGCGCACGGCCAGGTTGGAGGAGCCGAGACTCACGCCGGTGTCCGACCACTGTTGCGGGTAGGGGCGGTTCAGGTCGAGCACCTGCCATTGGGCGGTGAAGCCTGTGGCTGAAATCTCTCGTTGGTCGGGCAGAAAAGCGCCCTCGAAACTGGGTGAGTGCCAGTCGGATTTCAGGTTGACGGTGGTGGACTTGCCCACCGGCTCGAAGCTGAGGTGCTCGCTGCCATTGAGCTTGATGGGGATGGAGAATTGGTAGTTTTTGCCATCGGCAGCAATCGAAATGGGCGTGCTGACGCCCGTGGCGAGCAGTTCGGTCATGCCAGTGCCAGGCTCCATGCGACGCTGGTTGCCCGCCCAGTCCACCTGCACGGATTCTTTGATGCCGGTCATGCCCTGAATGCCCACAGCCAGCTTCGCCTCGTCCCAGTGGACGTCTGCTGGGGCGATGTTAAGTGCTTGAAAATCAGGTTGTTGAAACTCACCCGACAGCACGATGCCAGCTTGGTAAAGCACCACGTCGAATATGCTTCGCTTGCGGATTTGGTGCTTCAAGTCGCCATCCACCAGCAGGTTTTGGGGCAAAAAATAGGCCACATGGCGGTTCTCGCTCCGCTTCCCATCCTGGAATTCCGTCCAGGAAGTGTAGGGGACGGCAAGCACAGGTCCCTGGATTGCCTGGCTGCCGCCCCACGAAAGACTAACTTCATTTTTTACCTCCTGTTTGCGGATTTGTCGTTCTCGTATTTGGTCTTGGATCAGTGAGTTGGGGATGAGCAGTATCAGCACCAGAAAGCCGATGGAGAGTAGCTTGATGACCAGTGATTCTTTGAGCCATTGGCTGAATTTTTGGATGGTGGATTGGTTTTGATTTTCCATGATAAATGATTTGATTTTATTGATTTTTCGGGTCGCCATCGGCGACCCGAAAAACCATCTTTTACTTCTTCCGGCACGGCGGAGCCGTGCCGGAAGAAGTTTGAAATTATCCAAAAAGAACTTTGAATTTCAAAGTTTATTGTCAAAAAAAATTCAACTCCCAGATTTTAACAGCTCCTCCAGTGCTGCCAAGTGGTCGTTGAATGCTTTTCGCCCAAGAATCGTGGCCGTGTAGGAGGTCTGCGGTTTGCGCCCCACGAAGAGCTTGCGCATTTCGACATAGTTCTCGCTTTCGAGCACTTTCATGTGGCTGGCGAGGTTGCCGTCCGTGAGGCCGAGCATCTCCTTGAAGGCGCCGAAATCCACCCAATCGTTCACCATCAGGATGGACATGATGCCCAACCGGATGCGGTTGTCGAGTTTGGTGTTTTCAAGCTTTTCGAGCAGATGCTTCATGTTTAGTTTGCAGTTAGACAGTTGGCAGTTTGCAGTCAGTGTGCTGCTTCATTCATACTTGCGGTACATCACCAGCCCATAGACGATGTGTAATATGCCAAATCCAATGGCCCAAAGCTCTAGCCCGTAGCCCGGTAAAAACAGCCCGATGATACCAAGCAAAATCTCACTTAGTCCCAAGTATCGGATGTCGTTGAGGGTAAACTTGCTGCCGTTCACAAGTGCCAGCCCGTAGAAGACCAACATGGCCGGGGCGATGAGCAAAATCTGCCGTTCCCGGTACAGTACCAAGCAGAAAATGCCGCCCACCACCAGTGGTATGGCCAAGTTTGTCAGCATTCGCAGGGCTGACGAGTCCCATACTTTTTGGCCCTTTCTTCGGGCCTTGCGGGTGGTGAAGTAGATGCCACTAATCAAGGCCAGTATTAAAACCAGCGCAGCATCGAGCAAGAAAAAGGTTTCGTAGCCGATGCCCCATTTGCTGTTTTGCAGCACTTCGGCGTAGAAAATGCGGTAGTTGGAGAACGGGCGAAGGCCGAGGTAAACATAAACCATTGCCGCACCCAAAAGTGCAAAGCTGCCAGCCGCCACGCCCGACAGGCCGCTCAAGGAGATGAAGCGGCTACTGCGCTCCATCATGGAGCGTATCTGGCTCAATGTTTCGAGATGTTCGTTGTGATTTGCCACGGTATGTTTATTTCAAAAAGAACTTTGAAGTGCAAAGTAGATTCATTTTCCACGAACTTCCAAACGGAACGGCCGCTTCTTTTCAAAAAACTTTTGGTTGGTGAATCCTGTGATGAAAATCACAGCGTCCGGCGGGGCATTCTGGCTACCTTTGCGGCCACCAAAATTCAATATTGATTCATGGGTATTTTCAAAAAAGGCACAAAAGCATACAGCATTCTTAACCTCAAATGCCCTCGTTGCCACGAGGGCGACCTATTTCCGACTGGTTCGTTTTCGTTCAACAAGCCTTTCGACATGCCCGAAACCTGCCCAAAGTGCGGGCAAAAATACTTCCTTGGCCCTGGCTTCTACTACGGGGCGATGTTCATCTCCTACATCATCACGGCCTTCTTTTGCCTGTTTTTTGCAGGTGGGCTGGTTTTGTTCACGGACATATCCGTGAACATGGCCTTCGTTCTGCTCCTCGTTGTCATCTCGTTTTTGTTCGTTTGGTTTTTCCGGCTTGCCCGTGCCATTTGGATAAACATGAACGTAAAGTACGACAAGCGGATGGGGGAAGAGGCGACCACGAGCACCAAAAATTGAACAATCTCAGCGTTGCGGAAGAAATATTGGGTGACATCTTCATTGTTTTGAAAGTGTCGCCCTTTTTTGTTGTGTGCGTAAATTAAGTGGTGCACATTCTTTTGAAAACCAGCGTATTGTGAGCAACGTCTGATTGCAATACCTGAAAAAATATTTCTTATTGGAAACTATCTGATTGCGTACAGCCCTCAAAACTGCAATTTTGAAAATATCGTTTCTTAGTTATTTTACAAAAATAAATCTGAACGGCATTGTTAAATAAATGTGTCCTGCTATCTTTGACCCTTTACCTTTAACCAGTTACCACTATTTGATGAACACAAAAAATCCACCTTGCCTAAATGGCGAAAAAATCGAGTTGGCGACGAATCTGCTACGGGTATTCAATCACAAGCACCGGTTTGCCATCATCAACAAACTCCTTGACAAAGGCGGAATGGACACCTCCAAGCTGGCTGTTTCCCTTCGTTTGCAGGAGTCGTACATCTTGGAACACCTGCAGGTGCTGCAACAGATAGGCATCGTTCATTCCATTGATGTGCTGGATGGCGTGAAGTTCGTGGCAAACAAGCGGGCTATTCGCAAAGTGAATGAAGCATTGCGCAGCTTCTCACAAAACTAAGGTTGGCTTTCCCTTCTTTTCCTACTTCTATCTTGATAAAAATTTGGCTTCCCCTTACCACCGGGCTACTAGCGTTGCCGTTGGGGCCTTGCGTTTAGTTTTCGCAAAAGCTGCTCAAGTTGGTTACCACCGGTGCATGTGAACCCACGTGTATGGCATTCGAGTTGCCTTTGCGCACGGTTACTTGCTTGGTCACGCAGTTGATTTGGCGCTGGTAGTCCTTGCATACTGGGCAGGTGAAGATGATCCAGTCACCTTCTTTGTGGCCGATGCAATGGTGTTCCCTTTCTTGCTTTTGATTGGAAGCTTGGCGTCTCATGGTGTGTGCAATTTCCTGATTCATTTGCCAATAGCTGGTGAGGGAGGTAGGACCAAATAACAGCATCTGATTGTTCAGGAACGCATTTTGCAAATAGTTTGCCATTGAAGCCAATCGTTCAATAAAATCTGGGTTAGGTCAACAAAATGCAAAATTTTTGGGTCAACAGTTCAATGCTCCGCAAACACTGATGGTCTGGCCTGACACGTAGGCTGACATGTCCGAACCAAGGAAGACACAAACGTTTGCCACTTCTTCGCCTTTCCCAAAGCGCTTCATCGGGATGCTGGCAAAATACGCTTCCCTCGTCTTCTCGTCCAAAGCCTCCGTCATCTCGGTTTCGATGAAGCCTGGCGCCACGGCATTGCAGCGGATGCTGCGGGAGCCAACCTCCTTCGCCACCGATTTTGTGAAACCAAAAATGCCCGCTTTCGAAGCGGCGTAGTTGGCTTGCCCAGCATTGCCCGTCTCGCCCACGATGCTGCTCATGTTGATGATGGAACCCGATTTCGCCTTCAGCATCGGCTTCAACGTATGCTTGGTCAGGTTGAAAATGGACTTGAGGTTGGTGTTGATGACCTCGTCCCACTGCTCCTCGGTCATGCGGAGCATGAGGTTGTCACGGGTGATGCCCGCATTGTTCACGAGGATGTCAATTTTGCCAAAATCACGAAGCACATCACCCACGAGCGTTTCCGCTTGCGCAAAATCTGCGGCGTTGGAGGCGTAGGCCTGCACCTGAACACCGTAGTTGTTGGTCAATTCAGCCGCCAGCGCATTGGCCTTTTCAGCCGAAGAAAGGTAGGTGAACGCCACGCTTGCGCCTTCCTCCACAAACCTGCGAACGATGGCAGCGCCGATGCCCCTTGAGCCGCCGGTGACGATCGCCGTTTTTCCTTGCAGTATTTTCATGTTGCTTTTTGTTTAAATAAATCTTCTCATGTCGGTTTAGCGTGAAAGCCAAGGGGGATTGGGGGCTGCGCAGCTGCCCCCAAGTCTCTCTCCCCCGAAGAGCCGCCGAAGGCGGCGATGAGGGGCGAAA
The DNA here is from genome assembly GCA_964508135.1 of uncultured Saprospiraceae bacterium. GTDB lineage: Bacteria > Bacteroidota > Bacteroidia > Chitinophagales > Saprospiraceae > UBA6168. The sequence goes on from CAZDSU010000003.1 coordinate 78,427, forward strand.
TTTGTTTATAATTTAAGTGGTTTCACTGTAAACAAGCATAAGCAAAAATTCTGGGCGTGAAGGTAGGGCTGAAAGTCAAAAGGAAAAAGTTCAAAGGAAAAAGATGAGGCTCCAAGCCATCGTTTCGACCTAACTTTGGCCACATGAAACAGTTTTTTGTAACCATCATATTTATTTTGGCTGGAATGGTGGCCAACGGCCAGGACATACAGAGCCTGCGGAGCTCGCTGATGCAGTACCAGTTCAATGCCCTGCCGTTGAACCCAGCCTACGCCGGTCGGCTGGAAGCAACCAGTTTCGAGGCATTTTACTACGGCAGTTTTTCCTCGCAACAGCAAGTAAGTCGCTCCGCAATGGTCAGCCTGCACGGGCGGGGTGGGGCTTCGCAACTGCTTGGTTGGGGCGGCGTGCTCCAGTTTCACAACCAGGATTTTTACAACGAACTGAACTTTCACCCTGCATTTTCGAGGATAATCCGGCTGCCCAATGGCAATGTTTCCTTCGGCGCCACCCTCGGCATCAACTATTTCGATGTGGACGAATCGGTGGTCACTACCCTCAGTTCCAGCTTCATGTCCGTGGACGGTGGGGTAGGGGCTTTTTACCACAACCAACGCTCGTTCATCGGCGTGTCAGTGCCCAGTTTTTTTGAAAAAAGCCTCTCGATAGACGACGACAACACCGGCAACTTGCTCCGTTCTCGCCCCATCAACCTCCATGCGGGCAGCCTCTTTCGCCTCAATGACGAGCTTTACATCAAGCCGACGATGCTGCTCCGATATGCCACTATTTACGAAATCCCCGACCAAAATCCCAACAACGACTACTCCCTCTGGTCTGCCGACGCCCATGTCAGTTTGTTCGTGGAGGGTACCTACGTGATCGGGCTGCTGGCCGGGTACACCAAGCCCGAATATGGATTCGAGCAGACTAGGGTTGGGCTGTCGGCCACGCTGCTTTTTGGCAATTTCCGACTCGGCTACGCCATCCAGTACAACAACCAAAAGGCCAGCTCGGTATCCTTGCCAGCCAGCCACACCATCAGTGCTGGGTATGATTTTTTTGAAAATCCAGAGGAGGGAAGGCGGGTGTTTTAAGTTTACGCAACAGCCCCGTCTTCGGTTTTTTAGAAACCCTCACAGCTAACGACATTGAACTTTGCGTGCCCCAGACGCTTTTTTAAAAGAGATAAAACCAATCACCATGCAGCACAAATACCTACTTCCCATTTTCCTGCTAATCGCCCAAACAGCTGTTGCCCAGTTCCAAAACATCCTCATCCACGAAGGCACGAACCCAAAGGAGCCAGCCATTGGCATGAACCCCAAGAACGTGAATGAACTGGTGGCGGGCGCAAACGGCGACAATATTTACTACTCCCACGACGGTGGCCTAACTTGGTCGCAGGACAAGCTCACTTCCTCTTTTGGCATCTGGGGCGACCCTTGCGTGGTGGCCGACACAAGCGGCAATTTTTACTACTCCCACCTCTCCAACACGGGCGGTGCAACGGGCTGGCTCGACCGCATCGTCATCCAAAAATCAACCGACGGCGGGGTGAGCTGGAACGACGGCAGCTTCACCGGCCTGAACGACGACAAGGACCAGGACAAGCCCTGGATGGCCTTCGACGCCTCGCCCGGCAGCCCATTCAAGGGCAACCTCTACGTTGCCTGGACGGAGTTCGATACCTACGGCGACACCGACCCGGAATACCGCAGCCGCATCCGCTGCGCCGTGTCGAACGACGGTGCGGCCACCTGGAGCGAACCCGTGGTGGTGAGCCAGTTCACGGGCGACTGTATTGACTCCGACAACACGGCGGAGGGCGCCGTGCCAGCCATCGGGCCAAACGGTGAGGTTTACACGGCTTGGTCGCTGAACGACACCATTTGGTTCGACCGCTCCATCAACGGCGGGCAGACTTGGCTGAACCAGGACATTTTCATTTCCAACCAAGTCGGCGGCTGGAAATTCAACGTGCCGGGCCTCAACCGCTGTAACGGCCTGCCCGTCACCGCCTGCGACCGAACAACGGGAGCCATCTACGTCAATTGGACGGACAAGCGCAACGGCACGGACGACACCGATGTTTTTCTCTCAAAATCCACTGATGGTGGCAACACCTGGAGCGCCCCCGTTCGGGTGAACAACGACCCGCCCGGCAAGCACAACTTCCTCACTTGGATGGCCATTGACCAGACGTCGGGGCACCTGTTCTTCGTTTTTTACGACCGCCGTGACTATGACGACTGGCAAACGGGCGTTTACCTCGCTTACTCGACCGATGGCGGCGAGACCTTCGCCAACCTGAAAATCAGCAACCTGCCATTTACCCCGCAACCCGACAAGTTTTTTGGCGACTACACCAACATCGTCGCTCACGACGGGCACGTCCACCCGATTTGGGAGCGGCAGGTGAATGGTGCCGCTTCTATCTGGACCGCCGTGTTGGCCTACCCGGTGGGTATCCAAAGCCCCGATTTTTTTGCGCTGCAAACCAAATTGGAGAGCTTCCCGAACCCATTTTCCGAGTCTGCCACGATTAGCTTCAACATGGCCACCGAGCAAACACTTTCGCTGACCGTCCTCGACCTGATGGGCAGGGTAGTTGTCCCTGTTTTCACCCAAAAAAAATACCCACCCGGCCTGCACGAAGTGAAGCTGGACAATGTGGAACTTGGGCTGCACGCTGGTATTTATTTTTTGAAATTAAGCAACGGCTATGCCACCGAAACTTGCAAGGTGGTGGTGCGCTGAAACGGCAAGCCATTGGCAAATGCGGCGTTTTTTGCCAGAAAAATGGTATGCGAACAAGACCTTTGACGATAAATAGGCGTTCATGCCGCTGGTGAGTGGAGCAGTGGTTTGGTAGCGAGAGAGCGGGGTGGATAACCCTCTTTCTCATTTCCAGGCTTTGAGCGGCGGGGTTTTGAACCCCGCATTTCCGCAGCCAAAATGCGGGGTTCAAACCCCCGCCGCTCAAAGTCTCAGCTTTGGTTTTACTGCCCAAAAAGGGATTTCACCCTAAAGAGGGGATGAGCGAAAGATTTAGTTTAAAAATGAACTTTGAGCAAAAATTAGGATTGGCATGAATTTACAAAAAGCAATACTCCACTTGGCCTTGCTGGTGCTTTTGTCCCTCGGAAAAAACGCCGCTGCGCAACACACCAACGTCCTCGTGAGCACGGAAGGCTCCCCCAACGAGCCATCCATTTGCATCAACCCCAAGAACACGCAAGAGCTGGTTGCGGGTGCCAACCTCAACAATGTTTACTACTCCCACGACGGCGGCGCCAGTTGGGCAAAGGCTTCAGTTTCCTGTCCCTGGGGCATCTGGGGCGACCCCGTCATCGGGGTGGACACGGCGGGGGCGTTTTTCTACCTCCACCTCTCCAACCCGCCCACGGGCAGTTGGATTGACCGCATCATTGCCCAAAAAAGTACTGACGGCGGCGTCACTTGGTCGGATGGCAGCTTCATGGGCCTGAACGGCTCGAAAGCACAGGACAAGCACTGGATTGCCGTGGATAGGGAGACGAACACACTTTACGTCACTTGGACGCAGTTCGACAGCTACGGTTCCACGAACCCTGCCGACAGTTCCGTCATCCTTTTTTCAAAAAGCCTGGACGCTGGCGCAACCTGGTCGCCTGCCCAGCGCATCAATTTACTTGGCGGCGACTGCATTGACGCCGACGACACCACCGAGGGTGCCGTGCCCTGCGTCGGGCCAAACGGCGAGGTGTTCGTCGCTTGGTCGAACCGCAGCAAAATCTGGTTTGACCGCTCCACGGACGGCGGCGCAACCTGGCTCACCAACGACATTTTCGTGAGCGACCAACCCGGCGGCTGGGACTACGGCATCCCCGGCATCTACCGGGCGAACGGGCTGCCCGTCACTACCTGCGACCTGAGCGGCGGGGCCAACCACGGCACGATTTACGTCAACTGGAGCGACCAGCGCAACGGCACGGACGACACCGACGTCTGGCTCGCCAAAAGCACCGACGGCGGCAATATCTGGAGCGCCGCTGTGCGGGTGAACGACGACCCGGCAGGCAAGCAACAGTTTTTCACTTGGATGACCGTTGACCAAGCCACGGGCTGGCTCTGGTTCACCTTCTACGACCGCCGCAGCTACGACGACGACCGCACCGACGTGTACATGGCCGTGTCCACCGACGGCGGCGAGACCTTCAAAAACTTCAGGGTGAGCGAAAGTCCGTTTGTGCCGAACAGCGGCTTTTTCTTCGGTGACTACACCAACGTCACAGCCCACAACGGCGTGGTGCGCCCGATTTGGACAAGGCTGAACAATGGTGAGCTTTCCATCTGGGCGGCGCTGGTAGAACCCGATAGTGTGATTTCTGGCACCAACCAAGCGGCGGAATCGCCGTTGTTTTACATGGGAAATCCCTATCCCAATCCCGCCTCGGCGGAAACGGGCATCTCGTTCAAGCTGCACCAGCGCTCGCTCGTCAGCCTAACGGTGACGGACATGCAGGGCAGAGAACTCGCCCGCCCGATTGACAACGAGTGGCGGGACTACGGCATTTACCTCGAAAAAATCAACCTTGCAGGGATGGATTTGCCGCTCGGCGGCTATTTTTTATTACTGCGGGTGGACGGGCATGTGCTGAAAAAGAAGCTGGTGCGGATGTTTTGATTTTGGGAAACGATGACGGGTCAAGCTTCTGCTTCATTGCTATTCAAGGGAACCCTCGGGTTTATTTTTTATAAATCCTGCAATAGGAAGAAATGCTGCAAAGGAAGGTGGTGAAGAACTTGAACAACCGTTCTTTGGAAAAAAAAATAGCGCCGTGAAAGGTTTTAACCTTGCATGGCGCTATTTGCATTCTAAAGCTGAACTACTGCTTAAATGTCCTGATGTAGTTCACAAGGTTCCAAATGTCTTCTTGGTCTGGAATCTTCTTTTTGAATGAAGGCATGTCGTCACGTCCTTCCCAAGATTTGTAAAAAAGTGAGCCATCCGTTTGAGCCTGCACCTTCTTGTCGGTGAAGTCACCGGGTTGGGTGTCGAGTTGAGCAGCTTTGCTGCCATCGCCCAACCCTTTTTTGCCGTGGCAGGATGCGCAATGTTTTGTCCACAGGGTCGCACCTGCTGTAAGTGATGCTTTGTCTGCTTTGACAGGATTCTTCATGTTTTTGTACTTTTCTGGCACAACCCATGGGTCGCCGGCATCAGATGCCATGAACGAATAAGAAATTGCCAAACCAGCAATCAAAGCGACAACAGAAAACATTTTGGTTTTCATGTTCTATTAGATTTAGTTAAAAAAAAGTTTATTTCGTCCGGGAAGTTTAAGCAACCTTTCCCAGCCTGTTAATTTTGATGATTTTTATAAAAATATAAGCAATGACTCCCCAAATGCCGATTAAAACGGCATTCACAATGAAGATAAGCGAAAGCGGTGCGTTGGACCTAGCCGACCAAAGTTCCCGGTCTTCGCTAAAATGTCCTGCTTTGAGGGGAACGCCCCATGGCATCGCTTTGTTGACTTCTATGTTTCCATAAGCTTCACTGCCTTCGATTTTAGCAACAATCGTAATGTTTCCATCTTTGTCTCCGGGAATATCCACTGGCATTTCAAAATTAATCATTCCCTCCTCGTCTGTGGTCTCTGGCGTTTCTGAAAGCGGTAACAATCCAAACATGCGTTTCACAAACAATTTGCACTCGACCTCGGCCACTGGCATCGTATCCCCACCCGGGATGGGAATTCCGATGAAAATCCGAGCCCACCGGGAAGAATCTTCCGCTTCCAATTTCATTTCCAACACGAGGTCTTTGACGGTGATTTCTTCCTCAGCATCTCCGTATTGGGCGTTGTTTTCAATGGTTGCCAAATAAAGGACTCCCGACGTATCCTGATTTGGCGATGATGGTAATACAAAAGTGGCTATGCCCTTTGCATTCGTGGTATCTTTGCCAAGTAAAGTTACTTCACCAATTTCACCTTTGTAGAAATTGACTTCAACACCGCTGATATTCTGATAGGTATCCTCTACTTTCGACTTTACTGTCACCAAGAGTTTTACCGCATTGTCTATTTTGAAATATTCAAGGCTCATTCTTGCTGTGGCCTTTTCTTCAACTGGTTCCTCCCCGCCCTCATTTTCCGTTTGAGAAAACGAAGTCCACGGCAAACTAATGGCAAGTGCCAAAAAACAAACCATCCGTGCGGTTGAATATATTCGTGTGGCTATTATTTTTCTCATGACATTCATGCATTTTGACGGTTAACTGGCAACTCGGTCACGGTGTCCGTGTGAACAAGACCCTCATCTTCGGCAGTTTCCACAATGGAAACGACTGGAAAGAACCTCACCAGAAAAGTAACGATTAACAAAGCACCTGCCAGCGTCCCGGCTGTAATAAACCATTCGGCCAAGGTGGGCGAATAATGCCTCCATGCCTCCGGTGCTTGATCACTAATTGGGAAATAGGGATGGGTCATGGTTGGAACCACGATTAAAAAACGTTTGAACCATGCGCCAATGATGACCAAAATTGATATTAAAAACATCGGCAAAGGCTTTCTTCCATTCTTAAACAGCAGCACTAGGATTGGGATTATCATGCCGCCTATCTGAACAGACCAAAATAGCGGTGCCATCGCTCCAGAAAACAATTCCTCTAAATGCGCCCTTTCCAAGCCTTTCATCTTATAAGCAGGGACAAAATATTCATTGATGTTAAAGTACAAGTAAACCAAGGACAAAAGGACGAGCAGTCGGCCCATTTTATCGAAGTGGCCATCCGTGAAATAATGCTCTAGTTTGTAGAATTTCCGAAAAACAAACATTGCCGCAATCACGGCCCCAGCTCCTACCATAAAAGCCCCTGAAACAAAATAAGGGCCGAAGTTGGTGCTGTCCCAGCCTGGCCGCATGGTAGTTGCAAAAAGCCAGGATGTCACGGTATGTATACCAAATGCAACGGGAATAATTATAATGGACAATACCATGACAGCCTTGTTCAGGATGTTTTTTTGTTCGGATGTGTCCTGCCAATTATTGGCCATCAACTTGTACATTTTTTGCCGCCATTTTGGAATATCTTTCAATTTGTCACGCATCAGTGCCAAGTCCGGCAATAATGGCAAATACAGCAGCATGATACTGATTACCAAATAGGTGCTAATTACGATGACATCCCAAGTGATGGGGGATTGAATACGGGCGTGAAGCACGACATTGAGGAAGCGGTCGGGGCGTCCCATGTCCACGATGATGACCAATGAGGCGAAAATAATGGCCGCAACGGCAATCATCTCCGAGATGCGGGTGAGGGGCGTACGCCAATGGGCGCCTGATAATTTGAGAATGGCGCTCATGAGCGAGCCTACCAAACTGATGGCCACGAAGAACACAAAATTTGAAATGTATATACCCCAAGTGGTATAATCACGCAATCCAGTAATTATAAGTCCGTGCCTTACCTGCTGTATGTAAAAGTATAGTCCAATGACACCGATAACAACAAGGGCAGCTACCCATATTTTGCCGGGCAAACCAAACGCCCTCGGCATAAGGTCGTTGCTGATTTGTTGAAATCGTCCTTCAACGATTTGAGGCGTTTTTGATTTATGTGATTTCATGAACTTGCAGTTTAGCTTTTTTCTTCTGTTTCTACCTCATTCTCTTTAAATGGGAACAAACGGTTAACTGCTGGCAAATAATAAACCCGAGGTTTTGTCCCAAGGTCTTCCATGGAACGATAACCTGCCCGGTTGCGCAGCAACTCGCTTAACCTGACCGTTTCCTCGCCATTGGAAACAGCATCTTCATATTCATCTCCAAAATAAAACACACCATTGGGACATGCTGATACACAATGCGGCATTTCGCCGGCCCTTACCATGTCGGGGCAGAAATCGCATTTTTCAACGGTGCCTTTCTGTGCGCTAACGCCACTGACTTCGGGGGAGGCGCACATCACGAGGGATTCATCCAGCACATCTGGCTCGCCCCAGTTAAATACCCGCTGAGAATATGGACAGGCGGCCATGCAAAATCGGCAGCCTATGCACCGGTCGTTGTCAATGAGCACCAATCCGTCCTCCCGTTTGAAAGTGGCATCCACTGGACAAACTTTGACACAGGGAGGCTCGTCGCAATGGAAGCACATGGTGGGCTGCCAATATGGGGAAGCCGCCGCATTGTCCTTCATTTTCAACACCTTTAGATACTCTTTTTCGTCGCCGGTATGGTGCATCTTATTGCAGGCATCTTTGCACTTTCTGGCGTTTTTGCACCTCGCCAAATCAACCACCATGACAAATTTCCGGTTCGGAATGCCCTGACGAGCCTTAGCTCCTGTGACACAAATCGAGGGGTTTATGTCTCTCAAGTGCTTTTTGTCCACCTCTACGACTTCTCCATCAGGTGAAAGGAGCTTCACCTTACCTTCTTCACCTTCAGCCGCCGGGCTATTTTGGTTTTTGCCGCAGGAACATATTGCACTACCGCAAGCTGAAGCTACAGCAGTGTACATGCCCAATTTAAGAAGTTCCCTGCGGGTATTATCTGCTTTCAGTTCAGAATTTTGCATGGTAAATAATTCTCGATTGTGATAAAAAACCTTAACTAATACTGCCCTAAGACATCATTTTGCGGGATGTATCCATTCAATAATGTCCTTTTTGCTGGCTTTCTTTCCCACTTTAGCTTGGTCAATTATGGCTTGGTCAACCTCCACCAATTTACCATCTGGGGTGAGCATTTTTACGGTTTTGCCGCTTTCGGGCATAGCCTGTGCAGTAGCTTTGGTGGCCACCAATCCTGAACCAGCAGCAAGTAGGCCAAGGGAAAGGAACTTCCTGCGGGAGCTATCGTTTTTATGCAAATTTGACATCCTGATTTCATTTAAAAACTGGGGGCCGGATACGTTGTCTGCTTCCGACCCCCATATTGTTATTACTCTCACTAATAATCATTACCAGTTCCACAAACGTGTGATGTTGAAGCCAATCAGGAAGTTTTCCGTGAATTTATCGGCATAGTTGTGCGTGTTGAAGACATTGTTTTCCTGTGGGCTAAGGCTGTTGAAGTTGGCGACGAAAATCTGAAAGGCGTGTGAGCTTGATGTAAATTGAACCCCCAGGCTGATGTTCGGATTTGGATTGTACAAAGTATGCTTCGTCAGGGGCTGGTCCACATTGGCAATGATGGAGGTGACGCTTGTCACTTTTATCTGCCCTCCAAATGCCAAGGCATAGTGGTCATTCTCCATATACTTGTTAATGACGTTGTAGTGGGACAAACTGGGAGCAACCTGGAGGGAAAGCCAATCGGTGACCTTACGGGCAATGATTACCTGATGAAAGAAGGAAAGGCGGTCAGATTTATTAAAGACTTCCTCTCTGTTTCCTTCCTCCCTGGGGTCCAGCGTAACATTGCCATAATAAGTGACTGACAATGGCATTTTCCCAGAACGGCTTTGTCTCAGCAAAGCATATTTCCCGCTGAAATCCAGCAGGTTTTTGCGCTTGGCAAAACCAAAGCCCAAAGCAAGGTTTTCGATGGGTGAATAAGTGAACCCCATCCGCATATTGGATGGTGCATAAAGCCCGAAAAGGTCTTCGAAGCCATTTTGCAAAGTGCCAAAACGGTGCTGGATGTCAAATTCAAAAGTCCCTTTTATAGGTACATCAACCGATTGATTGTCAATTAAAACGGCGCTTTCGAATATCGCCTTGACGGGTTTATCAACCGTTGGCTCTTCTTCTTCCTGGGCTTGGGCAACAGATACTGATATCATGCTTATTACAAAAAGCAGTAGCACTGTTTTCCTCCTTCTTTTCCATAGCTTCTCTATAAGTTGCATTGAAATATTTGTTTTCATGATGTCGAATTTTAAAACTGTAAAATGAAAAAATGAAAATTGATCGAAGCTTTGAGGATATCATGCTCCCTGTTGGCTAACGTCAATCTTTTGGCGCACCCTTCTGAATCCAGATGAGAATTAACAGCCGCTCTGTCTCCGTTAGTTTTATGTCAGGAGGCATGGGGGTGGCACCATCCCATTGAACAGCTTTGTACAATTTACTTTCCTCAGGAAAGGTTAGGTTCAGATATCCTCCGCCTGTTAGCTCCTGATAGGCTAGATCTGGTGTCAAGTTTGGCTTTTTTGTCCCGTCATGGCAAAATGCCTCGGAGCAGGAAGCACCAAAAATCGGGAGGATATGCGTGGAGAAGGAAACATCCTCCGGGTCAATGGGCGCCGGCTCAGGAGGATTGTCATAATAACACGCATCAAAAAGCGCGATGCTGCAAAAAAGTATAAATGCCTTGATTGTTATGCTTTTCATGATTGGAATTTTTTGAATGAATAACTAAAGTTATCGGAACTCGTTCCCAACTTGGGACTAACCGGGTTTTTTAAATTGGGCATTCACCCTTATCTTGACCCGGTCTCCAATATTGTGGGAATCGATTCCAAAAACAGTCAGGGCATTCATTTCAAATTCTCCACTCAAGCCTGCCAGGGTGTATGGCGCACCGCTCAAGCCCGAATCTGCATCATAATACTTGGAACCAGCATAAGCCAATTTCATCGTCACCTCACTTGTTACTCCATGGAAATTCAGGTCGGCTTTTACAATATAACCGCCTTTGTTGTCCAATGTAACTAACGTACTTGTAAGATAGGCAGTATCCAGCGTCGCTACGTCAAACGTGCTCAACAAGCATCCGGCATCCCTCCCCGGTTCCCCGGTATTGACAGATGAAAGGACAACCTGACCTTCAATAGTGGTATTCTCCGGGGTTTTTTCGTCAAAATTCACAACCGCCGAGAAGGTATTGAACCTACCTGTCAACAAAGCGCTTACCCCAGTATAGGGGGTTTCCCAAAGCACACTGGAGTGACGTTTGTCAAAATTCCAACCATCGCTAGTCGAAACAATGTCGTCGCCATATTCATAGTCAGGCGGTACTATTTGTTCTATAAGTGCGTCATCGTGGGTGCAGGCAGGAATGTTGAGGAGGAAAAAGCCTACTGTAAGGATGATTACAGCGAAAGGGATGAATCGAAAGTTTTTCATTGTAAAAAAGTTTTGATTTTAATTGGCCTTATTGCCTCAACCATTTTATCAGCGCCAGGATTAGGTGGAAACTCAACAAAAAGTCTGTGACAATGGACACAATTCGTAATAATTTTACTCCTCTGCAAAAAGAAGGCATTTTTAATGCTTGCCAATTGATTAAAGTCAGTGTTGGAGATGTTTTTTGTCAATGGTGGAGATGCTTTTTGTCAATGATATTTCTCACTCAACACCAATAATAAGGTTATGTGCAAACCAACCGATTGTCAGAACTTTATGGCTTATTCACTTGTACAAGAAGAAATGGAGCGAAGTATAAAAAGACCAAAACAGATTAGGCAAGCCGGATTTCCGTAGCTAAAACAGGTGAAAGTAGAATGGAAGGCAGAAGTAGCCTGATTTCATAACCCTGCTCAGTAGCACAGCGGCACGTGTTCCCATTTCCCTTGCTTCGATTTGTTCTTATTTCGAAGCTTTTCACGTCAAAGTGATAAATGTCAATTAAGCTTTCCCACCCAACCGGTATATTCGCAAAGTTTTATTGTTGCCTTTCTCGTAGACAATTAGCGGAGGACTTCAGTGATAATGGCAAACAGTATTGATCAATGCAATCCGACGAGTTGACAGGGTTGCGTCCAAAACATTAAAATGACTTTAACGGTCAGTTTTGGACGCAGCACAACTCTGTTTTCACATCCACAACCTTCATTTATGAAAAATACTTTGACTCTTCTGCTGCTTGCCTTCACGGCAAGCCTTTTTGCCCAAAACCATGTCGAAGACGACTTTGAAAACATCGTGTGCAAAGAAGCCGAGGCACACGCCCATTTCCTCCACCCTGTCCCGGCGGCCAACCCGCTGACGGCCAACTACGACCTGAAATACTACCGATTCGAGTGGTACATTGACCCGGCGCAGTATTTCATTGATGGCAAGGCGACGGTGTATTTCGAGACGCTGGAGGACGGCTTCGCCGAAATCAATTTCGACTTTTCCACCCAAATGGCCGTCAACGACATCAGCTACCACGGCCAAAGCCTCAGCTCCACCGCCAGCGGTGCTTACCTGCTCACGGTGCAACTGCCCGCCCCGCTGCCTGCTGGCACGCTCGACAGCCTGACGATTACCTACGCTGGTGCGCCGCCCTCAAGCGGTTTTGGCTCGTTCATCCAAAGTGAGCACAACGGCATCCCGTCACTTTGGACGCTCTCCGAACCCTACGGTGCCCAGGACTGGTGGCCCTGCAAGAATGGCCTCGACGACAAGATTGACAGCATTGACGTCATCGTCACCACGCCCGAATCCTACCGGGCAGCCAGCAACGGGCTGCTGGTGCAGGAGACCGCTGTCGGTTCGGACAAGGTTTACCACTGGAAGCACCGCTACCCGGTTGCGCCGTACCTCGTGGCCATTGCCGTCACTAATTTTACGCAATACACTGACAATGTGCCACTTAGCAACGGCACGAACCTGCCCATGCTCAACTACGTCTATCCTGAGAACCTTACCGCTGCACAGTCTGGCACGGGCAAGCTGGTGCAGGTCTTGCAGTTTTACGATAGCCTTTTCGTGAGCTATCCATTTTTTGAAGAAAAATATGGCCACGCCGAGTTTGGCTGGGGCGGCGGCATGGAGCACCAGACGATGAGCTTTGTGACGAGCTACGGCTGGGGCTTGCTGGCGCACGAGTTGGCGCACCAGTGGTTCGGCGACATGGTGACCTGCGGCAGTTGGGAGGACATCTGGCTCAATGAAGGATTTGCCACCTACCTCGAAGGCTTGTCGAGGGAGCGGTTCCCATCGCAGGTAGTCACGCAGTGGTACGACTGGAAACTCAGCAAAATCAACAGCATCACCTCGCAGACCGGCGGCTCGGTGAAGGTGGCGGACACCACGAGCGTCAACAGCATTTTCAGCAGCCGATTGAGCTACAACAAAGGCTCGTACCTGCTGCACATGCTGCGGTGGAAACTCGGAGATGAGGTCTTCTTCTTGGGGCTTCGCAATTATTTGAACGACCGCCAGTACGACTACGCCCTCACCAACAGCCTTCAATTGCACCTCGAAGCAGCATCTGGTCAGGACTTGACGGAATATTTCGAGGACTGGTTCACTGGGCAAGGCTATCCGAGCTACCAAGTGACCTGGGAGCAGAGCAGTGCTGGCGATGTTTATATCCAACTTAACCAGACGACCTCTCACCCCTCGGTTGACTTTTTTGAAATGCCCGTGCCTGTTCTGTTGAAGGGCGCTGGCGTGGACTCGCTCGTACGATTGGAGCATACCCAGAATGGTGAACTGTTCAGCATGAACATGCCCTTCGAGGTCACGTCCGTGCAGTTCGACCCCGACCTCTGGCTGATTTCCGCCAACAACACGGTGCAGCAGGGCGAGCTGACCGGAACAGGGGAAGTGTTTGCCGAAGGCGACATCTTCATTTACCCCAACCCGGCGAAGGATTTTATTCAAGTATTTTTTGAAAAAAGCAAACCAGAAAGTGAGCTTAACTGGCTCATGGTCAATGGATTGGGGCAGACTGCCAAGGCTGCCAAGGCTGGTTCTATGAAACGGGGTGGCGCTACATTTGACATTTCCGGCGTATCACCAGGGCTTTACCGCTTGGTGCTGAGAGACCAGAACGGTGGCATGACGGTGCACAGTTTTGTGAAAAAATAACGTGATGGGTTCAAGCGACAGCCAAGCATTGGTTCTTGACCTGCTTGGCTGTTGTTTTTTCCCGATGCCTGTCGTGATTGCCATTATCGGTTTACTACTTAACTTTTATTTAGGCAACCATCCAAGCCATTTCCCGTTACCTTTGTCACATGAAGCAGTTTCTCCGCATATTTTGCCTTTACCTCGTCGCTCTGTCGTGCCTCCCGTGCGGCGATGGCGAGCATGGGCATGAAGCCCTTTCCGGCGGTGGAATTGCCATGCTCACTGCTCATCAGGATCCCCATTCGCACGAGCATTGTCCTGACTTCTGCTCTCCGTTTTGTACCTGCGTCTGCTGCGGCTGCACCGTTTCAACCAACAAAATCACCACTTTTCAGTTAAGCCCACTTTTTTTGCTGAACTGTCAATCAGACTTTTTCTATCAATCCCCCTTTTCCACCGCCCACCGCTTGGCGCTCTTCCGTCCTCCGATAGACTTTTTGGGTTAAATTTTTCCCTTGCCACTCGGCAGGGCAACTGGCATTTGGCACAAGCCAATTGACCGGATGCTACTATTTTTTCATTCATCAACCCAAATCCTATGCTGGACAAAATCATCCATTTCTCCATTCACAATAAATTAATCGTCGGGCTGTTCACGCTCGCCCTCGCAATCTGGGGCATCGTCTCCTTCCTCCGCCTGCCCCTCGACGCCGTGCCCGACATCACCAACAACCAGGTGCAAGTCATCACGCAGGCGCCCACGCTGGGAACGCAGGAGGTCGAGGCGTTCATCACCGCCCCCATTGAGCGGGCGCTGGCGAACATCCCGGACGTGACCGAGCGCCGCAGCATCAGCCGCTCCGGGCTATCGGTCATCACCATCGTTTTTCACGACGACAAGGACATTTACTGGGCCAGGCAACAAGTCGGAGAGCGGCTCAAGGAAGCCGAAAGCGAAATCCCGCAGGGCATGGCGGAGCCGTTCCTAGCGCCCATCACCACTGGCTTGGGCGAGATTTACCACTACACGCTGCACCCCAAGCCTGGTTTCGAGGACAAATTCACCGCCACCGACCTGCGCACCTTGCAGGACTGGATTGTGAAACGCCAACTCGAAGGCACGCCCGGCGTGGCGGAAGTGAGCGGCTGGGGCGGTTTTGTGAAACAGTACGAAATCGCCGTTGACCCCGACAAGCTCAACGCCCTCGACCTGACCATGAACGACGTGTTCGAGGCGCTGGAGCACAACAACGAAAACACAGGCGGCTCGTACATCGAAAAAGGCAGCAACCTCTACTACATCCGGGGCATTGGGCTGGTGCAGACCTTGGAGGACATTGAAAAAATCCTCGTCACGACTCGCAACGGTATTCCCATCCTGGTGCGGGACGTGGGAACGGTGCAATTCGGCAGCGTCAACCGCCTCGGCGCAGTCACCCGCAACGGCGAGGGTGAAGTTGTGGCAGGCATCACGCTGATGCTCAAAGGGGACAACTTTGTCGAAGTCAGTCGCCGGGTAAAAGAGCGAATAGCACAAGTCCAAACGTCCCTGCCCGAAGGCGTGGTTATCGAGCCGTTCATTGACCGCACGGAACTGGTCGGGCGCACCATTGGCACGGTAGAAAAAAATCTTCTCGAAGGCGGTTTGATTGTCGTGTTCGTCCTGGTGCTGTTGCTCGGTAATTTCCGGGCGGGCTTGGTCGTGGCGTCGGTCATTCCGCTGGCGATGCTGTTCGCCTTTGGCATGATGCAGTTGTTCGGCGTGTCCGGCAACTTGATGTCGCTCGGAGCGATAGACTTCGGCTTGCTGGTGGACGGGGCGGTTATTATCGTGGAAGCCATTGTTCACCGCATTACCGGCAGCAGCCTATTCCCCGGCATCGCACGGCTGACGCAGCGGCAAATGGACGAGCAGGTTTACACTGCCGCTTCCAAAATCCGAAACAGCGCCGCTTTCGGAGAAATCATTATTCTTATCGTTTACCTGCCCATTTTGACGCTCGTGGGCATTGAGGGAAAAATGTTTCATCCCATGGCGCTGACGGTCGGATTCGCCATACTGGGCGCATTTATCCTGTCGCTGACCTGGGTTCCTATGGCGTCCGCCCTGTTTTTGAGCAAAAAGACCGAGCATAAAACCAATATCAGCGACCGCATCATGTCGTTTTTTCACAAACTCTATTCACCGGCGCTGGAAGGGGTGCTGCGCTGGAAAAAGCTCACTGTCGGCATTTCCATCGTTCTGTTTGCGCTTGCGGTCTGTGGCTTCACCCGCTTGGGGGGCGAGTTTATCCCGACGCTTGAAGAAGGCGACCTGACGGTGGAATTCAGCATGATGCAAGGCACTTCGCTGACTCAAATGGTGGAAAGCACTACCAAAGCTGAGAAGATTTTAATGGAAAAATTTCCCGAAGTAAAACAAGTCGTCAGTCGCATAGGTAGTGCCGAAATACCTACCGACCCCATGCCCGTCGAGCGGGCTGACATCATGGTGGCGATGAAATCAAAGGACACTTGGCGGGAAGAAGTCTGCGACCGGGAAGAAATGCAGGAGGCTATGGAAAAAGCCCTTTCTGTACTGCCCGGCGTAAGCATTGAAATGACGCAGCCGATGCAGATGCGCTTCAATGAGTTAATGACCGGCATCCGGCAAGACGTGGCGGTGAAAATCTTCGGTGATGACCTCGACGTGTTGGCGGACGAGGCGGCGAAAGTCGCCCGCCTGATTGCCCCGGTTGAAGGTGTTACTGAACCAACCGTCGAGAAAGTGCGGGGCTTGCCGCAAATTCAAGTCACTTATGACCGTGACCGGCTGGCGCAGTTTGGTCTGAACGTCAGCGACGTGAACAATATCGTCCGTACTGCCTACGCAGGAAGTACGGCAGGCGTAGTGTTCGAGGGCGAAAAACGCTTCGACATGGTGGTGCGCCTGGAGCGCAGCCTGCGGCAGGACATTTCCAACCTCGAAAACCTCTACGTCTCCACACCCGGCGGCGGCAGGGTTCCACTCAACCAAATCGCCACCATCGAGTACAAAGACGCCCCGGCGCAAGTGAGCCGGGAAAATGCACAGCGCCGCATCTTCGTCGGCTTCAACGTGCGGGGCAGGGACGTGGAAAGCACTGTCACGGAAATCGAGGACATTTTGCAGGAAAAACTGAAGCTGCCGACGGGCTACTTCTACACCTTCGGCGGGCAGTTCGAGAACCTGCGGGCAGCCAAGGAGCGTCTTTCGATTGCCGTTCCGGTGGCGCTGGCGCTGATTTTTGCGCTGCTGTTTTTCACCTTCCGCTCAGTCAGCCAGGCGGTGTTGATTTTCACCGCCGTCCCACTTGCTGCCATCGGCGGCGTGGCGGCGCTTGCGCTGCGTGGAATGCCGTTTAGCATCTCGGCGGGCGTGGGTTTCATCGCCTTGTTCGGCGTGGCGGTGTTGAACGGCATTGTACTTATTGGCTATTTCAACCAACTCAAAGCGGAAGGTGTCGCTGACCTCTACGAGCGCATCCGGCAGGGAACGTTTGTCCGCCTGCGTCCGGTCATCCTGACGGCGGCGGTAGCGTCGTTCGGTTTTCTGCCAATGGCAATTTCCACCGGCGACGGGGCGGAGGTGCAGCGACCGCTGGCAACGGTGGTCATCGGCGGGCTGATTTCGGCAACCTTGCTCACTTTGCTCGTGCTTCCCGTTTTGTACACTTGGTTTGAAAAACGGTTTCCTAAAAAAATTCTTCCTGCGGCTGCTTCGCTCATGCTGCTGGCAATTCTGTCTTTTCCTGAAAACATGCAGGCGCAAACGCCCCTGACATTAGAGGTAGCCGTTTCGAAGGCGAAAGCCAACAACCTGCGAATCAAAGCAGGAACGTACCAAATCCAGGTGCAGCAAACCTTGCGACGGGCGGCTTACGAACTGCCAAAAACGAGCTTCGACCTGCAATTCGGGCAATACAATTCCAGCAGCTTCGACAACAGCATCGGCATCCGGCAGGAAATCCCCAATCCCCGCAACAAAAGCGCGGGTGTCGCCCTTGCCGATGCCAACGCCCGCAGCGCCAAACTATCGCTGGAAGTAACGGAAAGCGAACTTGTGTACGAGGTGCGCTCGGCATGGCATGAACTGGCGTACATGCTGGAAAAGCAACGCCTGCTTGTAAGCCAGGACAGCCTGCTGGCAAATTTTGTGCGGGCAGCGGAAGTTCGCCTGCGGGTGGGAGAGACCGGCAGCCTCGAACGAGCCACTGCCGTCAGCCAATCGGGTGAGGTGCGCAACCAGCTGGCGCAGGTGCTAGCAGACATTCAAATCGCTCAAATCCGCCTGCAAACCCTGCTTGCTGCAGCCGAACCTGTTGGCATCCCTGCCGAAACCCGTTTGGAAAAACGGGCGCTGCAAGTCGGCGGCGACGTTTCCGGCAATCCTGCATTGGCATATTTTCAACAACAAATCGCAATCAGCGAAGCGAACGTAGCGGTCGAAAAAGCCCGACGTGCGCCCGATTTCAGCATCGGTTACCTCAACCAGTCACTTATTACGCCCGAAGACAACGCCGATCCAAGTTACTCCGCCACCGACCGTTTCCATGTCGTACAGGCGGGTATTGCTGTGCCTATTTTCGGAAAAGCGCAAAAAGCCCGCATCGAAGCGTCGCAACTCGAAAGGCAGGTAGCCCAAGCCAACATCGAATACCAATCCCGGCAATTGGAAGGGCAATACCGGCAGGCTTTGCAGGAATACGAGAAACAGCGAACGGCGCTCGATTACTTTGAGCAAAGCGCCCTGACTACTGCCGACCTGCTGCTGAACAATGCGCAGAAAGCATTTCGGGCGGGCGACGTGGCCTATCTGGAATTCGTGCAAGCCGTCTCCCGTGCGCACGACATCCGGCTGGCTTATCTCGACGCTTTGGATAGATTCAACGAGGCGGTTATCGCAATCGAATTTCTGACAGGTAGGTAAGCCGGACTCCTAATCCGACTTGCATTTTCAACCACCATTTTTCAAAAAATACGACCATGCAATCTTTCAAAAATAATATTCTGGTAATGCTTCTTACTACACTCAGTCTCCTGCTCGTTGCCTGTGGCGACAGCCACGACCATGCGGAGGAAAGTGAAGCCACCGAAGCCTATGAACACACCGAAGGCGAGCCGATGGAAGTGGCGCTCACCACTGACCAGTACAAAAATGCGGGCATTGAAACCGGCAAGGTAGAAAACCGCAACCTGACTGGCGTTGTCCATGTCAACGGGATGCTGGACGTGCCGCCGCAAAACCTTGTCAGCATCAGCGCCCCGGCAGCAGGCTTCCTGAAAAGCTCGGAATTGCTGCAAGGAAGCAGGGTGCGAAAAGGACAGGTCATTGCCGTGCTGCGCAACCCCGAATATATCCAATGGCAACAGGATTATTTGGAGACCCGCCACCAACTCGACGCCGACCGCAGCCGCCTGGAATACCTCGAAGCCGAGTACAAGCGGCAGGAAGAATTGGCGAAGGAAAACATCAATGCCGGAAAAACCTTGCAATCGGCCAAAGCGGAGTACAATAGCATGAAATCCGGCATTGCAGGTTTGGAAGCCCGGCTCGGCGGGCGGCGGGCGCAACTTCGGCTGCTCGGCATCAACCTCGACCGGCTGCGACCCGATAATTTCCAAAGTGAAATCAGCATTTTCTCGCCCACCGACGGCTATGTGATGGCGGTGAACGTGAACGCAGGCAAGTACGTGAGCAACACCGACGTGCTGTTTCAAATCGCCGATACCAAGCACCTCCACGCCGAACTGACCGTATTCGAGAAAGACATTCCAAAGTTAAAAGTTGGACAAAAGGTGCGCTTCACCCTCGCCAACGAAACCCGTGAGCGTACTGCCACGATTTACCTGTTCGGGCGAGAAATCAGTGAAGACCGCACCATTCGGGTGCATTGCCACCTTGACCGGGAGGACAGGGAATTGCTGCCGGGCATGTATTTCAAAGCGATGGTCGAAACAGGCGCAAGCCCCGTGCCATCATTGCCGGAAGCTGCGATTGTCAGCAACGAAGGCAAGGACTACATTTTCGTCGTTGAGACCACCGCCGAGGGCAAGCCAGAAGTCAACGAGGAGGCAGATAAAAACGAGAGCGCCAAAAAGGAAGAACACGAACACGAAGAAGGCGAAGCGGAACAACATGCCGAGCATCATTTTCGCATGGTTGAAGTGAAAAAGGGCGTGACAGATGGTGCTTTCGTGGAAGTGATGTTGCCGGAAGGCTTCGACATTGCCAACAGCTTGGTTGTGTCAAAGGGCGCATTTTACTTGCTGTCCGCCTCGAAGTCGGCGGAACAAGGAGAGGAGGGTCATGCACATTGAGCCATCCGTTTGTCTAGAGTAAATGAGAATTAGCCGGGCAGCCAGCAAGCAACTGGTTGTCCGGCTCAACAATTAAATCTTGCTACATGAATTTCAACTGGGACATACCGAAGGGCTTGAAAAGCCATTACCAATCGGAACTATCGCAGTATGCCGAATCGCTGCGGGCGGGGCACTTGCAGCAGGCATGGCGGCACTTGGAGCGGGCCCACATACTGGGGCAAGCCTACCCGAAGGAGCATACCTACGTGCATTGGAAGATGCTGCAATTTGGCTTTCAAATCAAGAACGGAAAAGAAGTCTTAGGGCAAATTCCCCGGCTGCTGGTGGGCGGCGTGAAGTCCTTCGTGGGCAGGATACCCGTCGGCAACACGGGCGGCGCAAACGTGCCACCGCTGCTGCCGATGGAGATTCCCGGAGACTTGAGGGAGGTGCTGGATAGATTTAGGGGTTAAGTTGACCTTTGCCAGAAACAGGCTTTACTCGACCAATAGCCGACGTCATAGGAGGTTTGATGGCCCTGTTCGGGATTTATTATGCTCCAAGAGGCTGACGAAGGGTTGCCAAATAACGGTGAAAATGAACAGCGGGGCGAATGCGAACATGCACGGATTAATACTACAAGGTTGCTGGGCTTGGTGTCCATTAGCCTTTCAAACATTTTTTACATGAAAAAACTCAAACTCGAAATCCCCCTTCTCCTCCCGGAAGTCCCGGACGAAAAAGACAAGTGCATCGAGCGCCTCATTTCTATTTTGGAAGAAAAAGGCGGCATCGAAAAAGCGCACGTTGAGGACGGCGAGCCGCCGCTGTTGTGCATCCACTTCGACCCCGACCGGCTGCCGCTGGAAAAAGTGAAAGCCATCGCCCGCCAAAGTGGGGCGGAATTGACCGGCCGCTTCGGTCACCTGCTGTTGGACGTGCAGGGCATCCGCCACCAGCGCCACGCCCGGCAGGTGGGCGAGGAGTTGCAGCGTCAGCCCGGCATTGTCGAAGCCGTCGCTTCCGCTGCCGGAACCTTGCGCATCGAGTTCGATGCAGAGCAAACCGACTGGGAAAAAATCGAGGCTGCCATCGGCAAAGCGGGGCTGACCATTTTGGAGAAAAAGCCCGCCGAAAAACACGAACACAAACCGGGCGAAAAGCACGACCACGAGGAAGGCGGGGAAGAAGGTCACGCCCATGGCGGCATCTTCGGCGAAAAAACGGAAATCATTTTTGCCATCCTGAGCGGGGCGCTGCTCGGCATCGGCTTCGGGCTGTCGTTCGTGGAGGGCTTGCCCGGCTGGGCGTCGCTGGCTTGCTACGTCGGGGCGTACTTTTTCGGCGGTTTTTTCACGGCGAAGGAGGCTTTTGAAACCATCCGCAGGGGTGGTTTCGAGATTGATTTCCTGATGCTTGTGGCGGCAGCCGGGGCAGCCATTTTGGGCGCATGGGCGGAAGGAGCGTTCCTGTTGTTCCTTTTCAGCCTCGGTCATGCGCTGGAGCATTTCGCCATGGAAAAAGCGAGGAAATCCATCGCTGCGCTGGCTGACCTTGCACCGCCGACGGCGCTGCTGAAACGCAACGGCGACACGGTGGAAGTGGGCATCGAGGAATTGAAAATCGGCGATGTCATCGTCGTGAAACCGAACACCAAAATCGCCGCCGACGGCGTGGTGGTGAAGGGCGAAAGCGCCGTCAATCAAGCGCCCATCACGGGCGAGAGCGTACCGGTGGACAAGTTTCCCACCGCCGACCCCGGCAAAGCGTTCAAGGATTTGAGCGCCGTTCCTGCCGAGCATCGAGCCTTTTCAGGCGCCATCAACGGAGCGGGTGTTTTGGAAATCAAGGTGCTGAAAGAAGCCAAAGACAGCACCCTTTCCCGCCTGATAAAATTGGTGAAGGAAGCCGAAACGCAGAAGTCGCCGACGCAGCTTTTCACCGACCGCTTCGAGAAGTGGTTCGTCCCGGCGGTGCTGGTGTTGGTCGTGCTGCTTTGCTTTGCCTTTTTGGTTTTGGATGAGCCGTTCAGCCAAAGTTTTTACCGGGCAATGGCGGTGCTGGTCGCAGCTTCCCCCTGCGCACTGGCGATTTCGACGCCGAGCGCTGTGCTGGCTGGTGTGGCGAGGGCGGCGAGGGCGGGCGTTTTGATAAAAGGCGGCGCACCGCTCGAAGATTTGGGCCAGCTCACCGCCATTGCTTTCGACAAAACGGGGACGCTGACGGAGGGCAAACCCAAGTTCACCGGCGCAATTCCCTTCGGTGAAGCGTCCAAAGAAGAACTGTTGAAAGTGGCGATTGCAGTGGAAGTGTCGAGTGACCACCCGCTGGCAGCCGCCATCGTCGAAGGCGCAAAAAAAGAACTCGGTGACAAAGACGTTCCCGAAGCGCACGACCTACAAGCCATCACCGGCAGGGGTGTGAAAGCGAAATACGAAGGCGACACCGTCCACATCGGTAACCGCCAACTGTTCGAGGAATTGACCAAAAAGCCCGTCCCTGCTGACATTTCCGAAAAAATGGAAGAACAGGAAAACGAGGGACACACCAGCATGATAATCCACCGGGGCGACCGCTACCTCGGCATCATTTCCGTGATGGACGTTGCCCGCCCGGAGGCGAAAGAAACCCTGTCGGCACTAAAATCGCTCGGCATCCGCCGCATGATTATGCTTACCGGCGACAACCAGCGGGTGGCGGATGCCGTCGCCAAAACCATCGGCATCACCGACCCATTGGGCAACCTGATGCCCGAAGACAAAGTGGAAACGATAGAAAAACTATTGCAGGAAGAAGGCAAAGTAGCAATGGTCGGCGACGGCGTGAACGACGCTCCCGCCCTCGCCAAAAGCACGGTCGGCATTGCCATGGGCGCTGCGGGCAGCGACGTGGCGCTCGAAACCGCCGACATCGCCCTCATGGGCGACAAACTCGAAACGCTGCCTTTCGCCATCGGCTTGAGCCGCAAAGCCCGCCGCATCATCCGGCAAAACCTCTGGATTAGCCTCGGCATGGTCGCCGTGCTGGTACCGCTGACGATTTTGGGCATTGCGGAGATTGGTCCCGCCGTCGTTGCGCACGAAGGCTCGACGCTGTTGGTAGTGGGGAATGCACTGCGGTTGTTGGGGTATCGGACTGGATAGGCGAGGAGATGTCGGCGTGGCGCTTCTGGCGATTTTGAATGCGGTGAGGATGCAGGGGACGAGGGGTTCCTAAAAGCGAGATTATTTATTGGGCTAGATTTTATTAAAGCAACCACCATCCACTCAACAGAAAACGATGCAAGGCCACTCGGCCATAACAAAAGCGACTTAAAACACGTGCAAACTTTACATCAGAAAATGCTTTCGATAGCCTAGTAAACTAATATTTACCATGACCTATCCAATTTGGGTTGATGCGATCACTGATACTCGTCAAATCCCCCTCCGCTTCACCTCCTTCATCACCAAATCCAATTCCCGGCTCACGTCGCCAGTCATCGAGGTGTTCTCCTGCGTCCGTCGGATGAGGTAGGGAATCACCTCCTTCACCTGTCCGTACACCATGTATTTGGCCACGTTGTAACCCGCTTTGGATAGGTTGAAAGTGATGTTGTCGCTCATCCCGAGCAGTTGGCAGAACTGGAGGTGTGGGTGGTTTTTCGGCAAGTTTTTATGCGAAATCAGTGCCGCCATTTTCAGGCAGCTCTCGGCGTTGTGGCTTGCGTTGCAAACGGCGATATTCTCAAAATTTTCGATGCAAAACTGGATGCCCATGTTGTAATCGTGGTCGGTGGCGGCCTTGTTGGGTTGGATGGGGGAGAGGTAGCCCATATCCTCTGCACGTTTGCGCTCCTTATCCATGTAGGCGCCCCGCACGAGTTTTGCGCCAAGCAGAAAGCCCTGGCTACGGGCAAGGTCAAACGACTCGGCGATGTAAGCCAGCCTGTCCGTGCGGTACATCTGGAAGGTGTTGAACACCACTACTTTTTCCTTGTTGTAGCGCTTCATCATGCGGTTGGCCAGTAGGTCAATGGCCGGCTGAATCCAGGTTTCCTCGGCATCAATGAACACCGACATGCCTTTCGTGGAAGCGTGGTGGCAAATGGCGTCCACCCTTTTCAGCACGTTTTTGAACTCGCCACGCTCCTCGGTGGTGAGCGTCGTATTGCTTGTGCTGACTTTTTCCAGCAGGCCAAAGCGGGCAAGGCCGGTGATTTTCGAGCTGATGACTGGCACGGAGGGCAGGGTCGAGCCAAAATCAATGGCCCGCAGGTTTTCGTTCATCGTGCGGTTGAAGTCGTCTTCCGACTCCTTCGCCTCGGCACCGTAGTCCAGCACCGAGTCCACGTTAAGCTCGTGCAAGTGCTCGATAGCTGGCTGCGATTCGAGCAGGGTGGTTCCTCCGCAAAACTGTTTGAAAATGGTGGCTTTCACCGTGGACTCAAAAAACGGCAGTGGGATTTTCGTGCCCAACAAGCCCAGTTTCGAGCCGATGTTGACAAGGTGGCGGTTGTTCATCATTTTGAACAGCCACTCCGTTTTCTTCAGTTCCTCGTTGTTTTTCCCGGCAAAGGCGATTTCAGTATTGGAGAAATCAATGGCAGGTTCACCTTCTGGCGCACTGAAAGCTTTGGCAATTTTCTCAAGTTGCGCAAGGGATATAACTGGTTTTCCCTCTTTTTTCATATTTGGTTAGGAGCTATTTGGATATTGAGTGATTGGGATATTGGGTTATTAATCACTCAATATCCCAATCACTCAATATCCAAACAACCTTATTTAAACGGTTCAAACATCGTATCCAATTCCTTCTTGAAAGCCTCGTCTTTTTGGCTTTCAACGGATTTGGTCAGCAGGTCTTTGACGTTCATGAACAACTGCAAATCCTGCTCAAAGCTACCATCTTTCCCCGTTAAATCAGGGTCGAGGCCATTGAGAAAAGTCAGTTGCTGCTTGGTCTCGTTGGCCAGCGTCTGCAAGTGCGGCTTTGCTTTTTCGTAACCGCCCGCTTGTACCATCACGTTCAACATCTGCATCGTGTTCCAGTCGTACGGGAAGTTGTAGTGCGGGAACGATTGCAGGTATTTCTCGATGAGGTTGACCGCCTTCTCCTTCTCGCCCTTTTCCGCCAAGCGCCTTGCGCCACGGAGCATCACTACCCGGATGCTCTGGATGCTGGGGCCATAGCTGCGGTCAATGAAGGTCGGGTGCGTGTCGAAGTTGCCCCATTTGTACTTGTTCATCACGTTGTCGTAGAGCAGGTCGGTGTGTACCCGGCCATAGCCGTACACGTAGAGGCCCTGCTCGCTCTGCGACTTGATGGGCGTGATGCGCAGGCCGAGGCCCTCCAGTTGCATGTAGTCTTCGAGGCCGAGCATCTTGTCGGGACGGCAGGTCACGGCAAAGTAAACCGGGCGGTCGTTGATGTTGGAAGCAATGACGTCCAGAACGGCAAGCTCGTCCTTGGTCAGGTACGAGAGGTCTGGGTTGCCTGTTTTGTGGAACGGCATTTTCAGTGGAATCCGGTCTGCCAGCGCCAAGCTGTCGCCGGGATTGATGCCGAAAAGCTCGCCCGCTTTTGACAAATCGACCGGGATGTAAATATTTCCCGAAGGGAAAATGGCATCCACCCGGTTGTTCTTCGATGTTTTGTCCACACCCGTCAACTCCAGTGCTTTCGTGGCCGTCATCTCGCCTTGGTCTTGGTTGGCGATGTAATAGACGGCGTTCCGCTTTTTGCCACGGTAGGCATCGGCGGGGATGGTCAGTTTTATGGGCGGCGAGTCGTTGATTTTGCGGCGCAGCAAGTTGATGTACCAGTCCACCTGGATGAGCGATAGGTTCACCACCCGCACGTCACGACGGATTCCCTCCACCTCTTGCGCGTACCAAAGTGGGTAGGTGTCATTGTCGCCGTAGGTGAAAATGATAGCGTTTGGCTGCGTGCTGTTCAGGAAGTTGGCGGCATAATCACGGGAGGCGTAGTGGCCTGCCCGGCTGTGGTCGTCCCAGTTTTGGCTGCCCATGAGGTAGGGCGCCGAAAGTGCCAGCACCGTGGCCAATCCAGCGGCACCCATTCCGCCGATTTTATCCTTGAGGAGGTTGTAAACCGCCAGTACACCCATGCCTATCCAGATGCAGAAAATCAAGAACGAACCTACCAACACATAGTCCCGCTCACGTGGCTCGTTTGGCGGTTGGTTGGAGTAAATGATGATGCCGAGTCCCGTTATGAGGAACATGGCCATGACGGCCGTGGCGTCTTCTGGTTTTTTGAAAAAATGGAATGCCAACCCAAGCAAGCCAAAAATCAGTGGCAAGAAGAAGTAGTGGTTTTTGGAAAGGTCGTTTTTCATTGAATCGGGCACGTTGCGGGCTTTGTAGAGCCGCATATCATCAATGAACTTGATGCCACTTTCCCAGTTGCCGCTCTTTTTGTCCCAGGAATAGTAGCCCTGCTCGCCATTCTGCCGACCGATGAAGTTCCAGGCAAAATAGCGCCAGTACATCCAGCCAAACTGGTAGCGGAACAAGTAGGTCATGTTGTCGGCGAAGGTGATTCGGCCCGTGGGTTTGTCCACCCAAGCGCGGTATTTTTCGGGGCGGTTTTGTGAGTCGTCGCCCATGCGGGGGAACAGGTGCTTGTCCTCCGGTTTGAATTTATAGGATACTTTTTCGTCCGTGATCTCGTAGCTGTGTACTTCTTTGCCGTCCACGATTTTCACCACTTGGCCGTAGCGTGGCGTGATTTCGTTGTCAACCGGGTTGGCGTCGAAATCGGTGCCGAAGAGCAGCGGGCGCTCGCCGTACTGCTCACGGTTCACGTAGGAAAGCAAGCGGACGGGGTCAGCGGGCTTGTTCATGTTGATGGGCGGGTCCACGCTGGCACGTACCAGCACCACGCCGATGGTGGAGAAGCCGACCACAGACATGAGTGCGCTGAACATAAGCACCTGCATCAGGTGACGGTCTGCATTGCGAAGCCCAAAGTAAAAAAGCAGCGCAGCGACGGGCGACACCAGCAGGTTCAGCCAGCCAAAAGCGAAGAACCCGTAGATGATAGAAAGGCTGGACACCAAAATCAAATCCACCTTCCCCTTGCCGGAGGCATAACGCATTCCGAAGAAGAAAATCGCAATCAGCACCAACGCTGTTGGTATCAAGCCTGAGTTGAACGGCATCCCAAAACCGTTGACCATCTGGAGTTCCATCCAAGCCCACATGTTGGCCACGCCAGTGATCACCAGCTTTTGAGTGGCTGCAATGACGAGGAAGCCTACTGCAAATGCGCCCAGTGCCCCAATGTATTTGTCCTCGCCTTTCCAGGGAAGGTAAATCGCCAACCCCAGCATCAGCAGTGCGCCAAGCCCTTTCATCAGGATGCCGGAAGCACCCGAGGCTACAACAACCATCGCCACCAACAACCCAGCAGCCAACAGTATCCGCAGGGCCATGTAACTGAATTTGCTGAATTGAATATCCTTTTTGAAATAGTACAACATGGCCAGGGCCGGGAAGGTGAGCAAGCTCAACAAGTGGACGCCGATGGACAGCGCCGCAGCGTACACGGTGAACACCAACCAGCGGTCGTGTCGAGGCTCATCGGGCAGGTTGTACCATTTCAGCATGGACCAAACCGTGAGGCAGGTGAAGAAGGTGGACATGGCGTAAACCTCGCCTTCCACCGCCGAAAACCAAATTGAGGTGGTAAATGTCATCGAAAGGCCAGCCACAAGGCCAGCACCTGCAAGGGCAAAATTCTGTCCGCCGTCCGTTTCGCCTTCACGGCCTACGAGCGACAATTTGCCCAAGATGATGGTGACCCAAGCCAGGAACATGGCGCCAAAAGCCGTGCAGATGCCAGACATGAAGTTGACGGCAAAGGCGATGTTCTCCGGGTGCGCCTTGGTATCGCTGAACGTCTCAGCCAACCAGATGAACAACCGACCAACCAACAGGAACAGCGGCGCTCCAGGCGGGTGAACGACCTCTTGCTTGTAGGCTCCAAGGATGAACTCACCACAGTCCCACAGGCTGCCCGTGGGTTCGGCGGTTTGGTAATAGACGAAAGCGGCAATGGCAAAAACAAGCCAGCCGGTGATGTTACTTATTGTTTTTAAGGAATTCATGTAGGTGAAAATGGTTGGCTGTTAAAGAAATTGGGAAATTAGAAAATTGGGAAATTGGAATTGCTGGATAGTATTTTTGGGACATCTAATATCCAATTTCCAATTTCTTAATTTCCGTACTTGGCCATCTGATTTTGAATGGGTAAATAATTGATACTCAAAGCAATATTTCAAAACGAAAGAATATTGACAGGCAAATACAGGTAGCCCTTCCAAAAAGCTGCGCAAATGTATAAAACAGTTTGAACTTTTAGTTCGGCAGTTCGACAGTGGGCAGTCAGTTCGGCAGTTCGGCAGTTGGCAGTGGGCAGTCAGTTCGCAGTTTTAAAGTCTGGTAGTCAGTGGCTGTTACAACGGTACCGACTTCCAACTGCCAACTGCCGAACTGCAAACTTCAATAAACCTCTCCCAGAAACTGCCACAGTTCCTTCATCTCATTGGCCGACCTGCCACTGTGCTGGCGAATAGAAAACTGGAAACCGGGAAGGGTATCGGGAAGGTTACCGAGGGGGCCTTGATGCCGAGCGGAGGAGTCGGCAAGCGCCTCGTTGGGGAGGCTGGTGGGGATGGCGTTTTTCAGAACCCGGGGCTTCACGTTTACACGCCGCTGCGGGATTTTGGCGGAGGTGTCTGCCACAGGAAGCGCCACTTCTTTGTAGATGGTATCCGTCGAGTTCACATAAACCGTCTCCGTGCGCACGGTTTCCGTGGCAGGTTTAGTTAGGGTAAAATGGGCAGCCAGCAAGAGCGCCAACCCCGCCGCTGCTTGCCAAACGGGCAGCCGGTATTGCGCCAGCCGAACCAACAAGCCCACCGGACGGGGTGCTTGCGGTTTTGCTTGCTTGCGCAATGCTTCCATCAGCCCTTGCCGGATGGCCAGATCGGGCAAGGGGCTTTTCTTCAGGGCGGCCCTGCTTCGGGTCAGCAACTGGTGCATGCGCTCGTATTCCCACTCGGGCATTTGCGCCAGCACAATGGCTTTTTCTTCTGGAGCCAACAGGTCGAATGGCCGCTCGGCTAGCAGTTGCTCGATGTCTATTTCTTTGCTATTTTTCATAATCAAAAGATTGAGGTTTCTGGTTTTGAGTTTCGGGTTTAACGCAGCTGCTCCCCAATACCCTAAACCAGAAACTTTAAACCACAATCGCCCCAGCAAATGCCCGGAGCTTGCTGCCCAGTTTTTTCAAGGTATAAAACATCCTCGACTTCACCGTTCCTTCCGGGCAATCGAGGATTTCGGCAATTTCTCGTACACTCAGGTCTTGCTGGTACCGCAGCACGAAGCATTGGCGTTGGGTCTCGTCCAGCTCATCCAGCGCAAGGTGGAGGTGTTGTTCAAATATTTGATTGTCAATGTCTTCCGAAAAATTTTCCCCAAAAAAATCATCCACGGGCGGCGGTTCGGGTTGGCGTGACTGGCGGCGGTACTCGTTTTTGACCATGTTGCCAGCCACGGTGTAGAGCCAAGTGGAAAACCGCCGTTCTGGGTCGAAGAGCGCTGTTTTTTCCACTACTTTCATGAACAGCTCCTGCGTGAAGTCGTCTGCACGGTGCGCATCCCTGCCCAGCATCCGGTAGAAATAGCGGTGCATCCGCTCGCTGTACCGGTCGTACAGTTCCCCGAACGACGCCTCGCAGCCCTCGCTGGCCAGCCGTCGCATCAACTGCTCGTCGGGCAGGGATTGATATGTTTTTTCGCTTGTCAAAAGTTTGATGCTGCATTGTGGTCGCCCAATTTATTGGGCTGACCGGTAATTTTCGCTCGGTCAGCCCAATAAATTGGGCGACCACAAATCATGTCATTCCACCACCTCCATGAAAACCCGGAACCCAATGAACGGCGCAGGCTTCGTGTAAGTATTTCGGCTAGTGATTTGGCCAAAAAACGGTAGCTCGTACCAACTGCCGCCCTTTGTAACGCCGGAATGGTCAATCATTTCGGCCACGTTGCCGCTGGTATTGTACAGACCGAAGTCGTTGGGGAAGTAGGAGTCGGCCTTCACGGAGAAGAAGCCGCCGTCGTCTGGCATGTCGTTGTTGGCGCTGGGGCAGTTCTTGCAAGGTTCCTCCTTGCTTACGTCGTAGTTGGCAAGGAAGCAACCCTTGGAGTTTCGGATGAAATAGCCGCCCCAGGGGTAGGGAGCGTCCCGAGCAGCATGTGCAGCCAGCTCCCACTCAGCCTCCGTGGGCAGCCGGAACCGCACCTTGCGGTGTGCTTTTTTCTTGTCGGTGCTGGCATTGTACACCTTTGTGATCCACTCGCAGTATTGCTGGGCGGCCTCGTGGCTGATGTTCACGACGGGCGCTGCGGGGTCATCGGGGTGGGCATGTTTGAAGACCTCGCTGTCGGGCAGGTTTTTATGAGTTTCTGGCAAAAGGCTGCGCCAATCCGTGCGGGGCGACTTACAGGTTTCCATCAGGTCGAATGCCTTGTTTTTTACCAAATCCATCAAAAACGCCTCGTACTGGCCGTTGGTGACTTCGGTGTCGAAGGCGTAGAAGTTGCCGCTGATTTTCTTGAGTCCCTTGTCCAAGCTGCGCACGGAAATGGCGGATTCTACAACTGGAATGTCTTGGCCGTAGGTGGACAAATAGGCGTTCAGCTCGCTCTCCCGGCCACCTTCCTTAGCTACCCGCCGCATGACCGGCTCCAGGTTGGCCGCCTTGATTTTTTCGCCGCTGGCCTCATAGTGCTGGTGAAGCAGAATGAAAGCGGGCAGGTACTGGAGGTTCATGCCTGCCAACACGGACGAAACGGAGTCTGGACTGAAGTCCACCCGCAGGTAGTCGAGCAGGAACTTGTTTTCAAAATTGTTCTTCAAAAATGCCACATTGTCAAATGCGACAGGGGCGTATCGAAAGGCAAGGCCGGTGAGGTAGAGGCTGTCGCCAAAAGCGAGGCGCACAGGCTCGGGCATGGTGTTGGCCACGTAAACCGGTTGCCTAGCACCGGACAGGATTTGCTTCAAAACATGCAGGTACATCGCCTCGGTGTCCTTGCAGTCGCTCAGGTCAATGGCCGGGAGACCCAGTTTCGTGAGCGCTTTTTCCCGGTATTCATCCAATAACAAAAGGTTGATATTCAGCACGTTGACATCCTTTCGGATGCCCCGTGCCGATTGTAGCACCCAGAGCGGATAAGTATCGTTGTCGCCGTAAGTGAGCAGTAGGGCGTCCGGCTCCACGGAGGCCAGCAGGTTGTAGTTCCAGGCTAGCAACTCGGCGGGAAACTCGCCTGCTTCAAACAGTTTTTCGAGGTAAAAAAGCGCTTGCGACTGCTCGCCCCTCGTCTCGTGGTAGCTGACGAGGTCGTGGTAGATTTCGGTGCGCTGCGGTGCGATTTCATGGGCCTTGAGCAGGTACTCGAAGCGGCTCTCGTCCCAGGCAGCGTTCATAAAACTGATGTACTGGAACTCGAAACTGTTGTTCAAGGCAACGGGGATTTGGGCCACGATGGCCGACAGGTCGAAGGCTTGTTCGCCGCTCCGGTCGAGCATGTTGGCGTAGCGGGCGGCCCGGAAGTAGTTGAGCCAAGCATCAGGGTTCATGTTGTTTTTTGAGCTTTCGAGCCGCCAGAGGTTGGCCTGTTCGGCGTAGTACTCCATTGGGTAGGCCACTTTGGAAATGGACTTGATGCGCTCAGGAAGCGCTGCGCCAGAGTGGTTGGCGAGGAGGTTTGTGGCCAAAACCAGGAGTGCAAACAAAGCAAGCAATAGCTTTTTCATAATGGTCAATTTTTTAAAACACAGGGCATTGTACCCGTGAAAAGGGATGGGGTTCAATATTGACCGGTTTTTTTTCAAGGTTAATGTCAAATTATCATTTTCCCCTATGGCTTAGTATTTGATTCCTAATCGCAATCTGCATGAATAGCTCATAGAAGGGCACACATCTTAATCGCTCCATTTTTTCAAAATTGAAAGTAAGTACAACCGACAAAAACTGCAAAAAAACCGCTTG
This sequence comes from uncultured Saprospiraceae bacterium, assembly GCA_964508135.1. Classification (GTDB taxonomy): domain Bacteria; phylum Bacteroidota; class Bacteroidia; order Chitinophagales; family Saprospiraceae; genus UBA6168. Next base: position 110,551 of record CAZDSU010000003.1, read on the forward strand.
ATGCGCTACTGGAACATTTCAATAATTTTGTCCCTCCTGCTGACCTCCAACTTGGCATTTGGCCAGTATCTGGAGAACTACGAGAAGAAAGCGCTTACTGCCTTCCATTCCAAGGACTATCCGTCTGCAATGTTGTTTAGCGAAAAGGTTTTGGAAATTGATACCATGAACATCTCCTCCCTGTTTGTGGCTGGGGAAGCTGCAAGGCTTTCGAGTGATTTGCACAAAGCCGAAGCTTACTTGGAGCGCATCCCGAACGAGGCAAAAGTCGGCTATTACGCGGTTGTTGACTTCGTGTTGGGCGGTGTGAAAATGGACTTGAACAAGATGAGCGAAGCTAAATTCTACTACCAAAAATACCTCAACGAGCACAACGAAGCCAACAACCTCTTCGCCTACCTGTCGGTGGAGGCATTGAAATCCATGGGAAAAGCAGGCAGGGGCAATGCGCTCGACCTGCACCAAATGCCCGGCAACATCAATTCGGCCAAGGCGGATTTTGCGCCTTTGCGCTACGGCGACAAGATGTATTTCACAAGTATGGTTGAAATAGAAGGCAAAAATCGGAGGAAAGACAAACTAGAGGTTAGCCGCATTTTTGAGGCGAGACCCAATTATCCACCACAAGCTTTTGATGGGAACCCAGCAAAATTGAACCTCAGCGCTGGCAACGTTTCCCTCACCTCCGATGCCAGCATTGTTTATTACACGCTTTGCAAGGGCGATTTTGCGGAATCCGAAGGCTGCGAAATCTGGTGCCGGGAGCGGGATTACGAAGGGACTTGGCAGGCACCAAGAAGGCTCCCAGAACAGGTCAACTTGAAAGGCTCTTCCGCCACCCAGCCTTCCATCGGATGGGACAAAACCAAAAAACAATATGTGCTTTACTTCGCCAGCGACCGACCAGGTGGAAGGGGTGGCTTGGACGTCTGGTGCAGTGCAATAAGCTTGGATGGCAGTTTTGGAACGCCATTTTGCCTGCCTTTCAACACGCCGATGGACGATATCACGCCGTTTTTCCACCAACCCACCCAAACCCTGTTTTTTAGCTCAAACGGCTGGCCGGGCAAAGGCGGCTTTGACATTTACCGGGAGAACAAGACCACCGATGGGGAGTGGGAAGTGCCTGAGAATCTCGGCGATATGCTCAACAGCGCCTACGACGACACGTACTACAGTTTCCATACACAGAGCCAAAACGCCTACCTCGTCTCCAACAGGCCCAACGCCAATTGCAAGGGCGAGTCGTTGAGCGCCGATGATTGCTTGGACATTTACGAAGCCCGCATTTTTGCGGAAATTGAATTGAAGGTGTTCCGCTCCCTGGACAATGCGTCCGTGTACGCTCCGCAAGTGGACGTAAAGGAACTAAAGACTGGCATAACTGGCTCCTTCGCAGCCCGCAACGACCAGAACGACTTACAGATTCGGTTGGAAACCGGAAAGCGTTACCTACTGTCCGTCATTGCCGACGGATATGAACCTTTCAGCTTTGAATTCAGCACCGAGGACATCAGCTATTTCATCCAATTGACCCGCCAGATTTACCTCAAGCGCCCGCTTGACCCTTGATTTTCAAAAAAAATTATCGTTTTTTTCCGCTCCGCAACATGACCGGCTTTCAAGTCAAATCATGGCTTAACCAGTTAGTTTCCAATCGTTTAACGTTTACAAAAAAAGCATTTTTGTCAATGGGTTGAACCAGTTGTCGCCTTGCCCGCTTTGGCCTACCGCTTGCTATCCGCTATTTACCGCCTTATCTTTGTGCCTCAATTCTTCCAATCTCCTTCTCAGCAACTCAGCTTTCACGAACACATCCTGGTTTCATCACACATCTTTTTTTCCTGACAATTACTTACGATTTTGACTATGCCCGGCGATTGTACCGGCTAATCCCCTTTTTATTTTAATACCAAAACTTACAAAAGATGTTAACCAGAATCCTGACACTTGCAGGCTGCATCCTTGCAGTTGCAAACTTGGCTGCTCAGCAACCAAAAACGACCACCAACCCAACTTCCACCTGTCAAGCGAAAAGGCTCGACAATGCGGTGAATGCTCCCACTGCCGACTTCGCACCAGTGCGTTACGGGGACAGGGTCTATTTTTCCAGCCTCCGGCAAGAGACGCCTGGAGCATTGCCAGTCAGCCGTATTTTTTCGTTCACGCCCGGGAACAAGCCAACGCTGGACGTTGAATTCAATCCAAAAAACAATGCCAGCCACGTTGCATGCCCATCACTGATGCCCGACGCAAGCCGCATGTTTTTCACGCTCTGCCGAGACGAGGCCATGCAGAAATGCGAAATCTGGTACCGTGACCGTGAGTACGATGGAAAATGGGGGGTTGCGGCCAAGCTGCCGGAATCCATCAACGTCCGGGGGGCCAACACCGCCCAACCAGCCATTGGCTGGGACGCCGCTGCCAAAAAATACACCCTGTTCTTCGCCTCCAACCGCTCCGGCGGCAAGGGCAAGATGGACATCTGGGCCAGTACCATCACCTTTGACGGCAAGTTCGAGGCGCCAATTTGCCTCTCGTTCAACACCCCGGAAGACGAGGTGACGCCGAGCTTCAGCCAAACGGGACAAACGCTTTTTTTTAGTTCCAACGGCCTGAAAGGCGTGGGCCGGTTCGATGTTTTTTCCGCCAAAAAAACCGCTGACGGCAACTGGGCCAAGCCCGAAAATCTCGGCAGGCCCTTCAACACCGCCTACGATGACCTGTTTTACACCTACCACGAACCTACCCAAACGGGCTACCTCGCCTCCGACCGCCCCAGCTCGCAATGCAGTGGGAGCGCAGAGGGTTTTGGCTGCTTTGATATTTACGAAGTGAAAAAACAGGTGCCCGCCACGGCCTCAAAGGCCGCCGATACGAGTTTGACACTGGAGCGGTGAGTTCCATAGATTCACCAACAAATGCAAGGCAATCGCATGAAAATCTTCACGACCTCGGAGCGGTGAGTTCCATAGATTCACCAACAAATGCAAGGCAATCGCATGAAAATCTTCACGACCTCGGAGAGGTCGCATATTTGTAGAAACGGCCAATAATCTTGGGTCTCGACCTCGGAGAGGTCGCATATTTAGCCCAAGTGCGACCTCTCCGAGGTCGAGGTTTGGGGGCTTCGGGGCAATTCTACAAATATGCGACCTCTACGAGGGCATCAATTTTTTATGCGATTGCCTAGTCCACAAATTGAGTCCCCGCTTTTGTAAAAGAAAAAGTTGGGTAACTTGCCCTCGATTGTTCAAGGCAATTTTTATCACCCAACTTTTTACTTTTTATGAAAAAACTGGCATTACACTGGCAGATTCTGATTGGCATTGCAGCAGGCATTCTATTTGGCCTTTTTGCTGCGCAAATGGGCTGGGGCGAGTACGTCAATGACTGGGTCAAACCCTTCGGTACTATCTTCATCAACCTGCTCAAAATGATAGCCGTACCCCTCATCGTCACCTCGCTCGTCAAGGGCGTGGCCGACCTCAAGGACATCAGCAAGCTCGGCAAAATGGGCGGGCGAACTTTCAGCATTTTCCTCATCACCACTGCATTGGCCATCAGCCTTGGGTTGGTCATCGTAAACATCGTGCAACCCGGTTATTTCATCAAAGAAGAAACCCGTACGGTAATGATGGAAAAGTTTGCGGACAGCGCTGCCGACAAAATCCAGGCCGCCGAAACTGCCAAGAAAAGCGGCCCCCTCCAGCCCCTCGTGGACATCGTGCCCGAAAATCTTTTCCAAGCTGCTACCGATAATACCAGCATGTTGCAGGTCATTTTCTTCGTGGTCATGTTTGGCATCGGTCTCATCCTCATCCCAGAAGAGAAGGCAAAACCCGTGGTTGATTTCTTTGGTGGTGCCAACGAGGTTATCATGAAGCTCATTGACGTCATCATGCTTTTTGCACCGATAGGGGTCTTTGCTTTGCTCTCGTCGCTCATCGTAGAGATGCCCTCGCCCGACTTATTGGCGGCCTTGCTGGGCTATGCATTTTGCGTGTTGCTCGGCCTGGCCATCCTCATCTTTGGCTTCTATCCGTTTTTGGTAAAAATATTTGCAAAAAGGGATTACCGGTTCTTCATGCGGGGCGTTGCCCCGGCACAGTTGCTGGCTTTCAGCACCAGTTCCAGTGCGGCCACGCTGCCCGTGACCATGGAGCGGGCAGAGGAGCACCTCGGCGTGGACGAAGAAGTGGCCAGTTTCGTGCTGCCCATCGGTGCCACCGTGAACATGGACGGCACGGCGCTCTACCAGGGCGTTGCTGCGGTGTTCATTGCACAAGCATTTGGCATGAACCTCGGTTTGGGGGCGCAGCTTGGCATCATTCTCACGGCCACACTGGCCAGCATCGGCTCGGCGGCAGTGCCTGGGGCGGGCATGGTCATGCTCGTCATCGTGCTGGCGCAAGCGGGCATTCCAGAGGCGGGGCTTGCACTCATCTTCGCCATTGACCGCCCGCTCGACATGTGCCGCACCGTGGCCAACGTCACCAGCGACCTCTGCGTCTCGATGGTGGTAGCTTCTGGATTGGGCAAATTACATGCACCCCAACCCAAAGAGTTGTGAAAAATGGACTCAAGCGACCATGCCCAGCATCGTCAACCTCATTGGTAACTGCCTAGCTACCGCTGTAATGGTTAGATGGGAAGGGGAGGCGAGATGGGAGGAGGTGGAGGATGAGTGAGGATTGGTCATTGGGGGGTCATTGGTCATTATTAGACCTTCCAAGTTTCAAAAACTTGGAAGGTCTTTATTTGTTTACATCCTAAAATGCAAGTAGTTTAATGATGGACATAAATATTTATGAAAGATTAAAAACGGATTTAGAGAATGAAGATTATTCATCACTTGAGCATGCTTTTGCAAATTTAGATGAAGATAGAATTGCCAAACTTGAAGATTTTCTTTTGGAGATTTTTAAAAATAGCAGCAACATAAATTTGTTACACGAATTAGCACTATTTTTTAAGTCTAAAAAAGTACATAAAGCTGCACCATTTCTAATAAGTAAAATTACTTCGCCAGAATATCAAAACAAGAATGGTACATTCTTATATGCACTTATAGATATTGATTGCAAAGATTATTATAAAGAAATAATTCCCTTTATTGCAAACGGTGATTATGAATCTAGGGAAATGGCTGTATTTATCTTGGAAGCTATTGTGGATAAATTAGACGATAAAGAAAAATCCGAAGCTATTAGTATGCTAAAATCTTTACCTTCGCCAAGCAGAAATAAGCCGTGGGTAGATGATTCTATTAACTTGTTGTCAGATAATTATTTGTAACTTGTTGTCGGAAGTATTCCAATATCCTGCCCGTATAAACCGTAAGATGAAGATTTGACAAATTTTTAAAATTTGTCAAATCTTTGCCATTAGACCTTCCAAGTTTCAAAAACTTGGAAGGTCTTTCTATTTCATTAAATAAATGTCCAATGACTTGAATGACCCAAATGACCTCACCCCCCCTCACCCCGACATCTACTTTCCAAGTCCCTAGAAAATTACTCTAGCCCAATTTGGAACTTTCCAAGCCACCCCGCTGGCTGGAATGTGGTGCCGTTGGAGGGCATTGCCCCCGGCCTGTATTTCTATGAAGTTAGGGATGAACAAAAACTTCTAGGGAGTGGCCAACTAGTGAAGGTAGAGCGGTAAGGCAACTGCCTCCTCAATTTTTCAACCCGAAATACGCCGCCTGCACGTACCTTAGCGCTGGACACAAAACCCAGTTTACAGCAATATGAGTACCCGCAACCTTGTCTTTCTGTTGTTTTTCAGCCTGTTTTTTACCAAAAACTCGCTACTTGCCCAATGCCCCATCACCGTCAGCGCAGGCCCCGACGTGCTGGTTTGTAACACAGGAGACATCTCCACCCTGAACGGCAGCATTGGTGGGCCAACCCTCGGTTTCGTTTGGTCGCCAGCCACGGGCCTGAGCAACCCCAACGTACTCAACCCATCGGTTACAGTAACGGGGCCGGCCACCTACACCTTAAGTGCCCAGGCCGTTGACCCCTCGGCGTCCAACCTCGTGACCAACCCCGGTTTCGAGGCGGGCAACACGGGGTTCACCAGCCAGTACACCTACAACCCGACGCCCATCACGCCCGGCACCTACGTGCTCACCACCTCGCCAGCGCTGGTGCTGGCCTCGTTTCCGCCGTGCGACGACCACACCTTCGGCAATGGCACGGGCAACATGATGCTCATCAATGGCAACGCCTCCACGGGGGCGCAGGTCTGGTGCCAGACCATCAACGTTGCCCAAAACACGTGGTACGTGATGAGCGGCTGGGTGATGGCTTCGCCAATTACGCCGCCCACGATGCAGTTTTCGGTAAACGGTGTGGCCGTCGGTGACCCGTACCCGGTCGGCACGGGCACCTGCAACTGGCAACAGTTTTCGGCCTCGTGGTACTCCGGCTCGGCCACCTCGGCGCAGCTTTGCATCCTCGACCAAATCACTGGCGGCAACGGTTTCTTCGGCGACGACTATGCCCTCGACGACATCTTCTTCGCCGCCGCCTGCACGGTCACCGACGAGGTGAACGTGGACGTTGCAAACATCGAGGCCGTGGTACCAATTACCGCCTTTTTACCCTGCAACGCAGCACAGTCTGGCATACAACTGGATGGCAGCGCATCGTCCGCAGGGCCAAACATCACCTATTTGTGGACGGGGCCCGGCGTCATCGGCGGTGCGACTACGACCATTGCCACCGTGAACCAAGTGGGCAACTACACGCTCACCGTCACCCTCAACATCGGCCCCACGAATTGTCAGGTTTCCGAGAGCCTGGATGTACTGGACGACCCCAATATCGTCACCGCCACTGCCACTGCCAACGACGACCTCACCTGCGCCAGCCCCACCGTCATGCTGGACGGCACTGGAACTTCCACTGGCACGACCATCAGTTATGATTGGGAACCTGCTTTTGCCGTGGTATCGGGACAGGGGACTTTGATGCCCGAGGTGAACCAGTCGGGGCTTTACACGCTCACCGTCACCAACAGCATCAGCGGCTGTACGGCCACCGCCACCGCTTTTGTCAACCAAAACACGACGCTGCCAACTGCCGCAGCCAGCGCCCCCGACCCACTTTCCTGTGCCGAAACGGAAGTGACCCTGAGCGGAAACAACAGTTCCACTGGCCCCGATTTTTCGTATTTGTGGGTTGGCCCCGGCATCGTTTCCGGCGATGACCTGCTGAACAATTGTGTCGTAAACATCCCCGGCCAATACACGCTGACCGTCACCAATGACTTCAACGGCTGTACCTCAACGGCCACCGCCAATGTGCTACAAGGTGCCACCGTGCCCACCGCCGTTGCCAATGCAAATGCACCTGGGTCGCTCGATTGTGAAACGCCTACGCTTACGTTGAACAGCACCGGCAGCAGCACTGGCGCAGGGATTACTTATGCTTGGACAACCACCAACGGCCATTTCACCAGCCCCACCAATGGCCCGACCACAACCGTGGACGAGGGCGGCACTTATTTCCTGACCGTCACCAATTCCATCGGCTGCACGGCAATCGCCTCAGTGAGCATGACGGCAGACTTTGCGCAGCCGAACATCGGCATCGCCACGCCAGTGCCGACCTTCCTTTGCAACACCGATTCGGTTCAATTGAACGCTTCGCAATCATCCGGCGGGAGCGGCTTCGACTTGGTTTGGGCTTCGCAAAACGGCACTTTCCTCTCCGGCGACACCACGCTGTTGCCTTGGGTGGGCAGCGCCGGAACCTACACCCTGACCGTCACCAATACCGCCAATGGCTGCACCGCTTCCGCCTCGGCGACCGTGACCGCCAATACCACCCCGCCCATTGCGCAAGCAGGCTCAAATGTCACGCTCGACTGCGACGGCACGGCCATCAACCTCAACGGAAACGGCAGCAGCACTGGCCCCAATTTCACGTACCAGTGGACGACCAACGGCGGCAATATCGTCAGTGGCGACACGACCCTGATGCCGCAGGTCAACGGCGTTGGCAACTATTTTTTGACGGTGGAAAATGGGGTGAACGGCTGCACGGCCGTTGACTCCGTAGCCGTCGAGCAGGACTTGGGTGCCCCTATCGTAATAATTGCCCCACCCGGTCAGCTTGATTGCAACAATAATGTTGTTACCGTAGATGCCTCTGCTTCAGATGCTCATGGAGGTATTGGGCTGAGTTGGTATTTTACACCTGCATCAGGTGGGCCTGGCAACCCGATATTATTTGCCCCTTACGTGATAAATGTATCACAGCCAGGTACTTATTCTTTAACGTTGCTCAATGCTTTTAACAATTGCGAAGCGACAGCCAGCGTGGTGGTTTTGATGGATACGCTGCCACCCGTGGCGGACGCTGGTACTGCTCCCGTTCTCGATTGCAGCGCCCAGTCTGGCACGCTCGATGGTAGTGGCAGCAGCCAAGGGCCATCGTTCAGTTACCAGTGGTCGAGCAGCGACACTACGCTTTCGCCAACCATCAGCGCCGCAGGCATCTACATGCTGACCGTCACCAACGACGGCAACGGCTGCACGGCAACGGACAGCGTAACCGTGGCTGCCTTCGGCAACTTGCCCAACGTGGACATTGCAGCGCCGGACAACCTGGATTGCACCCAGACCGAAATACAACTGGCCGCCACCGCTTCGGCTGGGTCGGAATTCGACTACAATTGGACGTTCACGGGTACGGGCGTCGGCATCGTTTCCGGCGACACGACGCTTTCGCCAATGGTCAGTTCGCCGGGCAGCTACACCCTCACGGTGACCAACACGCTGACCAGTTGCACGGCCAGCGAGTCGGTGCAGGTGGCGCAACTGGCCAACGTACCTATCGTTGCTGTCAATGGTTCGCAGACTTTGTTTTGTGGCCAAACCAGTATTCAACTCAACGGGGCGGGCACTAGCCCAAACGGCGTGAGCTATGCCTGGACGACGCAGAACGGCAACATTCTCAATGGGGAAGCCACGCCAAACCTAACCATCAACGCTCCCGGTCTCTACACGCTCACGGTGACAGACCTGCAAAGCGGCTGCACTGCAAGCGATGACGTGCTGGTAGGACAAGATGCCACCGCCCCCATCGCCGATGCAGGTGCTCCGCAATCGCTCACCTGCTCCGTGCTGTCCGTCACGCTGGATGGAACGGGGTCTAGCACGGGGCCGGGCATCAGCTACCTTTGGACGACCTCCGACGGCAACATTTTTATGGGGGAAACGACCCTGACGCCAGAGGTCACGGCCATCGGCACCTACCTGCTGACCGTCACCGACGCCAACAACAACTGCCAGACGCTGGCCAGTGTGCAGGTTTTTGACCTAAGCCAACAGCCGGACGCCATTGCGGCAGCGCCGCAAAGTTTGGGCTGCAACGTGGCGACGGTCACGCTCGACGGCACGGGTAGCAGCACCGGAGCGGACTTCGTTTACCTGTGGACGGGGCCGGGCATCGTGAGTGGTGCCACCACGCTCATGCCTGTGGTGGATGCCCCCGGCGTTTACACCTTCACCGTCACCAGCTTGGCAACGGACTGCAACACGGTGGCGCAAGTGACGGTATTGGGGGACACCACGCAGCCCGTGGCGGTGGCTACTGCGCCGCAAAGCTTAAACTGCATTGCGCAGCAAGTGATGTTGAGTGGCACGGGAAGCAGCACCGGGGCGGGTTTTGCCTACAATTGGACAGGCCCCGGCATCGTGAGCGGCGGCACCACGCTGGCGCCCATCGTGAACCTGCCGGGAACTTACACGCTGACCGTCACGAACCTGTCGAACAATTGCACCGCCACCGCCACGGCCACTGTTTTGCAGACGACTTCGCCTCCGACGGCCATTGCGGCAGCGCCGCAAAGCCTGAACTGCACCACGTTGCAAGTCGCACTGGATGGCACGGGGAGCAGCACCGGGGCGGGTTTCAGCTATTTGTGGTCTGGCCCTGGTATCGTGAGCGGCGGAACCACGCTCACGCCAACGGTGGATGCGCCGGGCGACTACATCCTGACCGTGAGCAACCAAGCCAACGGTTGTACGGCCACGGCTTCGACGACCGTGAACCAGACGGCTACGCCACCCACGGTGGATGCCGGACCGGGCGCAACGCTTGATTGCGACACTGACCAAGTGGAGTTACATGCCAGCACCAGCGCAAATACTTCCAGCCAGTTTTGGACCTTCGTTCCCGACCCCGGCGTGGTGGGTGAGGGCATCGTGAGCGGGCCGTTCTCTTTTGCCCCTTGGGTGAACCTGCCCGGCACCTACGTGATAACAGTGACGGATTTGGCGACGGGCTGCACGGGGACGGACAGCGTGGAGGTTACGATTGATAATACGCCGCCGCAGGTGGATGCAGGGCAATCAGTTCAGCTAGGCTGCACTCAGGACACTTTGTCCTTACATGGGAGTACAACAGTTACTAATGCAGCTTACGATTGGACTTGGGTGGTGGGCAACATCGTTGAAGGAGCTTTAACGAGCAATCCATTAGTGGATATGCCGGGTATTTATATACTGACAGTTACCAATCTTGATAATGGCTGTTTTGGTGTTGATACAACCTATGTCCAAACTGGAAACTTGAACTTCCCTCAATTTGAGATTGATGTGATGCCTTGTAAATTGCCCTTTAATCGAGTCACCTTCATGGGTGGCGAAAATGGGAATGGGCCATATAAGTACTCGATTGATGGTGGCCTAACATTTACGGTTGATAGTATCTTTGAAAATTTACCGACAGGCAACTATTATTCTATCGTTCAAGATGCAGCAGGTTGTGAATTTCTAAGGCCATTTTACCTAACTGCTCAATCTCCCTTTACCTTAACAATACAGGATATTGTTGAAGTGGATTTCGGCGTTGGGGTTCAACTTAATCCTGTTCTTGACATCCCTATAACAGAAGTCGAAAGTATTTTATGGTCGCCCTCCACATGGCTTGATTGCACTGATTGCCTTACTCCTACTTCTACTCCTGAAGGAAATATTACCTATATATTGGAGGTGGTTGGAAAAAGCGATTGTAAAGCCATTGACTCTGTACAAATCCTTGTCAAAACAACGGGCAATGTCTACGTCCCCAACGCCTTCTCCCCCAACGACGACGGCATCAACGATGTGCTGGTGGTTTTTGCGGATGAGCAGCAGGTAAAGCAGGTGGTGAGTTTCCAAGTTTTCACCCGCTGGGGCGAGTCGGTGTACGAGGGCTTCAGCCTGCAACCCAACGACTTCAACACTGGCTGGGACGGCACTTTCCGGGACAAAAAAGTGGACACGGGCGTGTACGCCTGGTTTGCGGAGGTGGAGTTGGTGAATGGCGAACGGAAAGTGGTGAAGGGGGATGTGGTGGTGGTGAGGTGAGTTGGATTTACGATTGGGTGATTGACGATTGACGATTGGGGGAGGCACTAGTCAGTCCCCAATCGTCAATCGCTAAATCTACCACACAAATGTCCCCACCGTCTTCCCTTGCAACGAGGCCGTTATCCACCGGCTGCCAGCATTGATATTGAACGACTGAATACTGGCGTTTTCGTTTAGGACGATGAGCACATTTTTGCCGGATGGAGTGCGGAAAGCCACGTTGTGAAACTGGCCGGGAGTGTTGCTGCCCAGCCGAACCGAACCTGGCGGCACGAACTTCGACGCTTGCGCAATGATGTAATAGCTGACATTTTTCGTAGCCGTTGAGCCGTCAATGGTCACGGCACCCCGGCATTCGGTGCAGCCGCCGGGCGTGTGCGGGCCGAAATTGGGGTCGTTGGCGAGGTTCCATTCGAGGGCCACCCGGCTCCAGTTGCGCATGGTGCCGATGACGACGTTCTTGATATGCCATTGCAGATCGCCGTCGAAGGTGCCGTTTTTCCCTGTCCATTGCTCCGTGAAGTAGAGCGCCTTGTCCGGGTGGGCATCGTGTACGGTCGAGAGGGATCCAACGTCGCCAGCGTAAAGGTGGAAGGCCGAGCCGAAGACGAACGCCTTGGCCGCTGCGTCGTTGAGGATTTCGATGGGGTAGCCGGGGTTGTCGCAGTTGTGGTCCCAGACGATGATTTTGGTGGTGATGCCCGCCGCTTGGAAGGCCGGGCCGAGGTGGTTTTTGATAAAATCGGCTTGTTGCGCAGCGGACATGACCATGCTCGGATTGTTGCCGCCGTGCTGTGGCTCGTTCTGTGGCGTAATGGCGTCAATCGTGATGCCAAGCGACTTGTAGGCTTGGATGTAATTGACAAAATACTGGGCATACGCGCCGTAAAACTCCGTTCTCAGGTTGCCGCCTACGCTGCTGCCGTTGGTTTTCATCCAAACGGGCGGACTCCACGGCGACCCCATCAGCGTAATGTTGGGGTTGATGGCGAGGATTTCCTTCAGTATCGGAATCAGGTGCAGCGTGTCCTTCGAGAGGTTGAAATACTGGAGTGTGGGGTCGGTCTGGCCTGTCGGGCGGTCGTCGTAGCTGAACACCTCAGCGTCCAAATCGGAGGCTCCAATGCTCAGTCGGAGATAGCTCACGCTGATGGAGTTGGAGTCTTTTCCAAAAAACGCTTTTAGCAAGGTCGCCCGCTCGGAAGCGCCCATCTGGTTCAGCAGCATGGCGCTGCCACCCGTGAGCGTGAAGCCAAAGCCCTCAATGGGTTGAAGCTGCTGCGTGGTATCTATTTGGATGGTCTGGAACCGGTCGTCCTTGCCAGCGGCAAAGTCAATCGTTTTTTTGTACAGTAGGTTGACCTGGTCGGCGGAGGTCGTCCAGACCTGCACGGGCAGGGTGGGGGTTGGCACAATTGGCTGCTCGTCCTCGGTTTTGGACTTGCAGGATAAGGCGCTGATTAACAGCAGAATAGGAAGGAATTTTAGCATAATGTTGTATTGTTGTATTGTTGGATTGCTGTATTGTTGAATGGCAGCGAGGGGTTTAACAATTCAACAATACAGCAATTCAACCATTTTTAGAACACCAGCGTCGCAATCGAATGCGGCAAGCTCACCGTCTCCGCTGCCTTGCCGTTTAGCCAAAGGCGGTAACTGATTTTCTCTTCCGTCGGGTTCATCACCACCACGGCGATGCTGCCGTCTGGGTTCTGGAAAGCCGTGGTCAGCAATTGCGCCCGGCTCGATGAGCTGACAATGCGCTTGGCCCCCGGCTTGATGAACTTGGAGAAATGCCCAATGTAGAAATACGAGTTCATGTAGTGCAGCGTGCCCTCCTTGGTTTTGGCATGGACGGGAGCAAAGCAGAAGTTCTGCACATGGTTAGGGCCGCCCGTTTCGTCGAGGAGGATGTTCCAGTCCGTCCAGGCCACGGCGCCGTTGTTGAAGTCGTGGATCATGTTCTCGCCGTACTGCTCGCCCCAAGTCCATTGGTCGAATGTCTCCCAGGAAAATGGATAGTTGCAGGCCTCCGTGAGCAGTAGGTTGATGTCGGGAAACGACTCTGCCACCCGCTTCACGTTCTCGTACTGTCGCCCGCCGTTCCATATCTCGTACCAATGGAAGCCGATGCCCCAGATGTACTTCGCCGCTTCGGGGTCGTGCAGGTAGGTGCTGGCTCGCTGGTAAATTAGGTCACGGTTGTGGTCCCAGGCGATGAGCTTTTTATCGGCGAGACCGTTCTTCGCCAGTGTCGGGCCGAGGTGGTTTTTGATGAAATCCCGCTCTTCTTCCGCTGTGTAGATGCAGGATTCCCAAGTTTGCTTGGCCATCGGCTCGTTCTGTACGGACAGGCCCCAGACCGGGATACCGAGCTTTTCGTAGGCTTGGATGAATTTCACGTAGTAGTTTGCCCAGGCGTCATAAAACTCCGGCTTCAATTTGCCGCCTTGCAGCATCGTGCCGTTGTCCTTCATCCAAGCTGGCGGGCTCCACGGGCTGACGTAAAAGTCCAACTTGCCACCTGCCGCCGCCATCGCTTTTTTGATGAACGGGATTTTGTAGCGTTTGTCGTGGGCGAGATTGAACGATGCCAGTTCCCAGTCGCCATCGCTCACGTAGGTGTACATGTCGCTCGAAAAGTCGCAACTGTTGATGTTCGTGCGGGCGACCGTGTAGCCGATGCCTTTCTCCTTGTCAAAATAGGCCCGGAGCAGTTCCTCCTGCCGTATGCCGGGCAGCTTGGCGAAGGTCTCCGCCGAGGCGTCTGTCAGCGCCCCCCCAATGCCGAAGAAGGTCTGGAACGTTTCCGAAGGGTCAACAAAAACGCAGGGCTGGTTTTCAAACGGTTGCCCAAAGGGCGCAAAAGTCAGCGTCTCGGTTTGAGTAAGGCGGTTCTGTGTGTTTTCAGCGGTGGTGTAAACGGTGATTTTTTGGCTGAAAGCAATGGCTGCGATAAGCAGCAAAATGGTGGTGAGTAAATTTCTCATGGCAATATATTTAAACACGGAGGCACGGAGAAATCACTAAGTGTTTCTCGTGCACCACTTTTGTCTCTGTGCCTCCGTGTTGAAAAAAGAATCAATACCCCGGATTCTGTACCAGCTTCGTGTTCTTGTCCAATTCCGCCTGCGGTATCGGCCAAACCAGCCGCTCAGGCGTGATGACGTAGCCGATTGGCTGTCCAGTGTGGTCAATCGCTTTGCTCATCACCTCAATGGCCCGACCAGTGCGCTTGAGGTCGTACCAGCGGTGGCCCTCGAAGGTCAGTTCGAGTCGGCGCTCCTTCTCAATGGCGAGGCGGAGGTCGGCCTGTGAGGTGGCGCTTGTTGGGGCAAGGTTCACCCGGTTACGGATCTGGTTGACAATTGCAACAGCCCCAGCTGGGTGGCCGAGTTCGTTCTGTGCTTCAGCCTTCAGCAGTAGGATGTCCGCCAGGCGGATGAAGATGTAGTTTTGGTCGCTGCCCGATTGGTAGTTGCGCCATTTGTTGATGAACGGGTACTGGGTCTGCGGATAATGCTCGTCCGACCATTTGCCCGAAACATCCTCAAACACAACGGAGGCATTTTTGCGGATTAGGTCGTTTTCGGCATCGAAGGCCGCCAAGAGGTCGTTGCTGGGCAGGTTGAACTTTTTCCAATCCAATCCCCGAAAGATGGTGGTGCCCCAGTTACCGTCGGATGCGCCGCCAGTGTAGTTGATTTCAAAAATGGACTCGGCGGAGTTTTCGTTGGAATTTAGCCAAAGGTCGTCGTAGTTGGGCAACAGCGAGTAGCCCCCGGCGATGACGGCGTCGCAGTACTGGTTGACCTTCGTCCAATCTTGCGGCGCTAGTGCGGCGTAAACCTTGGCCAGCATGGCGTTCACTGCCCCTGTGGTGGCAAAGCCCTTGTCGGGGGCGGTGGTGCGCACCCGTGTCAGGGCTGTTTCGAGGTCGGCGATGATTTGGGCATAGACCTCGGCCTGCGGCGAACGGGCTGGGAAAATGAGGGCGTAAATCTCGTCCAGCTTGTCGGCGCTGATGGTCTTCACCTCTGTCAATTGCAGCGGCACATCGCCCCAAAGCTGCACCAACTGGAAGTACATATACGCCCGGATGAACGATGCTTCCCCGATGATTTCCTCTTTGCGGACGGCGGTGAGTGCAGGGTCGGTCACGTCCCCAACGTTGTTGATGACGGTATTGCACTTGCCGATGGTCGAGTACAGGTAGGCCCAGTCCCGGCTGACGTTGCGGTTGGTGGATACCAGTTTGTACTCGTCTATCTGGAAGTTGTCGGGGTTGTCGCCGCCAGCGTATGCGTCGTCGGATTGGGCGTCGCCGTTCACGAAATGGTCGAGCTGCCAGTACTCGTTCTTGAAGTCGGAATAGGCGCCGGCGAGGGCTGCCTCCACTTCGCTGGCCGACTTGAAATAAATGGAATCGGCATCGGTGTTGTCCACGGCGATGCTCTGCGAAGTAGGCTCCAGGTCAAGGAAGTCCTTGCAGGAAGACAAAAAAGCCATTGTAACGACGCAGGTGATTGCTAGATATTTTTTCATTTTTGATTATTTTAAAATGAATATTGAATGTGAGTGCGCTTGCCTTGCAAGGAATCACATTTTTATCAAAAGTTGTTTTTCAAAACCCTTCATTTCAACAAGATACGCTGCATTGGGGCAAGTTTCCAAGCGCAGTTCAATGCGCTTTTCACCTTGCGGAATGGTCGTCTCAATGCAAGTTCTACCTGATAAATCCATTACCCGAAGCCTGATTTCCTCGGACAATGGAACGGAGAAATTGATATTGACCCGGCCATCGCTTGTTGGGTTTGGCGAAATGGAAACCGCTGGCAAAACCTTCGCATCTTCGACCGAAGAAACAACTGGCTTGAACTCAAATGCCCCCACGTCCGACGAAAGCCCAATCTGAATTCGGTCAACATAAGCCATCGGATGCTCGTACTGAAAAACGGGCGTCAGACTAATGCCATTGAAATCGCCTAAGCTGCTGCCCGCATCAACGCCCGGCGAACTTGCCGTTGGCCGAAAATCGAAGTTGGTTGGGTCTTCGAGCATTGCAGAGGCGATGTCCGTAAGCCGCAAGTTGGTTACGGTGTCGAGGCTGGCCGTAGTGCCTTGGAGCAGTTGGCCGGGGCCGAGAACCAGGTTGTTGCCCAGTTTGACGAACGCCGTTTGGTTGGAAAACTGCACGAAGCGACCGTCGAAGCGGTTGTTCACCAACGTGTTGTGCGCCAAAACGATTTGCTGCTCAGGATTGGTCGCTCCTTCAAGTCCGAACGAAACGATACCACCATTTTGCGAGTTGGCAGATTGCTCGATAATGTTGCCGATGAGCACTGCCTCACCGCCGTTTGGCAGGTCAACCTCGTAGCTGCCATCGCCGTTTTCTCCAGTCAATCTATTGAAATACAGGTAGTTGTGCTTTGCCCGGCTTTTTACCAAATGACCGATGTGCGCATCGTGCGAGTAGCAAAATTGGAGTGTCAGGCTGTTCACATGGCCGACGTAGATGTTGTGCGAGTAGCCGTCACCGTAGCCGTTTTCCGCAAATTCGCAAAACTCGAACAGGTAGTCGCTCACCCCGTCGTTGGAGGTCAGGATGCCCATTTCGTTGTTGTGAAAGTAGCAGTTACGAAGCGTGAGGTTTTTCCCCTCCTGCCTAATCCCGGCACCGTTGAAGTCAGGCACTTGGCAACCTGAGAACTCAATGCCCTCCACCGTGCAGTCATTTCCTTTGATGACCCAAATGGCCTTGCCTTCAGCGTTGTTGCCACCAGCATCAAGGTGAGCGTAGCCTGCGCCCACGCTGCGGAGCAGCAGGTTGTTGGCAAACCACTTGGCCACATCGCCCGTGTAAAGCCCGGCATCAATTTCAACGGTGTCGCCATCGGCAACGAGGCCAGCCACTGCCGACGGAGCGGCATACTGGCGAGTTGGGCCGACCTGCCAAACAGAAGCATGGAGGTCGGCGGACTCGTTCACCAATAAAAACATTAATATGGCTATTTGCAACTTCATAAAGACAAGCCTGTATTGCTGTTTTAAAACTCCACGTTCACGCCCGCCGTCACGGTTCTTGCCTGCGGATAAGTACCGTAATCAATGCCAAGCTCCGTGGCGCTGCGCCCAAATGCGTTCACCTCTGGGTCAAAGCCGCTGTAATTGGTGAAAGTAAGCAGGTTTTGGCCGGTGACATAGACCGATAATTTCTGCACTTTCAGGCGCTCCAATCGCTTCGGGTTGATGTTGTAGGCCAAGGTGATGGCCTTCAACCGCAAGTAAGAACCATCTTCCACAAACCGGGTCGAGTTCAGCACGTTGTTCACATTGCCGCCACCGATTGCCCGTGGGATGTCGGTGTCCCGGTTGTCGGGAGTCCAGCGGCGCAGCACGACGGTGCTTTGGTTCTTGCTATCGAACATGCCCTCCAAATCAATGCGGGTGGCGTTGAAAATATCGTTGCCTTGGCTGCCCTGAAAGAAGATATTCAGGTCAAAGCTTTTCCAAGAAAGGTTGTTCGTCAGACCGTAGGTGAAGTCTGGGTTTGCATCGCCGATAACCTTACGGTCGCCCGGGTCGAAGATGCCGTTCTCGTTCACGTCCCGATAAATCAGGTCGCCTGTTTCGGGGTCCACACCGTCGGCCACATAGCCGAAGAAGACGCCGAGCGGCAGGTCTTCCCGCACCATGGCCACATTTGCATTGTTGCTGTAGGTGCTGCCGAAATAGTAAACATCTGTGTAGTTCAGTTCCAACACCTTGTTTTTGTTGAAAGAAATATTGAAATCGGTGCTCCAGTTCAGCGCCCTGCCCTCGGTGTTGACCGTGGAAAGGTTGAACTCAAGCCCCCGGTTTTCAATTTTGCCAGCGTTGGTCTGGATGGAGGTGATGGGCAAGGAATTGGAAAGCTGGACATTCAGCAGCACGTCATCCGTTTTCTTGTAGTAGGCATCGGCGGTGAAATTGACCCGGCCCCGGTAGAGCGAGAGGTCAAGGCCGATGTTAGATTGAGTGGTGGTTTCCCATTGGAGGTCGGGGTTGCCGTAGGTCACCTGTACAGAGGATGGGCCTGAAAGCGGGTTGGTGGCAGCCCGGCGGTAGTACGACACGAGGCCGTAGCGGGCATAGTTCGGGATGCCCTCCTGGTTGCCGTTTTTGCCCCAGCCTACGCGCAGTTTCATATCGTAGATGGCATCCAGGCCAGCCATGAACGGCTCTGCCGAAATACGCCAGCCCAACGAGAACGAAGGGAGCGTGCCCCATTTGTTCGCCAGTTTTGAAGAACCATCCCGGCGCACCGAGGCCGTCAGGAGGTATTTGCCCAAATAGTCATACGTGAAGCGGCCAAAGAACGAAGCCAACGCCCACTCCTGCACGTCGGTGGAGCCAGTGATGGTGTTGGCGGCGTTGAGGGTAGTAACCATGGGATCGGCGGGGAAGTCAAAACCGCTCAGGTACGAATTGCCCCAGCGGGATTTTTGTACACTGCTTCCTACCAACAAGCTGAACTTGCTGTCACCAATGGTATTTGTATAGTTGGCCGTGTTTTCCCAAAGCCAGGCATTCGTGTTCGATTTGTCGGCTTGCCCGAGACCTCGCTGGATGCGCCCGTAATTCGTGCGGAACGGATCGAGGTAGTAGTCCCACTGGTGCGAGTTCAAGTCCACACCGTAGTTGGTTTTTAAGGTAAAACCCTTGAAAATGGTGGCCTCGGCGTTCACGTTGCCGAAAATGCGGGTATCGGTTGACTGCTGGTCTGCGCCGAACATGTAGGCTATGGGGTTCTCCCACGACGCTTGGAAGGGGTTCGGGTCGTACTGTCCACTGCCATCATTTTTGTAGATGCTGAGGAACGGCGGGGTGTTCAACGCACTCATGATGACGCCGCCCCTGCCACTGCTGGCATTGTCGGGGGTGTCCTCGGTGACGGAGCGCAGCAGGTTTATACTTGTGCCGACATTCAACCAGCGGTTCACTTGGTTGTCCAAGTTGAGGCGCATGGAGTAGCGGTTGAACTTGGCTGGCGCCACGATGCCTTCCTGGTTGAGATAGTTGCCAGAGAACATGTAGCGGGTCTTCTCCGTGCCACCGGCGAAAGCCAGTTGGTAGCTCTGAATCTTCCCGATGCCGAATACTTCGTCGCTCCAATCGGTGTAGGCCGTTTTGGAGGGGTCATAAGCACCTGGCAGTATCTCGTTGATGAGGTCACGGTACTGCTTGGTATTGAGTGTTTCGACCGTTTTGCGCAGGTTGGAGGCTCCGCCGTAGGCGTTGAAGGTGACCGTGGATTTACCTTCTTTGCCCCTTTTGGTGGTGATGATGACCACCCCGTTGGCTGCCCGTGCACCATAAATGGCTGCCGAGGAGGCGTCCTTGAGTATCGTCATCGAGGCAATGTCGTTGGGGTTCAGGCCCCGGATGTCGGTGGTGGGCACGCCGTCCACGACGTAGAGCGGTTCGTTTCCCGCCAATACTGAGGTGGCGCCCCGCACCCGCACGGAAATATCTCCACCTGGTTTGCCGGAAGGCTGCACGACCTGCACGCCCGCAGCTTTGCCCTGCAAGGCTTCAGCGGCGGAGGCCATCGGCCGGTTTTTGATGGATGCTTCGTCAATGACCACCACGGCGGTGGTCAGGTCTGCCTTTTTCTGCGTTCCGTAGCCGATGACGACCACATCGCTCAGGAGGTAGCTGGTGGGTTGCATCACCACGTCAATCCTTGTTTTACCTTCAATGGGTATTTCTTGTGTTGCGTACCCGGTGAAGGAAAACACGAGGATGCCCTGCTTGGCATCGAGGCTGTAAGTGCCGTCAATCTCTGTGATAGTGCCATCCAATGTGCCTTTGAGGGCAATGGTAGCGCCAATCAACGGTTCACCTCCAGCATCGGTCACCGTGCCAGTGACCTGGGCATTGGCTGTCATGGCGGCGCAAAAAAAGCAAATTGCGAGGGTAAAAAGTCGGGCCATATATGCTTTGATTTGGATAAAAAATAGTTGAGTGTACTCAAAAAATCGCAAAAGAAAAGCATGGAAGGTGGCGAACGCCACCTTCCTGCTTACTCATTTTCTGTCTTGCTTAAATTGTAACTTTTTGTTGGCAGCACAAGTGGGAAAGAAGTCTGGCTGCCCCAATGTGAGTCATTATCGAACCAAAACCACTGACCATGCTTTCGAACCGTCATGGACATCAGAAATGTCCACAGAAATGGTCATTGTTTCCGTTGTTCCATCATTCAGATAGCCCATAACTTCGTACTGATTCGTTGCATTTCCACCGTTTGGTGAAATAGCGTTGTCTGTGTTTTCTCCACCGTAGTAGCCTTTGTAGAAACCAATGAAAGCAGCGCCAGAGGCACCGTTAGTCAAGGTTATAATTGGGCGACCAGAAGGCGAAGCAGATGCCGGTGTGAACGCAAAAGTGTGTACACCTGACCCAAATGCAGCGCCTGGGCTGGCAGCTACCTGAGCATCCGTCCAGCAACCATTCGGGGTGCCGAAGTAGCCATCGTTGCGGGCATCGCCGTTGGTTTTGTACTGATAGCCACCACCTGCGCTGAAAATAAACTCATCATTCAGTATGCAAGACCAGTTGTTGCCTGGTTCTGGATCTGTACCAGCGAGGTATTCAATCGGTGTTTGCCACCAAGATGCATTGCCAAGTCCTGGCCCCACGAAAATGGAGTTTGCTGCATTGCGGATTTTCCACGCACCGCCAATAAGATCAGCTTGTGCCAAGGGTGCTGCAACCGTCAAATCTTGCTGGGCAGTGGCATTGCCATTAGCGTTGGTGGCTGTCAAAACCACCGTGTATAGACCAGAGCTGGCGTAAGTGTGGACAGGATTTGCTTCCGTGGCAGTTGAACCGTCACCAAAATCCCAGCTGTAGCTGTCGGCGCCTGTTGATGTATTGGTAAAAGTAACCGTCAATACGTCAGAAGTAAATGTAAAACCAGCAACTGGCTTTGGACCAGGAATTGGCGGTTCTTCTGCTGGGTTATCGTAGTGAACGAGTACCATTTTCCAATAAGCATTGTCCGCAGTTTGACCTGTTTGCTTGTATTTTGATTCAAGTATCAAAGTATCCACTGGGCCGCTGTCGTCAAGTTTTAAGATATCATAAGTGATTGAAGTCTGTGGCGCAAAAACCTCAGCATCTGTGCCGATTTTTTGCAAGCCAATAAATGCGCCCAAGCCCTGTACAGTTAGGGTGGTGGCAGCCAATGTATAGCTATGGGTGCCATCGCCAAATGCAGCGTAATCGCTTCCGTCGTGGCCAATTAAGTTAGCGGCATTGGTAGGTTTGCAACTGTTTGGATCTAAAAATACACCCCCTTCGGCCCAAAAATCACCGTTGGAATCGTAGGTGTAGCTGCCATCACGGCCAAATATGAACTCATCGTTCATGGTGCATGGGCGATTTGCGATGTCATCATTGCCCCTTCCCATTGCCCACCAAACTACTGGAGCCACTGCGGCTTTGGGGAAAGGACCTACTTCCAATGGCCAAGTGTTGTCGTTCACTACCCGGAGCAGCTTCCAGCCCTTGGTATCGCTTCCAGCCAGTGCCGTCAACTGCGCATCTGGGTCAACAAGTGTGATTTTCTGCGTTTGGATGTCTGGGTTCTTCCCATCTTTCCCGCTGGCCGTGAGAGCTACGGTGTACTCCCCTGCGCCTGCATAAGTATGCGAAGGGTTTGCCTCCGTCGAAAGTGTAGAGCCGTCACCAAAGTTCCAGGATAGCTCATCAGCATCTGTGGCAGTGCTGGTGAAGTGTACCGTCCTGAAGTCGGTAGCGTCAATGGTGTAAGTGAAACCTGAAACAGGTGTCGGGTCTTTGTCCTTTTTACAGGAAACAATTAAACCCAGCATTGCTGCAAGCAACAAAATGGCTGAGTTTCTGAAAAGATTTTTCATAAAATCAAGTTTTTACAGTTGTGAAAGAATTAAATGATTAGACATGCCTCCCAATCCCTTTTTTTTGAAATTGGCTTGATGGAGGTCATTTCTTGTTGTTCATTGGGGCAGCTATACCTGACACTGCGCAAAGCTAGGTGTAATGAAGTTAAAGGGTTACTGTTTTGGGATATTCTTGATGAAATTCATTTTTAGTCAATATTTTCAAACCCAATCCATTGTTATCCCAAATTTTATTTCAAAAATCTAGCTGAACTATATTTACGCAAATGAAGCATACTGTGTGTGAAAATAGCAAAAATTCCCCCTGACAAAAGCTCGCCAAAACAAAAATCACCTTGGCTGGGAAGTAATTCAAAATTCAGACAAATTGGAAATGCCGAAGCTAGACAAGACATGCTCAATCCTCAAACCAGCTTGATATAATCGTTGAGCGAGGCCTCCTTGTCCAGCCCCATTTTTCGCTTTAGGCGGTACTTGCTTTGCTCCACGCCGTTCACGGTAATGTTCAGGATGGACGCAATCTCGGCATTGGACATGCCCATGCGGATGAAGCAACAGAGTCGGATGTCGTTGTTGGAAAGTCCCGAATGCCGCTGTTCGAGTAGGTGTACGAACGCTTGGTGGGTCTGGTTAAACGTGATTTGAAACTGCTCCCAATAGTCTTCCTGGTTCAGCTCGCCATCAATGGCCCGAACCACTTTTCGAAGTTCCGAAGGATGCGTTTCTGCCTTCTGAATTTGCGCTTTCAGGTCGGCAAGGAACAGGTTCTTGTGTGCGCTTTGCAACAACGAGGCACTGAGCCGTGCCTGATTTGCCTCCACTTCTTTCTCCAGGTTTTCGTTTTTCAAACGGAGGATTTCTTGTTCCGCCTTGAACGATTTCTCTTGAAAAACCGCCTTCTGGTGCTCCAAAATATAGGTGACAATCAGGTAAGCCACACCCAAAGCAAGGGTAATCCAGAGCAGCATGAACCACCATTTTTGCCAAAATGGCGAGGCTACCACCACCGTTAGGCTGCTGGCCTCGCCCCAAATGTTGTCGTTGTTTGAAGCCTTGACGCTGAGTGTATATACGCCGGCTTTCAAACTGGAATAAACAGCCCGGTGCTGGTCTGCGCCGACGTAGTTCCACTGCTCATCGAAGCCCTCCAGCCGGTAGGCAAATTTGTTCTTTGCGGAGTTCGTGTAATCAGTGCCGGTGAACTCAAAAATGATTCCCCGGTCGGCGTAGGAAAGTTGAACGGTGGTGCCGGGGCTGTTGAGGTTGCCGTTCAGCACCTGTCGTCCGTTCCATTCACCGATTGGCATCGCATGGCCGGAGAGCCGGAGTCCCGTGAACACTGCCTTTGGGGGGTGTGGGTTTGGCTTGATGTTGCTGGGCGAAAGGATGGAAAAACCATTGGTGCCCCCGAAAAAAAGACGCCCATCATTCAGGCGGAGCGAGGCCCTTGGGTTGTATTGGTTGTTGCGCAGGTTGTCGTCAGTTCCAAAGTCAATGGCAGTTTTTGTCTGTGGGTTCCAGCGCACGATACCCTTTTGGGTGCCAATCCAAAGGAAGCCCTGCTCGTCCTCCACAATGCTGTTTATCATGTTGGAGGGCAGTCCGTTTTTGGTGTCGAAATGCAGGATTTCCTCCGTGTCTGGCAGGAGGCAGTTCAAGCCCTTGAACTCCGTTCCAATCCAAATTTTGCCTTGTCGGTCCTGAAAAAGACACTGGAGGTTGTTGCCGCTTAGGTGCTTGGAAGCGTCTGGCCCATCGGCTGAAATCTGCTTGATGCTACCAGTTGAAACACTGACCCGGTTCAAGCCCTTGTCCTCCGTGGCTGCCCAGAGGTATTCGCCGTTTTGGTCGAGCAGGACATCCACCACTTGCACGCTGGAGAGGCTGTTGGGATTTCCGGGCACGGGCTGAAAGTGCTTGAATATCGCCGTTCCCGGCGCAAGGTAGTCCAGGCCGCCGCCGAGCGTGCCGATCCAAAGGCCACCTGACTTGTCCAATGCTATGTCCCAGACGTTGTTGTGGGAGAGCGAACTGGGGTCTCCTGGCCTGTGGCGGAAGCTTCGGGTGCTGCCGTTTCGGGTGTCCATGTAGCTCAGGCCATCGGCAAAACTACCTACCCAAATCCCGCCATTCGCCCCTGGTTCAAGGCAAGTGACTACTTTCTTGCTGATACTGCTAACTGCTTGTAAATCAATGGGTTTGTCCTTCGTTTCGGCATAAAAAAGACCACCGCCGTCTGTACCTACCCAAATCCTTCCAGCTTCGTCCTCTTTCAGTGTCAGTACCGAGCGCAGTCCCTTTCGGCGGTATTCGTTTTGATTTTCATGGATGAAAAACGGTGGGGAATACGCCTTGCGGATGTTGACGCCGCCGTTGAAGGTGCCCACCCAGAGATTGCCAATCCGGTCGAACATCAGGTGGTAAATGGCATTGGTGTTGAGCGCTTGTGGGAAGGTGGCCGTCGAGGCGATATGCCGAAAACGGTCGGTTGCAGGGTCAAAAACGTTCAGCCCGCTGCCGTCGGTGCCAATCCACAGGTTGCCCAGCGAGTCGAGCGTCAGGTCGGTGATGATGTTGTGGGAGAGGCCGCTTGGGTCGGTCTTTTTGCTGAAAAAATGCGTGAACTGCTTGCCGACAATGTCGTACTTGTAAAGCCCGCTGCCGGCTGTGCCAATCCACAAGTTGCCCTGTTTGTCCAGGCACAGCGATTTTTCAAAGCTTTGGAGGTTCAGGGAGTCTTCGCTGTTGACAACGTAAGTGGTTTTGGTTTGGCTGTCGTAGGCGTTGAGGCCACGCCCGTCAGTGGCAATCCAAACGGTTCCATTTCCGTCTTCCAGAAAATCAAAGACAAAATCGTTGCTCAATGCCTTGGTTTTTGGTTGGCAGTTTGTGCAGAAGTGCTGGATTTGTTGGTGTTTTTCATTAAAAACAAAAGCACCGTTGCCCGTCGTCGCCACCCAAATCCACCCACGGCTGTCCTCGTAAATGCTGCGGATGGTGGCCTTGTTCCAATCAATTTCATCAGTGGAAGCTTCGGCGGGGAACCGCTCAAAACTGCCCTTGCTTTGGTCCCAAACACTGATGCCGCCTTCTCGGTGGCCAACCCAAATTTTTCCGGTTTTATCCTCCGTCAACGTGAGCACGGTTGGTGCGTTCAGAGAGTGGCTGTCGCCTTCGATGGGCAAAAAAACCTTGCAGTCGTAGCCGTCGAAACGGTTAAGGCCGTACCGTGTGCCAATCCAAATCAGGCCTATTTTGTCTTGTAAAATGGCGTAAACCGTATTGTGCGAAAGGCCGTCCTCTGCCGTCAAGTGGTCGAATGCAACAGGCGAATGCCCCCCTTGGCCACTACTCAAAGGTGGGAGGATATTCCACAGGGCAATCAGTAAAAGGATTCTCCTTGAGACAAAATTTATGGGCATCAAAACGCCTTATTTTTCGAGAAAACAGCCGTGGTTTACGGGCCTTGCAAAGTTAAACATTTGGCAACATTGTTCCGTCGGCAGCTTTTGGGTGAATGTGGCTCGATGGTTTATTTAGCCCAAGGGTTCTTTGTTCTAGGTGTGGCTTGCAATGGAATTCAGATTCAAATTAATGGCATGCTCCGACTTTTTTGGAGCAATTTTTACCCGAAAAAATCAAAAGATATTTGCAGCGTCGCCCAAAAAAAATCCGTGCAAATTCAAATTTTCTAGCTTGCTTTGCCCTTATTTTCTGTCTTGCCTATTTACTAAACCAATGCAAAATCGCAGTCCTGTTTAGTAGCTAATCAATTTTGTTATTTCGATCAATTCGTTCATTGGGTAAGCATGACCATTTGAAAACAGGCTTGCCAATTTCAGACAAAAACACTTGTAAAATCTCAACTTATGAAAATGCTTGTTTACGCTTTACAAACACTTCACAGGCAGGCGGTCGCCCAGTTTTTACTGGCACCACTTGCCATTTTCCTGCTCTGTGCTACTGCCCAGGCGGCTCCGGTTGCTCCGGGCTTGTTCGGGCCTAATGCCCAAATCACCGTCACCGGAACGGTCACCAATGCCAAAGGAGAGACACTCATAGGCGCCTACGTGGTAGTGAAGGGGGAAGAGGCTGTCGGTACCGTCACAGAATTTGACGGCAGCTACTCCATCACCGTGGACGAAAACGCCGTGCTTGTTTACAGCTACACCGGCTACGAAAAACAGGAAATAGCGGTGGGAGGCAGAAAGGTCATTGACGTTGTTATGCAGGAGTCCTCTATGATGCTGAACCAAGTGGTGGTGGTCGGTTACGGCACATTGACCAAAAAACAGGTCACGGGTGCCATCGCCCAGGTGAAAGGCGACGACCTTAAAAAACAGCCCCTCCTGACGCCCATTCAAGGTGTGCAGGGATTGGCCAGTGGCATTCAGGTCATCGGTTCGGGGCAGCCCGGCTCGCAGCCGAGGGTGCAGATTCGGGGCATCAACACCGTTTTGACCAACGAAAACCCGCTCTACGTGGTGGACGGCGTCATCACGGACAACATCACCAACGTTAACGCCGCCGACGTCTTTTCCATTGACGTGCTCAAGGACGGGGCAGCGGCGATATACGGAACTCGTGCGGCAAACGGCGTTATCCTCATTACCACCAAGCGGGGTAGGGAGGGGAAAATGTCGGTCAGCCTCGACTCCTACGTTGGTTTCCGCCAGCTTATCAATGTGGTGGACATGGCGGACTCCAAGTTCTACGGCGTGTACACGAACGAGGCCAGGGCTTACGAAAACTTGGCCCCACTTTTCGATGTGGACACGATAGGCTACAACACCGACTGGTTCAAGGAAATAAGCCAAAAAGGGCTGGTACAAAGCTACAACATGAACGTCAGCGGCGGTACGCCCAACGTCACCTACCTGTTCAGTGCCGGGTATTTCGGCGACGAAGGTGTGCTTAAGGGTGCAGAATTTGAGCGGATTACGCTTAGGGCCAACAACGAGTACCGGCCCTTCAAATTCTTGAAACTGGGAAATATACTCAATGCCAACATCATCAACAGCACCAACAAACCCACTGGCGCTTTCACCGATGCTTACCGGATGGGCGCTTCCGCACCCGTCATTTCCCCCTACAAAAACTACGGCTTTGTGAACGGTCTGAGCGTTGCAAACCCAGTGGCTACGCTGGAATTGGCCAACGATTTCGACAAAAGCACCCGTTACCAGGGCAATTTCTACGGCGAGGCAACCCCGCTGGAAGGGCTTGACTTCCGTTCATCGTGGGGCTTCGACAAAAGCGCAGGTAACAACACCGGGTACACCGGAGTTTACCAATACGGCATTTACAACAACCCGATATCCGAGCTGCGCCTCAACAATTACGAGCAGTTTTTCTGGGTTTGGGACAATACCCTGAAGTACACCCAGCAAATCGGCGACAACTACACAGTGGAACTGCTGGCTGGCCATTCGGCTGAGCGGGACAAGGGCACTAACTATTCCATCCGGGTAGCCGACGTGCCAGAAGACAGGAACCTGTGGTACGTAGGGCAAGGCGACCCTGCCAAAGTCACGGTGCCGAGCCACGGTGGCCGTTTGCTCCGGCGGGAAAGCTGGTTTGGCCGTGCCAATATCGGCATCATGGACAAGTACAACCTCAGCAGTACCGTCCGCCGGGACGGGTCGAGCGCCTTCCCTGACTCGCAGCAGTGGGGCACTTTCTACTCCGTCGGCGCATCCTGGATAGTTTCGGATGAAAGTTTTCTGCAAGACGTCAGCATCGTGGACTACCTCAAGCTGAGGGCTGGTTATGCACTTTTGGGCAACGACAACATCTCCCGCCTCGTCAACAACGAGCTGGCGCAATTGCTCTCCGTTTCACAAACCGACCCCTACGGTTTCCCCAACGGACTGGTGGGCGGTATCACCATCAACCAGTTGAAAGACGCCTCCGCTACTTGGGAGGAAACCAAGTCCATTGACGCTGGCGTGGAGTTTGGCTTGGCCAAGAATCTTTCGGGTGAAATATCCTACTACAACAAACTGACCAACGCCTACATCCGGGTACCAACCCCCGCCGTGGTTGACCCCGACGGCATCCTCAGCCGGGCTGCCGACGTGCGCAACAAGGGGCTTGAGGTGAGCTTAAAATGGAACGAATTTAACTCGCCCGACTTTGGCTACCGCATCGGCTTCAATGCCACTTTCAACAAGAACGAAGTGGAGGCCGTGAAGGGCGGCATTGACCTAAAAGATGGCGGCCTTGGCAATGGCGAAGTCACCACTTCTACTGTGGTTGGCCAGCCCATCGGCAGTTTCTGGGTCTATCAAACGGACGGACTTTACCAAGATTCTGCTTCGATAGCGGACTCGCCGCACTTCACGGGTACACTCCCCGGCGACTTCCGGTACGTGGACACCAACGAAGATGGCGTACTCGACGAGCGTGACCGGGTTTTTGTGGGTTCATACCAACCCAAGGTATTCTACGGCATCAGCGGTGGGGTGAACTGGAAGCGCCTCGATTTCACGATTGACTGCTACGGCAACGCTGGCAACAAGGTTTACAACGGCAAAAAAGGCGTTCGCTTCGGCAACGACAGCGTGGAGGCTTCCCGAGAAGACCGCTGGACGCCCGACAACCGTGACACCGACGAGCCACGTGCCTCCAACAGCATTCCCAAGCCTTCTACCTACTTTGTGGAGTCGGGCAATTTCTTCCGAATCAACAACGTGACCCTGGGCTACACGCTGCCCACCAGTGCCACCAGCCGTGCCAGCATTGGCAAGGCTAGGATTTTCGTTTCGGCGCAGAACCCAGTCATTCGCAAGAAGTTTACAGGATTCACGCCAGAACTTCCCGGCTCCAGTGCCCTGAACAGTGGCATCGAGCTTGGCATTTATCCTTCCTTGGCAACGTACATGGTTGGGGTTAACATTGAATTCAATTAATTTGGTTGAGAGGGTTGAGAAGGTTTAGGGGGTTTAGACTCAACCCTCTCAACCCTCTCAACCTCTTTTTTTTACAAACTAATTTCATCATGAAAAATATTCCTTTTTTCATATTCATCGCCCTCCTTGCGCTGACCGCTGCAAGCACGGGTTGCAAAAAAGAATGGCTCAACCCAGCGCCAGAAAACACGCTGATACAAACCGACTCCACCTTTTTGGATGCGGACAATGCCGAGAAATTCGTCAACTCCTGCTATGGTTGGACTATCCAGTGGGGGCAGCACGTCTTCTCTTGGATAGGCATGAGCAGCATCACCTCCGACAACGCCGACAAAGGCAGCGACCCTGGCGATCTCGGTGCCGACAAAGACCAGATGGATGCGCTCTCGTACACGCCCACCAGCCTTTCCATCCTTGAGGTTTGGGAAGCTAACTACACAGGCATCGGGCGCTGCAACCAAGCCATCGAGAACATCCCGAAGTTTGAAGGGCTAGACCCTGCGCTTGCCAGCCGCCTCGTTGGCGAAGCCAAATTCTTGCGGGCCTATTACTACTTCAACCTCGTCCGTTGCTACGGCAACGTGCCGAAAATCGCACGGGTTTACACGGGCGAAGAAGCGGGACAGATATACGAGGACTATTCCGGTGCTCCGAAGGAGGAAATCTATGCTTTGATAGAAGAGGACTTGATTGATGCAGCTTCGAGACTGCCCGTGAAAAGTGCTTATGAAGCCAAAGACCTTGGCAGGGCGACCAAAGGCGCAGCCCAGGGGTTGCTGGCAAAAGTGTATATGTATGAAAAGAAATGGACTGAGTGCCTGTTGGCTTGCAACGATGTCATCAGTTCCGGTGAGTACGATTTGGAACCGGATTATGCCACTATTTGGCGGCAATCCACCGAGAACGGCCCAGAGTCGCTCTTTGAAGTCGAGGGCCAAAACGGCAACGAAGGCTGGGGTATTGGCGGCTATTTCGTCACGCAGGGCGCAAGGGGACAAGTGACCGATGGCTACAACGGCTGGGGCTTCAACACCCCTTCCGATGACCTCGAAGCTGCCTACGAACCGGGCGATGTGCGCAAAGCTGGCACTATTTATTACGCCGGACAAACGCTTTGGGACGGCGCCGTTGTTGACCTTGCCGTATCCAATCCACGTTACAATTACAAGGCTTATTCGAGCCAGACGCAGGAAGCCAACTACGACTCGTGGTCATCCGGCAAGAACATCCGCATACTCCGTTTTGGCGAAATCTTGCTTATTCAAGCGGAAGCAGCCAATGAGCTGGGCAATACCGCCGATGCTGTTTCGGCGCTTAACCAAATCCGTAATCGGGCAGGGTTGGCCAATACGACAGCCTCAGACCAAGCTGGTCTGCGCACCGCCATCTGGAATGAGCGTCGAGTGGAGCTGGCCATGGAGCACGACCGCTTTTTTGACCTGGTGCGCCAGGGTAGGGCAGGGGAAGTGTTGCGTGCCCACGGTAAAAATTTTGTGGATGGGAAAAACGAAGTTTTCCCCATTCCGCAAAAGCATATTGACCTCAGCGGTGACAGGTTGAAACAGAATGCAGGGTATTGAAAGAGGGTGAGAGCGTGAGAGAAGTGAGCGGGTGAGAGACTGGGTTTCTCATCCGCTCATTTATTTTTTGACAAATGGTTTTGTGTTAGTTTCGGTGCCCAATTTTAGCACCAAAAAATAAGGGCCTACGGGCAAATCAGCCAGCGAAACCTGCTCGCTGACCAAACCAACCGATAGCTTTTTCCCTTCAAAAACATTTCGGAGCAAAACCCCTTGCGCATTGAGCAATTCAAGGGAAACGGCCTGTGGTTTGTCCAAAACAAACTCCACGTTTAGCGCATCGTTGGTGGGGTTAGGGTAGGCCAACCAGTCTAGTTGACCCTCCGTGGCCTCGGTCGTCGGCGTCAAATCTTCCACGAAGCCGATGGCATCCAGCGCCGGTTGGATTTCAGGATTGGACATGAACAAATCCCAGAGCAGCCTGCTCCGGTAGTTCTCAATCATGCAGATGATAGGCCCTTGGTCAATGGCCAGGGTGCTCGTGGCGAACCAGTCTTGGTCAAGGTTGAAGGCATCGAAAAAGCCCATTTGCCCCCAAAGTTTTGCACCATGCTCCCGGTAAAAATGCTTGAGCGCCGCCATGCTCTCCACGGGCGTGTAGGGCATGGACGAGAGTGCAGCCGTGGGCGTGATGGTGCCGTTGTCGTTGCTGCCGATAGGCTCGTGGGCGAGGTAGCCCACAAGCGGGTCGTCGCTGGCGGTTAGGCCCCAACAGTCGGCGGAGTAGCCCTCGTGGCCTTCTGGGTTGGCGATGCAGTAGGCCCGGTTGACCAGCGAGTGGTGCTTGTTGTGGATGTAGTAGTTGGTGTAGGCGTCCTTGATGCCCCGTGGGTCGAAGCCAAGGTAGGAGTAGTGGGCAAAGAACAGCGGCCCGCCCCGTACTGGCCCAACGTCGAGTTTGTAGCCGTAGTAGGTCTGGCCGTTAATGTAGCCGGGGCCTGCCCAGCCCGTCTGCCAGAGGCTGG
The DNA here is from genome assembly GCA_964508135.1 of uncultured Saprospiraceae bacterium. Taxonomy (GTDB): domain Bacteria; phylum Bacteroidota; class Bacteroidia; order Chitinophagales; family Saprospiraceae; genus UBA6168. The sequence goes on from CAZDSU010000003.1 coordinate 142,303, forward strand.
CCGGGACGGGGTGCGTCGGAGAGGCGATGGCGAGCAGATAGACTATCAATGCCTCGTTGTAGCCCCGAATCTGGAAGTTCATCTGCCAGCCGAAGTTCGGCGACCAGTGCCAGTACAGCACGTTGGAGTTGTTTTTTCGATAAAAATCCCATTCCACCGCTTCCCACAAACCCGTGATGGCGTCACGTAGTGCCTGTTCGTTGGTGTCGTTCTGGTCAAAATACTGGCGGGCAGCGAGCAGTCCCTCCATCAGGAAGGCCGTCTCGACGAGGTCGCCGCCGTTGTCGTACTGGCTGAACGGGACAACAGTGCCCGTAGCACCATTTAGCCAGTGCGGGAAGGCACCATGAAATCGGTCGGCATTTTCCAAAAAACTGGTCATCGTCAGCAACCTGTCCAGTCCCTCCTGCCGGGTGATGAAGCCCCGCTCGATGCCGACCAGCAGCGCCATGATGCCGAAACCCGTGCCGCCCGAAGTCACCACGTCGCCGCTGGTGTTGCGTTCCCGGGCCATGCCGCTCACCGGGTGGCCAAAGTCCCAGAAATAGCGGAAAGTGTATCGCTGCACCATGTCCATCAAAGCTTCGTCGCTGAGTTCGGATACCGTGGTTGATATCGTATCCGACAGTGCTGCCACGGTGCCTCCTGGGGCGATTTCCTCCACGAAATAACTGAACGTGTCGGGGGTGTCGCCAGCAAAGCCCATGAAATCCAGGTAGGTAGTTGTGGGGAAGACGATTTTAAGCAGGTTGAAGTTCTGCCCATCGGTCGAGCGCCAGATTTTGTAGGAAATGGGTGCGGGGCCACTGGGGGCACCCCATTGAAGCTCCACATGGCTGTCGTAACCGGTGGCGGTGAGCGGCAAATTAATCTGTGCTGCTGCGCTGCCAGCAAGGGCAAGGATGAAAAGCAAAGCAATAAAATGGGTGAATGATTTGCGGTACTTCATTGAATGTATTTTCAAGTGCGATGGAATATGGGTCATTTTGTTGGCGGATAGTTCGAGCGAAGTTAGGAATTCAATGCTGACAGTTCGGGTAACCTTCCCGACAGTTCCTATTCAAAATAAGGTAATGGGTCAGAAGGTTGAAAGTGTCGGCGTGACTTTGAGTCTAATGTCGTCAATTTAGCGTTGTACGCGAGGAGGATTGGAACACGGATGACACAGATTGAGCGGATTCTGACGGATTAAATCAGTGTACATCCGCCCAATCCGCCTAATCCGTGTTCCAATCCTCCTCGCGATCAATTCTTAAATTGACGACATTAGACTCAAAGTCACGCCGACACTCCACCTTATCTGACCCACCACCCAAAATAAAAACCGGTGGTGAGTACTCTCAGTTTCGAACAATTGCTGCTTGAGCGCAAATTCAAATTTAATTTATCCCAAACAAAAAAGCCCGACTGGAGCAATCCAGTCGGGCTTCTGTTTTTCCCAAATAACCATCAACTCCCAAAGTCGTCAAAGGCAATATTCTCCTCCGGGACACCAAGGTCTGTGAGCATTTTCTGCACGGCAGACAACATGAGCGGCGGGCCGCAGAGGTAGTATTCTATTTCTTCTGGTTCTGGGTGGTTTTTGAGGTAGTTCTCGAATACCACGTTGTGGATGAAGCCGACCGGGCCAGTCCAATTGTCCTCCGGCAGCGGCTCGCTGAGGGCGATATGGTAGCTGAAGTTGTCGTATTCTTTTTCGATGTCTGTGAAATCTTCGGTGTAAAACAGCTCCCGGCTGGAGCGGCCACCGTACCAGTAGCTCACCTTGCGGTCACGGGTTTTCTCCGTGTGGAACAGGTGGAAGATGTGCGAACGCAACGGCGCCATGCCTGCACCACCACCGATGTACACCATTTCCTTTTTGGTAGGCTTGATGAAAAACTCGCCGTAGGGGCCGGAGATGGTCACCTTGTCGCCAGGGTTGCGGGTGAACACGAAGCTGGAACAAATACCTGGGTTCACGTTCATCCAACCCTTGGCAGCACGGTCCCAAGGTGGCGTGGCGATTCGGATATTGAGCATGATGCGGTTTCCCTCGGCCGGGTGGTTGGCCATGGAGTAGGCACGGAAGATAGGCTCCGGGTTCTTCATTCTCAGGCCCCACATATTGAACTTGTCCCATTCTGGGCGGTATTCGTCCGACTTCTTGCCCATCCGGGGATGGGCCGTGATGTCAATCCCTTTGAATTCGCACTCGATGGCTGGCACATCAATTTGGATATATCCACCAGACTCGAAGTGGAGGGTTTCGCCGGGAGGCAGTTTCACCACAAACTCCTTGATGAAGGTGGCCACGTTGTAGTTGGACTCTACCTCGCACTCCCATTTCTTGATGCCAAACACTTCTTCCGGCACCCGGATTTCCATGTCGCCACGCACCTTTACTTGGCAGGCAAGGCGCATGTGCTCAGCGGCCTGTTTGCGGCTCAGGTGGTTCATTTCCGTTGGCAACACATCGCCGCCGCCAGCGTCTACGTGGCATTTGCACATGGCGCAAGTACCGCCGCCGCCACAAGCGGAAGGGAGGAACATGTTCTGGTTGGAAAGTGCGGTGAGGAGCGAACCGCCCGGCTTGACGATGAGGGGCTTGTCAGTATCACCATTTACGATGATTTTGACATCGCCTTGGGGCACCAGCTTTGATTGGGCGAATATCAACCCAAATGCAAGCAATAGGATAATTACGGTGAACACCACCGCCCCATATAGGACAAACATTACGTCGAACAGTAGTATCATTTTTCTAATGGTGAAATGTGAACTATGAATTGTGAACTTTGAATATAGCTGCTGCTTCGTTCACAGTTCTCAATTCATAGTTCACAGTTAATTCAAATAGTTCGCTGGGTTAATCCCCATCAAGCTCATGAAGGCAATGCCCATCAGGCCAGTCAGGATGAAAGCGATACCGAGGCCACGCAATGCGGGCGGCACATTTGAATACCTGATTTTCTCCCGGATGGCTGCCATAGCAATGATGGCAATGGCCCAACCAATACCGGATCCGATGCCATAAACCGTTGCTTCCGCAAAATTGTACTCCCGGGCCACCATGAACAAAGCTGCACCAAGGATGGCGCAGTTCACCGTGATGAGCGGCAAGAAGATGCCCAACGCATTGTAAAGGGCGGGGGAATATTTCTCCACGGCCATTTCCACCAATTGCACCGAAGCCGCAATGGTAGCGATGAAAAGAATGAAGCGCAGAAAGGTCAAGTCTGTGCCGAATATCCCATTTGCACCGAGAATCGGCTCGCTGATGAGCCAGTTGAGCGGCACGGTGAGGGCAAGCACGAAGATGACCGCACCACCAAGGCCCACGGCTGTTTTCACGGACTTGGAAACTGCCAAGAACGAGCACATCCCAATAAAATAGGACAGCACCATGTTCTCGATGAAGGCAGATTTGAAGAAGATATTTATTAAGTCGCCCATCTTTTTAGGAATGATGAATGGTGAATGATGAATGGTGAATGGTGCGTGCCGAGCATTTATCATTCACCATTAATTATGAAACGTCTATCAGTTTTTGGTTACGGGAGCGCTGAATCCAGATGATGATACCGACCAAGAACAAGGCTGAGGCTGGCAAAACCATGAGGCCGTTTGGCTGGTACCAACCGAAAAGGGCACTCGTTTTTGTGTCAATGAAGTAGTCAGCGCTAGGGCCGATGATTTTCAGTCCCATGACGGCACCTTTGCCCGTGATTTCCCGGATCACTGCAACTACGATAAGTATCAATCCATAGCCAGCCCCGTTGCCGATGCCGTCGAGGAAGGAGCGCCAAGGCTTGTTGGCCATGGCATAAGCCTCCAGGCGTCCCATCACGATGCAGTTGGTGATGATTAGGCCAATGAAAACGGACAGCTTGTTCCAGACCTCGTAGTTGTATGCCTTGAGTACCTGCTCCACGACGGTCACCAAAAATGCGATGACGACCAATTGGACAATCATGCGTATTTGCTTTGGTATTCCCTTGCGCAAGAGGGAGATAACGAGGTTGGAAAAGCCTGTAACGAGGGTCACGGCGATGGCCATGATGAGCGCAGGTTCTACCATCGTCGTGACGGCGAGTGCCGAGCAAACTCCCAAGACCTGCACCGTCACTGGGTTGTCGTTGTTGATTGGGTCAATGAGCAGTTTGCGCTCTTTTTTGCCAAACCACTCTTCTTTTTCCTGCTCAACTACGGTGGAAACACTTGTTTCTGCCATGATTATTATTGATTGCTAAATTGTTGAATTGTTTAATTGTTGTCGCAATGCGGGTAACAATGAAGCAATTCAACAATTCAATTTACTTTTTCTTCAATGATTCAAGATAGGGCAAATATGGTTTCAATCCTTTGACCATCATATCGTGAACGCCACTGGAGGTAATCGTTGCGCCCGAAATGGCGTCCACCTCATGTGCTGTGTCCTTCGCACCACCTTTGATGACGCCAACAGAAACGTACTGGCCGTCTTTATAAATGGTCTTTCCTTGAAACTGTTTAGGAAAGGTTGGATTGTCCTTGATTTCGGCACCCAAGCCTGGCGTCTCGGCTACATGGCCGAAGGACGCACCTGCCACGGTGTTGAAATCGTCCTGAATGGCGATAGTGCCCCAGATTTTGTCCCAAAGCCCCATGCCCCGCACAGATAACAGGTAGAGGTTGCCCTTGTCGCCTTTGTAAATAAAAATTGGGTAGTGGCGGTCGGCCTCCGGTTTTTTCTCCTCAGCGGCCATGCTGATTTTCTCGGCCATTTCACCTTCTATTGGCTTGCCAGAAGCATCCAGTACCACCTGTTCAATGCGTTGACTGAAAAGTTCTAGCACTGCCTTATCCGGCATTTTGGTGAGGTCGGTACCGAGTTGGTCTTTGATGGCGCCCAAGATTTCTTTTTTCTTGAACACTTCCTCGTTGGAGTCGTGGATGGGCTTTAAGCCAGACACGACAAATGCCAGCACGACCGATACAATCAGGGTCATGACGAGGGTGTAAATGGTGATATATCTGTTACTCACGGCTGAATTTTTTTAAGTTGAGGATTCGAGGATTTGAGGATTTGAACTAGGCCCACTGCTAGGTTCGTCAAATCCTCAAATCCTCAATAAATCAAGCCACCACTTTCGCTCGTTTTAATCGGCGATTCATGTTTGCATTTACCACGAAGTGGTCAATAAGCGGTGCCCATACGTTCAGGAACAAAATGGCCAGCATCCAGCCCTCCGGGTAAGCGGCGTTCATCACCCGGATGATGATGCCCAACATGCCGATGCCGAAGCCGTAAATCCATTTGCCAGTGTTGGTGTTTGACGCAGTTACTGGATCGGTGGCCATAAAGGCCATGGCAAACCAGAAGCTGCCCATGTAGAAATGGTAGTACCAAGGTATGTCCATTTGCAGGTCGTGGCCCCACCAGTTGAACAAGATACCCATGAACGCTGCGCCCATGATCATGGACAACATGATGCGCCAACTGGCAATGCCCGTGGCAATCAGCATCAGTGCACCTATCATGATGGCAGGCTTGCAGGTCTCGCCCACCGAACCGGGGATGCTTCCCCAAAACATTTGCATAGTCGAATAGTGGGCCGTCACGCCGTCCCAGCCTGTTTTCGCTAAAGCGAGTGGGGTAGCCCCGCTCCACCCATCCACCAATGCTCCACCGCCCTCTCCAAATGTGGTGATGTTGAGCCATCGGAATAGTCCATCGAAAAGATGGTGCGCCCACCCATAAAGTTCTGCACTGGCCGTTGTGCCCTCAAACTCAAGGCCGGACACCCAGACGCGGTCGCCGGAGATTTCGCCGGGGTAGGCAAAGAACACGAAGGCCCTTGCCAGCAATGCGATATTTACCACGTTCATGCCCGTTCCGCCGAAGGCTTCTTTGCCCAAAATCACGGCAAAAGCCACTGCGAGCGTCAATATCCAAAGTGGAATATCGGGCGGCATGATGAGTGGTATCAGCGCTCCTGTCACCAAAAATCCTTCCTCGATGCCGTGGCCCTTTTTACCGGCATAATAAAATTCGATGCCAAGGCCGACAATATGCGTGACGATGAAAACAGGCAGGATTTTTATCAAGCCGTACACCAGTTTCAAGTGCATGGCGGCCATGAACGAAGTATGTTGGCCCAGTGCCACAAAATGCTGGTGGCCGATATTGTAAGTGCCAAAAACATAGCACAATTGAAGCGCCAATACCACCATCACCATCGTTCGCTTGAGGTCCATCCGGTCACGGATGTGTACACCTTTGCCAAGCGTAGTATGGTCTGGTGTATAAAGGAAGGTGAAAAACCCTTCGTACAACGTGTACAGGAATTTTTTCTCCTTCGGTGGTTCCAGCTTCTTTATCTTTTCTAAGAAAGTACTCATTTATAGTTGGATTGCTTAATTGTTGTATTGCATCATTGTTGAATTGTTGTATTGTTTCATTGTTGAGGTTGTCGTGATTCGGGCAACAATTCAACAATCAAGCAATTCAACAATCTAATCACCCCTGCTCGTGTACCATGTCCAAGCCATTGCGCAGTATTTCTTGCAGTGGCTGTTTCGAGGTGCAAGCAAACTCGCAAAGTGCCACGTCCTCCTCGATGAGTTCGTGAATGCCGAGGCCCTCCATTTTCTCGTAATCATTGGTCAAAATCGCCTTCATCAAATGCTGGGGGTAAATGTCCATCGGCAACAGTTCTTCGTATTGGCCAGTGACCACGAACGCCCGTTTTTCACCGTGAAGGTTCGTGTTTGCTTTGTAAATAGTGTCCGGGAACATTGCGCCGGGAAGTGCCTTGGAAACGCTCGGCGTGGCCAGGTCTGGCTTCAGCCAACCGAAAAACTCAAGGAAATCGCCCTCTTCCACCACCGTGATTTGATCGTCGAAATAGTGGAGGAAATCCGCCTTTGAAGACTTGGTACCGCTCAGCACGTCGCCGGAAATAATGCGCACATGGTCGTTGGCGAGGTTGCCCTCAAGTAGTTCGCCGACGTTGGCACCGATGTAGGTGCGGACGTATTTTGGTTCCTTCAGTTCAGCACCGGTAAGCGCAACTACCCGCTCGGCATTGAAACGCTGCTCAGTGAATAGTGCGCCAAGCGTGGCCACATCCTGAACGCCAAGCGTCCAAACGGTGGATTTTGTGGTAATCGGAGCGATGTGGTGAATCTGTACGCCCACGTTGCCAGCCGGGTGTTTGCCGCTGAACCAGCATTTGCCAACGCCCGTGGCTGCTGTGAAAACAGAACTTGGTGGGTTTTCGCCGTTGGCATCGAGGCCGAGCCAAACCTTGCCCCTGGTCAACTTGCCCAGCACGTCGAGGCCACGCTGGAAGGCGGCGGCTTTGCCCTCCATCACAAGGTTGAGGTCTGGTGCAAGTGGTGCAGTATCGAAAGTGGAGATGAAAATATTTTCGGGGATATCCGTTGTGCTTGCAGTTACATCAAATGGGCGCTGGCGCAAGAGCGTCCAACCACCCGTGTCGAGCAGGAAGCTTACCAGCTCTTCCCGGCTGCAAGTGTCGGGATTTGGGGCGTTGAGGCTGCGGTACTGCTGCTGCTTGTCGGCCAGCACCACGATGTTGGCAATGGAGCGCCGCTCGCCACGGTTGACGGCGATCACCTCACCACTCACTGGCGACACGTATTTTACTTCGGGATGTTTTTTGTCAAAAAACAGGTGGTCGCCTGCTTTCACGGTGTCGCCAACCTCCACTTCCACTTTGGGAATGGGTGACATGCCCCGGAAATTGGATGGCTGCACGGCATAAGTATTGGCATAGCCAGCAACAACGGGGCCATTGGCCTTGCCTTCCAGCAAGATATTGTGCCCCTGCTTCAGGGCCACGCACCTGCCCTTGACGTAGGTGGGGCTATTTTTCCTGAACAAATCACGTACGCCGGGGAAGGAGGTCAACCCGGCATCCTCGCTGTCAACGCCGCTTTTGCCTGCCTCGATGCGCACCAAGTTGTCGGAGACACGAATGATGACGAAAAACGCAATCAACACCACGATGGCCAGTAGCAGCATGGTGAAACTACTGGAGCCACTGCCAGATGGGGATTGTGCTTGTGCCAGTTGTTGGATGAACAATAAGGAAATAATCAGGTGAAGCCTCGTAAAACCCTTTCTCATGCTTGAATGCATTAAATGAAGGAATGGTGGTCGTTCTTTGTGATAGCTGAAACAGCTTCTTCGCAGGAAAGATAGTAGCGTGTTCATTTACCGCGCTAAGACTTTCCTTTAAAGCGTGGCAAAGGTATAAAAGGTTTGAATCTAGGAAATAGCAACAAAAATCATTTTGCTTACTAGGTCTATTTAAATTGAATTAAAATTGAAATCAATCCGTGTTGGTGCGCCTGACTCCTATTTTTTTTCTAAAAAAGCAAGCTTTTCACTAAGATATTTTGCAGTTTAAGTCAAATACCTACATTTGTCAGGCCGATAAAAAGCCTGACATGCTTGTTGAAAGGTTTTCAAGGGCAATTCAATCACTAAAATCCTACAACCAGTGGAAAGAGACAGAAGATTTGAGAGCGTTTTCTCAAAGAAAGTGAATGCTGGTAAACGAAGAACTTACTTCTTTGACGTGCGCCAAACGAAAGGCGATGACTATTACCTCACCCTCACGGAAAGCACAAAACGCTTCAACGGCGAAGGCACGGAACGGCACAAGATTTTTCTTTACAAAGAAGATTTCAACCGTTTTTTGGCCAATCTCGAAGAAGTCATTGCCTACGTCAAAACGGAGCTGATGCCGGACTACGACTACGAGGAGTTCGACCGCCTCCACGAAGAGTGGGATGCCCGTGACGCTGAATCTGGCTACGAGCACCCGCCACGTGTCCCCAAAGATGAAAGTGGACCTGATAAGGAAATCGAAGTAGATACCAATGAATGGCAAACGCCTCCGCTGCCCGCCGACAAGAAGATTGACGACGACCTGAGCTGGTAGTTTCTTAATGAATTGAAAATTGAGAATGGCGAACGCAGGGATCTATCAATTCTCCATTTTCAATTTTCAATTCCTCCTCCCCGCCCGCCCAGCTCCACCACCTCCAGGTTTTCAATCCGCCCTTCGTTGAGGTCGAAGCGAAGAATGGTCTTGACCTTGTGCCAGCCCTCATTGCCGCAGGCACCTGGGTTCATGTGCAACAGGCCGAGCGCTTTGTCCGGCATCACCTTCAAAATATGTGAATGTCCGCAAATGAAAAGCTTCGGCGGGTTGGCCTGCAAGATTTCCCGCACCCTCTTGTCGTACCTGCCCGGGTACCCGCCGATATGCGTCATGAAGACATCTACCCCTTCACATTCAAACCGCAGGTCAAGCGGATAGCGGCGGCGAATGGCCTGGCCGTCAATATTGCCGTAAACCGCCCTAAAAGGGCGGAAGGCTTCGAGCCGGTCGGCCACCACAGGGTTGCCGATGTCGCCCGCATGCCAGATTTCGTCACAGGACTCAAAGTAGCTGAAGATGCGCTCGTCCAGAGAACTGTGCGTGTCGGAGAGTAGCCCGATTTTTTTCAAAATCAAAAAGAGGGATTATGAATGTTGAATAAAATTGGAAGCAGCGCCTGGCTGCCAACTACCAACTGTCGAACTGCCAACTCAAGCCTACTGCCCCATCTCCTCCAGTTCCTTTTCCGTTTTCGGGCCGGCTTTGTACTTGGTGGCGAGTTCTTTCCGTGCTTTTTCTAGGTCGTTTTTGGAGTCGTAAGCAATCATCACGCCCACCCGATAGAGGCTGCCCGCTTTTTTCGTTTGAGCGGCGTAGCCATCCTCGGTCAATTTTTGGGCAAATTTGGTGGCATTGCTCTTTACCCCAAAACTGTGTACGACCAGGTAAATCTTGTTTTTCGTTGGCTCAAAGTTGTCCTGCTCCGTGTCGGCAGCGTCCGGCACGGCGGCCTCCTTCGGTGGCGTGTTTTTTTGCTGCGAAACAGGCGGTGGGGTAGGGTTGTCCTCTGATGGGGTTGACTGCTGTTGGGCCGGCTCGGCGGGGGCGGTTTCCGTGGTGCCATCTTCGGGGAGGGTGGGTTTCACGTTCAGGTGCTCGGTAGCCTCGGGGAGGTCGGCGACCGGTTTTTGATTTGTCCCACCAAAAATATAGTACAGCGTCAGCGCAATCAAAATAGCCGCCAGCAGCACCATCCACGGCAGTATCTTCATCAACATCGAAGTTTGTGACTCGCCCACGGTGATGGTGGCGGCATCCGTGGCCTTATCAACATTTGCCGAAGGCACAGCGCCCTCGCTCACGAAAGTGGCGGGTCGGGGCGGTGTGGGCATGACCTTGGGTTTCTCTTTCACCAGCGGCTGGAACTCGACCGTGGGCAGGCCAAACGAGTCGGCGTTGAAGTTCGAGCCTTCGGGCATGAACCGGATTTTGTGTTCGTAGTCCTGGTACAGTCGTCCGACCTTCGGAATCTCGAAAATCTCCCGGCGCTCCAGCGTTTCCCGCACCGACGCCACGAATTTCTCCACCACGCCCTCGGCCTCCTGGTAGGTGCTCAGGTTGCCTTTTTGCAGGTACTGCACCAACACCCCGTCATTGATGACCAGGTTAGGGTTGAACTCCAGCTTGGCGGCGGGTGGCGTGATGACGTCCTGCACATAGTCCACCGTGGCGGAGCCGGGCGTGGAGGTGAAGCCGCCCAGGCCGGGCACGATGACGGCGGCTTGGTCGAAAAGCAGTTCCTGAATGGCTTTGTTTACGTCGGTGGACATAGAGCTGGTTGGTGGTTGATGAAAGGTGTCGTATTTTTAGCGGTCAAAGTTAGGAATTTTTTTATTCGATTATAAAAAGCTGGGAATCAGGATTTTACTATGAAAAAAAGACATGCTTTACTCTTGGTTTGCGTTGCCGTTTTTCTTGAAAATGGGCTTGCACAGCGGGATTTTTTCAAAAACCGCTCGTTTACGCAAGCCGATACGCTGCGTGGAATGTTGCGCCAGGAACGAACTTGCTATGATGTCACTTTTTACGACATCAACCTCTCGGTGGACACAAAAAGGAAATTCCTCAAAGGCTTTGTTGACATCCATTTCAGCGTTGTGGAGGATTGTTCCAAAATCCAAATTGACCTTTTTGAGAACATGGACATAGACGCCATCACGTTCAAGGATGAAACATTGGCGTTTTTTCGTTTGCACAATGCCATTTTTGTGAAATTCCCCGAGCTGCTTCCAGCAGGCTCGAGCGGATTCATCAGGGTTGTCTATCAGGGCAGGCCACATATTGCGAAGATGCCGCCCTGGGATGGTGGGTTTGTCTGGAAAAAAGACCACAAGCTCAAGCCTTGGGTCGGCGTGGCCTGCGAGGGCATTGGCGCCAGCCTCTGGTGGCCCTGCAAAGACCACCTCTCCGACGAGCCGGACAGCGTTTCTATCCGAGTGGATGTGCCGAGGCCACTCGTGGTCGTTTGCAACGGAAATCTTCGGCAAGTCACTCACCTCGACGAAAAAACCGACCGGTACCATTGGTTCGTTTCTTACCCCATCAACAACTACAACGTGACGCTCAACATCGGCAGTTTCGAGCATTTCAGCGACTGGTTCATTTGCGCAGACGGCGACAGCCTTGCGCTTGATTACTATGTGCTGCCACATAATTTGGAACGTGCGAAAGAATATTTTCGCCAAGTCAAACCGCTGCTGGCATGTTACGAAAAGTTGTTGGGCAAATTTCCCTTTCCAAAGGATGGTTTTGCATTGGTGGAGTCCCCTTTCACTGGCATGGAACACCAGGGCGCCATCGCTTTCGGAAGTGACTTTCAGCGAGGATACCAGGGAAGGTGGGTGCCTGACGATATGGACTATGATCACATCATAGTCCACGAAACTGCCCATGAATATTTTGGAAATGCCGTCAGCATTAAGGACATGGCCGACCTCTGGATTCACGAAGGATTTGCCACCTACATGGAGTCATGGTATGTGGAGTGCATGTCCTCCAATTCTGATGCACAAAATTACCTCAGGGGTCAGTTTTCCATTATCTCCAACTCCGAACCGATGGTTGGCCCTTACGACGTGAATTACGCGAAGATTACAAATTTAGATACTGCACGGCTATTGTATGGAAGTTGTCGTCGCTAACTTGTTGATTATCAATGGTTCATTTTTTTTCATGCTTTATTTTGCTTCATTTTTGAACCCGTTTTGGGAGAAAATCCGCAAATAACAACTTGGAAATAGAGTTCGCCAAGGCATGTCAAAAATGTAATTCATTCATTACCAGGCATTTGTTCAAACAGTCCTTCCATACAATAGCCGTGCAGTATCCAAATTTAGACCGCTACAACAAAGGTGCATGGTTGTTGCACACGCTGCGGCTTTCCATTGCCGACGACCCCATGTTCTTTGGCTTGATCAAAGGCTTTTATGAAAAATATCGGTACAAAACCTGCACCAGCGATGATTTTGTAAATTTTGTAAACAGTTATTTGGGAAAGGACATGAGCCGGGTTATCGAGCAGTATCTGCACCATCCCTCCTTGCCAACGCTGGAATATGATTTGGAACAAATGGACAGTGGAGACATCAAAATCAAATGCAGGTGGCGGGCGGATGTAAAAGGATTTGATATGCCAGTCGTGGTAGGCACAGTTGATCAGGCATTTTTGTTAAGGCCAGTTACTGGAGAAATCAAAGAAGGAGTGCTTTCTGGAATAAATGACATGAAAGCTTTCAGGGTCAGCGACGGCTTGTTTTTCGTGGAAAAAAAGCGACTTTGAAGCCCACTTGATATTTGTTTTAGCATAAAGCAAAAATGAATTCCTGCTGTCAAATTCAGATACTTTAACCCAATGGGTTAACGCATTTAACCAACTACATTTGCCCCCCAACAAATAGCTTAATGAAAAAATACCGCAACACACTGCTCGTCTGCATCCCCATCATCGCACTGCCCCTGCTGCTGTCCAACCTTACGCTGGCCAAGGACGAGGAGGTGCGCAAGTTCCACTCCGAGGCAGAAATGGCTCATTTTCAGATGGTTGTGCTGGATACCACTTTGCCCAATGGCTACAATTACCTCTTCGCTGGCAGCGGCGTTTGCCAAAAATGCCACGGCCTTGACACGCTCGGCCTGGCAAGTGTGGATGCCAACGGCGACGACGTGAACGTGGTGGACGATTGGCGGGCCACCATGATGGCCAACTCCGCCAGAGATCCATTTTGGCGGGCAAAAATTAGCCACGAAGTGTTGCTCTACCCGCAGCACAAGGCCGCCATCGAGGACAAATGCACCTCCTGCCACGCCCCGATGGGCCATTTCGACGCCAAGCACCTCGGCGCACTACACTACGGTATCGCCGACATGGTGGGCGATTCGCTGGCGCTGGACGGTGTCTCCTGCCTGGCCTGTCACATGCTGGCCAAGGAGGGCATTGCCCAATCGTATTCCGGACTGCTCACCTTCGACACTTTCAGGGTGGCTTATGGGCCGTATATGTCGCCGCTCGTAAGCCCGATGCTGACGGAGACAGGTTACAAACCAAAGTTCAGTGACCATATTTCAAAGTCAGAGGCCTGCGCCGATTGTCATACGCTCCTTACGGAAACGCTTGATTTTCAAGGGAATGTGACGGGCAACAAGTTCGTGGAGCAGGCCACCTACCACGAGTGGCTCAACTCGGCGTACAACGACACCTTGTCCTGCCAAGGCTGCCACATGCCCAGCCTCGACAAATGGCCGGTGCATATCGTCACCGGGGCGATGACCGAACCACGAAGCCCGTTTTTCATGCACGAGTTGGTCGGCGGCAACGTGACGATGCTCGGCCTGCTTCGGGACAACGTGGAGGCGCTCGGCCTCACCGCCGGGCCATCGCAATTCGAGGACGTGATGGGGAAAACGACAACGCTGCTACAAAACAAGACCCTGCTCCTCGACCTGCAACTGCTCGAACGGGATTTGGACACGGCCAAATTTTCACTCAAGCTCTCCAACCTCGCGGGGCACAAGTTCCCGTCCGGCTACCCGTCACGGCGGGCGTTCATCCAGTTTGTGGTGGAAACGGAGGCGGGCGACACGGTTTTTGTTTCTGGGAAAATGGACAGCGAGTACGAAGTGTACGGTCAAAACCCAACCTACGAACCTCATTACCAAGTAATTAACTCGACGGAACAGGTACAGATTTACGAAATGGTCATGGGCGATGTGAACGACGACGTGACCACCGTTCTCGAACGGGCAGACCATCCCATCAAGGACAACCGCCTGCCGCCGCTCGGGTTCAGCCAGTCGCACCCGACCTACGACACGGTGCTGGTTGCAGGGGTTGACCCCTCGGACACGGACTTCAACCACGAGAATGGCGTGGAAGGCTCCGGCACTGACGTGGTGTTTTTTCATGTCCCGATGAACGGCGAAAAAAGCCTTTTGCACGTAAGTGCCAAAGTCTTTTACCAGCCGTTGCCCCCGAAATGGATGGACGAAATGTTCAGCGAGACCAGCCCGGAAATTGAGGCTTTCCGCACCATGTTCGACGCCGCCGACCGGATGCCCGTACTGGTGAAGGCGTCGGAAATCATGGTAGACCCCATCATCAGCAGCGTGAAGTCCCGCAGCCAGGAAGCCTTCGTCAAACTTTACCCGACGCTCTCCACCGATGGTCGGCTCTTCGTGCAATCGTCACAGGAACACGAGGTGCGGGTGTTTGACCTGAAAGGGCGACAAGTGGACGCAATGCGCAGAAAGTCAGGCAATTACGAACTGAACCTCAGCGGACGTGGCGTCTTTTTGGTGCAGTTCAAAGGACGTGACGGACGGGTGCAGGTGGAGAAAGTATTGGTGCAGTAGCATTTTTTCGCAGTTATTTACGTCGCCTCGTCCGCGTCGCTTTTGTCATCCTGCAAGGACCCGTCCACGCCACGTTTGCTCGTATTAACGTGGACGGGTCCTTGCAGGATGACAAAAGCGACACACACAGCGTCTGCTAAAATTTTAAAACAAATCCAACGATGAAAAATCAATTCCTCCTCTTCGCTTCTCTCTTTTTTGCCTTCGGCAAAATGACCGCCCAAGAAACCGTCGTGATGATACCAAACGGCAACCTGCTAAACAGCATCCTCGGTTTTTCCTACAACAACTGCGTGGTGGACATGAACAACGACCAACTCGACGACGTGGTGCGGGTGACGGACAACGGCATGTACATTGACTACCAGCAGTTGGACGGTAGCTTCATGCAGTCTTTTTTTGGGGTAAGCTTCGTGAACGTGCCCTCGTGGAGCATCTGCGCTGGCGACCTCGACAACAACGGCTACACCGACCTGCTGTTTGGCGATGGGGCTGGCGTTTCCTTCGTCCTTGCCAATTCGACGGGAACGGGCTACGCAGAATACATCAAGCCTGAGTTCATTTTCAGCCAGCGCTCCACCATGTCGGACATTGACAACGACGGCCATTTGGATGCCTTCGTTTGCCACGATGTGGACCAATCGCACCCCTACCGCAACGACGGTTTCGGCAACATGATACTTGACCAAAGCCTCATCGTCACTGCCGACCGCCCCGGCAACTACGCCGCCATCTGGACGGACTACGACAACGATGGCGACAACGACCTCTACATCACCAAGTGCAAGGGCGGCGCACAACCCGGCGATATTGACCGCACCAATTTGCTCTACCAAAACAACGGCGATGGCACGTACTCGGAGGTGGGTCAAGCGGCTGGTGTGGACGACAATGCCCAGTCGTGGAGCACGGTCTTCGAGGATTTCGACAACGACGGCGACTTCGATGCCTTCATCGTGAACCACGATTTTCAGAACCGTTTTTTTCTCAACAATGGTGACGGCACTTTCACGGACATCGTCCTGACGACGGGCATCAACCCCAACGACCTCGGCGCTTGGGAAAATGCTTCGGGCGACTTTAACAACGACGGGTGGGTGGACATCCTCTCGCAGATGCAAACTCAGCTCTATCTGAACAACGGCAACCTGACCTTCACTGGCCAGAACCTACCGGTCAGTGGCGGCGGCATCGGCGACCTGAACAACGACGGCTTCCTGGATGTGCTATCGGGTTCGACCATTTTTTTGAATGCTGGCAATGCCAACAACTGGCTGAAAATCAACACGATAGGAACTACCAGCAACAAAAATGGCATTGGAACGAGGGTGGAATTGTACGGCGCTTGGGGCAAACAAATCCGGGAGGTGCGCAGTGGGCAGAGCTTCAGTCCGATGAGTTCGCTCACGGCATTTTTTGGCATCGGCCAAGCGGCGCAGGTGGATTCGGTGGTGGTGAAATGGCCGTCCGGTATCAAGACCACCTTGCTGAACCCGAGCATCAACACAACCCTCATCATCCCGGAAGCTGGTTGCCTGCTGCCGCAAACACAGGTAACGGTGGCGGGAGAAACGGAGATTTGCCCCGGCGAAACCGTTTTGCTTTCACTCCCCGATGGCTTCTCTTACGAATGGTCAAATGGCGAGACTACACAAACGCTAACTGTTTCGTCATCAGGAAATTACAATGCGGTGCTAACCGATGGCAATGGCTGTATTTCGTTTACCAATACGGTTCAAGTCACGGTGGTGCAAGAAGTCATTCCCGTTGTTTCCGCCGCAGGTGAAACGATTTTTTGCGAGGGCGGCGCTGTGGTTTTGACGATGACAAGCGGTGAAAACCCCGTTTGGTCAACAGGCGAGGCTGGCACGAGCATCAACGTTTCCGCCTCCGGCGAATACTTTGTTTCAACGGATGCGGTCTGCTCGAACGACCCGATTACCTCGGTTTCGGTGGTAGTGCAGGAACTGAACGCTGACGAGCCAGTGGTGACTGGCGCCAACATTGCCCCCGGCGACTCGGTGTTGCTGACGGCCACTGGCCAAAACCTTGAATGGTACAATGCTCCCAGCAACGGCCTCCTGCTCGGCTCCGGCAACAGCTTCCAGACCCCAATGCTCGACCAAACGACGACCTACTACGTGGAAGCACACCACCTTTACCCCGGCGAAATCCAGTTCGGTGGCAAGGCCGACAATGCTGGGGCGGGTGGTTTGCCCTCCCAAGGCTCCTATAATTTGTTCAATGTGTGGGAGCCGTTTACGCTGATCAGCGTGGTGGTTTACGTGCCGAGCACGGCCCCGGCGGGCTTGAGGACTATCCGCCTCTACGATGGAAGCGGCGTGTTGCTCGACGAAAATGTTTTTGACCTAGGCCCCGGCACCCACGAGCTGACGTTGAACTTTGAAATACCCGTCGGCAACAATTATTCACTGCGCTGTGTGCAGAACAACCTTTTCAGAAACACAAGTGCAGCCACGCAGTTCCCCTACGCCATTGGCAACATAGGTGAAATCACCAACGATGCACTGGGCAATGAATACTACTATTATTTCTATAATTGGAAGGTGCAAAAGAAAAGCTACGAGTGCGTATCCGATAGGGTAGCGGTCACGGTGGGCGTGTCGCCGAGCAAAGAAATATTGGAGCAGGAAGGCAGCATTTTGATAGCCCCGAATCCTGCCACATCGGTTGTACGGGTGGATATTGGCGGCAAGGAAAAGGCAAACATGCTGCGAATTTTTGACTCGACTGGCCGAGAAGTTTCCCGCAGGGAACTTGCCAGCAACAAGGGCAATGTGTTTTCGGTTGCTGATTTTGCGCCCGGTATTTACCTGGTGCAGGTGGAGTCAGTTTTGGGAACGAAAACGGCCAAGTTGGTCATTGAATGATGTTTTAGCGGCCAAAGTGGTCGCCCTAACCTAATTCCATTTAAGGCAAAAAAAAGGGCGTTGATTTGTTCAACGCCCTTGCTAGGTAAATTATGTTAATAGTTATTGTTTTAAAAATTTGCCCTGCTGAAGGGTTTTGCCGTCTTTATCATACCTGATTAGGTACAAGCCCGACGAAAGGCCGCTGACATTCAGCGTTAGTTCCGGTCTTTGCCCCCGACTTATCTCTCCAATCGAAACCCCGTTCAAGGTGAACAACCGAATCGTCCCACCTTCCGCGTCAGGATTCAAGAATTTTACCGTAATCCATTCGTATGCGGGAGTGGGGTAGAGGCTATAGAATTTGGGTTCCTTTCTCAAGTCTTTCAACCCAGAAGTCTGCGTGGTCGTGTCGCCAGGGGGCGTAATGACGGTTGTGTCCTGCGTGGTCGTATCGCCCGGGGGCGTAATGACGGTTGTGTCCTGTGTGGTCGTGTCGCCCGGAGGTGTGATGACGGTTGTGTCTTGGGTAGTTGTGTCGCCCGGGGGCGTAACGACAGTGGTATCTTGTGGGGTTTCGCTGCAAGACACAGCGCTTCCGGTATAGTTGCCCTCGTAGGTATAAAGTCCCAGCGGCTGTACGCCAAAATCAAGCACCGTCAGTTCGTTGCCGGGATTGGAGCTTGCCGAGTTTGGCAGAAAATCAAATGGGTCAATGCCGTTAACGATGAGTTCAGGAGCGCCTGTGGCAGTGCCGTTCAATTTAAAAGTAAACAGCAATGTTTCGGTGTCTGGCTGGTAAATGATTTGCGGGTTGTCTGCCAGGAATCCCATGGAAACATAGACTTTGCCAGGTGCTTCGACAGGGTTGGATACCATTGCATTTTGTGTCCAAGTGCCGGCCAGCGAGGTCAAGTTGGAGAACGATAAGCCGGCAGGAAACTTAACAGTTACTTGGCCAGAGCCGGTAATGGTGTTTCCACTGGGCATAACGTTGTCACAGACCATGGCGTAAACGCCATAGAAATTGGCAGCACCAGGTATTGCTTCGGCTTTAAGATGTATTTGAGCAGCGGCAAAATTGCAGGCAACAATCAACGCCGCAAAGAGACCGATCAGGCGAACTTTGTTCATTTGTTCAAGTTTTGTTAGTCCAAAATATTTTGCCTGGGAATTCGAAGGGAAGGTCTCTATCTCTGGCAATGTTTGTGCCATTTTGGCAATGCAGGAATGGATGTGTCCCAAGCCCACGAAATTATTGACTGTTTCGTGAGGTTTTTTTTTAAAAAAAATGATAAAAATTTTGTGAAATAAAAAATGGCTATACCCCTATTTTGGTAAAATTATTCATTAAAAAAACGCCAAGTTTCAAAATTCATGTAAAATAATCCGGTGAAATACTTTTTTGCAAGGCAATACTATTAATCGTAAACGACTGAAATTCAACAACATAAGGTAGTAAATTGATTTTTAAAACATATCTTTGCGGCGCAAATCAAAAACGCCTTTCTACCCGTTCAAATAAAAAACGGTAAGGCCGCAAACATTTATGGCAAACGCTGCATAATATTAAGCAGTCCACAACCTTACCGGCCAAAGCAACTGCTTAACAAGACCATTCAAATCTACCATTACCATTTATTATCTTAAATCATTATTCTATGTCAACCATGTTGAAAAAAGACTATTCCAAGACCAAACCTGTCTGCAAGGTTACTTTCACCCTGCCACTCGAAGCTGCCCAAGGCGGCAAAGAGGTGCGCATCCTCGGCGACTTCAACGAATGGAGCTGGGAAAAGGGCTACAAAATGAAAGCTCAAAAAGCAGAATTTACTACCGAAGTTGAACTGGCCGCTGGCAAAGAGTACCAGTTCCGTTACCTGATTGACAACCACATCTGGGAAAACGACTGGAACGCCGACAACTACGAAGTTTCTCCATTTGGGGGCTACAACTCCGTGATTTCACTCCGTGAAGTGGCCGCCGCTGCTGCTGCAAAAGCTGCTGCTCCCAAAGCAGAGGCAAAACCTGCTGCTAAAGTTGCTGCACCAAAAGCCGCTGTTGCACCGAAAGTTGTTGCAAAGCCTGTTGCTAAAGTTGCTGCTCCAAAAGCAATAGCACCAAAAGCTGCCGCTGCACCGAAAGCTGCGATGCCTGCTGCACCAAAGGCCGCTGCAAAACCGGCTGCGCCAAAAGCTGCCGTTGCACCCAAGGCCGTTGCGAAAGCAATTGCGACCAAGGTCGAAGCCAAGCCAACTGCCCCAAAGGCCGCCGCAAAACCTGTTGCCAAAGCTGCTATCGCAGTGAAAGGTGTCAAGAAGTAATCTTCGCCCAACCGCATTTCCAAAAATAGGCCGGTAGAAACGGCCATTCTGACGGCGTCTCCAACGAGACGCCGTTTTTTTTTGTTTTTTGTCAAAAACGAAACAAATAATGTTGTTTTGAAACAAAACATTTCAATACCTTCGGCTCAGTTTTTCAACCTAATTTTTCACAACTAAAATCAACTAACTTATGGAGATCAACTTTCTTGCCGTTCTGGTAGCGGCACTCGTCCCAACCCTGATTGGCTTCGTCTGGTACCACCCTAAAGTAGTGGGCACCGCTTGGATGAAAGCTGCCGACATGACCGAAGAAAAAATGAAAGGCGCCAACATGGCCCTGATTTTCGGCCTGTCCTTCTTTTTCAGTTTAATGCTGGCCATGTCCATGAACAACCTGACTATTCACCAATTCAACATTCCTGGGCTGTTCAACGTCAAAGGCCAAGACCCGGTAGCGGGGTCTCCGGAAGCGGTCTTCATTGCTGACTTTTTCACCAAATATGGCACCCTCCACCGCACCTTCGCTCACGGCATGGTGCATGGCATCATCACGATGCTGTTCTTTGGGCTGCCCATCTTGGCCACCAACGCCATGTTTGAGCGCAAGGGCTGGAAGTACATCCTAATCAACTTCGGTTATTGGGTAATTACTATCGCCATCATGGGCGGCATTGTTTGTGGCTGGCCAAAATAATTTACGACTGACGGTTTACGATTTACGAAAGGGCTGCCCCAATCGTAAATCGTAAATCGTCATTCCAAAATAACAAGATGACGTTCACCACCCCGCTCGAAAACTTCAACACCGCCCTTTGGACTTTTCACATCGTGGTGCTGGAGCAGTACGCCAAGCCGTTTTTGGATGGAAATGACCGCCGGGTGGTCTGCACCCTGAACGGTAGCCTGGAGTTCCAGTGTGCCCTGATGCCCAAGGGCGACGGCCATTTTTTCATCAACATCAACAAAAAAATTCGGGACAAGCTCAAGCTGCAACTCGGCTCGATGGTGGAGGTTTCGCTCCGCAAAGACGAGAGCGAGTATGGCTTGCCCATGCCCGAGGAATTTGGCGAAACGCTGGCACAGGACGAGGAAGGCAATCGCTACTTTCAAGCACTCACACCGGGCAAACAGCGTAACCTGCTCTACATCGCTGGTCAGCCCAAGACCTCCGACACCCGACTAAAACGGGCCATCGTGCTGGTGGAACACCTCAAGGCCAACAAAGGCAAGATTGACTTCAAGCAGCTCAACCTGGACATGAAGGAAGCCAACCGCTCAGGGTTTTAAAAGAAATTTTTCCCTAAAATACATTTAAGAATTTTATGCCCGATGCCTACCTTTGCACCCGTTTTTAAAGAAGGCTGGGCAAAGGGGCCAACAATTCAACAATTCAACAATAAAGCAATCCATAATCATGGGAAGAGCATTTGAATATCGCAAGGCAACTAAAATGAAGCGCTGGGCAGGCATGGCCAAGGCGTTCACCCGGGTGGGCAGGCAGATAGCCCTTGCCGTGAAATCGGGTGGCGGCGACCCCAACTACAACCCCCGCTTGCGCATGGCCATCCAGAACGCCAAGGCCGCCAATATGCCCAAGGCCAACGTGGACAACGCCATTAAAAAAGCAACTTCAAAAGAATCCGAGAACTACGAGGAAGTCGTGTACGAAGGTTACGCACCACATGGCATTGCCATACTGGTGGAAACCGCCACCGACAATCCGACCCGAACCGTGGCCAACGTCCGCCACGTGTTTTCAAAATACGGTGGCTCGCTCGGCACTTCCGGTTCGGTGGACTATATGTTTTCCCGCAAGGCCATTTTCGCCGTAGCAAAAACCGCCATTGCAGACCGGGACGAGTTTGAGTTGGAGATGATTGATGCTGGCTTAGAGGAAATCAAAGAGGAGGACGAGCAAATGCTCCTCATCGCTGGGTTTAGCGACTTCGGCAGCTTGACCAAGGCACTGGAAGACAAGGGCATCGAAATCCAGGAATCAAGGTTTGAGCGAATCCCCGCCATGCTGAAAAAACTCAGTGACGAGGAGGTCGAAGATGTCATCAAATTGATTGAAAAAATGGAGGAAGACGACGATGTTCAGTTCGTTTTTCACACGATGGATATGACAGAGTAAGGTATGAGGTATGAGGTATGGAGGTATGACAGTTCATGTCCATACCTCATACCTCCAAACCTCATACCTATCTAACAACTCCCACCGGCAGCTTGCCATCATATTTTCCGGTCAGAACAGGCGTTTGCGCCCCAGCTGTGTAGCTGCTAACTTTCGATTTTACAAAAGCGAACAACTCCTCGATGGTGACGATTTTGTCCTTGTCGGCATCGGCTTCACCTTTGAGGCCACGGATAAGATAATGGCTGAAAACACCTGAACGAAGCCCAGTGTCCTCTAGTGAAACTTCCTGCCCTTTTGACGACATGAACAGCGCCATGCCGCTATCGCAATTTTCAAACGCCTTGTAATATTTGTCGAGCATGTCACCAACGGACGGCTCCTTGGCGGCGAGCATTTCGGATGCAAATTGGCTGCCGATGAGTGAGCCAGAGTGACAAGCGTCGCCTAGCACAATCTTCTGTCGTGCCCTGCTTTGCTCCAAAATATGTCGGATTTCGGAGTGCTCCAGGCGGTGGCTGTACCCATCGAAGTCCACCGGGACGAAGGCTCCCTCGATGCCGTGCCCGGAGAAGTAGAACAGCACCACGTCGTTTTCGTCGGCTTGCAGAAAAACACTTCGCATGGCATCCAGCAGGTTATCACGGGTGGCATTGTCGTCCACGAGCACCCGCAACTGCTCGTCGGGCAGTGCGCCACCTTCGGGGCTTTTTAGGAAGGCGTAAAAATGGTATGCGTCGTCGTCCGTGTAGCGGAGGGCAGGCATGTCCGTGTAGTTGGCCACGCCAGCCACCACTGCCCAGACTTTCACTTGTGGGTCGTAGGTGGGGGATGGGGCAGGTGTTTTTAAAGCGACTTCGGTGTCAAGGGCGGTTGCATCGGCTGGTTCGTTGGCGACGGGTCTGCGTGACTTGCCGTTCACCCATTCGCCAGGGTTGGCCCCGCCGTTTTCATCAAAAAAAACGCCAGCACCGTTCTTCTGGTTATTGGCCCATTGCCCCACATATTTTGCCCCGCTTTTGTAAAACATGGTACCTGCCCCATTGAAGCGGCCCTCCCGAAAGCGCCCCTCGTACCGGTCGCCAGTGTGGAAGGAGTAAGTGCCGAGGCCCTCTTGTTTGTTGGATTGCCAGTCGCCGTCGTACCTGTCGCCGTTGGCAAAGCGCATGATGCCTTTGCCGTGAAATTGGCTCCGTTTGAACTGGCCAAAATACTCGTGCCCCTCGTTGAAGGTAAATTTGCCTTCGCCCTGTTGCATATTGTCCTGCCAGTGGCCGATGTACTTGTTGCCGTTGGCACAGTAGAGGATGCCCTTTCCGTTGGGCTTGCCGTTTTGGAAGTCGCCGATGTACTTGTTGCCGTTCGGGTACTGGTAGGTACCATAGCCGTCCGAACAGTTGCCGTTTACACAGCCGCTCGGTTCTAGGTTGTTGTTGGTAAAAAAGCGGGCGTCATCAACGCCGCTGGCCGAAGCCGAGACATGAAAAAGGAGGGCGAACCCTGTCAATACTGCACACTGCTTTAAATTCCTCATTGTTCCGGGTTTTGATTTTGAAAAAAAGGTAGCAGTGTTGCATCGGGTGATATTGATGAAATTAGAAATTGGAAATCGAAGTTTCAAGCAAATAAAATGGGAATGGGGAATTGGCTGGATAGCCCGTTTTGAATTTGTTGCAACTCAAACGCAAAGCCATACGGGGGTTATTTTATGATAAAAAAGTTTTAGGGAAAAAATCACTGGGCGTGACATGCGGCTTCGGTCGTCGGATTAAAAATGAATGGCTATTTTTGCCACGAAACAAATTTTCTAATCAAAAAAAAATAAGCTCCAATGGTAAAGAAATTCTTTTTCGTTGCAATCATTGCCGCCAGCTTCATGGCTTGTGGTGGCGAACAACCCGCTGACACCACCGTTCAAACTGGCCAACCACAGACCTTCGGCGACGCCATCACCACCGACGGTGCCGTTTCGATGAGCGAGATGGTGGGCAAATTGCAGGGCGTTGACTCCGTCCAAGTTAAGGTCAAGGGCAAAGTCGAGTCGGTCTGCCAAGTGAAAGGCTGCTGGGTCAACCTACACGACGAGCAAGCAGGCGACATGTTCGTGAAGTTCAAGGACTACGGCTTTTTTCTCCCGAAGGACATCGCTGGGCGTGAAGTCGTGATGGAGGGCTACGCTTTCCGGGAGACTACTTCCGTGGAAGACCTCAAGCACTACGCCGAGGACGAAGGCAAGTCGAAGGAAGAAATTGAGGCCATTACCCAACCGAAAGAAGAACTGAAATTCATGGCCAGCGGCGTGGTGCTGCTGCCGGAAAACAAGCAGTGAAGACAGTTATGAGTTATGAGTTTTGAGTTAGCCCACGCCATTCAAAGCTCATAACTCATAACTCATAACTTATGAAAATCTGGCCCATTCAAATCGCCCTGTTGCTCCTGCCCTGCCTGGCTTTCTCGCAGGGGAATCCGGCTGCCGACAGCCTGTTCCGGCTGTTGAAAACCGCTCGGCCAGACACCAACAAAGTCAACCTGCTCAACGACCTGGCTTGGGAACTCAAGTTTGACGACCCAAAAACGGCCACACTCCACCTTGATTCCGCATTGGCACTGGCTCGGCGGCTCCACTTCAAAACGGGCGAAGGCAACGCCCTCAACTACCGGGGCGTGGTGGCCGACATCCACGGCCAACCCGACGTGGCCATTGACTTTTTTCAACAATCAAAACAAGTGCGGGAGCAACTCGGCGACCGCAAGGGCATGGCCTCGCTCCTCAACAACATCGCCAACGTCAAGGAAAACAAGGGCGACTACCTCGGCGCACTCGACGGCTACCAGCAGTCGCTGAAAATCCGGGAACAACTCGCCGACACCGCCCGCATCCTCCGCTCCTACTACAATATCGCCAACCTGCTGGAAAAAATGGGCGACTACCCCGAGGCGCTCGACAATATTTTTCGATACCTCGAAGGTGCCGACACAGAAGCGGAGGCCGACGGCATCGCCAACGCCTGGAACATTATCGGGAACATCCGCACGGAAACCGACCGCTACCCAGAGGCGCAGGTCGCCTACCAAAAAGCGCTCGACCTGCACCGCAGCCTTGGCAACGAATGGCAGCAGGCCTCCGTGCTCACCAACATCGCCAACCTCCACGACAGCCAGGGCGAGGCGCTGATGGACAAGGACGTGCTCGTGGACAGCGTGAAGCAGTTGTTTGAAAAAGCCGTCAAAATTTACCAGGATGCACTGGCCATCCGGCAGCGGCTGGAAGACCAAAGCGGACAAGCTGAAATCTTCAATAACATGGGCTATGTGCTAAAGAATTTTGGCAGTTTTTATGATAAAAAAGGCGACAACGAACGGGCCCAAAAAACTTGGGCGCAAACCGAGGACTACTTCGCCCGCTCCCTGAAAATTCGGGAAGAGCTGGGCGAACGGGCGGGCATCATGGAGGTGTACAACGGCATCGCCGACGTGCGCCGCCG
This sequence comes from uncultured Saprospiraceae bacterium, assembly GCA_964508135.1. Classification (GTDB taxonomy): domain Bacteria; phylum Bacteroidota; class Bacteroidia; order Chitinophagales; family Saprospiraceae; genus UBA6168. Next base: position 167,902 of record CAZDSU010000003.1, read on the forward strand.
CCAGAAACGCTACCCAGAAGCACTGGACTACACGGAGCGTTACCACGCCATTGCGAAGGAAATCAACGACCGGAAGTTCCAGCAGAGCGCCCTGAAAGACATGGCACGCATCCATTTTAAATTGGGCAATTTTGAAACCGCCTACCGCTACCGGGAACAATACGACGAGCTTCGCTACTCGACCTTCAACGAGGAGCGCATCAACGCCGAACAGCGCCGGGAGGCCGTTTACACCGACAAGAAAAAGCAACAGGAAATCGAGAAACAGCAGCAGGCACTGCAACTGAAAGATGCCCAACTGCGCAGTGAGCGCACCTTCCGCTACTCGCTGCTCGGCGGGGCGGGGCTGCTCACGCTGCTGGCGCTCACGCTGTTCAGGAGCAACAAAACGGTGAAGCGGGAAAAGCAGCGCTCGGAAGAACTGCTTCTCAACATCCTTCCCGAACAGACGGCCAACGAACTCAAGGCGCACGGCAAGGCCAAGGCCCGCCGCTACGATTCCGTGACGGTGCTGTTTTCGGACTTCAAGTCCTTCACCCAGATTGCGGAGCAAATGCCCGCCGAGGCGCTGGTGGCCGAGCTGGACGAGTGTTTTCGGGCCTTCGATGAAATCATCGGGCGGCACGGCATCGAGAAAATCAAGACCATCGGCGATGCCTATTTCTGCGCTGCTGGCCTGCCCGAACCCACCACGACCCACGCCGAGGACATGGTGCGGGCGGCGCTGGAAATGCAGGTTTTTATGGAAAAATTCAGGCAACAACAGCGGGCGGCGAGCAAGCCGGAGTTCTTCTGCCGCATCGGCATCCACACCGGGCCAGTGGTGGCAGGGGTGGTCGGCCAGAAGAAATTCGCCTACGACATCTGGGGCGACACGGTGAACATGGGCGCCCGAATGGAACAGAGCGGCGAACCTGACCGGGTGAACATCTCGCAAACGACCTACGAGCTGGTCAAGGACAAATTCCGCTGTACTCATCGGGGCAAAGTGGCAGCGAAAAACAAGGGGGAGGTGGATATGTATTTTGTGGAGGATGCATTCGTTTGATGTGTTTGAATTTAATGGCTTGGCTTTTACCTTTTCTCCCTTATTTTCGTGGTTGTGTGTGGAAATCTTTTAAAATCAGTTTATGAAAAACTATCGTTCGTTAATCAGCATCAATCCAAATATCCGTTTTGGGAAGCCGTGCATAAAAGGCACCCGAATCTCTGTCGGCGATATTTTGGGTTGGTTGGCCGCTGGTATGACAAATGAGGAAATCATCGGCGATTTCCCGGAATTGAGCATTGAAGCCATCCGTGCGGCACTTGCCTTCGCCGCCGATAGGGAAGAGAGTACCAAAATACTTGCTACGGCATGAAGCTGCTACTCGACGCAAATCTTTCGTGGAGGCTGGTCAAGCAACTTTCCGCCAACTTTTCGCAGGTCGAACACGTGACAAGGACAGGACTAGCTATTCCAGCAAGTGACAAGGAGATTTGGAAATGGGCAAAAACCAATGAATTCCATATTGTTACCAATGATGAGGACTTTGCCAATTTGTTGATGTTACGGGGATTTCCACCCAAATTAATCCTAATCCGCCGAGGAAATCAAAGTACCGAGCAAATTGCAAAGCTGCTGATTGCAAGCCACCATGCAATTGAAGCACTTGACGAAAGCGAACACCAAGGCTTGATAGAGATTTTTTAATGTGCCAAAACATTAAGGGAGAGGTGGACATGTATTTTGTGGAAATGTAAACCATCAGAATCTATTAATTCAAATCTTAAAATCAATTTATGAAACAGCTTTTTTTATTCTTGGTTATCAGTGTCACTGCTCTTACATCTTTGCAATCACAATCAGGCCAAGTCAGTTCAAATTTGGTAGGACCTCAAGGGGAAATATTTAAAGTTGTTGATGAGCAACCTTTATTTTCTGGATGTGATGCTGAAATGGAATTTGAGAAGCGGAAAAAATGTGCAGCGGAAAAAATGCTTGATTTCATTGCCGAGAACCTTGATTATCCTGAAGAGGCCTTGGCAAAAGAAATTGAAGGTAAAGTCTATGTCATGTTTGTCGTAGAGTTAGATGGGTCAATAAGCAATATTGACGTTGTCCGAGACCTTGGTGCTGGCACCAAAGAGGAGATTATTCGATTGATTGAGTCAATGCCTTTGTGGGAACCAGGTAGAATTCGTGGCAAGATTGTCAGGTGCCAATACAACCTTCCCGTCCAATTTGAATTATCGCCAAAACCAAAAAAGAAGAGAAGAAACTAAATCGAATTTTTCAAGAAATTTTACGTCCTAAGCAGCGAACGGAAACCCTTGTGCGTATTGGTTGTGGTTTAAAGAAATAGGCGTTATTTACGTGCAGGCGGCCTCGTTTACTCTCACTAAAATTTGTAAACAAAATTCAGGGGCCGCCTTCATTTTTTCCTACCTGCATCATCTTCGCCCTTTCCACGTTTCCCGTTTAACTTTGCCCCGACAACTCAATTTCTCAATTTCGTAATTTCCCAATTTCCAGTTGACTTTCACCTTTCTCGGCACCGGCACCTCCCAAGGCGTACCCATCATCGGTTGCGGCTGCGAAGTATGTGCCTCCACCGACCCACGTGACCAACGGTTGCGCACTTCGCTGCTGATTTCCCACGAGGGCCGCAACGTGGTCATTGACGCCGGGCCGGACTTCCGGCAACAGATGCTGCGGGCTGGCGTAAAGCGCCTCGACGCCGTGGTGCTCACCCACGAGCACAACGACCATATCATCGGCCTAGATGATGTGCGCCCCTTCAACTTCCTGCAAGACCGCCACATGCCGCTCTACGGAACTGGTTCCGTTCTGGTCGAAGTGAAGCAACGCTTTGCTTATATTTTTGCCAAAAATCCGTACCCCGGTGCGCCGATGATTGACCCGGTGGAGATTTCCAAGGAGACGCCGTTCGAGGTAGCCGACATCCCTTTCACGCCCATCGAAGTGATGCACGGCGGGTTGCCCGTGCTCGGCTTCCGCATCGGTGACTTTGCCTACATCACCGACATGAAAACCATCAGCGATGCCGAAAAAAGCAAGCTCGACGGCGTCCGCACCCTCGTCCTCAACGCCCTGCACCTAGAATGGCACCACTCCCACCTGAACCTTGAGGAGGCACTTGATTTCATCGAAACCATAAAGCCGGAGCAGGCATGGCTCACGCATATCAGCCACCGAATGGGACTGCAAAAGCAGCGCTCAAAGCAGTTGCCGAATGGGGTGGGGCTGGCTTGGGATGGGATGGTGGTGGGTCAAGATGGCTTGTGTATAGGATAAAAATCTATCTTTGCGCCCCGAAATTTGGAGGTTTAGGAGGTTTAGTGGGGTTAACCGAGACCCCCTCTAAACCTCCTAAACCCGCTAAACCTTCTAAACAAAAAAAAATGACCAACGAAGAAATATTGCAACAGCGCAGCGGCGCAGCCTGTGAACTTTGCGGCGCAAAAGATTCCCTTGCAACCTACATCGTAGCCCCAAAATCCGGCGACAATGCCGATGAAATGGCGCTTCTCTGCGACACCTGCCGTACCCAAATCGAAGACACCGCCACCGCCGACGAGAACCACTGGCGCTGCCTCAACGACAGCATGTGGAGCGAGGTGCCCGCCATAAAAGTGTTGGCTTGGCGGATGCTCGACCACCTGCGCCCTGCGGGTTGGCCCGCCGAACTGCTCGACATGCTCTACCTCGATGACGAGACGCTGGCTTGGGCCAAAGCAACATCATCAGCAACAGCCACTGACCATGATCCCGAACAAAAGCACGTGGACTGCAATGGCGTGGCCTTGGAAAACGGCGACACCGTAGTTTTGATAAAAGACCTCGACGTGAAAGGGGCCACCTTCACCGCCAAGCGGGGCACTGCCGTCCGCAACATCCGTTTGGTGTTCGACAACCCAGCGCAGATTGAGGGCAAAGTAAATGGCCAGCAGATTGTGATTTTGACGAAGTACGTGAAGAAGTAGGGTGGGATATAAGTGACGGCGTGACTCAAAGTCTAATGTCGTCAACTTAGTTCTACTTTGTCACTTTAAAAATTGTTCGCTTTGAAACCCTGCAAGGGTTGAATT